>DATGXS010000028.1:0-2612 GCA_035298745.1 Lentimicrobium sp. | reverse complement strand
CTGCTGCGAAGTACCCTTGGAATCACTCTGGATGAATTGGTAATGGTACGTTCAAATGAAATACCTAAAACATCAAGCGGTAAACTCCAGCGGTATAAGCTGGTCCAGCGTTACCTTGCCGGAGATTTCCATGATAATATTTTACGGTAACGGTGTACGTTAAATTCTTGTATCTCTTTCATAAAAGCCAGAGACACACTAAGTATTTGTAGGTTATGCAACTTCTTCCTTAACTACTTTCCTTTTATAGGCTAAATGATTTTTATCATCTTCAGCTGCATATTTTTTAGCAAGTTTTGACCATTTAAATATATAGATCAGTAAAAGAGCCTTATCGGTGAGCCATAAATAAAACGATCTTTTTTTATTTTTCCATTCCATATTGTTGGTCACACCATTTGGATCCTTTTGAATGATCTCTTCCAATGCCATTCGTCCATAGTTATGATTTGAGGCATAGGTCCAATAGGCTGTCTCGTAATTACCGGTCTTTGTAATTGTTGCGAATAATTTGCGCCTGATAGATTCTTTATTGTACAGACTTAACCAAATCTCACGCATCACTTCTTCCAAATCCTTACTACTCATCTTGGGAGTATTTATGACAGCTTTCATGCAATGGTAGTGTTGCCAGTCAGCAGGATAATTTGTCATTACTATTTTTCCCGGATGACTTTCCATTTTATTGTATAAGGTAGTACCAGGTAGTGGAGTAATTATTGTGCACTGATAGCAATCAATACCACTATTAAGGATGAAATCACGACGGGCAAGCAAATCTTCCTTCGTATCACTATCCATTCCAAAGATCATAGTCCCCAGAATTCCTATACCATATTTGTGTATTCTTTCAAACATTGATTCATAACTATCGGCACCACGCTTAAGATTCAGGTTCTTACGCATATCCTTCAACGCGTCAGCTTTTTCAGCTTCAATTCCCATAAGTACTAACCTGCAACCTGCTTTTGAAGCCCAATAAAGTACTTCTTCATTATCAGCAAAATTAACTGCGACCTGTGAGAGCCAGTGCTTATGCATGCCTCTATCAACCATGCCTTTAAAGAGCGCTATAGCTCGTTCCTCGGCACCTTTCTTATTGTTTACTAGATTATCATCTACAAAGAATAATAACTTCCGTTCAGTTTCAGCAAGTTCTTTCAGTACGTCTTCAATGTCTCTCTCACGGTACTGCTGACCGCACATATGTGTAACGGAGCAGAATTCACATCCCATCGGACAACCTCTTGATGTTTGAACCAGGTCGTATACATATGGATACTTATGAAAGATATCTCTCCTGACGTGCGAAATTTGCTCAATGGGTACATACCCGCCATCATAGATTTTTTTCAGATTTCCTGACTCAAAATCATTTATTAATTGAGGCCAGGCTCCTTCTGCATCACGTGTAACAACTGAATCGAAGTATTGCACTGCTTCTGAGGTATTCATACTAGCGTGGATGCCACCCATTACTGTAGTAACACCTTTTTGCCTGTATATTTCAGATATTTGGTAAGCCCTCCAGGCGTTTGCCGTAAATGCAGTAATACCTACGAGATCAGCCTCCAGGTACTCGAACTTTTCATAGCTTTCATCAATAAGTTCAACTTCCCAGTTTTCGGGCGTAAGTGCTGCCACTATTCCCAACCCGATAGGCATAAATTTAGTACTTACATCATTAATAAAGCCCTTCCTTGCTTCGTTGGCCGGATTCACCAAAACCAACTTTCTCTTTTTCAAATTATTCACAACTAACAGGTCTTTTTATTGGGGGATTGATTTTGCAAGTATACAAAAAGTTACATACTTTATCGAGTGTTTTTATCTAAAAATCAGCACCTTGATTAAATAAATTATTTTAACTTTGCCACAACCTATAACATACTACTTTAATGAATATAAGCGAATTTATTACCAGGATAGAGGAAGAATTTGACGATATACAGCCGGGCACATTAAAACCCGAAAGTGTTTTCAGGGAAGTTTTCGAGTGGAATTCCATTAATGCGTTGATTCTTATTGCAATGGTTAAAACTGAATACGATGTTACCATAAATGCTGAAGACATCGCAAATTCAAAAACTGTTGAGGATATTTACAAAATTATTGAGTCAAGGGTATAATCGCATTCAGGGTTCTGAATTATTGTTCCTTTATTGCAATTCTATTTTTTGTTTTATTTACCGGTGAAACTCCTGGTGATACCTTTCCATGCAAATTGGTATAGCAGCCACACTAATTTATCAGTCAGTCTTAAATATAGTGACCTTTTACCGTTCTTATCCTTGTCTGTTTTGCCATCAATATTATAAATACCTTCCAGGCACATTCTGCTGTATGCATGATTAATACCATAAGACCAATAAGCAGTTTTAAAGCTGCGTGTAGTAAATAAGGTCTTAAACAATCGACGTCTCACAGGTTCTTTACTATACAAACTCAACCATATATTTTCCATAGCAGCGCTAATTTCATGGTTTGTCAGTAAAGGCATGTTTAATACTGCTTTTGTACCATCGTATAATCTCCAATCATGAGGGTAATTATTTCTGACGATCCTGTCATGAGCTCCCATTCTGTCGAAAAGAACAGTTCCGGGAATTGGT
>DATGXS010000027.1:0-61378 GCA_035298745.1 Lentimicrobium sp. | reverse complement strand
TTAGCCTTTAGCCTTTAGCCTTTAGCCTTTAGCCTTTAGCCTTTAGCCTTTAGCCTTTAGCCTTTAGCCTTTAGCCTTTAGCCTTTGTTTCACTTTTTCCTTTTTCCCTTTTCCTTTTATTCGTCTCTAAGCGCCTCAATGGGTTTGATAGCTGCAGCTTTCCTTGCCGGGATAAATCCGGCCACCATTCCACTGAACACTAAAAGAATGAGAGCGTAAATTGCCACATGCAAATTAACTTCAGGATGTGAGAAGAAGTTAGACTCAATTTTTGACCCTACTGTTTCCAGCACTACAACTCCCAGCACCAGTCCGATATATCCTGCAAAAGATGTAATGAGGACAGCCTCCTGCAATACCAGGCTGATAATACTCCAGGGAGTAGCTCCTATTGCTTTTCGTATACCTATTTCCTTGGTTCGATCTTTTACAACAATCATCATAATATTACTGACACCAACAATGCCGGCAACGATAGTTCCAAAACCAATAATCCAGATGAATAAGCGAATCCCGGCAAACAGTTTCTGGAAACGGGTGAATTCTTCAACACTGTTCCATGTGCCGATTGCCCGTGGATCGTTGACATCAAATTTGTGTATTGAAGCCAACTTCGACTTTATGCTATTCTCAATCTGCTTGCTTTCTTCAGCTGTGGCGTCGCCGACAGTAACTGCAATGGTATGGATGTCATTATTACCGGCAAATATTCTTTGTGCTGTTGTAATAGGAATGTAAACCATACGCATATTCTCATCCCTGCCATCATCGTCAGTGAATACACCAATAACCTTAAACGGTATTCCTTTAACATTGATATATTTTCCTAACGGCTCTTCTCCCTTAAAGAGTGCATCGCGCACCTGCGTGCTGATTGTGGTAACTTTTCGGTACTGCGCGACGTCAGTACTATTAATGAACCTTCCTTCAGAAATCCCAAGTTTCTCAATGAACTGGTAATCAGGGAATACAGTGCGGATGTTAAATGTTCCATTTTGCTTTTTGTATGAGAGTATATTATTGCCCCACATATCATAACGGGGTGATCCTTGATCGATAGCTTTAATAGTCCTTCTGATTTCAGAATAGTCGTCATTCTTCATCTGAATGTTGCGGCCCGGTTTCATGCCTTTATAGGGGAGGCTTGTTTGACCACTCCATATCCATATAGTGTTCTTGGCCGAAGATTCAAATTCTTTCTTCACTCCGTTCTCAAGACCATTTCCTGAACCAAGAAGAATAATCAGCATGAAAATACCCCACGCAACGCTGAAACCCGTAAGGAAAGTTCGCAACTTATTCTTACGTATGGTGCTCAGTATTTCGTTCCATTTATCTGTATCGAACATGGTTGTCAGATATTTGCTAAATTCAGATGACTATTTCTTTATTTTCTGTATTGGTTTGCGAATGTCCGTTCAGTTGCTCATGCTCAATCAAACCATCCTTCAGGTGAATGATCCTCTTGGTCATATGGGCTATATCATTTTCATGGGTTACAATAATGATAGTAATACCCTCCTGGTTTATTTCCCTGAGTAACTGCATTACTTCATAACTGGTGGTTGTGTCTAATGCGCCGGTTGGCTCATCGGCAAGTATTACCTTTGGTTTGGAGATGAGTGCGCGTGCAATTGCGATACGCTGCTTTTGACCTCCCGAGAGTTCATTTGGCATATGCTCCGCCCAATCCTTCAAACCCATACGGTCCAGATATTCCATCGCTATTTTGTTCCTTTTTTTCCTGCTTACATTTTGGTAATAAAGCGGTAATGCCACATTTTCAACGGCATTTTTAAAGGATATAAGGTTGAACGATTGGAATACAAAACCTATGTACTTATTCCTAAGGGCGGCAGCCTTTGTTTCTGACTGGCTGCGTATAAGGGACTTATCAAGGAAATATTCACCGGTATCGTACTCATCAAGCATGCCAATAATATTAAGCAAGGTTGATTTTCCTGATCCCGAGGAGCCCATGATAGAAACAAACTCACCGGCTTCAATTTTCAGGTCAATGCCTTTTAAAACATGTAATGAATTATGTCCGGTTATATACGACTTATTGAGGTTCTTCAGTTCAATCATGACAGGAAATGTATGCTGTTAGCAGTTCTTTTACACTTTTTGTGCCAAACACTGAAACCCTTAAAAAACAAGAGTTTCAGGAAAATATTCAAGTAACTGTATATTTCAAAGTGTTCATCTTTGAACTATGCATGGTTTATATTGATACAGTTGAATACTAACAGGAAAAGGGGGTATTATATGCTAACGCAAAAGATTGTGGTTTGGTGTGGACGGGCATATAATATTTTGATATTTCTCCTATTGTTGGGATCTAGCGTTATAGGCCATTATTGGAATAAGAATTGTGTTATATTTGGGCACATAATACCTCTGATGTGAAGTTTAAATCATTACTCCGCCGCAAGTCAATTGAAATGATTATGGCCCATGCTGATGCCGAGCATGAAGCTGGCAGGGAAATGAAGCGTGATCTGGGTGTTAGGGACCTTACCTCTCTTGGAATAGCGGCTATTGTTGGTGCCGGTATTTTTAGTACTATTGGCAATGCGGCAGCTGCCGGAGGTCCTGCTGTTTCACTGCTTTTTGTGTTTAGTGCAATTGCATGCGGTTTCTCAGCACTTTGTTACGCACAATTTGCTTCATCAATTCCATTAAGCGGAAGCGCTTATACATATGCCTATGCAAGTTTCGGGGAACTTATTGCCTGGATCATTGGCTGGGACCTGATTATGGAATATGCTGTCGGAAATATTGCTGTGGCTATTTCATGGTCGGGTTACTTTGTAGGACTTCTGTCAGGACTTGGCATAAGTATTCCTGATTATCTGGCAATTGATTACCTGAGTGCTTCAAGAGGATTTGCTGAAGCAACTAAACTTATGGCCGATGGTCTTTCATTTGCTGCATTACCATCGGGACTAAGTGAAGCCTACTATGCATGGGCCACCGCACCAATGATAGCAGGTGTACGCCTGATAGCCGATATTCCTGCATTTCTTATTGTGGTTGCCATTACCTGGCTTGTTTTTGTTGGCATACATGAATCAAAAACTGCCGGCAATATTATGGTTGTACTTAAAATAGCCATCCTTTTGGTTATAATAGCAGTGGGGGCTTTTTATGTAAATCCTGCAAACTGGTCTCCCTTTGCGCCCAATGGAATTACAGGAGTGTTGAAAGGTGTGTCAGGTGTTTTCTTTGCTTATATCGGCTTTGATGCCATATCCACCACTGCTGAAGAATGTAAAGATCCAAAACGAGATCTGCCCAGGTCAATGTTCCTTTCTCTTCTCATTACTACAATCCTGTATGTTGCCACAAGTCTTGTTCTTACAGGTATGGTGAGCTATAAATTCCTCGGTGTAGCTGATCCCCTTGCATTCGTATTCCAGAAACTCCACCTGACATGGCTGTCGGGTATTATCGCTTTAAGTGCTGTTATAGCAATGGCCAGTGTACTGCTGGTTTTTCAGGTTGGGCAACCACGCATTTGGATGAGCATGAGTCGCGATGGGTTACTGCCACCCAGGTTTTCCCGACTGCATAAAAAATATCGTACACCGGCATTTTCAACTATTATAACCGGTGTTTTGGTTGCTGTCCCGTCATTATTTATGAATCTTACAGAGGTTACCGACCTCACCAGCATTGGTACTTTGTTTGCATTTGTCCTTGTATCAGGCGGAATACTTATACTTGACGGCCATAAAACCCCCACTGGAAAACTTGGTGGAAAAGGCACAGGCAAATTCAGGGTACCTTATTTTGACAGTCGCAAATGGCTGCCGCTTATATGGATTGCTGTCTTCCTGGCACTTTTTGCTACAGATATGAAAGATATCAGGGAAATATTCAGCTTCACCCAACAACCAGGTGATTCAATCTGGGATGTTTTAAAACATAAAATTCCTCACTTTTCATTTATACTCGTGGCTGTCACGGTTACAATCTTATCAATAATCAAACGGCTCTCGCTTATTCCGGTCCTGGGACTCATTACTAACTTCTATCTGATGTCACAGCTTGGCATTACCAACTGGCTGAGATTTTTAATATGGCTTATAATAGGGTTGGTTATTTATCTCACCTATGGTTTTTACAGGAGTAAGTTAAGAGAAAGTTGAACCTAAATGTCATTTGATAGGTTTCTTTTGGAAAGAATCAATTACAATGGCTGAAAAAAAAATAAAAATCAGGGCAGATAAAGTGACTCTGAATTATCGCCATGAGGGCGATGGAAAGATAAATATCATTTTCCTGCATGGTTGGAGCATCGACAGTTCCTACTGGAAAGAACAAATCGATCTTCTAAAGGATAACTATTCTGTTTATGCATTGGACCTTCCCGGCTTTGGTGATTCTAAAGCTCCTGAACGTACCGTTTGGTCAATGGAAGAATATGCCCTTGATGTACGTGATTTTATAAAACACCTCGGACTGGAAAATATTATCATTGCCGGGCATTCCATGTCGGGAGGTATTATGATTGATGTGGCTGTAAAATCTTCGCCTGACGAAATAATCGGACTGATAGCGGTTGATACACTTAAATCTGTTGGCATTGAAATGACTCCTGAGACAAGGGCTATGCTTGTGGATTATTCCGTAAAACTTTTAGATGATTATCAGCAAGCAGTGAAATCTTATGCTGAAAGTTCCATGTTTACTGATACGACTCCGATAAAAGTAAAAGAACGCGTTTTAAAAGATTTTTCAAAGGTTGATCCAAAGGTTGGAATCGCAACATTCAAAGGCTTTTCAGCCAACTATGCAAATATCCCCGGAAAACTTGACCTTGTCCCACAAATGCTCTACCTGATCAATAGTGACAATGTTCCAACCAACGAACAAGGCCTGGCGAACCATTGCCAAAACGGTTATGAACTACTTACACTGCATGGAACCGGTCATTATCCGATGATAGAAAAACCCGAAGAATTCAATATGCTGTTAAAAGGTGTCATCGATAGGATAGTTCATACTTTTGAGAATGAACTAATTGCCCGCGTAACCGTCAAAATGGAAGCTCCAATCGAGAAAGTCTGGAAAGCACTCACAGATCCTGAACTAATAAGGCAGTATATGTTTGGTACCAAAGTTGAATCAGACTGGGAAACCGGGAAATCTATTACGTGGCGCGGAATATGGAATGGGAAGCTTTATGAAGATAAAGGGACTATTCTATTGATTGACCCCCCTTACTCTCTCAAATATTCTTATTTCAGTAAACTATCTGACCTGCCTGACAAGCATGAAAATTATAATACCATCACTTATGAGCTTGCTGAAATTACTGAAGGAACATCGGTCCTTATTACCCAGACCAATAACCATTCTAAAAAGCAGCGTAATCACTCAGAGAAAAACTGGGAAGAGGTGTTAAAGCAAATGAAGAAATTGGTTGAAAATAGTTGAAAATGGTTCAAGGGGTTCAAAAGTGGTTAAAATTACGGAACTTCTAAAAAACCCAAACAAGCTAGACCACCAGCGTTTAACTACCTTGAACAATCTTGAACTACCTTGAACAATCTTGAACAACCTTGAACAACCTTAAACTACCTTTGAACAACTTTGAACTTACTTCGAAAGTTTTTGGATTAAATCGGATCTTCCAATTTTTCGGAGGGTTGTTTGCAACCAATGCCTGTTTTCAGGTTTATACCAGAAGAAGAATCGTTGCTGGTCAAGTTTTTGCTCGCGGGTTTTTGCAACATAAACTGGTTTCATGGTATATGGGTCAAGGCCGGTATAATACATTGTTGTTGCAAGTGTCATTGGGGTTGGCGTAAAATCCTGGACCTGTTCCAACCTGAAACCCTGTAGTTTGGTTTCACAAGCTAATTCAGCCATATCCTGTAACTGGCTGCCGGGGTGACTTGAGATGAAATAAGGTATTAACTGCTGTTTTAATCCTGCAGAACGGTTAATTTCATCAAATTTCTGACTAAACTGATGAAACGTGCGGTAATGGGGTTTGCGCATAATCTTCAATACTTCGGGCGAACTGTGTTCAGGCGCAACTTTCAATCGGCCCGATACATGCTTGGTAATCACCTGCTTCATATATTCGTCAAGGCCATAAGCTTTGCTCTCAGCTTCAGTCCTGCCAACCAGCATATCATACCTGATACCACTGCCAATAGAAATTCGTTTGACATTTTTAACCCTGAGTGCCTGTCTGTATAGGTCGGTCATTGGCCTGTGGTCAGTATTCAAATTGCGACAGATATTAGGAAATATACACGAAGGCCGTTTACATTTCATACAACGACTTTTATCCACACCCGACATCAGGTACATGTTAGCAGAGGGACCTCCCATATCAGTGATATGTCCCTTAAAATCAGGATGAGCTGCAACTTCTTCAACTTCTCTCAGGATAGATTTCTCTGACCTGCTGACAACAAACTTGCCCTGGTGGGCAGAGATTGCGCAAAAAGCACAACCTCCAAAACATCCCCTGTGAAGATTTATGGAGTTTCGGATCATTTCAAAGGCAGGTATAGCACCGCGTTTCAAATACCTGGGATGTGGCTCACGTGTATAGGGCAGTTCAAAAGCTGCATCTAGTTCACCCGGTTCCATAGGTGGATAGGGTGGGTTTATTACGGTAAGAACCTGTCCTTCTTTCTCAACAAGCCGGGCTCCCTGCCATCGGTTTGATTCCTCTTCAAAAATCCTGAAGTGCTTACTAAAGAGAGCCTTATCCTTTAAACAGTCTTCATGCGATGGCAATTCAATGGTTTGCCATCCTTCCTTTTTTATCAGTTCATTTGAAGCAGCAATTCTATAGGCTGTTTGTTCAGCATCCTGAAGTTCATTGAGTTTCTTACCGGCTTTAAGGTGATCTACGACCCTAACAATGCTTTTTTCACCCATTCCATAAACCAGCATATCAGCACCACACATTGAAAGAATTCCTGGTTTCACTGAGTCGCTCCAATAGTCATAATGGGTAAGTCGCCGCATGGAGGCTTCAATCCCTCCAAGAATAACAGGCACATCAGGATAGAGCTTTTTCAGGATCTGACTATAAACAATTGCAGCATAATCAGGACGAAAACCAGCCATGGCACCCGCAGTGTAAGCATCATCTGACCTCAGGCGCTTGTTTGCCGTATAATGGTTAACCATTGAGTCCATGTTTCCGGCAGTAACTCCAAAAAACAATCCTGGTTTCCCCAATTTTTTAAAATCGCGCAAATCATCACGCCAGTTGGGTTGTGGTAAAATAGCGACTCTTAATCCTTGTTTTTCAATGATTCTTCCAATCACCGCAGCTCCGAAAGAAGGATGGTCAATATATGCATCGCCCGATACTATAATAACATCCACTTCGTTCCATCCCCGCTTATCGAGATCATCTTTAGATATGGGGAGCCAATCGGTAATAGGGCGTTTTGCAAAATTCATCGTTTACAAAAGTAGGCAATAAAAGAATGGGAAGGCTTAATGTAATGACTCTCAGCAATATCTTCATCAGGTAAGTTGCTGATAACGAAAGCAATCCGTTTGATGGTCATTTACCATTCCGGCAGCTTGCATGAAGGCATAGCAAATGGTTGAGCCACAAAAAGCAAATCCACGCTTCTTCATATCTTTACTCATGGCATCAGATTCAGCACTGAAGGCTGGCACCATACTATTTGACTCCCAGTGGTTCTGGATGGTTTTATAACCCGTAAACTGCCAGATATATTTATC
This sequence comes from Lentimicrobium sp., assembly GCA_035298745.1. GTDB lineage: Bacteria > Bacteroidota > Bacteroidia > Bacteroidales > Lentimicrobiaceae > Lentimicrobium. The sequence goes on along the minus strand of DATGXS010000027.1, from coordinate 53,644 downwards.
GAAACTGCCAAACTCCTCAACCACATTAATGAATGCCTTTGCATTCTTTATTGTACCACTAATCTTTGCCTTGTTACGAATAATACCTGCATCATTTATTAACCGCTGGAAATCATCGTCGGTGTATTCTGCAATTTTATACGGATCAAAATCATCAAATGCTTTTCGGAACCCTTCGCGCCGGTGAAGTATTGTTTTCCAGCTTAATCCTGCCTGAAAAGCATCAAGCACTAAGAATTCAAACAGTTTTCGGTCGTCATGAAGGGGTACACCCCATTCTTCATCATGATACCTGATCATTAATTCATCATTTGAGGGCCAGGGACAACGTGTCATTGAGTGATTAGTGATTTGTTAGTAACTAGTAATTAGTAACTAGTAACTAGTGACTAGTGACTAGTGACTAGTGACTAGTTATTTTCAATTAATTAATTAATTGTTCGGCAATTTAATGTTATTCTCTTTTAGGAGAATATTGGATGAAGTGATTCCTTTCTCTGAAATATACCCTGTAATAAATTCAGCAGGGGTTACATCAAATGCCGGATTGTAGGCTGGTGAGCCAGGTGAGGCAACAAGTACTGTGTGCAGTGTTCCGTTCTCATCCATGCCTGTTTGTTTCAATACTTCATCCTGTGAGCGTTCTTCTATTATAATGTCATTTCCGGTCTTAGTGTTCAAATCGATTGTTGATGAAGGGGCTGCAATATAAAAGGGAATTCCATAGTGCTTAGCAAGAATTGCTTTCTCCAATGTACCGATTTTGTTGGCTGTATCTCCATTTGCAGCAATGCGGTCGGCACCTGTAATTACAAGATCGATTATTCCACGTGACATTAACAAAGCTGCTGCATTATCAGGAATGATTGTATGCGGAACTTCCTCATTATTAAGTTCCCAGGCAGTTAAACGAGCCCCTTGTCCGCGGGGACGTGTTTCATCCACATAAACATGAATATTCTTCCCGGCATGATGTGCCTCATAAATTGGTGCAAGGGCACTTCCATAATCGACAAAGGCAAGCCAGCCTGCATTACAATGGGTTAAAACCCTTGCACCAGGCTTAAATAACTCATTTCCATAGATGCCGATTGCCTTTCCTGCATTTTCATTTTCATGTGCAACTTCCTGTGCAGCCTTAATTGCTTCTTTTATTCCTTCATTATCACTTGAAGTGTAATTTACCATGCCTGCTGAATACACTTTATCAACAGCATAAAATAAGTCTCGTGCTGTAGGGCGGGTATTAATAATTTCCAATCTGGCTTTTTCAGGATCAGTTCCTGATATGAATGCTTGTGCCATTGCAAATCCGGCAGCAGCACCAATAGCCCCTGCACCACGAACGGTCATGTTGATTATGGCAGTGCAGGTTGATTTATAATCAACACAACGGTGCAGGGTAAATTCAAAAGGAAGCTTATTCTGGTCAATCATCACTACTTCCGACGATTCCAGCCAGATAGTCTTATAGTGTCTGCCGTTAACTTTCATGCTCAGTAATTATTAAGGCACAAAAGTAATCATTTGGATTCTTGGGAATTAACCTTATTACCTTCTCCAAAAAAATGATCTACAACAAAGAGAATACCTGAGATGAAGAACGGAAAACCAATTGATGCCATTATTCCAAGCGTTACCCAGAGATCAGGATTTCTGTTAAAGTTCATAATAAACAAGAACATACTCATTGCAATTCCTATGGCAATAAAAATAACGCCTCCTGCAAATCTGTACTTCCATGCAACAATTAACAGTACCAATAAAATAAATGAAGGTATCAAATGAATGAGAAATCCAAGTATTTGTTGTTTGAGCGTTAATTCAGGTGCAAAAGAATCGAGGGCAAAAACACTCACAAACAGTATTGCAATGATGGTAAGAACACGTGGTATCCAGTGGATTGCTTTTTTCATTGATTTCTCCTTTCTGTTAGGTTAAATTTAAACCCTGCCTGAACAGAGTAATTACTTTTCAAATCAGGTTCATCAATCATCCAACCTTTGGTCTTGCCATCAATTCCAAGAAAGAGCGACAATTGTTGATTGACAACATACCTTGATTCAAAGTTAATAAAACCACCGGTTGTTTTTTCGTCTGATAAAAAAGATTCAGGCTGATTCCAGAAATTAATCAAGAGGTCACTCTCCATCTTTTCAGTTAACTTTAAATTAAAAAGGCTGCCAGCAGGCAGCCTTTTTAATTAAGATAATCAAAGTTTAGAATTTGAATGCTGCACCGATAGTCAAGTATGATATACCGCTTCCTAATTCAGCAAAACCAGCTACATTGTCAGTAAAATAATAACGTCCTCCCAAGAAAAGTGAGTAAACTAAACCACTGTCTTCCCAACTAAAATTATATAAAGGATCAACGTTGCCTATATCCTTCGTACTCACTGAGTTGTATCCTAACAATAAACCACCGTAAGTATCAAGTTTCTCAACAAGCGGATAATGAAAAGTTCCTCTGGCACCAATGATAAAATTGGTAAACTTATATCCCCATCCCAGGTACTCCCATTTTGCTCCTGAGTATCCAACATAACCCCCAACACCAATAGTTCCTTTATCAGCAATCCCGTCTGCCACACCCACTTCAAAAGATGCTGACAGAGGAATCATTTTAGAAGTATAGCCTGAGCCATACAGCGCATTTCCCAGGCCAATTCCAAGGTTTAAAACCTTGTCGCCTTTGTTAAAAGTGCTTTCCTGTGCTGAAATCTGCAAAGCCAAAACGGCTACCAAAAGAGTTAGTACTACCTTTTTCATGTGATTTTAATTTAGTTAATGTTTGGTTTAATTAATTAGTCAACTTAAACACATTATGTTATAAAAAAGATCAATCAACACCCATAGAAATACAAATATAGTCAAACTATAGCCTAATTGTCCACATATATTGTCACATAATAATCTATAAAAATGTTGCTAATTGGGTGCAAAGGTATTTAAGTGGGTTTGCAAGCATAGTATATCTTACTTTTGCAAAATAATGAATGGACAACCTATAATATACTTCGCTCCTTTTCAGAGTATTACAACTCATACATTCCGACGCGTTTATTCATCTCATTTCATGGGGGTTGATAAATACTACACTCCTTTTTTTGCCCATATTGACCATGAAACCAGGTTATCTGACCGAAAGCAACGTGAATTACAGCATTTATCTTTTGGAAAGCCGGCTATTGTTCCGCAAATCTTAAGCAAAGACCCGAATGAAATATTGCGGTTTGCCCGAATTTGTGAAAGTCTGGGATTTAAAGAAATTAACTGGAATATGGGTTGTCCGCATGCCCAGGTTGCTGATAAAAAGCGAGGTTCAGGATTATTACCCTATCCTGATGTTGTTCATGAAATCCTCGATGAAGTTATGCCTTCAATGCCACTCTCTTTCTCAATCAAATGCAGATTAGGTTATGAGAAGCCTGAAGAAATAATGAAGTTAATCCCTGTTTTAAATGATTACCCAATCTTTGAGCTGACTGTCCATGGAAGAATCGGCCGTCAATTGTATTCAGGCAAATCTGACCATTTTGCAATGGCTAATATCATTCCACTACTCCATATTCCATTTGTTCATAATGGTGATATCTGCACTCATGAAGACTTTAAGCATACTGCTTTGCTTCTGCCAACGGTAACAACATGGATGATTGGAAGGGGTTTGTTGTATAACCCATTTTTAGCCGAAGAAATAAAAGGAATACGAAATGAAACCAACAGGATGAAAAGGCTAAAAAACTTCCTCGATGATTTGTATTTCGGTTACAGAAATGATTTAAACGACCGCCTGACCTTATTAAACCTGTTAAAGGAGTATTGGGATTACCTCGAACACCTTTTCGCCGATCCTCAACAAGTAAAAAGAACCATTAAAAAAGCCAGGTCATTTGAGGAATATGAAGATGCGGTAAATAGTCTGTTTTAAGTCTGTGATTTAAAATTTCCCATTCCATTCCTTATAAAACTGGTTGAGAAATAAAACCATAAAATCGTGACGTTCTTTTGCAAGTTTACGGCCTGTTTTGGTATTCATCATATCGCTTAACAATAATAGCTTTTCGTAGAAATGACCAATTGTGTGGCTGCTGACATTATTCACCATCCTGCTGCTGTTTCCATTCGTGGTTTTATGAGAAGAACCCCCATCAGACACAAGATCGTTCATATTTGTTTCTAATCCGGGTCCGATTGACGGACTGTCAGAAGGATCATATAATGGACGGTTTTTAAAGCCACCGAAATTGAAAACACGTGCAATTCCTATTGCGCCAATGGCATCCAGCCGATCGGCATCCTGTACTATCTGAAGTTCAATTGAATTAAACGAACTGACCTGGTTGCGTTTTCTGTAAGATATATTCTCAACGATGTTAATCACATGTTCAATAACATCCTCGTTGATATTTAATGAATGCAGAAAATTCCGTGCTTTACGGGGCGCAATAGTTTCGTCGCCATTATGAAATTTGGCATCGGCAATGTCATGCAATAATGCGGCAAGCTGAATTACAAGTAAATCGCCTTTCTTCTCTTTTTTGGCAATATAAAGTGCGTTATTCCATACACGCTTTATATGGTGCCAATCATGCCCGCCTTCCGCTTCCTTAAGTTCACTCTCCACATAACCGGCTGTTTTGTCAATCAGTTGTTGGTAGTTAACAGATTCTGTTTTGTCTGTCATATAGTAAGTTTGTAGTAAAATTAGTATATAATAGCAAAACGCCCTGCAACCTAAAGAGTTTCTTCTTTATGGGTAATATATAGTTTACGACCTGCATAACCGGCACCCATTGCCAATAAAATGAAGAGTCCGCCACCAATTGGAGCGCTTCCTCCATTTGAACCACCAATCGGCGGACCCGTAACCTGACTTCCGTTGGAATTACCTTCAGGTCTTGGCTGAGCCTGAAGGGCAGTAACAAGACCAAGTATTGCTATGGCAAGCACAATTGTTCTCTTTTTCATGGGGGTTGATATTACTTTTTGTTGTTGTTATTTACGTTAATTTTTATCATTTAATAAAGATTTTTCTGGTAACAGAATAATCTGCAGTAATTATTGTAACGAGATATAAACCGTGGGTAACAACTTTGTTTATTGTCGTTTCGTTTATATTGCTGCATTCGGTATTCGAAATAATTTGTCCTGCAAGGTTTGTAACTATAATTTTTGCATTTGTTGAACCAGGTAACTGAACTTTGATCTTTCCGTTTGTTGCAAATACCAAAATATCAGGGTTAACATGAATTTCGTTAACACCCAAAGGATTAAATCCAAGTTTGAAACGTAAGGCATCAGCACCTGTCTCAGCATTAAAATTATATACAGCATTTTTCCGTATATCCTGTATTGTACCTGTCAAAAGGTCGTTAACATAAATTGTGCCTTCACCAGCTGCTTCCATACCTGAGAATGTAAGTGTGTAATTACCCGCTACACCGGCTTCAAAATAAAGCGGTAACTCAACTGCACTTTCAATTTCCGGCATCATATTTATTGACACGTTATCACCGTTAATTTTGGTGTATATCTGAGGTGCTTCCAATTCTCCAAAAAGCTTCCAGGCATCCAATGAATTGTCAAACCCGCTGGTCGAACCTCCTGTAAAGCCAATAAACGTTGCATCACTATATGAATTTATAGGGGTTGTTACGCCAATTCTTAAAACGTTTGAAGTACCCTTATAAAAACCCTGACTGCTATGCACCCTGGCATCAGCAGGAATTGTAATTGATGGTGTACCACCTGTAACCTTCACAAAGAACCCCTGAGCAACAGGAATAATTCCGTTAGTTAGATCGCCTGCCAATCCATTCCAGTTAACATAGTTTCCAATTGCATCTTTCCACACATAAACGGCACCATCAACATTTGTTCTGTTCCAACTCCCAAGGTCCCAGTCAATGGCTGATGCATAAGGATTTCCAACAAGGTTCCATCCTTTACGGTCGGCATTTGTCCCGGGATTTGCATTTGAAAGAACAGGCGTTAAAGGAGAAACATTAAGGATTCCGGTAAAATTAGCTGTTGTTGAAGGAATGGTGTTATCCATATAGATGCTGTATCCTGTACCAACAACAAAATTCTCAGAGTATAAATAGTTACTCCAGTCGCCTGATGGTTCGTCATATCGCCTTATCCAGATATTGAAATACTGAGAAGGGTTAAACGGAGCACCGAAAGTTGAAGAAGTAACCGGCACTGAGAGAAGGTGGAAATCAGTGTTCCCGGTTATAAACCTTTTGACGGTTGCGGGAACTGAGGTCGTATTGTTAAGCAGGCTGCCGCCATCTTCGATCACAAGACCTGTTATTCCGGTATTATTAGCAATAGTATTAATTACTGTTAAAGCGCCTGTTGCCCCAATTGTTACAGAAGCTCCTGAATAAATGTTGAGCTCCCTGCAAGTTGCTGGATTTCCGGCAGGTTCCATTACTAAAGGATAGTTTGGTACAGCGGCTGGAATATTGGCAGCAATATACTGGTTGGGAACAACATTGGGTGTCCAGTTAACCGGAGTTGCCCAATCCCTGTTCAATGATCCGTTCCATGTTACAACATTGTCAATAACCAAAATGTCTGCTGACCCTGAATAGCTTCCCGTTACTGCATTAATTGTGTGCTGTGTCCCTATACTTCCGGTTACTGTAAAAGAAACATTTGCCACTCCTGAACCATTGGTAACACTTGTAGGATTAGAGAATGTACCACCATTGGTAGAACTCCAATTCACTGTAAGACCCGGGGTATTAACAGTATTTCCATAGGTGTCAGTTAATGTTGCCGTTAAATTGACATTTGATCCAAGGGGTGCTGAAGCGGGGGACGTGACGATATATTTTGAAGCAGTAGCCGCAGTAACAGAAACTGCATCCGATGCATCAATTAAACCCGTATTGCCATTTGGTGATGGTGCATCAGAAGCTGTGATTGTATAGTCACTTGCCTTATCAGCATAAAACCAGATATTTCCGGTTGATTGCCCATCAGGGATAATTATTGAGGTTACCTGGTTTCCACTTGTTGCTCCATCAAAAAATAACCCGCTTGTCCCCGAACTAAAAAGATATACAGTGAGAGCGCCTGTTGTCACCGGATTATCATAAGCATCAGTCCGGGTAATCGTATATGATGCCCTGTTGCCTGCGATAAAATCGGCAGGAGCATTAATAACCAGTTTGTTAACAACATTAGGTGAAACCAGGCTAACTGTAGCTGTTCCGAAAGCTGTTGGATCATCAGTACTTATAGCTGTGATTGTTTTATTGTTTCCGGCATTTTTCAAACTTAAAGTATGCGACGACAGAACTCCTGAACCGAAGTTTGAAGTTTCGCCTCCACCTGCAAGAAGGAATGAATTACTTGAAATAACCACCTTATTATTATAGGTGGCTACTGTATTTCCTGAACCATTCAAGCCGTCCTTAGCTGTAACCGCAATATTAAAGGGTACACCAGCCATCTGATTTGGAATTGCGCCACCGCCCTGGGCCGTAATCAAAAAGCTGTTAACTCCTGTTACTGTTACAGGAGCCGAAAAAGCACTCTGGACATTATTCTGAGTATTGGTGGCAGTAATAATGGCATTCTTATAAATCTGACCTGCAGGAATAGCTGAGAGTGTCCATGAAGCACCAGTAGCAGTACCAATAGGACTTCCGTCAACAAACACAGTAACAGTGCCTAAGCCCCCTGTCCCTGAAACTGAAGTAGCACCTGCTGAATATGAACCGGTAATAACAGGAGCGGTTGGTATGCCAGATGCTACAGTTACTGAATTAGAATTTCCACTTATGGTTTTACCCGTTGCTTTTGCAGCTGCAGTTAAAATATCACCGGCTGCAAGTGTGAGATTGGTCACCGCCCAGGTTCCATAGGCCGTAACGTTAGCTGTTCCAATTAAAGTTGTTGAGGCTTTATACAGGTTAATAACTGTACCGGCAGTCTCGTTACTTGTGCCAGATACCGTTTTCCCGGATCCTGAGACATAAGTGCCTGCAATAAAAGGTGCACCAGTTTGCACTGTTGAGGCAGTTACAGTTATTGCATTGCTTGGATTTGAGAGCCAATAATCGAGCGTAATTGACTGAGCCCTTGCAGTTACAACTTCACCTTCAATAAAACCAGTATATGTGAATGTATACGAATTTCCTGTTGTAATGGTTGTTGGGGAGGTTGCAACTTCAATACTATTGATATATAATTTAAGATAACTGGCAGTTGCGTCAGTATTCGTTACCTGTACTGTTCTTGCCACTGTAGGTGAAGCCAGAATTTGGGTAGTTACTATGGTTGGGGTAGCAGTTATTACACCAACATTTCCGGAAGTTTTTTTGCTTACTAAAGAATATCCTGACAAGCAACTGTTATATGTTGCTGTGGCCAGAATTGTAGCTTCATTAAACTGCGTTTGTGTAAGGTTGGTTACAAATGTCCAGGTTCCATCAACGGCAACATAAACTGTTGCAGGATTGCTTGTAAGTTCGGTGTAAGTAATTGCTGTTCCGGTGTTAACCTGGTTATAAAGTCTGATCCGGACAGTATTGGCTACAATTGTTGCTCCATTTGCATGAGCAAAGTTTCCTGTTATTGTTTGTTGGTTTCCCCTTACAAGGTTATAAGGCACAGGTGTATAACAGGAAATTACTGAGGTTACTTCAACGGGAGCAGAAGGATTCGAAGCACTTTTTCCTGTTGCAAGAGCAGTCGCAGTAATAAGATTTCCAGGTGTAAGAGTGGATACACCTGTTAGTGTCCATGAATTATTATTTACTGTGGCAGTACCAATCTGAACACCACCTTTATAGACCGTTATTATTGTTCCATTTGGCTCTGTTGATGTCCCTGAAATACTTGTGGAATTTACATTAATGCCTCCGTTGACAACCGGCACAGCTGATTTAACCAGTGGGAAAGTAAAACCTGCCGTTAATAAAGGTATAGGTGTGGCCGGGAAGGAGTTTATAATTGCTGTAGATATTGTAACCGGATTATTATTGTATAAGGCATCGTTTATACCGTTAAAATCAGAGATTGTGCCTGATATTCCACTGGCAGCGGATGTTACTGTTGCTACAGCAATCCTAACAGGCTGATTTGCCAGATTCAGGTCGTTGTAAGGGACAACAAAATCATAGAAATAATCAGGGTTTCCATTTACGGTACTTAGTGCAATTGACCGTTGATGATAATCGTTAACCGGGTAACTGTTTGCCAGAACAGTACCTGTGCCGGTGTGATTATAAACAGCTACCATTCCATTGGAACCGGTTTGAAGAACAATCTCTTTCTCAAAACCAGGGTTATTGGCTGTGATCATAGTTCCAAAATTGCCATCCACATCCAAAAGCAACGAATAGCCTTTTGTTGATGTTGAAGCACCGCCTAACCTGAATCGCACAATCAGGTAAGGAACATTGTTTACCACTTTGTAAAGCACATAGCATGATTCATTGGTATTATTACCATAACTCACTATGTCGGTATGACCACCTGAACTACCTGTATTGAGGTCTCCGGATGGCTCAAAAACATTCACCGGCAAAGTGACCATATTCATTTCACTTGCAGTGCCAAAATCAGAGCCTGAAAAACCATTGATTGAGGTTGAAATAAAACCATCTCCGTTCGGATCGAGAACTGTTCTGATTAAAGCACTTCCTGCAGGCCTGTAAATTAAACCAGGGGTTTGAGCAATTGAAAATGAAGTGATTAGCAGACACACAAAAAGGAGGGTAAAGAGCGTAGTTTTCCTTACGATAAGCATAAATATGGGGTTAGAATGTAGGATTAATATCCAGTTACGGCAAAAGTAACTAAATTCTTGTGAAAAGATTAACAAAGCAATGAATTCTCACTATATCACCACCTGTTACCTGACATTTTTTATTAAACATGTTTGAACATGTTTAACATTATTTGTTAAAGGAACATCGGGAATACTAATATATTAGTAGCTTGCAACTGATCTACACTGAAACAAACTAATCTGATGATAAAGTTAATTATTACAGACCTCGACGGAACATTACTGAATGATGAAAAACAGGTGCCCCATGAATTTTGGGAACTTCGTAACACATTACATGACATAGGAATACAATGGGTTTTAGCCAGTGGCAGGCAATATTATACCATCGCTCAACAATTTTCTGAAATCCTCAATGATGTTTATATCCTTGCTGAGAACGGAGCCCTGGTTATGCTTGGAACACAACAAATCCATATTAATCCGCTTGAGGCTGAATTAACAGCCCGGCTGATTGACCAGGGCAGAAAAACTCCCGAATCATGGCCAATACTCTGTTGCCGAAATGGTGCCTATGTTGAAGATAATTATCAGCCCCTGCTCGATGAAGCTAAAAAGTACTATAAAAGGCTGGAGCTTGTTGATGATCTGCAAAAGGTAGAAGATATACCGCTGAAATTTACCATGTGTGATTTTAAAGGATCAGAAGAACACAGTTACAAGTACTTTAAAGACTTTGAAGATAAATGCCGGGTTGCAGTTGCAGGTGAAATATGGCTTGATATGACCGGCTTAACCGCATCAAAAGGTACTGCATTAAAAAAGATCATGGAGCACTGCAACGTAAAAGCGGAAGAAGTTATGGCGTTTGGTGACTATCTAAACGACCGTGAAATGATTGAAGTGGCACACCACAGCTATGCCATGAAAAACTCACACCCCGATCTGTTTGATTCAGCCCGCAATGTAACGGCTCATGATAATAATAATGACGGGGTGATTCATGAAGTGAAGGAATTCTTTAACCTGACTTAAAATTGTTCAAAAGTAGTTCAAAGCTTCGCGGACTCCCCTGAGTTTTTATCGAAGGGTTCAAAAGTAGTTTAAAGGTGGTTCAAATCCTTCGGCGTTCAAAACTGTGCGGACTCCCCTGAGTTTTTATCGAAGGGTTCAAGGTTGTTAATTAGCACTACAATAGAGAAAATTGAACAACATTGAACAACATTGAACAACTTTTGAACAACCTTTGAACTATTTAATACTTAAAAACGCCATTAATCCGGCGCCAATTTCTAAACTGCTTTCATCAACATCAAACTTTGATGTGTGGAGGTTGTGGATGATGCCTCTTTCTTCATTCCTGATGCCTAGCCGATAGAAGCATGATGGGACTATTTGTGAGTAATAGGCAAAGTCCTCGGCAGTCATGCGCATTTCAAGGTCAACTACATTTTCTTCTCCAAGGTATTCTATGGCGGCGGCTTTTGTTTCAGCGGTTACTGCATCGTCATTTACAAGGAAAGGATAACCCTTGTCGATAAAGACCTCGCATGTACCTCCCATGCTTTCAGCTATGCCTGTGGCCAATTTTGTGATCCTTTCATGGGTTTCAGCACGCCACTTCTCATCAAATGTCCTGAGCGTCCCGGCGAGTTTTACTTCATTTGGGATTATATTGGTTCTTCCTTCAGCTATAAATCTTCCAAATGATAATACGGCAGGTAGAGTTGGTGGCGCAGTTCTACTAACAATCTGTTGAAGTGAAACTACAATGTGTGATGCAATCAAAACAGAATCAATATTCAATTCAGGGGTAGCAGCATGCCCTCCCCTTCCCTTCACGGTCAGGTACACTTCATCGGTTGATGCCATGTATTTGCCGGGCTTCAGTCCTATTTTACCGGCTTCTAGAGTCGGCAGCACATGCTGACCGAACATCTTTGCAGGTTTTGGATTTTCTAAAACGCCTTCTTTAATCATCATTGAAGCACCCCCGGGAAACTGTTCTTCTGAGGGCTGGAATACCAGCCTGATTGTGCCTTCAAACTGATCACGCAGTTGGTGCAATATTTTAGCTGCCCCAAGCAGGCAGGTCATATGAACATCGTGACCGCATGCATGCATCACGCCGGGAACAGTTGAGCAGTAATCTGACTTGTTTTCCTCCACAATAGGCAGGGCATCCATATCGGCACGCAAGGCAATAGTGCGGCTGGCAGGATTCTTCCCTTCAATGAAACCAACGATGCCGTGAATCGCAATGCCCTTGGTGTACCTGATTCCATACTCATCCAATTTGCCGGCTATGAAAGCTGAAGTCTTCTCCTCTTTCATTGACAGTTCAGGATTCATATGCAAATGCCGCCTGATTTCAATCATTTCCGGCAGTAAGGCTGCTGCTGCTCTCTTAATTTCCTCTTTCATGATGATTATCTAAAATCATACTATCATTAACAAATCCAATCATGTCTACCGCTCCAAAAGCCCCACTCGTCCCGCTTGTCCTACCCGGCCCTTCTTCTACTCAAAAGTCTGGAGATCATGAAGCCGTTTATACACCCCTGCCCGCTCAAGCAGTTTGCTGTGTGTACCCCTTTCAACGATTTCACCTTTCTGCATTACTACAATTTCATCGGCAAACTGAACAGTTGAAAGCCTGTGAGCGATAACTATACTGGTGCGATTCTTCATAAGGTTGATCAAAGCTTCCTGCACCAGGCGCTCCGATTCAGTATCCAGTGCTGAAGTTGCTTCATCAAGAATAAGTACCGGCGGGTTTTTCAGCACTGCGCGGGCAATACTCAACCGCTGCCTTTGTCCGCCCGACATCTTAATACCCCTGTCACCAATATTAGTCTGGTAACCATCAGGCATTTGCATGATAAATTCGTGGGCATTGGCCACTTTCGCAGCAGCAATAACCTGCGATTCACTCACATTGCTCATTCCAAAAGCGATATTTTCAAAAACCGTCCCGTTAAAGAGGATAGTTTCCTGCGACACTATTCCCATTAATCCCCTGAGATCATTTATTGAGAGGTCTTTTATCGGAATATCATCAATAATAATATTGCCTTTTTCAATATCATAAAACCGGGGCAGTAAGTCAACCAGTGTTGATTTCCCACTTCCTGATGCACCAACCAACGCAATGGTTTTCCCCTTTGGGATAGTCAGGTTTATATCCTTCAGAACATAATCCTGATTATACCTGAAGCTCACATTACGGTATTCTATTTTATTGTTGAAAGTTGTTATGTGTGTAGGATTTTCCTTTTCAGTAATCACCTCTTCTGCATTTAACACATGCTCAATCCTCTCAACCGATGCAGCCCCTTTTTGAATGTTATATGCGGCAGTGCTGATGGCCTTTATGGGATTTATAAGTTGTGAGAAAATTGTAATATACATTATAAACATGGCGGCATCCATGGTTGTATCCGGCGATAAGATAATGCGACCGCCATAGTAAATTACAAAAACTGAAACTGCAATGCCCAGGAATTCACTTAAAGGCGAAGCAAGGTCACGTTTCCTGTAAAGTTTAACCATTAACCGGTTGTATTTATGGTTGGTTTCCCTGAAATTATCATCTGCCCATCCAATGGCATTAAAAGCTTTAATAATCCTCAATCCACCCAGCGTTTCCTCAATAGTAGAAAGCAATTCACCCATTTTAATCTGCCCCTTGGCAGATGTACGTTTAAGACTTCTTCCTATTCTTCCGATCAGCAGTCCACTCAATGGCAAAAGAATAATCACCATCAGTGTCAGTTCATAATTCATCATAAAAAGTGTTGCCAGATACGATAAAATGGTAATCGGATCGCGGAACATCATTTCAAGGGAACTCATAATTGACCACTCAACTTCCTGAACATCAGTTGTCATGCGGCTCATAATATCGCCTTTGCGCTGATCGCTATAATATGAAAGTGGCAGTATAAGTACCTTCTTATACATAGCATTCCTGATATCTTTCACCACACCGTTCCTCACTTCGGCAATATAATACATGGCCATATATCTGAAAAAGTTTTTGAGGAAAAACACAACCACGATTAAAAGACATGTTAATGACAATGTTTTTAATTCGCCAAACCTGGCTATCATCATGCTCACCAGATAATAGAGATTTTGAGTAAGCGACTTTATATTCAATGCCAGCGGGGGTGCAGATGTAACAGTTGCCTGCAGTTTAAATAGGATATTCAAAACCGGTATCATAGTAGCAAACGACACCAGCGAAAATAGCACACCAATAATGTTGAAGATAACATTCAATGCTGCATACCCCCAGTACGGGATAGCGTATTTGAGGATCTTTGAAAGATTTCTCATTGAGGAATATTAATTAATTAACCCCTTACGGGAAGAGGTACAAAGATAAGGGATTCATAATTCAAGATTCATGATTCAAATTCAGATTCACCCTATCACCTCACCCCGGCCCTCTCCCACTTCGACAGGCTCAGCGCAGGCAAGGAGAGGGAGCCCTTCGTATGAATCCCTTTTAAGCCGATGACTCCCACAAAGCCAACTAGTCACTAGTCACTAGTCACTAGTCACTTTAAAAAACCTTAACCTCTCCTTTCCCCAAAACTTAAACCTTGTTAAAGATGTAAAAACCATAATCCTTTCAATAAAGGAAAAACGCATCAGGTAATGAATGATACGATATGCTATGCCAAGCAGGAGAATGGTTAGGGCTGAATCGGCAATCCACTTCAAAAATCCACTTTCAATCTGAAATACATAACGTTCAAAATAGTAGAACATAAGCCCCGTGAGCATCGATGCCAGAAACAAATAGCCTATGATAAAGCCATGGGCAGTTTCAATTGCCTTTTTCGGACAATTGGCAATGCACTTCATGCAGCTCTCACAACGGAAAGTCCAAAAAGGACGATTATCAATCTTTATAATAGCTTTTGCCGGACAAGCCTGAAGGCACAAATCGCAATCATTGCATTCGCGTGAAGCATAAAAACTTTTGGAAAAAAGAAACCTGCCGATAAAATAATAGCCGAGCGAAACAGGCATTACTAAAACGTCCTGAATAATGTCGCGCAAGCCGGTCCACACACCCTTTCCTGAAAAAATACTTTGGGCAATTGCAATGATCTTCTTGTGATTTCTCCGATAAAGATAGTCAACTGTAGGCCGGTTTAATCCCGGATGAATTGATACCCAATTAGATGGAAGATCAACCGGGATCATACCTGAGATCTTATATCCTTTCAGTGTAAGGATCAGGGATGACAGGTAGAAAGTCATACCACTCAAACCCGGAAGATTGTATTTGCCAATAAGCATACCTGCACGGGTACACATTAAAAATACCCTGTTATGCCCTTTTGGAAATCGCGCAATAAAATTGAGTACAAGAGGTGGATAATTAAATCCATGCACCGGTGAGACAATGATAATCAATGCATTAGCCGGATTATTTTCAATCCGCCTTTCCATAGCGGCAATATTCAGTAGCTGGCAATTAATACCCATCTGTGTGGCCGATTCATGAAGCCATGAAGCTACATTTTTCGAATTCCCGGTCCCTGAGAAATAATATATAATGACGTTGTTGATCATTATTCAACTATGATTCACTCTTCTTATAAATTTCTTTACCCTGCTGTTGAATATGAATTATCAGGTCAGGATTGGTTATTTTTATTAAAAATTGAAATGTCAAATTTATAGGGGAGCAATAAATCATCAAGGTCAAACTCTATTTTGGTTAACAAACTCAGATTAATGCCAGTGCCTATTAAGGTTAGATCGATGTCAGAGTAGGGTTTATAATTGCCCATCGCTCTTGATCCATATATTATAACAGAATCAACCTGACTATATTTTATAAACACAGCCTTTATCTTATCCAACATTACAGCGGTTAGCCCTGAATTTTCCATGCCCGAAGACTAGCTTAAACACCTGATCGTTTAGATTCCATAATATCTCGAAAATCGATCATGGCAGCATAATACTCATTTACAATCTTATAATAAATCTCATCGGCGGTTTCTTCATTGTATGTATGTGAAGTCTTATTCCAGCTTCCAATCATCTCCATCCAAACTTCACCATCTGGTATTAGATGTAATTGAAGAGCTTCCCTTACTGCATCCCGACTACCTCCAATGGTGTTATTGCCCTGATAAACAGCATAGTCCCTCATTACATTCCATGCCAGTTCATGCGTATATTCAAAGCGTTGAATTAAACCCTCCTTAACAATTTCGTCCAATACATCTTGAAGTTCATCATTGTCATCAGAATCATCCGCATCATTCAGATTGAGTTCTATATACTCAACTGCCTGTGTGAGTTTATCCAGTGCCTTGACAAAGTTCGAGAACCGCTGTTTCCATCTGATGTCAGGTTCAACCATATTTATTCATTTTTGAATTAAAATATTCGAGGGATATTCATGTACAAAGTTAAATGATTAAAATTCAAATTCAGATTTTTTCAGCAAGAGCTTTATCTCGCTTAGATTCAAAATCCACCTAACCTTCATCATCTGCAAAATACCTATCAGCTACTACAGGCTGTGGCATGATAAATAAATGCTTAACTTTGCATTATGGAATCAAAACGTCAGCAAAAGATAGCCAGGCTCATTCAAAAGGATCTTGGCGAAATACTCAGGATTTTTGGCAGCGACAAGCTTGGAGGTTATTTAATTACCGTTACCAAAGTCAATGTGTCGCCCGATATGTCGATTGCCAAAGCTTACCTAAGCCTCTTTGGCCCGTTGGACAGGGCAACTGCATTTAAGACCATCAAAGAACATAAGAAAGATATCAGGCACAACCTGGGTTTAAGGGTTAAAGGTCAACTACGGGTTATTCCCGATCTAGACTTCTTTATTGATGATTCACTCGATTATATTGAGAATATTGATAAGTTGCTGAAATCATAAAAAGTTAGCAGGGTTATAACCCATCTCTAATACCATTTTCCCCACAGAACGACTTTGACTGTAACCATTCATTGACCTTATTCTGATCGTTAAGTTCGAAAAAGTCAGAATTTTTTGATTTTTTCGAACTTAATGGTATATTTGTTCTTTTAGAAAAGCCATATTATGAAAAGAAAAGTGACTCAATCTTTGAATGAATGGAAAAATAGTCCTAAAAGAAAGCCATTAATAATTAACGGCGCCCGTCAAGTTGGTAAAACATATAGTATTGAGGAATTTGGTAAAGATCAATACGAGAATGTTGTGTACATGAATATGGAAATTGAATCCAACTTATGTCAATTCATCGAAACAGAGCTTTCACCAAAAAAAATCATCCAATATATTGAAGCTGTTAAGCTTGTCGAAATAAAACCCGGTAAATCCCTGCTATTCTTCGACGAAATTCAAGTTTGTGAAAGAGCATTGACCTCCTTAAAATACTTTTTCGAACAAACACCTGAATACCATGTGATTGCCGCCGGTTCTTTGCTTGGTGTGGCTATTAACAGAGAGAAATACTCATTTCCCGTTGGAAAAGTAGATGAACTTAATATGTATCCACTGGATTTTGAGGAGTTTTTATGGGCTATGAATATGGGAAAACTTGCTGATGATATTCGGCTGCATTACATAAGTAATAAAGCTTTTCCGGAAGCTTTACATGATGTTGCTCTTGAAATGTACAATAAGTACTTCATTATCGGCGGTATGCCAGCAGCAGTTGTATCTTTTATTGAATCAGAAAGCTTTGTTAGGGTACAGACTATTCAAAACAACATTTTTAATGAATACATTGCCGATATGGCAAAATATGCCGATTCATCAACAAGTGTTAAAATAAGAGCATGCTACAATTCAATTCCTTCACAACTGGCAAAGGAAAATGCTAAATTTCAGTACAAAGTAGTTCAGAGAGGGGGTACTGCCACTATTTTTGGAGAAGCCATTGAATGGATTATACTTGCCGGGATTGGACTTAAATGCCAACGACTGGAACATGGTTTTATTCCAATCAACGCTTATGCAGATCTTATTAACTTCAAATTGTATATGGCTGATATTGGAATTCTTACCCTTAGATCAAAGATTCCATTGCAAACGATAATGATGCCTATTGAAACAGAAAACACTTTCCTTGGAGCCATGACTGAAAATTATGTCGCACAAGTGTTTACCACGAAAGGCTATGATCTTTTTTACTGGCAAAGTGATGGGAAGGCAGAAATAGATTATGTTCTTCAAGTATCAGAAGGCGTTATACCGGTCGAAGTTAAAAAAGGTCTAAGAACAAGATCCCGGAGCCTCGGGATATTTGTTTCAAAGTATAAATCACCTTATTCAATCCGCATTTCAAAAAAGAACTTTGGCTTTGAGAATAACATAAAATCGGTTCCCCTTTACGCGGTTCACTGCATCTAAATGAATTAAATTTGCAATACCATCTTAATCATCATAATCTATCATAAATTTTGAATCTCCCATTTCATATAGCATGGCGTTACCTGAAATCGAAGAAATCACATAACGTGATTAATATCATTTCAGGCATCTCGGTTGCCGGCGTAACTATTGGTACCATGGCGCTTATTGTGGTATTGTCAGTTTTCAATGGTTTCGAAGAATTGGTAGTTTCACTTTTCAACTCATTTGACCCTCCGCTTAAAGTCACCCCTGCAACCGGCAAAACCTTCAATTCAACAGCTTTCCCCTGGGATGAGATCAAAAAGACAGAAGGAGTATATGCTGCAACCGGAGTAATTGAAGAAAAAGCACTTCTCAAGTACGGATCCAACCAATTTCTTGCAACCGTAAAAGGGGTAGATGAGAATTATGAAACATGGACCGGACTCGACAGCATGATGATCGACGGAAGTTTGATGCTCACTTTCAAAGATCAGCCTCTGGCGATTCCCGGGCAAGGCATTGCTTATTACCTGGGCATCAACCTAAACAGCTTTGATGACCTGATTGAAGTGTATGCTGCCAATCGCACCGCCTCCAACCTGTCGAACCCAGAGAACGCCTTTAATCGCCTCGACATCAGACCGGCAGGAGTCTTCTCTGTGCAGCAGGATTTCGATACAAAATACATGATCGTACCCCTGTCGTTTGCGCGCGAACTGTTTGAATACCCTGATGAGCTCACTTCCGTGGAAATCGCCCTGAAGGAAGGCTCTGATGTATACACAGCCCAGGAGAAAATAAAGGCCTTATTAGGAAACAAGTATGTGGTGAAAAACCGTTTTGAGCAGCAGGATACCTTGTACAAAGTAATGAAAACAGAGAAGTTTGCCATCTTCCTCATACTCTCATTCATCCTGTTCATAGCTGCCTTCAACATGATTGGCTCACTCTCCATGCTCATCCTCGATAAGCGCAAAGACATCAACATCCTATACTCCCTCGGCGCCAATCACCGGCTTATACAAAAGATCTTCATTTCAGAAGGTACCCTTGTAATGCTCACAGGCGCCGTTGTAGGAATGTTTCTAGGGGCGTTAATCTGCATCCTCCAGCAACAATTCGGCCTTGTAAAAATCAACGCCGAAGGAGGCTCCTTCCTCATTGATGCCTACCCCGTGAAGATGTATTTCATGGATTTTTTGAATGTTTTCCTGATGGTTGGAGCGATTGGGTTGATTGCAACCATTATCCCGGTTGCCGGGATTAGGAAATTTAAGGGGAATATAGAGAGGGATATATGAAAAGCTCAAAGGCAAGACAAGCTCAAAGGCTAAAGGCTAAAGGCTAAAGGCTAAAGTGGGTTTAGTGGTAGCCTTTGGCATATTCACAGTTCACCTCTGAACACTCACCATTCACTGATAACAAGTCATTGTTAGTTTATTCGAGCTTAACTTATGTCCTTTTTTCTTTCAGTTTTTTTACAGATAGCACCAAGGATGTTTTTGAGTTCAGTAGATTCACTAATTAGTTGTTTGCAATTGTTTCTTTGCTCATCAGAAAACAGAATGCCATTGATTACTTTGAGCCAGTAATTTGTTTCGCGCATTTCTTTTAAGGCAATTCTTGCCTTGTTTGTAAAATCAGCCTTTGAAGAGGCTGCTTGAGCTTCTTCGTAATTTGCTCCAGCAGAAGTTGAAGATTTAATAAGTTGCTTCTTAATGATTAATAAATCATCAGTATTCGGAAGTGTTCTAATAAAAAGAATAGAAGAAATAGAAAATTTAAGTAGTCGCTCAGGTAAATCAAGTGCCATAGTTATTAACTTTGTGATAGTAACACAAAGGTATAAAAATATTTTCCCTTTAGCCTTTAGCCTTTAGCCTTTAGCCTTTAGCCTTTAGCCTTTAGCCTTATAAAACGCCCAAATAAACCGATCCACTAACCTTCCTCCTATCTTCATTAGGACAATAATCGGGGTTTGAAAAGAACATCCAGATGTGCAGGGGTTCGGTGTGGATTGGTATAGGCACTGTGCAGGCGCCATCTTTCTGGTAGGCTACATTGCTGAGCATTTGAGAATTGCCCTCTTTACCTTCATCAATAAACATGGCAACCATCACTTTCACATCTGTCCAACGGTCGCCTGTGCCCGGTTTCCATGTGATATGACCCATGTTACCGTCAACAGTAATGGTGCATTCTTCAGGTACGGGGATTTCACCGCGGGCAATGATTACACTGCTGAAATCGAGCACCGGGCCCTGATCGGTTATGACAAAGCATTCCTTCATAAGATGTTGGCGGGCTTCATTTCCTGCATTATCAACCGTTGCAGACTGGTAGCCAATTCTGATGAACTTATCAAGCGCTTTAATAAACCTGCTGGCGAGTTTCAACTTGTTGCGGTGATTTGTCTGCCCAACAGTTTTAGGGTTAAAAACATAAGCCGGTCTTATCCTCATGCATTTTTTACCTTTTCTTACATAATAAATAACATTACCAACTCTTCCCGATACACCGGTTCCAATTTCGATTCCCATGATTGTTTTTAATTAAGTTGTTAGTTTAATAAGCATTCTTTAGAAGGGAGTATGTTAAATTTTGATCAACTCTACCTCATCTCTAGGTCAAAGCTAGGTTAAAACTAGGTCATCTCTAGGTTTTATGTAGTTTTAATCTATTTTTCTCCACCATATATCCTCTTTTTCACCTACGTTTCATAAAACTTCAGCAAAGCTATGGTATTTTTTGGGTTCTTGCAATTATTAGAAAGATTTTTATTTGTGAATTTTTGGTTGAAATAGTATTTGATTATTTTTGCCAGAAAGCGGCGTTAGAAATTAACTGATAGAAGGGACGGCAGGGACGGCAGATACTCAATGATTCGAACAATCCTAAAACTATCTGAGTTGCACACAGAGATGCGTAGAACACTCATCGGACTTTTAACTATACTTATCACCTCCTGTGGCCAGCTTCCTGTTGCTAAAAGGTTCCAGAAGGACTTTACTAATTGTTATGGGAGTGGTACTTTAGGTAATGAATCGAGCTTAAGGTTTGATGGTTACTACCAATTTAAGCACATTAATGATAAGGACACCTTCGATCTTAACATTATCTTTTATCCTGATGGTACATATTTAGATAATGTTATTTTCCCAGATTATTTTCCTTATTGTGGTATATACAGCGTTAAGAATGACACTGTAATTGCACAATACATGAACATAACTTATGGAGCAGCACCCAGGCTTTTAGAAGAGTATTGGTATAAAATTGTCACTCCTTATACATTAAAAAGGATTTATACTACCAAACTGGGTCATGAAATATCAAATACGCAGATGTTCTATAGTTCAGTTGCTGTTAGAAGAGATACTTCTGGCAGATTTATGAGGTCTGATAATATTCCCGGGCCTGATAGTTGGTTAAAAAAAGAAAATTGGACCAATTGCGATGAACGGGTTAAAAAAGGATATCCCTTTAACCTTAGAGAGGATCTTCAAGACGAAGAGTATTCCGGTCATAATGGGTCATATAAGGCATATGTCAAAATACAAGGTAGTAAAGCATATGCTGACATAATCTATATGGATGAGACCCCTCTTTTCAGGATATTTGATACCATTAACTTATCATCTCTTCAAAGTACTTCAATCCTGGGAAAGAAGACCGTATTATTTAAAAGAAAGAATAAGCTCTTCATAGCTAATAGAGGAACGAATGAAAAAAATGCTGTCGTAATTCCGCTTAAACCTGAAGAAAATCCTAATCAATGGTCAGACGCGCAAATGCAGGAAATTACCATTGGCGATGGTGAATATGCTGACAAGAGGAATTTCATCGCCCCCGGTCAATCATTCTTTAATGTGAGCATTCAATCAGATACAGCAATCATTAATTGTTACGCCAGACCAAGATATGCTCCCCGTTTATTATACAGTGATACTTTATTTAAAACTGCTGATAAACCAGCCTTATTTTTAAGTGAGCTGCATATTATCTACTATAATAAAGGAAGATACTATTTGGAAACAAGGGAAGGAATTATGCCTTTTAGTCATGTACAGTTGAAAAAAAACAGTTAATTCAGGAAGCTTACTGTTACGTGCATTCCATTTGAACTCATACCCTGTTATTTGTCCACTTTTTTCTTCCACAAAGTCAACTTTCTGTTGTTGCTTGGTTCTCCAGAAATATACTTTTGCAAATGTGTCATAATAAGCATTTTGCTTTATTCGTTCTGATATCTTAAAACCCCCAAATGCCCAATAGTTATAACTTATGGTCATTATAATAACTTTTGGTCATAACCTTTGGGCATTATAATATTTCTTAACGATCTTGAAAGTCAGGTCTGATTGAAAAAACAAGTGAAATTGTTAAAAGAGATAATAACTGGCATAACTCAATATCCCATTAAACTTTTCGTATTATATTTTTTGCCTCAATGTTGGTTAAAGACATTTTTTGTTGTTAGTTTTGTTGGAGACTTCAGATCTGTTCTTTCAAAATCACAATTATGAAAAAATCTTTACCCTCCTTGATTAGCAGCCTTTTATTAGTCTTATTTTTTATACTGCAGGTGTCTCAGTTAGGTGCCCAGGTGGTGTTAAACAATAACCCGGCTGATTTCATTGTTACTGAAAATTCATTTTCAGGCATTACTATCCATAATACTTTCAGTCAGTTTAACAGTTTTGAGGTTGTAACTGATGAAGGTACATTCACTGAAATTGGGGCTGAAAAGTATGCTTATACTGAAGAACGCGGTTTGCCAAAGCTCCCAGTGATAAGGAAGCTTATTTCAATTCCGGCAGGTGCTGAACTTGATGTTAAGATTATTTCAGCAAAGGTTAAAGAATACAGCCTTGAATCACTTGGAATCACCAATAAGCTATTCCCAACTCAACCACCGGTTGCAAAAAATAATACCGGCAAATTGCCTTTTGTAATTGACAGGAAGGCTTATACAACTGACCATTTTTTCGGAGGAGAAATCGCAAGTGCTGAAATACTGGGCTTTATGCGGAATAACCGGGTTGCCAGGGTTGATATTTCTCCTGTTCAATATAATCCGGTTACCGGAATGTTAAGGGTTTATGAGGATGTAGTGGTTAAAGTCAGTTTTAATGGTGGTGACTGGAAAGCTACACGCGATTTGACTGAGAAAACAAACTCACCTTATTTCCACAAACTGGGCACTATGTTTGCCAACCAATTGCCTGTTCTTGACTCAAGGGAATATATTACCCAATATCCTGTGAAAATGGTTATCGTATCTGACCCAATGTTCCAGGAAACACTTCAACCTTTCATACAGTGGAAGATCAAAAAAGGATTTACCGTTGTTGAAGCATACACCAATAACCCTGCAGTTGGCAATACCACTTCAAGCATTAAAAACTATCTGCAAAACTTATATGAAGCAGGAACCCCTGAAGATCCTTCACCTTCTTTTATACTATTTGTGGGCGATGTAGCCCAAATTCCTGCATTCAGTCAGGGCGGACATGTAACTGATCTTTATTATTGTGAATACACCAATGATTACATGCCCGAAATGTACTATGGCCGTTTTTCTGCTACCAGTATTGATCAGCTTCAGCCACAGATTGATAAAACCCTCATGTATGAGCAGTATCAGTTCCCTGATCCTTCTTTCCTTGGTGAATGCGTTATGATTGCCGGTATGGACCCAACATTTGGGCCGACCCATGGTAACGGACAAATCAATTATGGTACAACATATTATTTTAACGCGGCACATGGGTTTTTAAGCCATACATATCTTTATCCTGAATCGGGAAGTTCAGACCCACTCATCATCCAGAATGTAAGTGACGGTGTTGGTTTCGCCAATTATACGGCACATGGCAGTTCAAGCGGCTGGGCTGACCCTACTTTCTCAATATCTGATATTCCCGGCCTTCAAAATGATGGCAAATATCCGCTGATGATAGGCAATTGTTGCCTTACAAGCACATATAATACCAGCTGTTTCGGCGAAGAATTACTTCGGGCATCACATAAAGGAGCAGTTGGTTATATTGGCGGCTCCAACAGTACTTACTGGGATGAAGATTTTTATTTTGGCGTAGGCGTTGGGCAAGTTACTCCTAACCCTACCTATGAAGGGACAACCCTTGGAAGCTATGACCGAAGTTTCCACGATCACGGGGAACCTTTTGAAGACTGGTATACCACCATGGATCAGATCATTTTTGCCGGAAACATGGCTGTTATGGAAGGCTCTCCTTCAAGTACTGAATACTATTGGGAAATCTATTGTCTGATGGGCGACCCTTCCCTGATGGCCTATATGGCAGTACCTCCCGCTATGACTGTAACTTATGATGGTTTAATGCCTCTGTCTGCAGCAGATTTCACAGTTAATGCCTGTCCGTATGCTTATGTTGCTATTTCAAAGGACGGAGTACTTTATGGTGCCGCCCTTGCCGATGAAAACGGTGTTGCAGTTGTTTCACTCAATCCTATTACTGTTCCGGGAAATGCTGATATTGTTGTTACAGCACAAAATAAACAACCTGTTATAGGAACAGTTGTGGTTGCATCACCCGATGGTCCGTACGTTTTAATGCAAACTCAGGCAGTAAATGATGAAGCAGGTAATAATAACCTGCAGGTTGATTATAATGAAACATTCGGTTTTAATATGACCCTTAAGAATGTTGGAAATACTGATGCACAGAATGTTACTTCAGTGCTTTCAACCACAAGCCCATATGTAACTATAAAAAATGCAACTGAAAACTGGGGGAGTATTCCTTCACAGTCAACTGTAAACAAAACATTGGCATTTGAAATCGGTGCACTTGATTATCTTCCTGATCAGGTAACGGCCCCTTTCACACTAACTGTTACAAATGGCAGTGATACATGGGTCTCAACTTTCAATATAAAATTAAATGCTCCTGTCTTAAACGCCAATTCAGTGTTAATAGATGATTCTCAAACACTAAATCCTAATGGAAGGCTTGATGCAGGTGAAACTGTAATTATTCAGGTGCCTGTTTCAAATACCGGCCATAGCGGCACATCTGATGCTATGACATACTTGTTTAGTGACAGCCAATCAGTCAATATAACTGAAAGTGGCTATTTTACAGGTAATATTGCCAGTGGTTCAACTGCAACCGCATTCTATGAAGTCAGTGTTGCAGATACAACCCCTGTTGGCACTTTACTCAACTTTTTTGTGAGCTCAAATGCTGCACCATATTACGTAGCAAGAAATTATGTATTGCCGGCAGGACTTATTATTGAAGACTTTGAAACAGGAGACTTCAGTGCATACAATTGGCAAAACACAAGTGCTCAACCCTGGACAATTAATCCGCTTGTATTCAATTCAGGGAGTTATGCTGCCAGGTCAGGACTAATTGCTGATAATGCAAGTACTTCTCTATCTATTGATATGGATGTAAGTACTAACGATAATATCACTTTTGCCCGCAAGGTTTCCTCTGAAAGTGGTTATGATTTCCTGAAATTTTATATTGATGATACTGAAAAAGGATCATGGTCAGGTGAAGCTGACTGGTCAAATGTAACTTATGCAGTAACACCGGGTACACATACTTTCAAATGGACTTATTCAAAGGATGTAAACACCACAGGCGGATCAGATGCGGCTTATATAGATGATATTATCTTCCCATCAGGAAGTGCAGGAGGACCGGGGAGCGAATTTGCAGTTCACCCATTCTCTTATCCTCCAACTGCTTGTGAAGGAAAGGACCTTAATCTCTTTGCTTTTGTTACAAATAATCCGGCCAATGTAGTTTATGAATGGGCGCCGGCTGAACTTATATCCAATGATTCAATTTATAATCCGGTTGCTAACCTTATTGAACCAACTAATTTTACTGTTACTGCTTATTCAGGGTTTTCATCAGCACAGAAATCTATACTTGTGAATATCAGCCCACTGCCTGAGGCCCCCCAAATTTCATTACAGGGTGAAGTTCTCATTTCGAGTATTGCAGAAGGCAACCAGTGGTATAACAGTAATGGTTTAATTGAAGGCGCTAACGGACAATCATTCGAGCCTACAGTATCTGATAATTATTATGCCACAATTAGAATTCCGGGTGGCTGTGAATCAGTGGCTTCGAATGAGATATATGTTGAAGTTGTAAGTGTTCCGGTTATAACTACAGGATCACAATTCAATGTATATCCTAATCCATTCAGTAATATTTTGAATGTAGAATTCAGCCTTTCAAATTCAACTTCCGTAAAGATTAGTCTGGTCAATCTAGTCGGTCAGGAAATCAATGAACTGTATAATAATGTATCTTCAAATGCAGGCAATTATAACCTTCAGTTTCATCCATCAAATCTGAAACCCGGGGTGTATTTCATTAAATTATCAGCTAATGATTCTGAAGTATTACGTAAAGTGGTATTGATTAAGTAAGCTTTGAAGTATTATAAGGTCCTTCTTCATTTTTAGAAGAATTAACTATCTCACCACACCAATAAGACACTAATAAAGGCGCGTTTTATTGGTGTGGTTCATTTTTATTGGGTATAAAATAAATTTATCTTTGTTTAAATTTCTCAGCATGAATTTAGTCATGCCCTGCTTGGGTTTTGTATTCAAGGAATTGATTACTTTCTTTACGAAAGGAGTCAAAGTATGAAGTTTAAACCTTTAAATTTAAGAGATAAAATTTGTGGACAGTACCATATACTTGGTATACTAAATTATTGAAATGAATAAAAGCCTTTTAGTCCTGTTATGTCTGATATTACATTTTACCAACCTAACCGGCCAGAATAATCATTTATCAATTGGATGCAATGATTGCGGAATTTGCATTGGTAATTCCGTCAATTGTAATGGGATGAGGATGAATGTGATTGACAGGAATGTTAATACTATTAATGGCTCTAATTTTTCTATTTATTCAGAAGCCAGCCAATCCAATGGATTAAAGTTCTCTATTCAATCATCTTCTGAAAAAGTAAATGGTATAAACATAGCTGTTTGGGGGTTAGATGATTCGGTAAGCAATGGTATAACTTTGGCAACCGGTGCATATTCACATCTGATAAATGGGATTGGTATTGGACTGCTTGGATGTTCCGGAAAAAGAATGAATGGATTATTTTTTTCCGGTTTAATTGGTACCAGAATAAGTTCTTCAGTTATATCTGAGGAAATTAATGGAGTTATCTTAGGAATAATCGGTGGTGCTTTTTGTAAAGAATTAAACGGACTGGCTGTTGGTGGAATTAATATGATTGAAAAGCAGAATGGAGTAGTTATAGGAATTTCCAATGAAACAACAGAACTGCATGGGATTCAATTCGGAATCTGGAATAAAGCTTTAAATAACAGAAGATTAAAGGGTTTTCCCATCGTTAATTTTAATTTTAGGAAAAGATAATATTGTATTTTGAATGCATAAAGATATGGCTAAGATGAGTATGGGTTATCTGTAATGCCGTGACTAAAATTGAACTCATGTTAATGATGTCTGAACTTCACGGAAACTTCTGTTATTTTTCCAGATAAGGTTAACAATGAAGTGATATTGACCTATAGCTCTCATTTTTCCCATTAAACTTTTCGTAGTATATTTTTTGCCTTAATGTTGGCGAATGAATGTTTTTGTTGTTAGTTTTGTGCAAACTTCAGGTCTATTTCATATCCTAAAACAATGAAAATGAGGAAATCTTTACTCACAATTCTTCTGACATTCTGCATCGGCTTTCTTTTTGCCCAAAATAACTGGGTACCTATAAGTGTCGACAAACCACAGCCTGTCAGCGTTCAATTGATTGGAAGCAATGTTAATACTTCCACTTTTTCAGTCGAGCTAAAGGGGTTCAATTTAAACCCTGTGACAACACCACGCGGTGAAGCTTACACGGTAAGTGTTGAAGAAGCTACACCTATCCTTGAAAAAGGAATGCCCGATCTGCCAAAGGTTACAACCTCACTTATCATACCTGATAAGTCAAATATGGAAGTGGTTGTTGTTTCATCCGAGTACCGGGATTTCCCGGATATGGAAATTGCCCCTTCAAAAGGTAATTTTACCCGTGACATTGATCCTTCGAAAGTGCCTTTTACTTACAGTGCGGCATATGAACGCAATGAGTTTTTCCCTGTTGAACAGGCCTGGTTACGCAATCCTTATATTTTAAGGGATTACAGGGGACAAACAGTTGTTGTTAATCCTTTTGCCTACAACCCTGTCACTAAAGTGCTGAGGGTTTACTATGAAATGACCGTGGAAGTTAGAGAACATGGGTTGTCAGATATCAATGTATATAACAGAACTTCAACAACCAACAGTATTACAAGGGACTTCAGGCCTGTTTATGACAGGCACTTTTTGAATGCTTCGGCAACAGGTTCAAGGTATACGCCACTTGAAGAAGGTGGAAATATGCTAGTTATCTGTTACGGTGCTTTTATGCCTGATATGCAAGACTTCATAGACTGGAAGACAACGATTGGTGTTCCTGTTGAAATGGTTGATGTTGCTACCATAGGAGCTAATTCAACTGCAATAAAGAATTATGTTGCCAATTATTATGCAACAAATGGATTAACATACCTTCTCCTGGTTGGCGACAATGCACAGGTTCCAACAGTAACTTCAGGTTCTGGCTTAGGCGGACCATCAGACCATGCATATGGATATCTTGTTGGTGATGACCATTATCCGGATATTTTCGTTGGCAGGTTTTCAGCAGAAACAAATGCTCATGTTGTAACGCAGGTGTCGAGATCTGTTACTTATGAACAGGAACCTGTTGCCAGCACCGACTGGTTCTCAAAAGGAGTAGGCATTGGCTCTGACCAGGGACCCGGTGATGATAATGAATACGATTACCAGCATATGCGTAATATAAGGACTGATCTTCTTGGTTTTACATATACAACGGTTGCTGAATTATATGATGGATCACAAGGCGGGGAAGATTTGCCGGGTAATCCTTCGCCGGCTACAGTAGCCACTGAGTTGAATGCAGGAAGAAGCATTGTCAATTATGTGGGCCATGGTAGTGATATTTCATGGGGAACTACAGGTTTCTCAAACTCTGATGTGAATGCACTTACTAATAATAATATGTGGCCGTTCATTTTCTCGGTTGCCTGTGTAAACGGTAATTTCCTTAATCAAACCTGCTTTGCTGAAGCTTGGCTGAGAGCGTCAAATGCAAATGGTCCTACTGGGGCTGTAGCAACCCTGATGTCAACAATTAACCAGTCATGGAATCCTCCAATGGAAGGGCAGGATGAAATGGACGATATTTTGGTAGAAAGCTATAGTGACAATATCAAGAGGACTTTTGGCGGTGTTGCTGTTAACGGACTTCTTAAAATGAATGATACCTATGGCAGCGGTGGAGATGAAATGACTGATACATGGCTTATTTTCGGAGACCCTTCTATTATGGTACGAACTGCCATGCCACAATCACTTCCGGTTACACATAGTGGCGTAGCATTTATTGGATCAAACCAGTATATCATTAACTGCAATGTCAATGATGCCATTGCCTGCCTGACGATGAATGGTGAAATTCTTGGAACTGCAACTGTTAGTGGTGGAACTGCGGTTATTAATGTTCCAACCCTTACGCAGGTTGGTGTAATGACACTTGCGGTTACTGCATTCAACTACCTTCCTAATATTTCGGAAGTTGAAATAGTACCATTAAATGGCCCTTATGTAGTTTATGATAACAATGTGATCAATGACGCCTCGGCTAATAATAACCAGCAACTTGATTTTGGCGAAACCGTCACCCTTGCTCTAGGAATGAATAATGCGGGCACTGAAGATGCCGTAAATGTGCAGGTTCAGATTCAAAGCACCGATCCTTATATCATAAAAAATGACTCAACCGAACTATATCCATTGATTCCTGCAGGGCAGGTAGTAAGCATACCTGATGGATTTGGCTTCAGTGTTTCACCTGAAGTTCCGGAAGGACATATTATCAACTTCGATTATACTGCTATTTGCGATACTAATTCATGGAGTGGAAGTTTCACGGTTCAGGCACATTCTGTAGCACTTAATTATTCAGGAATGAGCATAAATGACCAGGGAGGAAACAACAATGGCCGGGTTGATGCAGGTGAAACAGTATTGGTTAACCTTAATATTATTAATGCCGGAACAGCTCCTGCTTTAGATGCTGAAGGTTTCATTACCACATCTGATCCTTATTTAGTTATCAATACTGACAGTGTTTATTATGGAACTATAAATGGTTATCAAACAATAACAGGTTCTTTTATGGTCACAGCAATGCCAAATACACCAACCGGACATCTGGCTACACTTGACTTTAGTTTTAATGCCAATGGAGGATTTAGCAATACCGGTACTCCTGCTTTCACTATAGGGCAAATACCAGTACTTATTATTGACCTTGATGGTAATCATAATTCTGGTCCTGCAATCAGAACTTCATTAACCAATATTGGAATTACTGCCGATTATGTAACTACCTGGCCTCTGGGTATTGGACCTTATCAATCACTATTTATTTGTCTGGGAACATATCCGACAAACGTTGTACTATCAAGCGGACAGGGTCAGGCTCTGGCTAACTTCATGAATATCAACCATGGTAAAGTATATATGGAAGGTGGTGATACATGGGCTTATAACCCACAAACTGCAGCCCATCCAATGTTTAAGATTTTGGGTGATGGAGATGGTAATGGTGATATTACTTATTTGAATGGTGTTGTGGGTACTTTTACTGAAAATATGACCTTCACATTTTATGGTGATAATAATTACATTGACCATATACTCCCTGTAGATACAGCTTTTGTTGTATTAACAAATGCACCAACTATTTATAATACTGTTATAGCGTATAATGGAGGAACCTATAAGACTATAGGAGCTTCATGTGAATTTGGTTCTATCAATGGCTCACAAAGTTCACCGAAAGATTCCCTGATGTACCAGTATATAAAATTTATGGGTATCAGCAATAATGGATCGCTACTGGCTAATTTCATTGCATCCAGTCAGCAGGTTTGTGAAGCGGACCAGGTTGATTTTACCGATTATTCAGCAGGCAATATAACTTCATGGGAATGGACTTTCCCTGGAGGTAATCCTGAAACATCAACAGAACAGAACCCGGTAGTTTCTTACCGTATGCAAGGAACATATGATGTTACACTAACCGTTTCAGATGGCACCAACAGTTATACAACCACTAAACCCGGTTACATTCTGGTTGATAACTGCAGTTCGACAAATGACATGGATATGAATCATATGACCCTTTATCCCAACCCTGCCAATGATTACGTTACTATCCTTCTTGACGATTCGAAAGGAAAGTCAGAGATAAGGATATATTCAGTTGCAGGAAAAGAGGTTGCTGCTTTTATATCCACAGGCACCAGCATCAAAATAGATACAAAAGGCATCCCTGCCGGTGTTTATTTTGTAAAGGTTACCGGCAATAATAGTATCAGCACCGCTAAACTCGTTGTAACAAAGTAAAGCAAACCAACACATAATCAAAAAAGGCTGTCCATCGGACGGCCTTTTTTGTCTATGATTATAATCTACATTCACGTTAAGCAATTTGGGTTACCCTGCAGCGTTAACCTTTAGCCTTTAGCCTTTTAACTTTAAACTTGTCTACTCTTGCCCGAATCAACTTTTTCCTTTTTCCTTTTACCCTTTTACTTCACTTTAGCCTTTAGCCTTTAGCCTTTAGCCTTTGAGCTTATCTACTCTTTAGCCTCTAGCCTTTGAGCTTATCTTTAGCCTTTAGCCTTTGAGCTTGTCTACTTTTTAAAGAGTATAATAAACCGATAAAACAAGGGCATCACTATACTGCCCGTGCCCGAATAACCGGTAAACACTGCCTGGACGGGGTTCAGTACGGATAGAGTTGATTGAGTTGTTTGTGCGAAAGTTGGCCCTTAGTTTGTCGTTGATATTGTATGAAAGACCAAGAATAAAGCATAGGTTGCTTCTGGAAAAGGGATCATTCAGTTCTATCCCGTTTTTTCGTTCATAATGATGAATCAGAAAGTTCATTGAAAGACCTGTTTCAAAGTTTAGCCTGTCGCTATAAATCATTCTGTATAAAACTGGCATTTCAACATAATCAATTCTCATGATGAATTCGTCAAACTTACCCTTCTCATAATTGGGGTTTTCACGACTTCCTTTCTGGATGTATGAAAGTTCCATTTGGAATTCTGTGTGAACAGATGTCCTGAGACTCACCCAACCACCAGCACTTAAACCGGCTTTGTTATATCCGCTAAAAAGGTCACCGGCAACCTGGCTTCCGACCAGTCCTCCCTGCACACCGCCTTTGAAGCTTTGTCCGGAGGCACTTGATATACTTAATACGCAAAATGTTAGAGGTAAAATCTTAAGTAAAAGTTTTTTCATCAGGCGGTTCAGTTTTAATCTGATACTATATAGATCAGGCACTTGCCTCGTGCACTGATTGCGATTAAGAAAATAACCTGATAAAGATAGGTATTTCATTAATACTCACATTTGCCGGGTCTTCCAGCCAGGTCACTAATTTCACCAAACCACACAACAGTGTAATCACCATACACCGCTACACCCATGGCTTTCCACTCGGCAGTGAGCCATTTGCCTGCATTGATGATGATTTCATTGTGGCCGCGGCTCGACTTCCAGCCTTTCAAAGCATCTTCAACGAATTCATCATCAGATGCATAGTCGAAGTTCGAAAAGTAGGCTATTTCATAACCGTCACCCTTATATCCGGTGAGTTCACGGGGCTTGTCCCACATGCAGGCAGCCCTTTTATGGTCATCAGTATAGCAGCATGATGACCAATTTCCCTTATCGGACCAGCTATGGAGGTTACACCTGCTTCCGGACTTAAAATTGTTTTCCAGATCCTGAACATGCAGTCGTGCAACATAGGATAAGGATGCTGATAAAGGTATGGCCGGAAGTTTCTTTGTTTTACGGTATTCGTTAATGAGAGATGCAAGTTTTACTTCTGCTTCACTTAAGCAGATGGTTTCGGGTGTTACATTTTCAACAGGAGCCTGAGCTTTAATGCCTGTAAATGAAAGAGATATTAAAATAGTAAGTGCGAGTATGCGATTC
Organism: Lentimicrobium sp.; assembly: GCA_035298745.1. Taxonomy (GTDB): domain Bacteria; phylum Bacteroidota; class Bacteroidia; order Bacteroidales; family Lentimicrobiaceae; genus Lentimicrobium. The sequence goes on along the minus strand of DATGXS010000027.1, from coordinate 20,374 downwards.
ATTAGTTAGTCAGGATATGGGGATGTAAATATCAGTATTTCAAACGAATTTCAATGCTTGTTCATTGTGCAAAGAAGCACTTTTCATGCCAGAAGCTTTTAATGGCACACAGAAGACACAGAAAACGCAGAGTTGCTCGGATTTTCTTTTAAAAAGAAAGTGCGTTCATCTGCTAAATCTGCGCAATCTGTGTGCTATTACATTAACTTTGATGTGGAAAACTATTTCTGATGGAAGATCAATACACCATACTCCTGGTTGACGATGAAGCAGATGTGCTTGAATTTTTAAGCTACAATCTGGGCAAGGAAGGATACAAAGTTTTTAAGGCAAACAATGGCAGAGAAGCTATTGAGCAGGTTAAAAAGCACAAACCACACCTTGTAATCCTTGATGTGATGATGCCGGGTATGGATGGCATTGAAACATGCAGGGAAATAAGGGCAATGCCCGGACAAAAGGATACTGTTGTGATCTTTCTGACGGCAAGGGCTGAAGAATATTCACAGCTTGCGGGCTTTGATGCAGGGGCTGATGATTATATCAGCAAACCAATTAAACCTAAAATACTCGTCAGCCGGGTAAAAGCACTGCTCAGGAGAATAAAAATCGATGATTCGGTTTCACTTGTTTCCCTCAATGATCTTTCAATCGATAAAGAGCGATATCTTGTTGTAAGGCAAGGGGTTGAAATAACGCTTCCGCGCAAGGAATTTGAACTACTGGCTTTATTGACATCACGGCCAAACAAGGTATTCACCCGCGAGGAGATATATACCAATGTATGGGGGACAGATGTAGTAGTCGGCGACCGGACTATTGATGTTCATGTACGCCGAATACGTGAAAAGATAGGTATAGAAAACATCAAAACGATAAAAGGAGTAGGTTATAAATACGAGAATTAACGAATGAAATTCAACACATCAAATGCCTCAGGCTTAGCACGAAACAATGCAATAATGATTGCAGCATTTTCGGTGCTGGTGATTTTGGTTATTTCATTAGCGTCCCATTTATACATACCCGTTTGGGCATACATTGTATTTGCACTACTACTGTTTGCCTTTTCTTATTTTAGTATTCAATATTCTGTTACAAAGTTTATAAGCGAAAAAATCAGGATCATATACAAGACCATCAGAACATCTAAACTTCCAAAGGGAACTGATAATGTATTTACAAAGAGTTCCATTGAAAGTGTAAATCGTGAAGTGCTTGAATGGTCTGAAAACAAGAGAAAAGAGATTGAAGAACTGAAAAAGATGGAGCGCTACAGGCGTGAGTTTTTGGGAAATGTTTCACATGAGCTCAAAACTCCAATTTTTAACATTCAGGGATATATTCTTACACTACTGGATGGCGGACTGGAAGATCCTTCCATTAACATGCTCTATTTGCAGAAAACAGAAAAAAGTATAAACCGCATGATTGCCCTTGTTGAGGATCTTGAAAAAATATCCCAGCTTGAATCTGGTGAACTGCAGATGAATTTTATAAAATTTGATGTTGTCAATCTTTGCAGGGAAGTCATTGATTTCCTGGAAATGAAGTCAAAAAAGAAAAAGGCCACGATTTACTTCGCCCAACCATACGAAAAACCAATTATGGTAATAGGTGATAAAGAGCGGATAAAAGAAGTTTTGATCAACCTGATTGATAATTCCATCAAATACGGTAAAGCAAAAGACACAAGGATTAAGATTAGCTTCTTTGATATGGATAACAGTATTCTAATAGAAATTGCTGACAATGGCCAGGGTATTGAGAATGAAGAACTACCAAGAATTTTTGAAAGGTTTTACCGGATTGATAAAGCAAGATCACGTGAAAAAGGGGGATCAGGACTTGGGCTGGCCATTGTAAAGCACATTATTGAGGCCCATGAGGAAACGATAAATGTGCGTTCAACCCTTGGGGTTGGTACCACTTTTGGATTTACTTTGAGAAAAGCGTAATATTCTATAACACGTTCAGGATTTCAATGACCCCAGAGGGGTCAACGTTTGTTCGACCCCGCTGGGGTCACCAGAGGGGTCACAGGAAATCATGCAACCGTTTATTTAACGTGCTGCGATTGGCAAAATCTGATCGGCAGGGATTATTAGCTCCTTCTTTCAGTCGTAAAAAGGACCAACTCTTTTAGTGAAGTAAGAGAGCACGATTCAGGAAACTCATCAAGCATAGCCAGTGCTTTATCGCGATACTCAACCATTTTTGCTTCTGCGTAAGCGATACCTCCGCTTTCATTCACTTTTTGCATGAGGGCAAGCACCTTTTCTTTATCCTGGTTATGATTCTTTACGATATTGATAATGTGCCTTTTTTCAAGAAATCCTGAATTGTTCAGAGTATAGATCAATGGCAGTGTCATCTTCTTTTCCTTGATGTCAATACCCGAAGGTTTGCCGGTTTCAAGTGTTTTATTGTAATCGAACAGGTCATCTTTAATCTGAAAAGCAATTCCGGTATATTCACCAAACAGGTGCATTTTCTTTACCAATTCTGGTGAGCTGCCAGCACTTGCCGCTCCGGCAGCACAACATGATGCAATCAACGAAGCGGTTTTTTTTCTGATAATCTCAAAATACACTTCTTCACTAATATCAAGCCGGCGTGCTTTCTCAATCTGAAGCAATTCACCTTCACTCATTTCACGGGTTGCTTCTGAAACAATTTTCAACAGATTGAAATCATCATGTTCAAGTGACAGCAACAGACCCTTTGAAAGCAGGTAGTCGCCGATTAAAACAGCGATTTTGTTCTGCCATAAGGCATTAAGTGAAAAGAAGCCTCTTCTTTTATTGGAGTCGTCCACCACATCATCATGAATAAGGGTAGCCGTATGTAATAATTCTATGAGTGAAGCCGCCCTGTATGTAGTATCGTTAATTTGTCCGCAGGTTTGTGCTGTAAGGAAGACAAACATTGGCCTCATTTGCTTTCCTTTTCTCTTCACGAGGTAAGCAGTGATGGTATCTAAAAGCGGTACCGAGCTTTTCATTGCCTTCCTGAACCTGACTTCAAACTCCTTAATGTGTTCTTCAACAGGGGCCTGTATTTCTTTTAGCGAAGTCATTGCAGTTTATTGGTTTCCAAAGTTATCAATTATTCCGATATAAGAACATGCATAACATAACCGGGTGCTTATAAAACCGCTAATTTGGCCCTATTAATTAGTACTTTTGCAAAAAATAATACAATGTCATTTCTATTCAATGAAATCGTTTTCGGGCCGGTGAGCAGTCGCCGTTTTGGTGTTTCGCTCGGCATTAACCTGTTGCCCGATACTATGAAATACTGCTCATTCAATTGTATCTATTGCGAATGTGGTCTTACCGATTTTGATCAGGATGAGCGTGCTAAATTATACTCAACCAATTCAATACTGGAAGCCCTCGAAAACAGGTTCGTAGAACTCCATTCGAAAAATCTGAAGCCCGATAATATCACTTTTGCAGGAAATGGTGAACCAACCATGCATCCCGGCTTTGGAGAAATTATTGATAAAACCATTGCTTTAAGGGATATTTATTTCCCTGAAGCCAGGATAACTGTATTGTCGAATGCTACCCGGCTACATAAGGATTCAGTACGTGAAGCCCTGTTAAAGATTGACAACAATGTACTTAAACTTGATGCGGGAAGTGAAACAATGTACAGGGCAATCAACCGTCCCCTTTCACCAATTACTCTTCAATCAATCGTTGATGAGTTGAAGCGGTTTAATGGGAAAGTAATTATACAAACTCTGTTTATCAGGGGGTTATGCAAAGGCGTACAGGTTGATAATACGACAGAAGAGGAAGTTGGTTTGTGGCTTGAACATCTGAAAAATGTCAATCCTTCGCTGGTAATGTTGTATTCTATTTCAAGGGCAACACCTGAAGACGGACTGATTAAAATTACTGCAGATGAAATGGAAGCGATTGCTTCAAAAGTGAGGGCACTTAACATTGAAGTAGAAGTATATCAGTAAACTGAACCTTTTACAATTTTTTCATGTTTTTTCTCTAGATAAATCGCTAAACAATGTGGCATGAACTTGAACGTACCGAAGGTGGTAAGGAATTAGCAAAATCATTTGAATTTGCTGACTTTAGTGAGGCTTTTGCCTTTTGTACCCGCGTTGCAATCATAGCTGAAAAGCTTAACCACCACCCGTCAATTACAATAGAATATAACAAGGTCCAGATTACAACTACAACACATGATTCGGGAAACACCATTACTGAAAAAGACAGAAAACTGGTAGCGGAAATTGATAAAATAAAAAGATAATGCTTCACTATCCCATTAAAATTCTTCTTGCCTTCAGTGAAACCTTAAGTGGCAACGATGAGATTTTTCAATGGTTGTTATCAAACGGGTATCCTGAATTGGCTGCTTTATCAAAAGCTGTAAGGGGAAGTGAAGATGCCTATAACTGGCTGATTAAGAATGGCTATCCTCAATATGCGGCACTCGACAGTGCCATAGATGACAATATTGTTGCCTACCAATGGCTAAATAATAACCGCTATTTTTTCCTCGCTGTTTTATCAGATGCCTGTCATAACCAGCCGGAGGCCATGGAATGGCTTGCAAGGAATGACTTGAAAATTTTTATTATTATAGCTGAGAAAATCCGTTATTTCCGGGATAACCAGGTATATGATCATCACAAAATGCATTTCTAGTAACTAGTGACTAGTGACTAGTGACTAGTTGGGTCGGATAAATGATAGGGAATTTGGACTTCCTCAGCTTTGTCTAGACTCCGAATAAGGCCTTGAAGCATTCGACCAATATTAGCCAACTCCTCTGATAATTTATTGCAGGTCAATTCATTAATAAAGTCTAGATTATTCGCGATAATTAACTGTGTTTCAAGTTCACTGGAACTTCCGAGCGCTATATATAGAAAGTGTTTAAATTCATTAATCGATTTTCGAGATGCTCCTTCTGCTATATTTGAAGGAATTGAAACTGAACAGCGTCTGATTTGTGAAGCCAGTCCGTAAATTTCAGAATTTGGAAAACCATCAGTTGCTTTATAAATCTTAGTTACCAGATCAATTGACCGTTTCCAAACATCAAGATCCCTATGCGATTTCAATATATAGTAATATTTAAATTACCTATAACATAACAAATACGAGGCACAAGCCAAAAACCACCTTGTCACTAGTCACTAGTCACTAGTTTACCCACACTTTGAGTAGCCACAATGTTTGCAAGTTAAGCAGCCTTCCTTGTAGATTAAGCCATCTTTTTCCTTGCATTGAGGGCATTCAGTCTTGGCAGTGGCTTTTGTTCCATCGGGGATATAGCGTTTAAGGGCTCTAACCACACCATTTTTCCAGGTGTTGATGCTGTCGTTATCGAAGTTAAGGTTATCGATCAGGTTCACCAGGAAAGGCAATGGCATGCCATGACGTAAAATACCTGAGATAAGTTTGGCATAGTTCCAGTATTCCTTGTTGAAGGATCTTGACAGCCCTTCATAGGTTACTTTATATCCGTCTTTATCGAGGAACTGGAAGTCGTAGCGGGCTTTCTCAGAACCTTCTTTACTTTTAAGCACCCATCCTTTGGCAACCCATGGTGGCAGATAAAATCCTTCGGCTTTACCTGTGAATATCTCATATGGTTTTCCATCCATCAGGCCAATTACTGCAATCCACTTTTCATACTCATTCTGAAACCTCACAATATCGGCTTCCAGTTTAGCTGGTCTTGGCGGAGCTTTTGTTTCATGGAAGGTAATCTGCTCTTCTTCCTTTGGCTTTTCATTACTTACCAAAACCCCTGATCTTGAGCCATCCCTGTAAATAGTCATTCCTTTACAACCGCTCTCCCAGGCAGTCAGGTATACCTGGCTAACCAGTTCTTCGGTTGCTTCTTTTGGAAGGTTAACTGTAACGCTGATTGAATGGTCAACCCATTTCTGGATAGCACCCTGCATTTTCACCTTGTTAACCCAATTAATATCGTTGCTTGAAGCTTTGTAATAAGGAGATTTTTCAATAATAGGCTCAAGTTGTTTTTCATCATACAGCTTTACTTCGTCGGGGTTGTATCCGTTCAAAGTAAGCCAGTCGATGAATTTAGGATGGAATACATTGTATTCTTCCCACGAATCGCCCATTTCATCAACGAATGTAACATTTACATTCTTATCGTTAGGATTGACTTTACGGCGGCGTTTGTATGAAACCATGAACACCGGTTCGATTCCTGAAGTTGTTTGTGTACAAATACTCACACTGCCGGTTGGAGCAATGGTAAGCATGGCAATGTTGCGGCGGCCGTGTTTACGCATCTTTTCATAAACTTCAGGTGAAGCTTCTTTGATGCGCTGAATGAATGGATTGTTTTTTTCCCTTTCAATATCAAATACAGGGAATGGCCCTCTTTCACCTGCAAGGTCAGCACTGGCACCATAGACTTCAGTAGCAAGGATCTTATGAACATTCACTGAGAACTCAGTAGCTTCTTCGGTACCATAACGAAGATTAAGTGCGGCAAGCATATCGCCTTCAGCGGTTATTCCAATGCCGGTACGGCGGCCTTTTAATGTCTTATCCTTGATATTTTCCCATAGTCTGCGTTCAATTCTCTTTATTTCTTCATCTTCAGGGTCAGCCTTTATTTTTGCGATAATGGCATCAATCTTCTCACATTCAAGATCAATAATGTCGTCCATTATTCGAAGTGCGAGCGCAGCATGTTTCCTGAAAAGCTGATAATTGAAGGAAGCCTGAGGTGTAAATGGATTCTCTACATAATTATAGAGGTTGATGGCAATCAAACGGCAGCTGTCGTAAGGACACAGAGGTATTTCACCGCATGGATTGGTAGACAGGGTTTTAAAACCTAAGTCTGCATAACAATCGGGCACTGATTCCCTTACAACGGTATCCCAGAATAACACACCAGGTTCTGCAGATTGCCAGGCATTGTGGATAATTTTATTCCATAAAGCGGTAGCATCAATATCTGAAATTTTCAGCGGGCTATTTCCGGTAATGGGATATTGTTGTCTGTATGTGGTCCCAGCTTTAACTGATTGCATGAAAGCGTCGTCAATTTTAACTGAAACATTTGCACCGGTAACCTTTCCCTGCTCAAGCTTGGCATCAATAAAACGTTCAGCATCGGGATGTTTAACTGAAATGGTAAGCATAAGAGCACCACGTCGTCCATCCTGTGCAACTTCACGCGTTGAATTTGAGTAACGCTCCATGAAGGGAACTATACCAGTTGATGTAAGTGCACTGTTTTTAACAGGACTTCCGGTTGGACGGATATGAGATAGATCGTGACCTACCCCACCCCTGCGTTTCATAAGTTGAACCTGTTCCTGGTCAATCTTCATGATGCCACCATAAGAATCATAATTACCATCACCACCAATCACAAAACAGTTGCTAAGAGATGATACCTGGAAATTATTGCCCATACCAGCCATAGGACTACCCTGTGGGATGATGTATTTAAAGTTCCTGAAGACTTCAAAAACTTCTTGTTCACTAACCGGGTTTGGATATTTCTTTTCTATTCGTGCAACTTCAGCAGCAAGGCGGTGATGCATATCATCGGGGGTACGCTCATAAATATTGCCGTCGCTATCCTTCAGTGCATATTTATGCATCCAAACATTCGCAGCCAGAGTATCACCCTTGAAGTACTCAGTGGCTTTAACCATGATTTCTTCATGTGAGTATGCTTTCAACTCCGCAGGTTTTTCATGTGGAGCACTTTGTATTGTGGTTTCTGTATTAATCGTTTCCATTGATTTTTCTACTATCGCATTCTGTTCATCTACAAGTTCTCTCGCAGGTCGTACACGTTTTTCCAGCACTTCATTGTAGTAGTCCTTGTTACTTTTTTCAGTCTTTTCAGTGACTTGGTCTAATTGTGCGAAAAGGTTGATTTCCATAGGGCTGCTTAAAAATGGTTGGTTAAATTTTTTTTTCTAACAGATAATGATCTGCCCTTGTTTTTGCTTTAATTAACTTGATTATGAGCACTAACTATAATTTCTGCCTCGCCTTTAAACTGTATGACCAATATACAATTATTAAACTGTCAATAGATAGGGGTGTTCAAATAGACTTATTAACAAAAATAAGCTAAATTATTGAAATTCAGTTACTAGTACTCTTAATAAGTTGTTTGTGAACCACCCTGATCTCTACTTTGTAACAAACGTTGGCTATTAACAACAAAGGCTACGCCTGTTAGGTTTACAAAATTCTTCATTTGGCATAATGATTGCAAGTGAAAAGCAGGGTGAGTTATCAGAAGATATTAACAATTTTGACGGGCCTCATATTTAAAAAAAGTGCTCGCATCTTAACTGACAGAAATACAATTCGAAAAAGATAAATTATTATGTTTGCTTTCAAATCCTCCAACATTCTACTAATTAAAAATGTACCCCTTTATGAAAAGAGCACTACCAATTTTTGTCCTTGTTCTTTTGCTGACCGTACCTGCGTTTGCACAGCTTAAGTCAAATCTGATCTTCTTCACCGAACAGGGTGAGCGCTTTACTGTAATTCTTAACGGCCTCAGGCAGAATGACCAACCAGAGACCAATGTAAAAGTAACCGACCTGCCTGCTCCGAACTATAAACTGAAAGTTATTTTTGAGGACCAGTCGCTGGGATTCATTGACAAGACTATATACGTGAATCAGGGTAATGAAATAACTTATGCCATTAAGAGAAATAATAAGAATGAGTGGGTTGTGCGATTTATGAATGAGGTTCCCCTGGCGCAGGCGCTTCCACCCGCACCCGGTCAATATGTTATGGTATATAATACGAAACCAGCACCTGTACAATCGACCACACAAACAACCACCGTTACACAGACTTATAATGATGCACCTCCACAAGGCGTTTCGGTAAATATGAATGTGAATGATCAGTCAGCCGGTGTAAGTTTTAACATGAATGTGAATGGCATGAGTAATACCGGACAAATGAATACAACTTCTACAAGCACCTCATATTCAACTACTACTACAACCACAACGTCAGGTGATTATGGTGACGAAGAGTATGAACAGGAAATTCCTGCCGGCCGCCAGGCTTATGTTTTACCAGGTTATTCCGGTCCGGTTGGCTGCCCCTACCCAATGTACCCAGAAGAATTTGCAAGTGTTAAACAATCCATTGCTTCCAAGTCATTCGATGATACCCGTTTGACAATTGCGAAGCAGGTTATTGCTTCAAACTGCCTGCTTAGTTCCCAGGTGAAAGAGATTATGCTGCTCTTCACATTTGAAGATACCCGTTTAGATCTGGCAAAATATGCTTATGGATATACCTATGATATTGGCAATTTCTACAAGCTTAATGATGCTTTCACTTTTGAATCAAGTATTGAGGAGTTGAACGAATATATACAGGGGTTCAGACGATAAGCAGTTCAAAAAGTTCAGGGTTCAATGTTCAATGTCTGGAAGCTGATTTGCTCAATTTAGTTACATTGAACCCTGTACTGAACTTTGAACATTTTATCAGAAATCCAAACTAAGCGATAAATAAAGTATTGGTTTACCAATAACATAATCTTCAACGCCCCATCCGTAATCAGCGCGGACAAAGTAACCGAGTATCCTGGAGCGTGCACCTACACCAAAGCCTCCGATAAGAGGTTCGCGCTGTTCCCTGATGGTAATACGGAGCGCCCCTTCCTGAATTGTACGGGTGAAGAGTGCATTCTCATCAGAATATGGCGTAGCTCCTGTCCAGGCGGTTCCAATATCAGCAAAACCAACAATCTGAAAGTTATTCAGGAAATCAGATTTTAATGGACGGTTCGCCAGGTATTTTATAACAGGGAATCTAATCTCGCTGTTGATAACAGCAAAAGAGTTACCATTCCTTGCATTCTGGTTAAATCCCCTCATATTGGTGGCCAGTGTTTGGAATGCGTAATTCTGGGTATAATCAATAGGGGCATCACGGGTGAATTTTGGTGTTAACCAGGTATCTACCCCACCCATGTAATATATAAGCCTGTTGCTGCCAAAAGAAGTACTGGTTGCAAACCTGTTTGCCCATATAAGTGATCGGTGTATTGGCAGATAATGCCTGATATCAAATCCCACTACAAACATGTGGCTTGCATTAATATTCTCCTCCTGTATTTGCTGGTAATATTCGCCGAATGCTTTAAACCGCAACCCATCATACAGGTTCAATCCGAGTGAGCGGGTTGCATCGTAAGTAAGATCAAGTTTGCCTGCTGCCCAATACCTGTTTGCATCGGGCTCCATTAATGAAGGCTGGTCAATAGCCATTAGGATCGCCCGGTCCTTTCTGGCAGTAAAGGTTCCTTTTAAACTCAACTGCGGATTGAACGGATATTTTAAGATATAATGAAGTTCATGAATCTTGAATCGTATTACATAACCGAAATAGTTTTCTTCAATAGACTGCCTGTGGAAATATATTTCACGATCAAGCCGGTGTTTCAGGTTAGCGATGCTTATAATATATTCATTGTTCACAAGGTTAAAATCGAGCCTGACTCCTGCAACAATCCGGTAATCTTCAAGCAAATCAGTCATACCTATTTTAAAGAATGCATTAAGTCCCGGGGTCAGGTAAATAGGACCGGCCCCTCCTGAAAAGGGTTGATATGAGTTGCTCAGGAATGAGAAGTCGAGTTGGTTGACTAGCTCATTTATTGAGTATTCAACATTATAATTACGTGCTTTTGGTGGCACGAACCCGTCGGTAGTAGTATCCTGTGTGACTATTGGCCTGGTTACCAGTGGAATTCCATTTTCCAATGGCACTGGTTCAGTCTCATCATCTTCATCTGTATAAACATTTACAAATCTTGGCAAGGATCTGACAGGTTCCATTACAGCTTCTTCCTGTTTCTCCTTTTCATAAGTTGAAAGTTTCTGCTGCATATACAGCGTGTTGTTGGCTCTCACAGGTTGTACATTGGCAGCCAGGGGTTTTTCAGTAATTGAAATAGGCCATTTTTGTCCTTTTTGGATTATTTCAGCCATTTTTCCTGTACGTGGAGAGACATCAAAACTGTAAATATTTCTTGGATAATCAGTAGTTAGATAATTTCTGGTAAAGAACCGGTAATGAGCGGTGGTGTCAATATGCGTTATAGAACTGTCGAGGCGTGCAATGTACCGGTTATAAATTCCATTCTGATCGCCAAGATAAGTAAGGAACCCAGGCTCATACTCCATTGGCAGTATTTCATTGGCATTTGGCGTGTCAGTTACCCGTCGTAACACTTTACTCTCAGAAGCAAGGTTATAAATGAACAGGTCGTGGGTTTCCAGAACTCCCGGTTCCAGAAGTTTCGGGTCTTCTTCAAGTGTGTCGTTAATTCTGTTGGAACTGAAAATAATTTCATTACCACCCTGAAGGTATGACGGATTCAGGTCATCAAAATAGTCCCTTGTGATCTGTTTAGATGATGCTGAAGCTACATTGAAGATAAAGATGTCACTCTGTCCCCGCCTGATGGCTGAAAACACTAGATCGCGGCCATTTGGGGAATAGGCCATAGATAAGATCTTCTGATAACCAAATATTGATTGTTTGGTCTTCTTGCGTGATTGTACGTTAATCTGGTTAAACTCAAGCAAACCTTTCCTTTCAGTAATTACTGACAATATACTTCCACCAGGATGAAAATCAATAATCGGGTATGAAAGATCAACTTTTTCATCCAAACGGTGACCTTGTTTGTAAACAACTTTAGCTTTGCTTTTTGCAATATTATATAACCAAACTTTGGCCTGACCTGAACGGTTGCTAACCCATGCAGCATATTTACCTGTTGGGTCCAGTTTGATCTGATCGTTTACAACATCCTTCTTTAATCTTTTATTAACAGAATGCTCAGGCATATCCTGCCGCTGTGCACTGGCTGAATACCTTGTCTGCATTTCAGCATACCAATCCTTCAGGAGATTCTTAAAAGAAATATTGAGAACATAGAGGAAGCCTGTTTCAACATTCCGACTCATACGCGACAGGTAGACAATGTTGGGAATACTTTGTGCTCCATATTTTTCTGCAATGTATTTCCATACTGAATGTCCGGCATATATTGCATCATCGCCTGCAAGGTGGTTAAATCTGCGGTACCTGCCCGACATAATCCCTTCCCTGACATAGTTGTCGATTTCGGTATTCCAGTCTTCTGAAAGGTATGATACCAATCCGTCAACAAACCACTGAGGTGTGTTCATTACTGTTGAATTGGTAATTTGCCGGCCAACCGAGCCCCCATTAATAGTTTGGTCAATAAGCACCCGAGCCATGCCTGCCATCAGTTGCTTTTCGAAATTATGGTAGTTACCATCGAAATAAACGAACACCTTATTACCGACAATATAAGTTATACCACCTATGTTGTACTGCGTTTCATTGAGAAGGCCAATATTACTCTGTTTCAAATCAGTAAGTGAATTGAATATGATGAAGTTCAGCTTCTCACCGTACCTGTTATCAAGTATTTCTTCCAGTTTGGGAAAATTCTCCTTCGCAAAACGAGCTGTATAATTTGCCAGTTCCTTACCGTTAAGATAAAAATAGATATCAAAATCAGGAAGACGGTAGTATGTCCATAGAAATTCACCGTATTGAATTCTGCTTTTCCCAAAAGGCATTTGAGAGCCATTATAAAACTGAGCTTTTAATGGCAGAACAGATATGGCAAAAAAGAGTAGAAAGAGTACTACCTTATTATTAATCAATGTGATATGTTTTACTATATGATGGTGCATTATTTATCATCAACAGAAATGCTAATTTAATATAATATTCACAACTTTGGTTGCTAATAAATCTTAACAAACCGCATACCATTTGTGTTAGTGAGGAATTGGTTAATTTTGCAACTTTAATTGGTCTGCGGTCTTGGTCTACAGTCAAAGGTATACAGTCTAAGCTCAACAGTCAACAGTCTGCGGTCTGCAGTTTACTGTCTGGTCTATAGGTTTCTGGTCTTGTTTTGTAGTCAACACTTTACGGTCGATTGTTTACTAATACTGAGATTTGTCTGCAACTATAGTATATTAGCACTATATCAACTTTATGACGGTACTATATCTGATTTATCCAGCCTGCATAAAGCGTATATAAAGCAGAAATAGCGCTGATTTAGCTTTGTTGGAGACCCATCTCAGGCAAAGCCTTTTACTTAAACACTAATCACTAACCACTAAATGATAACAATTAAATCCTTCCCATTCAATCTATTCGGAACCAATACATATATACTGTCGGATGAAACCGGTGATTGTGTTATTATTGATCCTGCCTGCAGTAATTCTTCTGAACAGGAAGTGCTGACAAATTATATCAGTCAGAAAGGACTTCATCCAATAGCCCAGTTAATAACTCATTACCATATTGACCATATTTTAGGAATTGAGTTTGTAAAGAATCAGTATGGTATTGGAGCTACGGCACACGAGGGGGGGCAGAAATTGTGGGAACATGCTCCAAAAGGAGGGACTGTTTATGGCCTGTCTATTGATCGCATTATACCACCCGATTATTTTGTAAAAGAGCATGATAAAATAAAGTTCGGCAATTCAGAGTTGGAGGTTTTATATACACCGGGTCATGCCGACGGAAGTATTTGCCTGGTTAATCACACTAATAAATTCGTAATTGCGGGTGATGTTCTTTTCTACGGAAGCATCGGAAGAACTGATCTTCCTACCGGCGACTTTGATGTTTTGAAAGAAAATATTGTAACTAAACTATTTGCGCTTGATGATGAATATATAGTTTATCCAGGGCACGGGCAAAAAACCAGTATAGGCTTGGAAAGAATGCAGAACCCATTCCTTAGCTGATACCGTTTATAAATCCTGAAATCTTCTTAGTGTCCTGCATGCGCATGCAATTAAAATGTTTAAGCGGGCATTCTTTATAACCAATCTTACTACAAGGCCGGCAATCAAGGTTTTTTACTTGTGCAATTAATGAAGGTGTTTGATTATCCAAATAAGGATACATACCAAATTCAGGAATGGTATTTCCCCACACTGAAACTATGGGTTTTTGATATGCTGCAGCAATATGCATTAAACCCGTATCATTACTCATCACAGAATGGGCTTGCTTAATTACAGAAGCAGAACCCATCAAACTAAGTTTTCCGCATAGGTTAACAGATTTATTTCCTGTCATTTGCCTTATGAGTTCACCTCTTTCATAATCTTCCATACCACCCAGTAAAACAACCGGCAGGTTGAGCATTTTAATAACATCAGCTACCAGATCGGCAGGCATTATTTTGGTATTATGGTTCCCCCCGATTGAAATTGCCGCAAAACCATGAAACAATTGAGGATATATTGTCTTGACATCTAATTCATCAACTCCGGGGATAAAATAATCCAGTCCTTTATCGTCATTACTTACCCCCAGAAATGAAACAGTCTCAAGATACCTGTCAACGATATGCACTTTGGGTAAACGGTTCCATTTAAATCTTACCATCAGCCACTTTTCAATATTCAGCTTATTGAAGGATTTTGACGGCCGCATTAATGACAAAATCACCCGATGACTCCTGATATTATTATGGAGGTCAATAATATGGTCATAATGCTCTTTCCGAAGGTCAGGTAAGACTTCCCTGAGACTTTTTTTAAAAGAAAATACTTTTGCGATATAAGGATTACTTTCAACTATTCCGGCATATCGGTTTTTGGTAAGATAGTGAACCTCAATATCTTTTAATTGAGTTGACAGGCAACGGACAACAGGCGATGTCAGGACAATATCACCAATTGAACTAAAACGGATTACCAATAGTTTCAATGCCATAGACCTTGAATAGCAGAGCAAAAATACATTAAAGTCATCTGTAAACAATAAACTTACCTATTTAGTACCTTTGTACCATGCAATTAGTTGACACACACACACACCTTTATCTGGAAGAATTCGGGCACGACCGTGAAGAAGTTGTGAAAAGAGCCATTTCATCAGGGGTAGACCGATTAATGTTGCCTAATATCGATAAAGGAAGCATTAATGGCATGCTTGCGCTGGCAGATCAATTCCCTGAAAACTGTTTACCCATGATAGGACTGCATCCAACTTCTGTGAAATCTGATTACATGGATGAACTGGCGGTGATAGAATCGTGGATTAACCAGAGGAAGTTTTTCGGTATCGGGGAGTGTGGAATTGATCTTTACTGGGATAAGACTTATGCTATTGAGCAGGAATTTGTGTTCAGGCATCACATTGACCTGGCAAGAAATTATGACCTTCCCCTCATTGTGCATATCCGTGATTCTTTCAACGAGGTAATCAGCGTTTTGAAAGATGTTAATAAAAAGGACCTGCGCGGAATTTTCCATTGTTTTTCAGGTTCAACCGAACAGGCCAACCTGGCCATCCATTATGGGTTCAGTTTAGGCCTGGGTGGAGTCATCACATTCAAAAACAACAAGATGCAGGAGACACTTAAACATATTGACCTGCAACACCTGGTTCTTGAAACCGATGCTCCTTTTCTTGCTCCAACGCCTTATCGTGGTAAAAGAAATGAGCCTTCGTATATACCGCTGATTGCCCGGATGGTTGCTGAAATTAAAGGTATAGATGTAGAAGTAGTTGCAGAAGCTACTACTGCAAATGCTAAAAAGCTATTTAACTTCTGATCATGACCAAATCGCCAAACGCACCTTCTATATTGGTAATTTATACCGGTGGCACTATCGGTATGATGAAAGATCCTGACACAGGCTCATTGACACCATTTAATTTTGACACCTTATATAAGCATATACCCATACTTGAAAGCATTGATTGCCGCATAACCAGCTACAGCTTCGATCCATTGATAGACTCTTCCAATATGAAACCTGCCTTTTGGATCAGGCTGGCAGGAGTTATTGAAGTGAACTATGATAAATACGATGGTTTTGTAGTACTTCATGGAACAGATACCATGGCATACACTGCATCGGTACTAAGTTTCATGCTCGAAAACCTTAACAAACCGGTGGTATTGACCGGCTCACAGCTGCCTATGGGGGTAATCAGGACTGATGGAAGAGATAATTTCATAAATGCCATTGAGATAGCTGCTGCCCGTGAGAACGGTAAAGCACTGATTCCCGAAGTATGTATCTGTTTTGAGAATAATGTAATGCGTGGCAACCGCACGAGTAAATTCAATGCCGAAAACTTCAACGCCTTCCTTAGTGGTAATTATCCTATACTTGCAAAGGTGGGAGTGCATATTAAGTATAACGATCAATACATCAGGGTTCCATCTGAAAATAATCTGGTCGTCCATAAAAATCTTGATCCGGGTGTAGCTATTTTAAAGCTCTTCCCCGGAATCACTGAAAATGTTGTATGCAGTATTTTGTCAATAGCCGGGCTCAAGGCAGTTATTCTTGAAACGTATGGAGCAGGTAATGCCCCAACTGACAAATGGTTTATCGAAGCTTTAAAGAAGGCCATTGATTCAGGAATTACCATATTTAATGTTACACAATGTAAAGGTGGCTCTGTAGAGATGGGTAAGTATGAAACCAGCTTATATCTGGAAAGTATTGGCGTTGTTGGTGGTTATGACATCACAACAGAGTCAGCCATTGCCAAACTTATGTTTTTATTGGGACAGGGCCATACTGCCAGCAATTTGAAACATTTATTGGAGACACCGCTAGCGGGTGAACTCACAGTTGAACCAATCACCAACCATTAATTACAAATCAATGGCAACATTTAAAGCAAAGGCCATTAATTTCTTATTAAGAAACAGGCATCTGCTGAACGGCAAATTCGGTAAGGAAACTTATGACATGAATACCTCAATACAGGGATTCAGAGACCTTTGTGAAAAAGGAGCAACCAGATATGCCAAAATGCCTGCAGGCGTTTTATCAAAACCTGATGAAATTAAAGGAATGCATTGTGAATGGTTGATTCCCGATGGTGCAGATAATAGTAAGGTGATCATGTATGTACATGGAGGCGGCTATGTGTCGGGCTCATGCAACGACCATCGGGGATTTGTTTCAAAGTTTGCAGAGAGATGCGGATTTGTTAACCTTATGTATGAATACCGCCTAGCTCCTGAACATCCCTTTCCTGCCGCAGTTGATGATTCATTAACTATATACAGGTACCTCCTGGAGGAAAAAAAATATCAACCAAATGAAATCATTCTCACCGGTGAATCAGCAGGTGGCGGACTTGTACTTTCCCTTCTGCTGGCTTTGAAAGAACAAAACCTGCCAATGCCAGCAGCCGCAGTAGCCCTTTCGCCCTGGGCAGATCTAACCTGTTCAGGTGAATCTTATGTCACAAAATTTAAACGATCGCTGGCACCTTTAAATTCATGGTTTGTCTTCAGCAAACATTATTCCGGATCAACAGATCCCAAACACCCTCTTATATCGCCAATTTTTGGAGATCCTGAGGGTTTACCCCCAATACTTATAAATGCCGGGACAGATGATGAATTGTTTGATGACGGCAGGCGGTTTTATTTGAAAGCCAAAGAAAAAGGAGTTAAAATAAGTTTTACAGCAGGTGAAGGAATGGTACATTGTTATCCGCTTTTCTCCCCTGTTTTTCGTGAGGCCAAAGAAGCCATGGATGAGATTTGCGATTTCATTGTTTCTAACTTTAACAGGCAGATGAATTAAAAATTCAAATCCTAAACGCTTTATTTCATTTTCCTTATACATTTTTAAATATTTTACTCAGCTGCTTTTAACTGCACAAAAAATATAAGAATGCCCTTTAGTGTTGATTATTAATATTTTACAGAAGGCTATACAAGTGCTGAATAATCTTTAAGGCATTTAGTATGTTGTATAGTTAACTGAATATCATATTGTGTAAGTATAATTTAACAGAGGCCTGTTTCACTGACAGGCATGCCGTTTAAATAAAGGAAACAAAGATTGTTAGCATTTTGGTAAAAAAAAGCAGCTATAATTCAGTTGTGACATTTTTTTGTAATTTAGCAGGCTGAAAATGGGTTAAGGAGTGTAACTTTGAACCTGTTACGGAGAGATGGCCGAGTGGTCGAAGGCGCACGCCTGGAAAGTGTGTATACGCCAAAAGCGTATCATGGGTTCGAATCCCATTCTCTCCGCATGGAAAGAATTTTAATTAAAAACACAATAAACAGAGACAAAACAAGTTCAATTTTTAACAACAAAAACAATAACAATTAACTATGAAAAAATTAGTTGCATTTTTGACAGTAGCAGGAATGCTCTCATTCGGAGTAATCAATGCTGTAATTGCCCAGGATCAGCCAGCTGCCCAAACCGCACAGACAGCAACTGACACAACCGCTCAGGCTGCCGACACAACCACAGCTACAGCACCTGCCGAAGGTTTAGTAGCTGAGGACGCCGCTCCCCAGTCATTTCACCAGGTTTTAAAAACAAAATTCATTGAAGGTGGTGCACTCTGGATGTTCCCGATTCTGCTCTGTCTCATCGTTGGTTTAGGTCTTGTTATTGAAAGGATCCTTTATTTGAACCTCTCAACTACCAATACACAAAAACTGCTGAATAAAGTTGAAACAGCTCTTGAAACTGAAGGTGTTGGTGCAGCTAAAGAAATCTGCAAGAATACCCGTGGCCCTGTTGCCAGTGTATTCTATCAGGGACTTGACAGGTATAATGAAGGATTAGAGATTGTTGAAAAATCTATTGTTTCTTACGGAGGTGTATTAACCGGTCGTTTAGAAGCAAACTTATCATGGATTGCTTTGTTCATCGCATTAGGACCAATGCTCGGGTTCCTTGGAACTGTTGTAGGTATGGTACAGGCTTTTGACGCTATTGAAGCAGCAGGTGACATTTCTCCAACCGTTGTAGCAGGAGGTATGAAAGTAGCTCTTATCACAACTGTATTCGGACTAATCACTGCTATTATTCTTCAGGTTTTCTACAACTATCTGATTTCAAAAGTTGAAGGTATCCTTAACTCTATGGAAGATGCAACAATCTCTTTCATGGACATCCTTGTTAAAAACAAAAATGTTAAAGCTTAAGCAATATGGATACAGCAATTAATATTGGATTCGTAATATTGTACATACTTGTGGTAGTTGCCGTAATTGGCGTTATCGTTTTTCCTGTGATTCAAATGGCAGGAAATTTCAAAGCCGCAAGAGGTACACTTGTCGGAGTGCTTGGCTTAGTAGCATTGTTTCTTATTGCTTATGCCTTGTCACCAGCCGAAACTGGAGATTTCTATGTAAAAATGGGTATTTCACCTAATTTATCTAAAGCTATTGGAGGTGGTTTGCTGGCAACCTACGTGGTATTCGCAGGTGTGCTAATTAGTATAGCTTACTCTTCAATTTCAAATTGGTTTAAATAACATCTAGGAAAATTATGGCACGAAAAGCTCCTGAAATTAATGCAGGTTCGATGGCCGACATAGCCTTCCTACTCCTGATCTTTTTCATTGTTACCACAACAATGGATACAGATTCAGGTATTACAAGGAGGTTACCGCCACCACCTGACCCTAATGCACCCGCGCCTGATGTTAAAGAACGCAATGTCTTTAATGTACTTGTCAATAAAAACGACAGGTTAATGGTTGATGGTCGATTAGGTGATATAAAAACCCTTAAAGAAGAAACAAAGGAATTCCTTAGCAATCCTTCAAATAATCCTGATCTTCCTGAAAAGAAAGAACAGAATATACCAGGATTAGGAATGTACCCAGTTTCTAAGGGTATTATCTCTCTTAAGAATGACCGCGGCACATCATATGCAATGTACATCAAAGTACAAAACGAGTTAACCGCGGCAGTTAATGAATTACGCGAAGAGCTTGCAAGGAATAAATTCGGGAAGAAATTTACTAATCTTAATAAACAAGAAGTAGAGGCCATTCAGAAGGCAATTCCTGTCGCAATCTCAGAAGCTGAACCTGAAGATGTAGGAGGAAAAAAATAATGTCAAGATTCAGAAAAGCAGGCAAAAGGGAATTACCCGCTATTAGTACCGGGTCTATGCCCGATATCGTCTTCATTATCCTCTTTTTCTTTATGGTAACTACTCAATTACGTGAAGTTACTTTAAAAGTCAGGGTCAAATCACCAGAGGCTACTGAAGTGCAGAAACTGGAGAAAAAGTCATTGGTTAGTTTTATTTACATCGGTCCCCCAGTGTCAAAAGTATATGGCACGGAATCACGTATTCAACTTAATGACAGCTTCAGAAATATTGGTGACATTGCTGAATACATTTATGCTGAAAGAGAACAACGTGATGAAGCCGACAGGCAACTGCTGACTACTTCTCTTAAAGTTGACTCAGAAGCAAAAATGGGTATTGTTACCGATGTTAAGCAGGAACTTCGCAAGG
>DATGXS010000026.1:0-29660 GCA_035298745.1 Lentimicrobium sp. | reverse complement strand
AATTGAATCAGTCACATTTGAAGTTCCTGTACCTGAAATACTTAATGTAGGATCATCAGTTTTAAGCCTGCCAACCATGTCCATATTGATCATGGCTTTAATTGACTTTACCGGTATGGGTGAATGTTCAACAAAATATCTGGAACCGATTATTCCCATTTCTTCAGCTCCAAAAGCCACAAAGATGAGGCTTCGGGGTGATTCAGTTGGGTGTTTTGCAAAATAAGAGGCGAGTTCAATAAGTGATGCTACCCCTGAGGCGTTATCATCAGCTCCGTGATGGACTGCTATTTCATCAGGTACACGTGAGCCTGATCCTTCACCACCCATTCCAAGGTGGTCGTAATGAGCACCTATAACAATATATTCGTTGGCAAGCCGGGGATCAGATCCATTGAGCATGAATGCTACATTACGCGAGACTGCTTTTTCCCTTACAATCTCAGTCCTGGCTGATAATACAGTGTTTGTTAAAAAAGCTGAGCTCTTCTTTTTTGAGATCATGCTTTTTTCAATTGAATCAATGGCAGTTACTGGCAATGAAAGAATTTTTGAAGCAAGTGAACGGGTTATACTAATTACCGGTATTCCCGCATCAGAAACTGACTTGTCAAAGGTAATGTCGATTGGACGGTCAGCACGGTCAATTGAAGTAGGTGTAACAAGCAAAATGCCGGCAGCACCTTTATCTTTGGCTGTTAAGGCTTTAGCTCTGTCAGAAGCCATCGGTATGAAGGCACTTGTTGCATTGTCCGGTTCAGGGTCACCTCGTAGAATAAGTAACCATTTACCTTTAACATCCACATCCTTGAAGTCGTCCCATTTCAGGCTGTCGCTTTGTCCTGATATACCGAAACCGGTGAAAACCACTTTTGCCGTCAGGCTGTCGGAGGTCGAAAATGAAAAGGGCTGAAAATCTTTAGAAGCAACAAAAGCAGTATTGCCCACTTTTAAAGAATTGGACTTTCCGGCAGTAACATCAGTTACAAGTGAGAAGTACTGGAATCCATTTTTAAAAACAGGTTTCAATCCGGCTTTTTCGAAGTTTTGCCTGATGTATACAGCTGCGAGTGAATCGCCTTCAGACCCGGCCTTACGGCCTTTCAGTTCATCTGAGGCAAGATATCCTATGTGCTTTTTTAATAAATCTGATGTTGGAATTTCCTGCGCCAACAAGCTGGCTGTCAGAAATAAGAATATAAGGGTAATATAGTGTCTCATTTTTATATTCATTATAAAGTAAGGCAGCAAAGATATAAAAAATTGAATCCTTCTTTATAATAGGATAGGCGGAGACGCAATGTATTGCATCCAGAAATGATGATCACAACAATGAAGTAATGAAAAACCAGCAATCAATTAATTGAGCTGGAATTCTGATTTCAACTGATCAACCCACTTAGTAATTCTTTCTTCAGTAAGTTCAGGCTGGCTATCTTCATCAATTGCCAAACCAACAAACCTACCATCCATTTCAGCTGTAGAATAATAGAATGAATATCCTTTTGTAGGCCAGAAACCCACTACATTTTCTTTGTTTGGAAGTCTGCAGAATACAGTTCCCATGCCATCTACAAAACTTTCAGGGTACTCAACCTGGTCACCCAAACCAAATAATGCGATTTTCTTATCTGTAATATCAGCTTCAGCCAATACATCAATAAAACGCTCCCAATCCTGATGCATTTCACCAATACCCCATGCTGAAGTTCCAAGTATTAAGAAGTTGTATTTTTCAAGGTCTTCACGGCTTGCCGAATTAACGTTGAGAAGGTCAATTGATTTGTCTCCAAAATGATCCTGTATTGCTTTTGCAGTCTTATATGTGCTTCCTTTAAGGCTTCCACCGTAAAATATTCCAATTTTTGCCATTTCCCGTTATGGTTATAATCTAACATTGTTTTTGCGCGTGCAAAGATATACGCAAACGCTTAAACATTGCAATTATTTAGTGTTAAATTTATTCGCTTGATTTACTGTATGTTGTATTTAATTATACGACATAAAAAGTGAACCTAAATAACCTTTTTAAGACAATTTGGTTCAATTACTATTAAATAAATAAGCTTTAAAAGGTCTATTTATGCCAGCCCATTATTCCTTTTAGTAATTTTGCAGGCTCTAAACTGATTTTAAATCCGGTTAACGATGAAAAAAATAAAAATCTTCATATTATTCATCATGATTTTTGCTGGTAATGTTGCAATGTCGCAAGCTGTCAACAAGGTCTTTAAAGATGAAAAGACCGGCAACGATATGTTTGTTGGTGAAGTTTCACGCGAAGGGCTGACAAATCTTGCCGGATGGTTTAATGAAGAATATAATCTGTATAAACCTGATACTACAGCTGTTAATTACCTGAAAACCAACAGGCAGTCACTCCCATACCTTTTTATTGTAATGGGTACATGGTGTGGCGACAGTAAAGAACATGTTCCACATTTCTACAAAATTGCCGATATGATTGATTATCCAAAGGATAAGATCTTTGTAGTTGCGGTTGACCGCGATAAAAAGGGAGGCGATTTTTGTTTGGCAGACTTTAACATTACACTGGTTCCAACTTTTATCTTTACCAGAAATGGTGAGGAAGTGGGCAGAATTATTGAAACTCCTGCAATTTCTCTTGAACAGGATATTGTCAATATTATGAAAGGAACCCGGTAAATTCACTCATAACGCTAATGATTACTTTTGAAACAATTGCTGAAACAAGCAATTACGTTACCCAACTGAAAAAGGACGAGAAATCAGTAGGGTTTGTTCCTACTATGGGTGCTTTGCACGAAGGTCATATATCACTGGTTAAAAGGTCAGTATTCGAAAATGACTTCACTGTTGTAAGCATCTTTGTTAATCCTATTCAATTTAATAATCCTGAAGACCTGGCAAAATATCCTACTGACCTTAAACGCGATCAACAAATGCTTGAAGAAGCCGGTGTTGGTTTGGTATTCACACCTTCAGCAAAAGAAATGTACCCTGAGCCTTCTACCAAAGTTTATGATCTTGGTTTTGTAACAACTGTAATGGAAGGTAAATTCAGACCGGGACATTTTAATGGGGTAGCAGTAGTAGTCCATAAATTATTTGACATAGTCAAACCCGACAAAGCTTACTTTGGTGAAAAGGATTTCCAGCAACTGCTGGTAATCAAAGAATTAGTGCAAAGAGAGAACATCCCGGTTGAGATTGTTCCATGTGCGATCAGCAGGGAAAATGACGGATTAGCCAGGAGCTCAAGGAATGCCCGCTTAACGCCAATGATGCGTTCGGCAGCTCCCTTTATTTACAAGCAGTTGTTAAAGGCAAAAGAAATGGCCTCAAATTCTACTGCAAAAGAAGTAGAAGAATATGTGATTAAAGCGTTTAATGAACATCCACTGCTTGAGTTAGAATATTTTACTATTGCTGATGGCGTTACGCTTAATCCGATAAAAGGTAAAATACCTGACAATTCATATGGGTTTATAGCAGTATTTGCCGGTGACATTCGCCTGATCGACAATATTCGATTAATTTAGTATTTTTGCAGCAGTTATGACACTTGAGATATTAAAATCAAAAATACACAGGGCCACCATTACAGAAGCCAACCTGCATTATATAGGGAGTATCGGAATTGATGAAGACCTTATGGATGCTGCAAACCTTATTGAATTTGAAAAGGTGCAGGTGTTGAATATTAATAATGGTGAAAGGCTTGAAACTTACGTTATAAAAGCTGTAAGAGGTTCAGGCATGATATCCCTTAATGGTGCTGCTGCACGCAAAGCCGCCCCTGGTGACCTTGTAATTATTGCAGCTTTTGCCCATATGACTCCCCAGGAGGCAAAGGAGTTTACCCCTTCAATTGTTTTCCCTGATCAGCACAATAAAATAGTCAGATAATTGAAAAAGAAGTTTTTCGTTTTCCTTCGTTTTACATTTTTCCTCGGCATTGGAATATTTTTTATTTGGCTCTTCCTGCGAAATTTAACTTCTGTTGAAAAAAAGGAGATAGTAAAAGCGCTTAAAATTGCAAACTACTGGTGGATTATTGTTGCCATTGTATTGGGTATGCTAAGCCACTGGGTTCGTGCTATGCGATGGAGGCTTCTTATGGAACCTCTCGGTTATACGCCAAGAAAACGTAATGTTTATATGGCTGTTCTTATTGGTTATCTGGCCAACCTTGCCCTGCCAAGATTAGGCGAAGTTAGCCGGTGCGGTATTCTTACCCAGTATGAAAAGATTCCTTTTAACAAGTCTTTTGGCACGGTAATTACTGAACGTGCAATTGATATGTTTGCTTTCCTTGGGCTTTTCCTAATCATGATTTTTACAATGGGCAAGGCCCTGAGTGCTTATGTTCAGGAGAAGATTTATAAGCCATTCCAAACAAAATTTGATCTCAGCACTGGCTTTAATAATACTTTGCTTTTAACAGTTATTATAATTGTATTGGCTTTTGCTGCAATATTTTTCTTTTTCAGAAAAAAAATAAAGTCATCAAGAATTTATCTGAAAGTGAATCATATGGTAACAGGATTCCTGTCAGGTATTAAATCACTGCTTAAGATTAAGCGACCTGTATTATTTGTATTTTACACTATTGCGATCTGGATACTTTACCTCTTAATGGCCTATATCGTGTTCTTCAGCCTTGAAGAAACATCGCAGTTAGGACTTGAAGCCGGACTGGCAGTACTTGTATTTGGATCAATCGGAATAATGATTGTTCAGGGTGGTATTGGCATTTACCCGGCTATTGTTGCTGAAACGCTGGTTTTGTTTTCTATTATTCCAACCACCGGTTATGCAATGGGCTGGCTTATCTGGTCAAGCCAGACAATTATGATTCTTGTTGCCGGCCTTTTTTCATTACTTTTGTTAAATATGCTTAATAGTAAGGGCAATGGCAAATCTCGACAGGATACTACAGAAGATTCTCAACCGGCAGGATCTCCCGCTGGCATTGGACAGATGGAATAAGTCAAACAGTAAAATTGTATTTACGAATGGATGCTTTGACCTGGTTCATCGTGGCCATCTTGATTATTTGTCAAAGGCTGCTGATCTTGGAGATATTCTGATTATTGGCTTAAATACTGATAGTTCAGTGTCTAAACTAAAAGGAAGTAATCGTCCGATTATTGATCAGGAATCAAGGGCAATGTTACTCGCTTCTTTATTCTTTGTTTCAGCAGTAGTTCTTTTTGAAGAAGATACTCCTTATGAACTGATTAAAGCAATTCAACCCGATGTACTGGTAAAAGGTGCCGATTATGCGGTTGAAGACATTGTAGGCCATGATATTGTCATTGCAAAAGGTGGTAAAGTTGAAACCATAGAATACCTTCCCGGATTTTCAACTTCGGCTATCGAGAAAAAAATCAAAGAATAATGGCTAAGGCAAAAACGGCTTTCTTTTGCCGTAACTGTGGTGCTGAATCACCCAAATGGCTTGGCAAGTGTCCCGCCTGTGGTGAATGGAACACCTATACCGAAGAAGTTTTACAGAAAAATGAAAAAGGGCTTCCAGGCTTTAAAATTGAAAAACAACCTGTTCCTATCGGCGAAGTCTCTTTACAGGATGAACAACGGCTTGATACCTGCAATGGTGAATTGAACAGGGTGCTTGGAGGCGGTCTGGTGCAGGGTTCAGTTGTACTTATTGGCGGAGAACCCGGAATAGGTAAGTCAACGCTGATGCTGCAGGTGGCACTCAATATCAAAAATCAGCGGTTTCTGTATGTTTCAGGTGAAGAAAGTGAACAACAGATAAGGATGCGGGCTGAAAGAATTGGTATTCGAAACAGTGAGTGCTTCATTCTCACTGAAACATCCTCATCAAACGTTATTAATCAGTGTGAAAAGCTTAAACCACAAATCGTTCTCATCGATTCAATTCAAACCATGATGAGCGATAACCTGGATTCTTCGCCGGGAAGTATTTCACAGATAAAGGAAACAGCTTTTGAGCTTCTGCAGTATGCAAAACGGACGAACATTCCGGTATTCCTGATAGGCCATATTACCAAAGACGGCACTCTTGCGGGTCCTAAGGTGCTTGAACATATGGTTGATGCTGTTTTACAGTTTGAAGGCGACAGAAATTACGGTTTCAGGATTCTCAGGTCGGTGAAAAACAGATATGGCAGTACTTCTGAACTTGGTATTTATGAGATGAATAGTACCGGTTTGAAAGAAATAACCAACCCATCAGAAATATTATTAGGCCACTTTGATGAAATGTTTAGTGGAACAGCCATTGCTGCCACACTTGAAGGTATGAGGCCCATGCTAATTGAAACACAGGCACTCGTCAGCACAGCCGCCTATGGCACACCTCAAAGGTCGTGCACCGGTTTTGATACACGAAGGCTCAATATGTTACTGGCTGTGCTTGAAAAGAAGTGCGGGTTTAAATTAGGGACAAAGGATGTCTTCCTGAACATAGCGGGAGGAATAAAGGTTGCAGATCCTGCTACCGACCTGGCTATTGTGAGTGCCATCTTATCTTCCAATATTGATATGGCTTTGCAATCAAAAGTGTGTTTTGCCGCTGAGGTTGGACTTTCAGGTGAAATAAGGCCTGTTAACAGAATTGAACAACGTGTATCCGAGGCAGAGAAAATTGGCTTCAACACCATTTATATTTCAAAGAGCAATTTAAAAGCAGCAAAAGCTGTAGCTAAACAGATTAAGGTACTTGGATTAAGCAGGATAGAAGAACTGGGTAAACTTCTTTTTACCAATTAAATTATAATAATGGCAATTGCGGGGAAATATAATACTTTGAATATCACCAAAATCGTTGATTTTGGTATTTATCTTGACGGTGGTGAATTTGGCGAAATTCTTTTGCCTATGAAGTGGGTGCCTGAAAATACAAAGCCCGATGATCATTTGGAGGTCTTTGTTTATTTTGATTCGAGTGACAGAATAATTGCCACTACAATGAAACCTTATGCCCAGGTGGGTGACTTTGCTTTTCTTAGAGTTAAAGCAGTTAATGATGTGGGTGCATTTCTTGATTGGGGACTGGAAAAAGATTTGTTGCTTCCATACAGAGAACAAACTTATGCGGTGCAAAAAGACTTCTCATATCCGGTATTCATATTTGCTGATCCCAAGGGACGAATTGCAGCTTCAATGCATCTCGAAAGATTTATAGAAAAAGATACCTCTTCATTAACAGCAGGCCAGGAGGTTGATCTGTTTATATATGCCGCATCCGATCTTGGTTTTAAAGCCATTATTAATAATAAATTTGAAGGCGTTATTTATGCCAATGAGGTTTTCAGGAAAATTGAAAGAGGTGAAAAAACAAAAGGCTTTATTAAAAAAGTAAGAGAAGATGGTAAAGTCGATATCAGCCTTTATAAAACGGGGTACCAAAATAAAATTGATGAACTTTCAGCAAAAATCCTCGACTCACTGAAAAATAACAATGGTTTCCTTCCACTAACTGATAACAGTCAGCCAGAAGACATCTATAAAACACTGGGTATGAGCAAGAAGAATTTTAAGAAATCGGTCGGTAATCTACTGAAGTCAGGTTATATAATTCTTCAACAAGATGGTATCTCAATGAGTGAGGATTAAACTTCCTCGAACTCAAAAGTTTACAACTTATCTTTCTAAACTTACTATGTGAAATGATGTAATAAAATGCACGAAGTGTGTAACGTATTTTATTGCATATAATCACATATTTGCATATCGTTTGGGAGATCTTAGACTGCCATAAACAATTACCTTATTAACAACTTTATTCTACATGATTATGAAAAGACTAGTATTAGCATGTGTATTACTCATCAGCACTGTTGGAATCAATTATTCAACTTATGCAGCAAGCGTTGCTCCGGTTAAGAAAGCAAAAACCACCACAATTGAGAATGGAGCTGAAAGAGCTAAAGTACTTAACGATAGATTACTTGAGATTCGTGACATGGATAAGTCAAATCTCACTTTTACTGAAAGAAGAGAACTTAGAAAAGAAGTTAAAGCAATAAAAGAAGAACTCGCACAGGTTAGTGGCGGAGTTTATCTTTCAATTGGTGCAATTATTGTGATCTTGTTACTTCTTATTTTATTACTTTAGTAAATAAGGTGCCTTTAGCATCAAATTTTTTTGGCACTGATTTTGAATAAGTTCTAAATACTAAAAGACACAACTATGAAAAAGCTTATTTCTTTTTTTCTGATTGCATCCATTTTTGTCGCCTGTTCAACAAATCGGGTAACAGGTCGTAAACAATTAAGTCTGGTTCCTGAATCACAACTTCAGTTGATGGCCTCACAACAATATGATTCTTTTTTAAAGGAAAATAAAGTCGTAAGTCCGGCTCAAAGTCAGGATGCTGCTATGGTCCAACGTGTTGGTAAAAATATTGCAAGTGCAATTACTAACTATTATAACAGCCAGGGCAAAGGTGACTTGTTAAAGGGTTACAGCTGGGAATTTAATCTTGTTGATAGTAAGGACATTAACGCATGGGCAATGCCTGGCGGTAAGACTGTTGTTTATACAGGACTATTACCGGTTACCCAAACTGAAGATGCTTTGGCAGTAGTATTGGGACATGAGATTGCACATGCAATTGCTCAGCATGGTAATGAGAGAATGAGTCAGCAATTGGTACAACAACTTGGTGGTGTAGCTTTACAAGTGGCATTGGCAAACAAACCACAGCAAACACAAGATATTTTCCTGACCTCATACGGTGTAGGAACAACGGTAGGTGCTCTTTTACCTTTCTCCAGGAAAGAGGAGCTTGAAGCTGATAAATTTGGCTTATTTTTCTCGGCAATGGCCGGATATGATCCAAGGGTAGCAATTCCTTTCTGGCAAAGGATGGCGAATTCTGGTGGATCAAAACCGCCGGAACTCCTGAGTACTCATCCTGCTGATGAAACACGAATCAAAAAATTGCAGGCGATCATGCCTGATGCTATAGCCTACTATAATGCTTCAAATAAGAATTCAGCTGGTTCAGGCACTAATACCGCAGGTTCAGGAACTGCCAAAACAGGTAAAACCGGAACAGCTAATCCAAAAGTTAAAAGGATTAAACTCTAACCTGAATAATAAATGATTCAAATAAATTGATCGCATTATGAAAAATCGAAGTGTTTTCGTCTATATATTGATAACCATGCTTCTGGCCGGATGTTCTTCGATGAACAAATCGCAAAAAGGAGCCGTAATTGGTGCTGCCGGTGGAGGAGCTACCGGTGCTGTCATCGGAAGAGCTGCTGGTAATACCGCTATGGGTGCAATTATTGGTGCTACTGTGGGTGGCGTTGCAGGCGCTGTTATTGGTCGTCAGATGGATAAACAGGCTGAAGAAATGGAACGTGAAGTCCCTGGTGCAAAAGTTGAACGCGTTGGGGAAGGTATTGTGGTTGAGTTCAATGGTAAAGTTCTGTTTGGATTTGATAAATCAGATCTTACCGCTGAAGCTACAAGGAATCTTGGAAGTCTGATAGACATTCTAAATAAGTACCCTGATACAGATATTCAAATACAGGGACATACTGATAATAAAGGTTCTGATTCTTATAATATGTCGTTATCAGAGCGAAGGGCTAAAACAGTAGCTGATTATCTTTTGGCAAATAATATAAATCGCTCAAGGGTAACTACAAAAGGTTATGGTGAAAGTGCCCCTAAATATGGTAATGATACAGAAAATGGTCGTGCTCAAAACCGAAGAGTGGAATTCCTCATTACTGCAAATGAAAAAATGAAGGAAGAAGCGAAAAGGCAGGCAGAAAACTCTGGTGGTAACTAAAAACTTAGAAAATGAAAACAAAAATCTTCTTATTGGCACTTATTTTGGCAGTTACAGTAACAGCCCAGGCACAAAGTGAATTTAGCTTTGGGATAAGGGCAGGTGTAAACTTCCAGAATATCAACGGAAAAGATGCCAATGGTGACCAACTTGAAAATGACCTTACAACAGGTTTCAATGTTGGTGTTAATATGGAAATACCTGTAGGTACTGATATCTATTTTCAACCAGGACTACTTTTTACAACTAAAGGTACAAAATCGACCAATGAAATCTTAACTCAGCAATATGATACTAAATTGAGCACAAGTAATATTGAGCTTCCGTTGAATATTGTGTTTAAGCCTTTATTGGGAACTGGCCACATGTTACTTGGTTTCGGACCTTATGTAGCATATGGAATTGGTGGAAAATACAAACTCCAAACCAATGGTACCGATCTTGACTGGGATGTGAAATTTAAAAAGGAACTAACTGATGCAGAGGTTAACGATGAAGTATTTTACCTGAAACCCTTTGATGCAGGTGCAAACTTCCTCATTGGGTATGAAATGGCTAATCGTCTTTCTCTGCAACTGAATGCACAACTTGGACTCTTAAATATCCACCCTGATAATCCAGTTGATAAAGATTCCATCTGGAAGAATACAGGCTTTGGATTATCATTAGGTTACAGGTTTTAAAAACATTCAAGATTCCCTCCTCTCCCCCTCAACAAAAACCGCCACACTATACCTCGTGGCGGTTTTATCTTTTATGTGCTTTTGTATTATGTTTTATTGCTTATAATGATGTAAGATTATAAGTAAGAAGTGTAAGGTAATCAGAGTCTTTACAGGGTAATTTTGTGAATTAACCTTCCTCTCAGCGGAAAGGTGCATTTTATTTATTCACCAAAAAAAATACAAAACTATGGGTAACTTACTTTATATTATTGCTGTAATCCTGATTATAGCCTGGGCTATTGGTTTTATTGGATACAGTGCCGGCGGCTTAATCCATATCCTGTTAGTTATCGCAATTATTGCTATTGTGCTCAGGCTGATCCAGGGTAGAAGCGTTTAACCTGCATATTTTTCATTTCGGTATTTTAACTAACCCTTTCACCTTGTATTACCAGACTCAACTTGTATTACTGAATTATTAACTTATGAGATCGATATGGAAAGGGGCTATAAGTTTTGGGCTTGTAAATATCCCCGTGAAACTCTATAGTGCTACTCAGCAAAGTAATATTAGCCTTGATATGGTTGACCGGCGCGATCACGCCCGGATCAGGTATATCAGGGTTAATGAAAATACCGGTAAAGAAGTGCCTTGGGAAAATATAGGGAAGGCCTATAAAATCAGTGATACTTATGTGGTGCTGGATGATGAAGACTTTGAAAAAGCTGCACCCGAGAAAAGTAAAATCATTGAAGTAAATCACTTTGTCGATGAGAAGGAAATCGATACAATCTATTTTGAAAATTCATACTACGTGGAACCTGAAAAATCAGGTTCAAAAGCTTATGCATTACTTAGGGAAGCGCTTGTAAAATCTGGCAAGGTCGGAGTCGCACAGTTTGTTTTGAGGACAGCCGCAACTCTTACAGTACTTAAGCCAAAAGATGGTGTGCTTGTTTTAAGCAAGATTAGGTTTGCTGAAGAAATACGATCTTCAGATGAACTTGTCTTACCTCCCAAATCAGAAGTTAAATCTCCTGAGTTAAAAATTGCCCTTACTCTTATAGATCAATATACCCATGAATTTGATATTGCGGCTTTCAGAGATGAATATGCTGCAGCATTGCGTCAGGTCATAGAAGCTAAGGCTTCAGGAAAAGCACCAAAGGTTAAAAAGCTTAAAATCACACCATCTAAATCAGAAGACCTGATGGCTCAGTTGAAAGCCAGCCTTAGCAAAAAGAAGGCAGGATAGAAATAAAAAGGCAGGATAGTATTAATAAGAGAGGGTATTATGGGTCTTTCGAAGTACAATCAAAAACGCGATTTCAATCAGACACCTGAACCTGCCGGTAAAAAAGCTGCCAGGAGCAAGAAATTAACTTTTGTTATACAACGGCATCAGGCGACAAGATTACATTACGATGTGCGACTTGAACTGGACGGTGTGCTTAAAAGCTGGGCTGTTCCTAAAGGCCCTTCCATGAAAGCTGGTGATAAACGGTTAGCAGTTATGGTTGAGGATCATCCTCTGGATTATGGAAGTTTTTATGGAGAAATTCCTGAAGGAAACTACGGTGCAGGTGTTGTGGATATTTTTGATAAGGGTACATATACTCCATACAAAGCCCCGCCGGATGCAGATGTTGAAAAACATCTTCTTGCACAACTTAAAAAAGGCGACCTGAAGGTTGTGTTTAAAGGTAAAAATATTAAAGGAGCTTTTGCCCTTGTGAGAATGAAAGGGGAGGATGGCAATGAATCATCAAACTGGCTTATGATAAA
Organism: Lentimicrobium sp.; assembly: GCA_035298745.1. Classification (GTDB taxonomy): domain Bacteria; phylum Bacteroidota; class Bacteroidia; order Bacteroidales; family Lentimicrobiaceae; genus Lentimicrobium. The sequence continues at coordinate 17,424 of DATGXS010000026.1, read as the reverse complement.
GAAAAAAGATGAGTTTGATCTTCCTGCGTTTGACATCGAATCGGTAAAACCCGTAATTTCAACTGGTAAACTGAAAAAGAAAAAGGGCACTACAGAAGAATTCAGAGAAAACATTCCAGCAGACAAAAACTGGCTTGAAGGAAAAGATGAAGAAGGTGCTGAAGTTTCAACTGACCGCTCTTTGAATAAAAACAAGACCAATAAAAGCGGTAACAGTCGTTCAGGTTCAAAAAGTTCATTTAATAATCATGAAACTGAAGTTAGTTTTGCTTCAGGTGTTAAGGAGCAAGTGCTTGAAATAGGCCGCAAGAAAGTTAAACTTACCAACATAAATAAGGTATACTGGCCCGATGAAGGAATTACAAAAGGTGATCTGATTAAATACTATCTGGAGATAAGTGATTATATACTTCCATATTTAAAGGACAGACCTCAGTCGCTTAACAGATTTCCCGGTGGTATTAAAGGTCCGAGCTTTTATCATAAAGATATGGAGGTAAGTCAACTGCCTGACTGGGCAAAAACCGTCAAGCTTTACTCAAAGGCAAACAATCATGATATTGATTACCTGATTTGTAATGATATACCTACACTTTTGTACATGGCTAACCTGGGCTGCATAGAAATTAATCCATGGCACAGTACATATAAAAATGAGGACTTCCCGGATTATATGATGCTTGATCTTGATCCGGGTGATATATCATTCACTGAAGTCGTTAATACTGCCCTTGTCATCAAGGAAATATGTGATGAACTGAATATTAAATCATATTGCAAAACCAGCGGAGCTACCGGATTACATATATATTTTCCGCTTGGTGCCAGATATGATTATGACCAGGTTAAGATTTTTGCAGAAATCCTTGCCAACTTAACCCATAGCAGAATTCCTTCTGTTACAACAGTTGAAAGGACTGTTGCAAAGAGAGGAAATAAAATTTATGTTGATTTCCTGCAAAACAGAAAAGGGCAAACAATTGCTGCACCTTATAGTGTTCGACCTAAACCGAAGGCAACTGTTTCAACCCCTTTAAAGTGGGAAGAGGTGAAACATGGTCTTTCACCTGAAATGTTTACAATGGATAATATCTTCAGACGATTAGAGAAAACAGGAGACTTGTGGAAAGGCGTATTCCTGAATCCTATCAATCTTAATGCAACACTCAAAAAGCTTGAAAAGCTCCAATAGCTATGTGAGGTGTTTGACGATAGTTCCGTATGCGTATAGTTTGCTTAAACAAAACTAATAAGAAAGAAGATAATGTAAATGATTTAAGGCATTGTATAACAGATTAATAGCATCTTGTTTGCATATTTGCACTACAAAATGAAAACAAAATTTAAGACCTAATAATGTTGTTTTTGGTCTTTTAAATTAAAATCTACAATTATGAAAACAAGAGTGTTTTTGGTTTTAAGTATGTTATTTTTTTCAATAGGGTTAACATATGCCCAGAATGAAACAGAAGATAACCGTGAAAAATTGCAATTCGGTATTCGTGCCGGTGCTTCATATAGCAATGTTTATGATGAAAAAGGCGATGACTTTGTTGCTGATGGCAAATTAGGTGCTGTTGCTGGTGTTGCATTATCAATCCCAATAGGCCGTTATCTTGGGTTCCAGCCTGAAGCTGTATTTATTCAGAAAGGTTTTAGTGGTGATGCCAGGTATAACGGTAAACCGTTTAGTCTGACAAGAACGACAAATCATATTGATTTTCCACTGCAGTTAAAATTTAACCCAGCTAAGAATTTTTCGTTATTAGGTGGTCCTCAATACTCCTTTATGATAAGCAGGAAAGATGAGATTGATGCAGGACAATTAACATTGGTAGAAGAGGATTTTATCAAAAATGATAAAATTCAGGAAAATATATTCGGTATGATTTTCGGTGCTGAATTTAATTTCAATGCTGTAACTGTAACAGGTAAAGTAGGATGGGATTTGCAGCAGAATGACGATAACGCTGCTTCTACTACTCCCAGATATAAAAATCAATGGTTACAATTAACTCTTGGTCTAAATTTATAACATCTTTTTTATGAAGGACTTGAATGAACTTTTTGCTGGTGGTAATCTTGAAACCGAACAGGATATGACAGTCAGGATTAATGAAATAACTTCTCTTATACAGGATAAGTACCCTGAACTGTTGCCTTATATAGCTGAAATTCCGGTAACGGTGCCAAGTGATCCTACGCCTCAAGTCAACAATCAAATACTAAAGGATTATTATGATTCCTTGTACCAGATAGTAAAGAATCATGAAAATAAATCAAATAATGAATTATAAATGAAAAGCGGGGTTAATACCCCGCTTTTTTTTATAATCATTTTCCCGCTTTAATGAGTGCATGCCTGCTGTAAGTGAATGTAGCTAAGTTTCTTTTCGAACTCATCATAACTTAAATCAGTTGTTACAGTAACAACTTTAGTTTCACCGGGCAGAATATCGAAGAAATTATCAGGGAAAGCATAGGCATTTCCTTCACTGATTAACATTAGATTTTTGCAGAGTGATTTACTTGTTATTTCTATGTCAAACTTACCTGGTTTCTGCCTGATATGCACGCTCAAACCGGGGAAAGGTAATTTCAGATTTTTTGGTTTGTCAAGGTAATGAATCTCAGTATCAATGATTTTATCACCCCTGAACAAACTTAATGAAATTAAAGCATCTGTTTTATGCTGCAGCGCCGGAAGTTTCTTCAAATCAATTGAAGTTAGAAGTGTTGCACTATTAGCGTTCAACTTAACGGTCATTATTCTGTTCCATAAAGTTGCCCCATTAAAATCCATCAGGTTAATCCTTAATGATGCTTCTGAGGTTTTATCTATATCCGAAATGCCATAAATATTTATTTTCTCATTTGTTTGATCTACTGTAATAATCTGGTTTTTGAATGCTTCTTTAGCAAAGTAATGAAGTGCTTTCCAGCGGCCATAATAGTCAATACCTGACCATGAAGCAACTGGCCAACAGTCGTTCAATTGCCAGTAAAGAGTTCCCATGCAATAAGGTCTGTCGGTTCTATGTGCATGAATTGCAGTTTTTATAGCCTCAGCCTGGAGCAACTGGCTTACATAAAGAAAGTCCTCAAAAGACTGCGGCTGATTATACCATTCGGCCAGGTAATCATTTATGCGTTTGTTCCCGATCATACTTCTCTGATGGGCAAGCATTACCGGTGAGTAAATGTCCCAGTCTTCGGGTTTTGTATAATTTTTTACACTTTCATATTCAGGGAAAGACTGGAAACCATATTCACTCATGAAACGAGCTCTATAATTTTTATAGCTTTCAATGGGTTCGTTTCCATGCCATACTCCCCAGTAATGCATATCGCCTGATGTATTGGTATGTGACGACAGTTTGCCCATGCCGGCAGACGGTGATGAATGCCAGTAGGGGATACCTGGTGCGAGTTCTCTTACCTTTTGAGGTAAAATCACATGAAACACAGTGTCGTAAGCTTTCCAGATAATTGCTCTTTCAGAAGAATTATACCTTTGTTTCCATCCCCATCCGCGATTTTCTTCATATTGTGCCCAGGCTTGTTCAATCTCGTTATTACCACACCATAATGCAATACATGGGTGGTTGCGGAGTCTTTTTATATTGTAATTTGCTTCAGAAGCTACTTCTTTAAGGAAATCGTCATTTCCCGGATACATTGCACAGGCAAACATAAAATCCTGCCATACTAAAATTCCATACTTGTCGCATAGGTCATAGAAAAGATCATTTTCATAAATACCACCTCCCCAAACTCTAAGCATGTTCATGTTGGCTTGTGCTGCTGAAGCAACAATATATTCATATTTAGCGGTATCAACCCTTGAAGGAAAAACGTCGTTGGGAATATAATTGGCACCTTTGGCAAATATTGGTTTACCGTTTACCTCAAAGTAAAAAGTCTCACCATTTTTATCAGTATTTCTGATTAGTCTGATCTTTTTAATACCGGTTTTAACAGTCTTCTTGTCAATGCTTGATCCATTTGACAGCAGGTCAACCGTGATATCATACAATGGATGTTCACCCTGCCCGTTTGGCCACCAAAGTTTTGGACTGCTAATAGTGAACGGTAAAGTAATTAAATAAACTCCATTTTCTTTTTTTAATACTTCAGGTGAATTTAACTTAAGACTTTTACCTGCAACATTTTTTCCATCAGCAAATATGTTAATTTCCAAATCATTACCTGACACTCCCTGAAGTTCGACCGATGCTGTAAGTGCAGCACTTTTATCTGTGATTTCACCCTGTTCAATAAATACATCGTTTATTTTTAAGTCAGGAACAATCTTTAAATAAGCATCCCGCCAGATACCTGTAGTAACAAGTCGTGGTCCCCAGTCCCAACCATACTGGTAAGGGGCTTTCCTGGTATAGATACTCACTTTATTTGGGCCCATACCGCCTTTTTCTGATTGGTCATTGTCGGCTGGCAATGGCAGACCATATTCCTGCATTTTCTGAAGTCCTGTCATAACAGGTGATCTGAAAAATATCGATAGTTCATTGTCATCCTTTAGAAACTCTTGATTAATGAGAATTTCTGATTTCACAAACATATTGTCGTTTGAATGAATCTTTCGTCCATTGAGGTATACGTCAGCATATGTATCAAGTCCTTCAAAGACAAGCAGTAATTTTTGATCAGATGAACGGGTTGATGGTTTCCTGAATGAGCATTTATATTCCCAATTAACCTTATCAATCCATTGCAGTAATTCTTCATTGGTCCTGTAAAATGGATCCTCAATTAATCCATTTTGGAGGAGATCTGTATGAATGCAACCCGGAACTTTGGCATCATACCATTTAATAGTGCCAGCCTGCCTGAACTGCCAGTTATGAAAGTATGTGATTTCCTGAGCTGAAGTTGATGAACTAAATCCTATGATCATAAGGATTAATAGGGCAAATAATTTGTAATGCTTGTGAATATGCTTCATGTAAGAACTTTTATCGTATGCTAAATTACCAAAAGTTGAATACTGATGTTATACAATCAAGGATTTCCTTGTCAACATTAGCCCCAAAATGTTGTTTAAAGGGAAAGACAGGACTACCGGATGAATAAAATATTGATAGTGGATGATGATGCCACTTTCAGCCTCATGCTAAAAACTTTCCTTGGCAACAAAGGATTTGAAGTTTCTGAAGTATACAGCGCCAATAAAGCGCTTAAGATACTTAAGGAACAGAAATTCGATGTGGTGCTTTCTGATTTCCGTCTTCCTGATTTTGACGGACTTGAGCTCATCTCTGAAATACATAAAATTATTCCCGCAATGCCCATTATACTGATGACCAGATACGGAGACATCCGTTCGGCTGTTAATGCAATCAAATCAGGGGCATACGATTATGTTACCAAACCTGTAAATCCGGATGATTTGTTGACTATAATTCATAGCACATTACAGCATGATAATAATGAAAAGCCAGTCAAACAACCAGTTGCCCAGGAAAATTCAGGTATTTTCATCTATATGCGGGGAACCAGCGATGTGGCTCAGCATGTTGAGAACTACATAAATATAATTGCCCCCACTGAAATGTCTGTAATTATTCAGGGTGAGAGTGGGACGGGTAAAGAATATGTGGCCAGAATGGTGCATATTAAAAGCCCCCGTAACCATAAACCATTTATTGCGGTTGACTGTGGTGCGCTGACGAATGAATTGGCCGCCAGCGAGCTGTTCGGACATGTTAAAGGTGCTTTTACTGATGCTCAAAATGAAAAAGAAGGACAATTCCAGTTAGCCAACGGTGGTACATTGTTTCTTGATGAAATTGGTAACTTGTCGTATGAGAACCAGCTAAAGCTTTTACGGGCTACACAGGAACGCAAAGTGCATAAAATGGGCAGCAATAAAGAGGAAGCTGTTGATGTTAGAATATTAGCTGCAACCAATGAAGATCTGATCATCAATGTTCAAAAAGGAACTTTCAGGGAAGATTTGTTCCATCGACTTAATGAATTCAGTATCTACGTTCCTCCATTAAGGGACAGGGGCGAAGATATTCTGCAGTTTGCCAATTACTTCCTGGAAATTGCTAACCGGGAGCTTGATAAAGATGTGAAAGGGTTTGATAAGGAAGTAATAGAAAGGCTATTAACTTATTCATGGCCGGGAAATATAAGAGAGATCAAAAATGTTATCCGGCGTGCTGTCCTATTAGCATCTACGGGCCTCATTACAAAACATCACCTGCCATCTATAATGTTTATATCTGAGGCAAGAAATGAGCAATCGTCAGTATCAACCACAGACCTGAAAAGTATGGCTGAATCGCAGGAAAAAGCTACAATAATGAGCGTCCTCAGAAAAACTTATTTCAATAAAACCAAAGCGGCCCAGTTACTGAATATTGACAGGAAGACTTTGTACAATAAAATTAAGCTTTACGGTCTGGAAGAATAAGTGTCTCCTGATAACTTATTTTAGCGTCTTAACTTCTTTTTTCAGAATCTTTACCAGTGCACTGTTTTGAGTGATTAAATCATCGATTAACATGCCTGCTTCTTTTTCATTGATGTAATTCAAATCAATCTTATCCAGCTTTTCAAGGATACTCAATGAATCATTAACTTTCAAATGTCCATAGGAAGTCAGTAAACGGTGAGCTATATACTTGATTTCAGCGTAGTCTTGCATTTTATATGCATTTGTCAGTTCTTTTGCTGATTCTTCAACAGTATGAATAAAACTCTCAATTATACTCACTTCCTGCTGCTTATTACCTCCCGAGAATATTTTCAGTTGAGAAAGATCATATTTTGGAGTCTCAGTTTTTGAAAGCTTCCTTTGAAGAACCGGGCCTGGTATGGCAGGACTTGTATTAGTCACATAAAAGGCAATTCGTTCAAGTAGTTCATCCTGATCAAATGGCTTTTGAAGGACTTCGTTAAAACCTGATGCAATAAGGTGCTTGTCGTATCTGTCAAGCTTATTTGCAGTAAACGCAATTACCGGGATATTTGAAATGCGCGGCAGTGGGTTTTCTCTAATAGATTTGATTAATTCCATTCCGGAAATTCCTGGCATCTGGAGATCAGTAAGTATCAGATCAAATTCTTCCTCCTGGATAAGTTCCTTCGCAATTAGACCATTATTAGCTATCTGTATTTGGATCATGAAGTGCTCAGCAATAATCTTAGCTAAAAGAGTATTGAATTCGTCGTCATCTGCTATGAGAACTTTCTTGCCTTCAAGTTTCTGGACATCTATATTTGAGAGATGTATCTCGTTCTGTATTAATATATCCGCAGGCAAATTAAAAGGAAGTGATAATTTAAAGACAGAACCTTTGCCTTCCTCACTATTTACGGTAATTTCGCCACCCTGCAACCGTGCCAGCCGCTGGCTGATAGCTAATCCTAATCCTGAACCTCCATACTTTCTTGCCATAGAAGAATCGGCCTGCCTGAATTCAAGGAATATGCTTTCAATAAGATCTTCTGGAATACCTATACCGGTATCAGTTACGATAAAATGGGCAACACATTTTTCTTCTTCCTTTTCAAGCTCGCAATCAAAGGTTATTGCACCCTTTTCTGTAAACTTTAGCGCATTACTCAGGAGATTGTATAGTATTTGGCGCAATCTTAAAGGATCACCCTCAACTATAAGATCATCACTGATTATGTTGCAATTGTCTTTGAAAGTCAGACCCTTCTGAACTGCCAACAGATCAAAGGGTATAAGTACTTCATCAATTATATCTCTTATTCTGAACGGAACTTTTTCAAAATGAAACTGCCCTGAGGAAAGTTTGGTTATATCGAGAATATCGTTTACCGTTTCAAGAAGGTGTTTTGAAGATTTCCTGACTGCATCCAGATACTTATATTGATCACCGCTTAATCTTGTATCGACCAACTGGTCAGTGAATCCAATTATTGCATTCAATGGCGTCCTGATTTCATGACTCATATTCGCAAGAAACTCCTCTTTCACTTTTGCCAACTCATTTGCTTGAATATTAGAAAGCACTAATTCCTTCCTATACCGGTTTATTTTTCTTACACTGTTAATAATAAGAATCAGAAGAAAAACGACGAGAATAAGGGCAACCAGGCTGATAATCCCAATGAGTTCAAGTGATTTGGATGCATTTTGAGCTGCATTGTATGATTTTATACGATTTTCAGTATTGACTGAATATTCAATTCTTTTTAGTATTCCTGTGATCTGGTTAATAATCAGTGAGCTGTTTTGTAACATTCCAAGCTCTTTTTGACGAAGGTCGAGATATGATCTTGTATCTTGTTTTTTTATTCTCTTCAATTGCTTTGCAATCTGTTCATACCTAACTGAATCAGTAGATACCTCTGTAAGAGAATCAGTTTCAACACTTGTTTTAGCTGTTATGATTGAATCGGGTAGGCTTTTAACCGGCAATTCCTTTTTAGGCTCCTTACTAAAAATCTTCCGGATCTTGTTGAAGAGGCCTTTTTTCTTTTGCTGTTGAACTGTATCCGGCTTGAAGGGAACAGTATCAAACTCAGTAATGGTTCGCGTACTTCTTTTTAACTTATTTAAAACTGAATCAGGTGTACGACTTTTGATAGTATTTATTGCCTTATCAGTAAAATTGAATTTCTCGCGGGCCTCCTTTGTATGTATATATTCAGTAATTAACTGCTTTCGCTTTTCAAGCAGAATACCAACGCTGTCAAGTTCTGAATTTGTAACAGAATCAGCATTGAAAATCGATCTGAGTTTATTTAAGTTTGATTCAACCGAATCGATGAGTATCTCATATTCCTGAAAGTATTTATAATCATCGGTAAGGGCAAAAAACCTTAGTCTGTTCTCAGCTTCAGGTAGATAGGATATTATATCATGAATTGATGGAAGTATTTCCTCTGGCTTTGAAAGCTCGTATAGTGTTTTCTTTAATGTACGCTCATTCTCCCGCACAATGTATGCAGCAGAGGCTATTGTGGCAAGAATGGTTAAGAAGAGGATAGCAATTTTAGTTTGTATCCCCCAGTTGCGAATTTTTATCTTTTTTGCTGACATGCCAGTTTCATGGATAACTCCATGAATCAAAACACGTCCAAAGCTTAAAGGTTAATTGAATAGTGATGCCTTGTCAATAATATATCGCCATTCGGGATAAATTTTAACAAATGCCCTTACAGCTGCACAATTTGGTTTTATCAAATAACCATTCATTACAGCAAATTTGAAAGCGAATAAGATCATTGATTCCGCGTGGTGATTGCCTCTCAGTGATTCAGGAACATAAGCACAATATAGGTCTAAGTATAACCCATCACATCTGTACAAAAGGTATGATCTTAACCCATCAGCATCAATGACGAATCTGTCGCCAAGATCTTTGATTGCTAATTTCTTTTGAACTTGAAGAAGCATAAGCTTATATGTATGTGGTATCTTTCCCCTTTTGAGGGAGTGAAATTACAATAGAAACTATCTTATTTTACATAGCGTTAATCAAAATACGTATAAATACCTAAGAACCAGAAATGATCTATTTTCTGTCAACGAATATTCCAGAGACGTCTACGTATTTTTACTTACTGCTGAGTACTGATAATTAAATAAGGGGAAAATACATTCTGATTAACCATGTTCCTGCTGCGAGCAACCCCAATGCAAGGAAGGCAATGCCTGTTTTGAAACCCCTGGTATACTTTACCTTGTCAGCTAATTTATTAACAATAGGTAAAAGAAGGAGTGAAGCTAATACTCCAATCAGTGAGCCGGTCAATACATCAGCAGGAAAATGTACACCAAGATAGATTCTGCTGTATGAGACTATGATTGCCAGGAATGCTATAAGAATCTGAGTTGTCCTTTTTGGTTGTATACTCCACACAAGTGAAGTAAAAGCTGCCATTGCAGTAATACTATGCCCTGATGGAAAACTATTGTGAAATAATCGGTAATTGGGCATTGTGTGTACTAATGGGCTTTCATGGAAGACCCTTAATGGCCGGTCCCAACCTTCAAAGAAGAGTGTTTTTAATGCCTGACCTAATAAGCCGGTTATTACAACAATAATGATCATATTGATTACTGCATGTGGTCTCTTCCATACAAGCAATATACTCAACAATGAACCAAGGATCATAGAGTCGCCAAAATGAGTTATTATGAACATCGGCCAGTCGAGCCAGTCATACTTACCACTATTGAACAAAAAGAAACTTCCTTTGTATCCGTGTACGATTAAAGCACCGGCCAGGATAACCAGGTATGTGGTAATAAGTATGAAAAAAGGTGTGGTCTTTTTGGGTATAATATTAACTGACATAAATTAATCCTGCGAAAATTCTTTAACCAGGTTTCTGTATGATGAGAAAACATTTGCTCTTGAAACAAAACCAATGTACTTTCCATTATTTAGTACTGGTAGGTTATAATGGGACGTTTCGTTAAATTTCTTTGCAACATCCTCCATAGTTGCATCAAGATTTAAAAGTGTATCGGGCATAAACATAAGGTTCCTAACATAGGTAGTATCGTATAATTCGGTGTTGAAGATTATATTCCTGATGTCATTTATAAAGACAACCCCAAGGAAATTATTCTCATCATCAACAACAGGAAAAACATTTCTTTCTGATTTAGCAATTATCTTAACCAGTTCGCCTAAAGTAGCATCAGGACGAACAGTAAGGAAATTATGTTCAACAAGTTTGGTTATCTTCAGTCTGGAAAGTGCGGCTTTATCCTTATCATGAGTGATTAATTCACCTCTTTCAGCAAGATTCTTTGAATAAATATTATGTCTTTCATAAAGGTGTATAGTCAAATATGCTATTGTTGCGGTGATCATCAATGGAAGGAAGAATTCATAACCTCCCGTAATTTCAGCAATAAGAAATATAGCAGTTAATGGTGCATGCATAACTGCTGCCATTACACCGGCCATGCCTGCCAGAGCAAAATTGCTTTCAGGTAAATCAACCATCTTAAACAAGTTGATACTTTTAGCTACCAAAAATCCGGTCACACCACCCATAAATAATGACGGTGCAAAAACTCCGCCAACTCCACCACCGGCAGTTGTAAACGACATGGCAATAACCTTAAAGAATAGCACGAGAATTACAAATAACAGGAATAGATAGGTATTGTCCCTGAAGAAATAGAAGAAGCTGCCATTAAAAAGGTTTTCTCCCCTGCCATTAAGAATGTCTTTTAGTATATCATAACCTTCGCCATAGAGTGGTGGAAGAAGGAATATTAAAAAACTAACGATTATGCCCGACAGTATCAGCCTCTGATAAGGCTTTTTAATTTTACTGATTTTTAACTCAATAAACCTGTTAGCTCTTATAAAATAGAGTGAAACGAAGCCTGTTACTATTCCGAGAACGATATAAAAAGGTATATTGTTGAGGTTAAAAGGGGCAATAGAATAAAAGGAGAAAAGTACAGTTTTACCCATCAGATAATTACTGATGGTAGCACCGGTTACAGAAGCTATTAATAATGGAATCAGTGATCCCATAGTGAGATCCAGCATCAGTACTTCAAGACTGAACAGCACACCAGCTATGGGTGCATTAAAAATGCTTGCAATTGCGCCAGCTGCTCCGCAACCAATCATCAGGGTGATTGATTTGTAATCAAGCCTTAATACTCTGGCAAGATTAGAGCCTATTGATGCACCTGTGAGAACAATTGGAGCCTCCAAACCAACAGAACCCCCAAAACCGACTGTTATTGTACTCGAAATGAGCGATGAGTAATTATTATGAGGTTTTATATGCCCGTTGTTCTTTGAAATGGCATATAAGATTTTACTTATTCCGTGCGAAATATTGTCTTTTACCACATACTTCACAAATAAAACCGTTAAAGCCATTCCAAAAAGCGGATAGGCCAGGTAAAGGTAGTTCTCGCCTTTAATATCAAAGCCAACAGTCAAAAAGTAATGAGTGTAATAAACAGTGTTCTTTAAGACGATTGCAGAGAGACCACTTATCAGTCCAACAATCATGCTCAGGAATAATAAAAAGTTCCTGTGGCTGATGTTTTTTACACGCCATTTCTGCAACCTGAATAAAGCAATATTGAATATCATGGTTGCAAATGTACTTAATTGAGAAGACAAATGTAATATAGCCTTAACTTTTAACCGGCATTATGGCTGAATGAGTATTCTACAAATTATCCCTGAAGTCCTTCTTTCTGTTCAGCTTAAGATCTTGTAGTATGCTTGCTTTTACTTTAATATTGAAATTCCAGCTCTTTTGTATACCCATGGGTATCCAGTTAAAACGCATTTCCCAACAGTGAAGATCACGGTAAACACTTACCGAAGTATATGATAGTTTACTTTGTTCAAAGTCATAACCTGAAGTAAAATTAACTTTCCACTTTGGTGTGATGTTAACATCACCATTAAACTGTAAAGTTTGAATGAGTTTGTGTTCCATCGTGTAATTGATATAATCAAAAAGATCATTATATCGCAGATTATAACTAAAGCTAAAATTCCAGGGATTATTCCAGTTAATGTAGTTTTCGGGCTGGTTAATTATTTCTTCAGCTTCTTCTGCAGGGACAACTACGGAAGTCTGGCTTCCGGCAGGTTTATTTTTACCGGACCCGAAACTATATGAAAGAGAGAAGTTCCATGATGAGTTATCTCTTCTGAATAAACGATTATTCAAGTCCCACTCAAACTGATTTATTGGCTTTCCTTTTAAATCCTTGATATAAGGATCAAAAGTTGCATTATACTGTACCTGAAGCTTTTTAAATAGTGTGGTTCTTGCATTCAGGGTTAACGGTGACCATTTTAATGAATCGCGAGCCAGGTCATAAGATGAGTTAATGGTAAAGCTCTCAATCAACATGACTTTTTTCATACCTGTTATGGTGTCACTTTTCGACTTCACCTTCATTTCAAGGTTGTTATTGATGCTGAAGTTAAGCCGGCCTGATTTCGCATCAGTTGGTACTCCAATTACCGATGAATAGGCAGCATCATTTCCAAATATTGAATACCGCCTGAAATTACCCAGTGTGTCTATTTGTACTGTCCTGAAATAGCCTAATTTATCAGATCCAAAATCAGGGCGGTAACTGAAACTTACTGAAGGTCTGATTACATGGCGTATAGCTCTTACAGGACCACGTCTGAACTGAAGCATACCATACAAATTAGTATTTAATGTAGACGAGAATCCATATTCGTGTGCTGCCTTGAAACCACTGATTGTGTCAACCCTCACATAACCTATTTTTGTGACTTTACCAAATAGGGTATCATTCACCCAGGTTTGAATAACAGAGGTTGAATACCAGCGCTCACTGAAATCCAATGTATTCGATAAAGTGAAATACTTCAGCACTTTGAGGGTTAAATTAACCGGTACTCTATGCTGAACACCATTCCTGAAACCTTCCATCATTCTTTTGGTAAAAAGTAACGAATCATAGGTATCTACTTCGTTCTTTACATATACATTATATTGCATGCTGATGTTATCATACCATTTCAGATCAGATGCTTTACCTGGCTTACGCAAAGGATAAAATCTGTTAACAGCCATCGAAATATCGGGTAATGTCATATTCACTGTCTTGTTTGACGTGTTCTGACTATGTCGTAAAGCCGCGGTAAACGACACTTTATCGAAAAAAATGGTGGAATAACTTACACTTGAGCCGAAGGTATTTGTTAACAAATCGTTTCGGCTGACAGGGTTATATTTGTTAAATGTTGATGATCCAAAATTCACACTTGCATTAAACTGGCTTTTTGGCCTTGCTTTAGGATCTTGTCTGTGGGTCCAGGTTAATCTGAAGTCCCTTTTTTTGGTAAAACTTTCAGTTTCTCTGATACCGGAAGTATTTATAGCATAATTGAAGTTGAAACTGCCACTGAATTTATATCTTTTTTTATAGTTGAACGTTGGTTTTAGAGCCCAACTTCCTCTGGAATAAATATCACCTATAAGCTTTAATTCCATGTAATCATTGATTCCAAAATAGTATCCGCCATTCTCAAGATAAAATCCCCTGTCGCGTGATTCCCCGTAAGTAGGAACCAGGATACCTGAGGTCTGCCCTTTTTTGTTAGGAAATAACCCAAAAGGTATGATGATTGGTATTGGTACATCCTCAATTGTCATGTAAGCAGGTCCGGTAATTATCTTGTTATTGGGGATTACTTTTGCCTTTGTAAATCTGAGTGCAAAGTGTGGATGGGGGAGGTCGCAGGTAGTGAAACCACCACCGCGCATGTTACTGATATCATTATCCATCTTTTTTACTACCTCGCCATGCAGATATCCTTCATTCTCTTTTGTAATTACACTTCTGATATAACCTTTCCTGGTGCGGAAATTGTACCGCATTTCTTCTGATTTGAATGACTGGTCGCCTTCTGAAAATTCAGGCATTCCATATTCTTTACCTGTTGAGTCTTTTTTTGGAAGTGCTGTCAGTATGCTGCTATTGAAGTCTATTGTTATAAAAGCTGCTTTCTGCTTGATCTTCTCGTACTTAATATCAGCATCACGGTACATGAAAACTTTCTGGTTTTCAAGATCAAGACTGATTGAATCTGTGGCACTGTATTCAACCTTTGAATTAATGGCACTCTTTTTAGGTTCTCCTTTTTTTGTTAATGAGTCATTTTCTTTGATTGTATCACCCAGATGAATATTAATAGAATCATTTAAATTCACAACTCCAGGAGCAATAGTGTCGGTTCTTCTTTGTAATAATGTGTCATTTTGTGCATAAACAGATGATGATAGCATTAAAATAATCATTACTACCAGACCAAAAATGCCGGTAAGAGGGGAAAAATGATGATATTTATATGCAAAGTGGCTCAAATAGTCTTAAATTTGTGTGTTATTATGCAGATGAGCTTCAATTTTGGTATTTGATAGATTGAGAATAAACCTTGCATAGTTATAAAAAGTAGTCATATTATTCTGGCTGTCAGTCTGTTATTTCAGTCAAGCCGCATGCAAAAAAGGTGCCTGAAATGTTGGTCAAAACTAATCAAAATTAGCATGGAGTTAAAACGCTTTTTTCCTCTAATTATTCTGTCAGTCTTAATATACCTTAATCCTCTGTTTGTGGAGGCACAGAAGGTAAGAAAGGTAGTGATTGATGCAGGGCATGGCGGGCATGACCCTGGTGCTGCAGGCAAAAATTCTAAAGAAAAGGATATAACACTTGCACTGGCTTTGAAAACAGGCAAGTACATTGAGGAAAACCTGCCCGATGTGCAAGTAATTTATACCCGTAAAACTGATGTTTTCGTAGAGTTATACAGAAGGGCAAAAATTGCCAATGAAGCAAAAGCTGATTTATTTATTTCTATTCATTGCAATGCGAATAAATCAACAACCCCTTTTGGCGCTGAAACCTATGTTATGGGCTTACACAAAAGTGAAGCAAACCTGGCTGTAGCTCAAACAGAAAACGCGTCAATTATGCTTGAAGATGATTATCATGTTAAGTATGATGGTTTTGATCCGACTTCTCCCGAGGGTTATATTTTCTTTTCTATGCTTCAAAATGCTTTTCTAGACCAGAGCCTTACGCTTGCAACAAATGTTCAGAAGCATTTCAAGGAGAGAGTGAATCTATTTGACCGCGGAGTGAAACAAGCTGGGTTTCTAGTGCTTTATAAAACAACAATGCCTTCGGTACTTATTGAAACCGGCTTTATCAGTAATGCCAAGGAAGAGAAAATTTTAACCTCTGAAGAAGGACAGAATTATATAGCTTCAGCTATTTTCAGGGCGGTAAAGGATTATAAGCACATGGTTGAGAAAACACCTGCTTTACCTGAAAAGGATTTTGTCCCCGAGAAACCACTGATAGTGCAACAGACTCCTGCTTCTGCTCAGAAAGTTGAAAACAACAATTCAAATAATGGTAATAACCTGCTGGCAGAAAACACATCTGAAACTACAATATCAGCTACTGTTCCTGATGTTCCGGTTAACATAAATGTTTCAGATGCTCAGTCAGTAGTTGCTGAATCCACTCCGGTAGTTACTGAAACAACAAAACCTTCTTCTGTAAACGTTGTTTTTAAAGTACAATTCCTGGTATCCAAATCGCCGCTTAAACCATCAAGCCCTGATTTTAAAGGATTAACGAATGTAGACTATTATCTCCATGGTGGAATGTGCAAGTATACATATGGTAATGAAGACTCAATGGAAGCTGCAAATCAAAAAGTTAAAGAATTAAATAAACTCGGATTCAAAGATTGTTTTGTTGTTGCTTTTGTCGATGATAAAAGAATAACCATAGAAGAAGCTAAGAAACTGCTGGGCAATTGACCAAACCCATCTAATTGAATAAATGAAGACAATAAAACTAAAACTTTCACGTGAACTAAAAACCGGTATAGTTACGGTTGTAACTATCGTTGCTTTTATTTGGGGATTTAATTATTTAAAAGGTAAGGACCTTTTTAACAAACATCGTACTTTTTATGTAGTCTACAACAATGTTTCAGGTTTAATGAACGCTAATGCAGTAAATATCAGCGGTCTTACGATCGGACAGGTTGACGACATTTACTTCATGGAAAACAACCCAAACAAGGTTGTAGTTGAAATTACGATTTCCAATGATATTAAAATCCCCGATAATTCACTTGCCCGTATCAGTAGTATTGATTTACTCGGTACCAAGGGTATTGAAATCATACTTGGCGATTCAAAAACATACAGCCAATCAGGCGACACTTTGAGATCTGAATCAGGTACCAGTTTGCAGGAAGAGGTAAATAAAATGGTGCAGCCCATACTTCAGAAAGCTGGTAGTATGATGACAAGTATTGATACTGTAATAACAGCCGTCGGTGATATCTTTAATTTCAAGACCCGTGAAAATCTTATTAAGAGTGTTGAAAGCCTCCGGTATACAATTTCCAATATTGAGGGCGCAACCCATACTGTTGATACTCTCCTTATAACACAACGTACTAGGTTGGCCAAGATTTTCGGAAACGTAGAATCAATTACTACCAATCTGAAGGAAAACAACGAGGAATTAAGCAGAATAATCAGTAATGCAGCTAATATAACCGACACAATAGCCCGCTCTAATTTATCAGTCACACTTAATAACCTGAACAGGTCAATTAGTAACCTTACTGCAACCACAGATAAAATCAAAGATGGAAAAGGCTCCCTGGGCTTGCTGTTGAATGATGATAAACTGTATAATGATTTACAACAGTCGTCAAATCAGCTTGATCTGTTATTAAAGGATATCAGGCTTAATCCAAAGCGATATGTTCACTTTTCCCTTTTTGGAGGAAAAGATAAAACTGTCCCGGTTGAATCCTCTGATTCAGTAAAATAGATAGAGTTAAGATCCTGGATTTATTCAATAATTGCTTCATAGGGGGCTACCATGAAGCAAGTGAA
>DATGXS010000025.1:0-78864 GCA_035298745.1 Lentimicrobium sp. | reverse complement strand
CCGTCGAATGCAACTGCACGTGAAGAAATTGTTACCAGCAATGATGAGGAAGCTCCTGCTATTGAACCGAAAAAAGAAACCAAACCGGTTGTAAAACCAGAGCCTAAACCAGTTGTCAAACAAGAGCCTAAACCGGTAGTTAAACAAGAACCAACTCCCGAGCCAAAGCCTAAAGTTGATCCACGGGCAATGTTTCCCGGAAAATCATCTTCAACCAATACCACAGGAGCCGGAGGAAACCAGGGAATTACAGGGAAACCAGGTGACCAGGGCAAGCCAAATGGCGACCCTTTTGCTACCGGATATGATGGCGACGGAGGTTCAGGCGGTGGAACAGGTGGTGGTGTTGGAAAAGGCGTTTCATTTGTACTTTCAGGCCGTAGTTCAAGGCAAATTCCACGCCCATCTGATAATTTCAGAGAATCAGGCAAGGTTATTGTCACCATCTTTGTTGATCGTTCAGGAAATGTTACCCGTACTATTCCGGGTGCAAAAGGTTCTACTACAACTAATACACAACTTGTTCAACTGGCTGACCAGGCAGCAAAAAAGGCGAAGTTTTCAGCTAATCCCGATGCACCTGATGAGCAAAAAGGTTCTATCACTTATATTTTTGAACTTAATTAATCCAATCAGTTTTCTCAATGACTTATAAAGAGGCTCTGAACTATCTGTTCAGCCAATTACCAATGTTTCACCGCATAGGTGCAGCAGCATATAAAGCTAATCTCGATAATACTCTGGCGCTTAGCAAGGCTACCGGATTTGCACATAATCAATTCAAATCTATCCATGTAGCTGGAACTAATGGCAAAGGATCTGTATCACATATGCTTGCCTCAACTTGCCAGGAGGCAGGACTTAAAACAGGTTTATTCACATCTCCTCATTTGGTAGATTTCAGAGAAAGAATGAAGATAAACGGCCAAATGATACCAGAAGCATATGTGGTTGATTTTATCGAAAAATATGCCACTGATCTTGAAAGAATTAAACCATCATTCTTTGAAATGACTTTTGTAATGGCCATGTGCTGGTTTAAAGAATCTAAAATTGATATTGCAATTATAGAAACCGGCCTGGGGGGACGGATTGATTCTACAAACGTAATAACTCCTGTTCTTTCAATAATAACAAATATCGGATATGATCACATTCAATTTCTAGGCAGTACACTCCCATCCATTGCTGCTGAAAAAGCCGGGATCATTAAACAGGGAGTGCCAGTTGTCATTGGCGAAAGTCATCCCGAAACAGATATGGTATTTATTCAGAAGGCTGAATCACTTAATGCAAAAATCATATTTGCCGATCAAATATTTTCATCACGACCACTTGAAATTAATGCTCAGAACTGTAAGAAATTTGAAATAACCGATAAAGCCAGCCTGACTAAGATTGACATTGAATCACCACTGGTCGGCGATTATCAGCAGAAAAACATTGTTACTGTCCTTGCAAGCACATTGTTAACAAGTGGTTTCCCTTTCACGGATGGACAAATGGATGTTACAACCGTTAAGAAAGGAATAAGGAATACAATTAAAAATACAGGATTATTGGGTCGTTGGCAGGTTATAGGAAAAAATCCACTGATCATATGTGATATCGGGCACAATACTCATAGTGTTCCCTTAATAGTTGAGCAAATCAGGCGCACCCGATACAAGAAACTCCATTTTGTAATTGGGGTGGTAAATGATAAGGATATTACCGGAATGCTGCAGATGCTGCCTCTTAATGCAGAATACTATTTCTGCAAGGCTGACATACCCAGAGGCTTAGCCGTTGAAGAACTGCAGCAAAAAGCTACAGAATCAGGACTGAAAGGCAAAGCTTACAATTCAGTGGCAGAAGCATTTGAAGCGGCAAAGAAAAATGCCGATATAAAGGATATGATATTTGTTGGTGGCAGTGCGTTTACCGTTGCTGAAGTGCTTGCCGTTTAATGATTAGTGCCTGGTTATTAATGATAAGGAAAGGAAAATTCTGCTTTATCCTCCGGTAATAAGGTGAATTACACTCACATTATCTCCTTCTTTCACATGAACAGTGTCGTACTCATGACGCTTAATGAGCCTGTCGTTTACCTTAATAACCAGTAATTTCCAGGTGAAATTCTTTATTTCCAGTAACTGTGATATATTGATGTTATCAGGTTCAATGACCTGTTCGGTGTTATTCAGCGTTATCTTCATTAATTTCTTCAAATTTTGACATAAGAATGTTCAACACTTCATTTGCTTCCATATTAGAAACGATACCAACCCTGGGAGCCGTGAGAGGAACCTTTTCACCAATTTCGGTGCATTGGTCACCGCAAATAATAAGATTACCTACACGTTGAACTTTTAAAATATCAGTCATCCCCCATCCAGCTAATCCAATACCTGCTATAAGAGGTTTATTGGGCATGTTATTATGAACTGTTTCAATTATCATTTGCTTCATTTCGGCTTTATCAAAAGCCTCCACAATAACATCACAACCTGCAAACAACTCAATAACATCCGATGAACATAGTTTAAGGTCAAAAGCCTTGACCGAAATTGAGGGATCAACCCTGTGAATATTATTTTTTAAGGCATGTACCTTAAGCATCCCAATCTGATCATTGAAATAATACTGACGCTCAAGGTTTTCACGTGTAACAATATCAAAATCAGCAATAACCAGCTTCCCTACTCCTGCCCTGGCAAGATTAATTGCACAAGTTGAACCTAAACCACCGCACCCTGCAATACCAATGGTAAACTTTTTTAAATATGCTCTTACTCTTTCAACATAAGTAAGTTCCATTTCTTAATGTAATTTAAATGTTAAAAAACTGTGCTAAGATACAAAAATATCTGTGCCACACCAGTTATGAAATGAGCTGCATATCGCTATTTTTCAGGCAACAAGCGCATTTTGAGCACAAAACTTTTTACCTTTGTGAACGAATAAACAACCAACACTGTAAAGCACTATTAATAAATAAAATACACGGTCATGGAACTGGATGTTGTAAAGAAATCAATGAAATTGTTAAAGGAGTACAGCTACACGTGGCATCCTATTGAGAAAGGTTATAATAACCGCACATTGTATGTAAATGTTGGCGACGGCAAAATCAGTGAAAAGCCTGTCTCACAGCAAATGAAGGAGAAATTTATTGGTGGCAAGGGATTTGGCCTGAGGCTTTTATGGGATGGTACAAAACCTGATACTCGCTGGAATGACCCTGATAATGAAATCGTTATTTCGGGCGGTCCTGTTTGCGGAATCACCCAGTATTCGGGTACCGGCAAATCACTCTTAGTAACCATTTCACCCCAGACTGATTCTGTAATGGATTCAAACGTTGGTGGTTTCTTTGGCCCCTTCCTTAAGTTTGCAGGTTTTGATGCTCTTGAATTACAGGGAAAAGCTGAAAAGGATGTTATTATATACATAGACGGTAAAAACCATAAAATCTGCATATTCGAAGATCCGGGGTTAACAAAGGATTCACACATACTGGCAGAAGAGCTTACCGAGATGTTTGCCGATGATGAGAAAGATGCAAAGAACATAGGTATAGTTTCAACCGGTGCTGCTGCAGAACATTCATTGGTTGGTATGCTTAACTTCACCTTCTATGATGTAAAAAGAAAGAAAATCAGACTCAAACAAGCCGGCCGTGGTGGTTTGGGAACTGTTTTCCGTGATAAGAAAATCAAAGCCATTGTTGCCCATATCCCGGGTGTTTCAGGAAACCTGAACAATGTTCACGACCTTAAACCAATCATGGAAAGAGGACAGCGTTATAATAAGGAAATCCGCGATCTTGATGATCTACAGTGCCAGATGCGTAAAAAAGGAACTGCCAACATCGTGAATGTGATGAACGATTATGACCTTTTACCTACACATAACTTCAAATTCGGAAGCCATATGGATGGTATTAAGATTCATAGCGATCTCCTGAGGGACAGGTACTTCACCCTTGGAATCCCCGATGGTTGCTGGATCGGCTGCAGCATGTCGTGCTCAAAAGGTGTTGATGATTTTGAACTAAAGACCGGTCCTTATAAGGGTGACAAAGTCATTGTTGACGGTCCTGAATATGAAACAGCTGCTGGTTTAGGTTCAAATCTTGGCATATTCGATTATGACGCCATCATTGAAGCCAATTTCTATTGCGATACTTATGGCATTTGCACAATTTCATGGGGAACCATCGTGGCCTTTATCATGGAATGCTATGAAAACGGCATCCTGAATAAAGAACGCACCGGTGGACTAGAACTTAACTTTGGAAATAAGGAAGCCGCCCTGGAATTGTTACATCAGGTTGCACGTGGTGAAGGTTTTGGAAAGATAGCCGGTATGGGCGTCCACAAGATGAAACAGTACTTCGTTGATAACTTTGGTGCCGATGCCAGGTTCCTGAACGATATAGGTATGGAGAATAAAGGATTGGAGTATTCACAATATGTTTCAAAAGAATCACTTGCTCAGCAGGGTGGTTACGCAATGACCAACAAAGGCCCGCAGCACGACGAAGCATGGTTGATTTTTATGGACATGGTAAACAACCAGTTACCAACCTTCAACGACAAGGCAGAAGCACTGCATTACTTCCCGATGTTCAGAACATGGTTCGGGCTTAACGGATTCTGCAAACTACCGTGGAATGATGTTGTACCTGTTGGAAACAAAGAAACTGCTGAACCACATAAAATCCCCGAGCATGTTGATAATTATGTAACCATTCATAATGCTGTTACAGGGAATAACATCGACAAAGAAGAACTGATAAGGCAATCTGAAAGAGTATATAATTTCCAGAGAATTTTCAACATCAGGCGTGGTTACGGATTGAGGAAGAATGATGCCCAGCCTTATCGCGCAGCAGGACCTGTAACTGAAGAGGAATACTTATCAAGACAGGAAAGGTATGACAAGCAGCTTAAGGAGCTTGTAGGCCTCGATCCAACCAATATGTCACTACAGGAAAAAATGGCAGCTACCCGCAAATACCGCGAGGGCCGTTACGAGCAACTTCTTGATGCCGTTTATACCCGCAGAGGCTGGACATTAAATGGTGTTCCAAAAATTGAACACCTGAAAGACCTGGGAATGGACTTGCCTGAATTAATTGAAGTTATAGCTCCACTACAATAATTCACTAGCATAGTCGAAAAAAGAGGCTGTCTCAGAAGAGATAGCCTCTTTTTTATTAGCTCAGTTTATGATGAAGTCGTGATTGGGCTTAATCCTCACAGTACCCACTTTGTAGCCACTCTGTACCCTCCTTATACCCACTCTGTATTTTTAATAAGGTGGGTAGATGGGTGGTACTGACAGCATATATGGTGATATGCTCTCGATCCCGATCAGATCCCATCTTCTGGCAGGGGCCAGCTTCTCACATGAGAGGGGGTTTTCATTCTTCTGGCATTTCTCTTCCCAGGTAAGCTACTAGTGACAGGAGTCCTGCTTCATGAACGGATACTTGAAATCGGTTGGTGGGCGCAGGGTTTCTTTGATAACCCTCGGGCTCATCCACCTGATGAGGTTCATGTAACTGCCTGCCTTGTCGTTGGTGCCCGACTGCCTGGAGCCGCCAAATGGTTGCTGACCGACTACTGCCCCGGTTGGTTTGTCGTTGTAATACAAATTGCCGGCTGAATATTTGAGCGCATTGCTGGTTTGCTCGAGCACATGGCGATCGCGGGCAAATATTGAACCTGTTAATGCATATGGTGATGTTTGATCTACCAGCTTTACCGTATCATCATAATCCTTGTCCTTGTATATGAACACAGTTAGTACCGGACCAAAGATTTCCTCTTCCATTGAAATATAGTGCGGATTGGTAGTTTGGATTATGGTTGGCTCAATAAAATAACCTTTGGTTTTATCTCCTTTACCTCCAAAGATAATTTCAGCTTCGGTTGAATTCCTGGCACCTTCTATGTATCCCATTATTCGGTCAAATGCACTTTCTTCAATTACTGCATTCATGAAATTGCTCATATCGCGAACATCCCCCATGGTAACCTGAGAAAGCATATCACCTACCCTTTCTTTGATCTGTGGCCAAAGGCTCTCAGGCAGGTAAGCCCTTGAAGAAGCTGAACATTTTTGTCCCTGGTATTCGAAAGATCCTCTTACTAATGCTGTTGCAACTTCATCAACAGGTGCTGAAGGATGCACGAGTATAAAGTCCTTACCACCTGTTTCGCCAACAATCTTAGGGTAAGACTTATAAAGATGAAGATTCTTACCTGTTAGCTGCCAAAGGCTGTTAAATGTTGAATTTGATCCGGTGAAATGTAAGCCTGCAAAGCTTCTGTGACTAAAAGCCGTGTTCCCAATCACAGAACCGGGACCTGGAATGAAGTTAATGACCCCATCAGGAAGGCCTGCTTCACGGAAAACTTCCATCAGCACATAATTCGATAATATTGAGGTGGTTGCCGGTTTCCAGAGGGCTGTATTGCCCATGACCACCGGCGACATGTTAAGGTTTGATGCAATTGCAGTAAAATTAAACGGTGTAATTGAGAGAATAAATCCTTCAAGTGGCCTGTATTCAATCCTGTTAATAATTCCGGGATCGGAGTGCGGTTGTTCATTATAGATATCTGAAATATAATGTGCATTAAATCTTAGGAAGTCAATGGTCTCACAAGCACTGTCAATTTCAGCCTGATATACATTTTTACTCTGTCCGAGCATCGTAGCGGCATTGATCCTTGCGCGGTATTTGGTTGACAGTAATTCAGCAATTTTCAGGGTAACCGATAACCTTTCAACCCATGAAACCGATTCCCATTCGCGATGAGCCTTCATAGCTGCATCAATGGCCATGTTTACTTCTTTCTCCGATGCTCTATGATATCTGGCAAGCACATGCCCATGATCATGGGGCATAACAACAACATCAGTGTTTCCTGTCCTAACTTCTTTACCTCCAATAATTAAAGGGATATCCATCTCAACAGATGACATTGTATCCAGTTCAGCCTGAAGTTCCTTTCTTTCTTTTGTACCTGGTGAATAGCTTTTGACCGGTTCATTCTTTGGGTATTCGAAATTAAAAATGGCATTATTCATGGCAATATATATTAAATGTTATAATCACGGAAATGACTTATTTTAAAAAGGGTTTGACATTTTAGTGTGGCAGGCCCCTGATTTTATGACCCTTAAACATGGACATACAACATTTGTTCATATCTTTAATGGAGAGTTCAACCCATTGATAATACAGATGAAATACTACATAATAACAGGCACAAGTTCAGGACTTGGCGAGGCTTTGGCCGAGGAAGCAATTCTTCAGAACTTTAAGGTATTCTGCATTTCACGCAGGCTTAACAGCAGGTTAAAGCAGCTGGGGGCCGACAAGAGATCGGGATTATGGTATTTTGAGCATGATCTGACCAGAATATCCGAAATTCAACCACTGATGAAGGAGATTTTCAGTTTTATTGACGAACAGAGTGCGATAGAGATTAATCTTATTAATAATGCCGGAGTGGTTCAGCCTGTTGGTCCTTTAGGGAAATTAAATGCAGAAGACATCCTCGGGCACATCAATATCAATTTGACAGCGCCTGTTACTCTTATTAATGAATTTATAAGGGAAACCGAAAGATTTAAATGCAGGAAAAATATTGTTAACCTTACCACAGGAGCTGCCAGCCATCCTTATTTCGGGTGGTCGTTATACTGCAGTTCAAAAGCCGGGGTTGATATGCTGACCCGCGTTGGAGGCTTAGAACAGTCGTCAAGTGAATTCCCTGTCAGAATAATGGCTATAGCTCCGGGGGTTGTAGATACACCTATGCAGCAACAAATACGTGAGGTTGACCCTGGTGATTTTCCGATGAAACCTAAATTTGACAAACTTCATAAAGAGGGAAAGCTGGTACCACCATCTGAAGCAGCACGAAGTATTATTAAAATGATAGACTCAGACAAGTTAGTGAACGGAGAAATAACAGACCTTAGAAAAATCTAAAAGGCACTTTGAATAGAACCCTTCGACAAGCTCAGGGGAGTCCGCAGATCCGCTCTGATCCACGCTGGTTTGCACTGATTTTTTTGATTGCTGCAACACTAATGATCAGCTTTCTTCAAAAGGTTAAAAATATGTGGATGCTAAAAGAAAAATCAGCGTTAATCTGCGTAATCAGCGAAATCAGCGGACTCCCCTGAGCTTGTCGAAGGGTTCTATTAAGGTTGTATGGGTTTCAGTAATCATTAATTTTGCAGTATACAATTTAGAAAGATGGAAATATTTGATAAGCTTGAGCTGAATTACAAGATCTGGATGAGCGATAAGGATGGCAAGGGTATTATGGGTGATGGCAAATGGCAGATCCTTAAAGCAATAGAAGAAACCGGCACACTCACCGGCGCCTGCAATAAGCTTGGCCTCACTTATAGAAGAACATGGAATGACTTGCGCGAAATTGAAAAAGTGCTTGGATTCCCTTTGCTCGAGAGTTCAAGAGGCGGAGCAGAGGGTGGAAGCATGAAACTTACCCCTGAGGGTAAAAAGCTTATTACTGCTTTCGACCATTTCCACCAAAAAGTAGATGATTTAATGAAAGAACACTTCAAAGAAATGATTCTGGAGCTCCAGGTAAAAAAGTAGCTTTAGTACAAGCCTTTTCCTCCTTAGCGCTGCCATATTATGATCACAGAGGTCACTTAATATAACACTCACCTAATGGCGATCACCTAAACTTTCCCTCCATTTCCTTGTTATTTGACAAAATAATTAAGCAATGGACAGAACCTTAAATAAAACCATATCAAGAGATTTTCTTACCAAACTGGGAATAACTGAATTAAATGATGGAGCAACCACTGGTACTGAATGGATTAAAACCAGCGGTGAGTTAATCAAAAGTTACTCTCCGGCTGATGGAAAATTAATTGCCTCTATAGTACAGGCAAGTGCCGATGATTATGAGCATATTGTAAGGAAAGCCACAGTTGCTTTCGAAAAATGGCGACTTGTTCCTGCTCCCAAGAGAGGTGAGATAGTAAGGCAGATTGCAGTTTGTTTAAGGGATTACAAACATGAACTTGGTGCCCTGGTTTCGTACGAGATGGGTAAGGTATACCAGGAAGGCCTGGGTGAAGTTCAGGAGATGATTGATATAGCCGATTATGCAGTTGGCTTGTCGCGACAGCTTTATGGCTTAACCATGCATTCTGAAAGAGAAGGCCATAGGATGTACGAGCAGTACCATCCACTGGGAATAACAGGTGTAATTTCGGCCTTTAATTTCCCAGTAGCTGTATGGGCCTGGAACGCTATGATTGCAATGGTTTGTGGAGATGTTGTGATTTGGAAACCTTCATCCAAAGTTATGCTTAGTGCTATTGCTGTTCATAAAATTTTAGAAAAAGTACTGGCAGACAATAATGTACCTGAAGGAGTGCTTAATATGATAGCCGGCAGTTCAGGATCTATTGGCGACCGGATACTTTATGATAAACGGATTCCCCTGATTTCTGTAACAGGCTCTACACGTGTTGGACGACATGTGAACAGGATTGTTGGCGAGCGCCTTGGCAAGACCATTCTGGAACTTGGCGGCAATAATGCCATCATTATTTCAGAACATGCCAACCTTAACCTGGCACTTATTGGTAGTTTGTTTGGTGCTGTTGCCACTACAGGACAACGATGTACAACCACCCGCAGGTTGATTATACATGAGTCGGTATATGAAGATTTTAAGCAGCGACTGGTTGATGCTTACAAGCAGCTCAGGATTGGCAATCCATTAGATGAAAGCGTCATTGTGGGGCCTTTGGTTGATCAGGATGCCGTAAAACAGTTTTTAGATGCACAGGAAAAAATACAGGTTGAAGGTGGAAACATTGTATATGGCGGCTCCTTAATAGAAGGAGAAGGTTTTGAATCAGGATGTTATGTAGTTCCATGCATTGCTGAAGTACAAAATGACTATAAGATTGTTCAGGAGGAAACTTTTGCACCCATACTTTATCTTATTAAATATTCAACAATAGAAGAAGCCGTGACAATTAACAATGATGTGCCACAGGGATTGTCATCTTCCATTTTCTCTAATAACCTGATGGAGACAGAATATTTCCTTTCGCATCGCGGGTCTGATTGCGGAATAGCTAATGTTAATATTGCTACTAACGGTGCTGAAATTGGCGGTGCTTTTGGCGGTGAGAAAGATACCGGCGGTGGACGGGAATCAGGTTCTGATGCATGGAAAGCATATATGAGACGTCAAACCAATACAATAAACTTCTCATCCGCATTACCGCTTGCTCAGGGCATTTCATTTGATGTGCTTTAAGTTATCAACTGACTTTAAGTACCCTGCAGAATATTAATCAGGATACAAACATATCCTGATTAGTTCGGTTAGTAATACATGTTAAAAACTAACCATACGAGGACTGCTTTAAAACCAGCTTTCATAAATTACATTTTAAGCATTATCAGAGGCAATGGTCAATCCGTTAGCACGAATATTGTTTACTCATTCGTAATCAAAGGTGTAAGCTTATTGACCAGTTTTGCTATGGTACCTATGGTACTGAATTATCTTGGGAAACAAGACTATGGCATTTGGCTAACCCTTAGCTCTATGATAGCCTGGCTTTCTTTCTTTGATGTGGGCTTTGGAAATGGTTTGAGGAATAAACTTGCCGAATCTATTGCAGTGAATGACAAACCGCTGGCCCGTATATATGTTAGTACAGCCTATGCTGGTTTTAGTGGTTTGGCATTTGTTCTGCTGGCATCTGCTCTTATTGCTAACAGGTTTATTGACTGGAATGAGCTACTGAATGCCCCACATAACAGGAATTACGATTTAAACAGCCTTGCCACTATTCTGCTTATCCTCTTTTCAATAAGGATGGTTTTAAAGTTAGTTTCGTTTATTTTAATTGCCGACCGTCGCACTGCACTGGGTAATGTATTTGATCCGATTGGGGGTATTATTTCACTTGCAGCTATTTACTTTTTAACTACAACCTCATCGCAAAGCTCTCTGAGCACTTTTATAATTGTTATTTCCATAATTCCGGTAATGGTTCTTCTCATAGCAAGCTCAATAATTTTTAATGGAAGGTATAAATGGATTAGGCCAGATATTCTTCATGTGAAAAAAGAGTATCTGAAAGACCTTGTAAACATTGGTTTTAAATTCTTTATAATCCAGATCTCTGTCCTGATAATTTTTTCAACCGACAATCTTATCATCGCAAGAATATTAGGGCCATCGGAAGTAACATCCTATAATATTGCTTACAAGTATTTCAGTATCGCTACAATGCTGTTCTCCATTATTATAACTCCGATGTGGTCAGCTTACACAAGAGCTTATACATTGAATGATACAGGCTGGATTCGAAAATCAAATAATAAAATAATAATGATCTGGGGATTATTATCACTTATGGTGATTGTTATGACATTCTTTTCTACTGAATTTTATAAGCTATGGATAGGCAACTCTATTGAAATACCGTTACTATTAAGTATTATAATGGGATTGTTTGTAATGATCAGCACCTGGAATAACATTTTCGTTTACTTCATAAACAGTACCGGAAAAATCACTTTTCAACTTTATGCTTCTATCATCGCGGCTTTAATCAATATTCCATTATCAATTTTTCTTGCCAGAGAGATGGAACTGGGTGCCTCAGGTGTGATTTTAGCAACCTGTATCTGTCTTTTTCCTGGAGTAATATTTGGTCCGCTTCAATTTAAAAAAATCCTCAATAACACTGACAAAGGAATATGGTCGAAATAGTAGCAATTAATAAAATCACCCATAGATTCAAAAGGATACTTAATACTGGTCACGACAGATCAATAAAGGCAAAGAAAAACATTCTTATTTCCTTTTTCATTAAAGGGATTAGTATTGTTATAGGCTTCATTTTTGTTCCACTCCTAATTAATTATCTGGGAACGGCCGAATATGGGATATGGATCACCCTTAGTTCAGTGATTGCCTGGATAGGATATTTTGACATTGGTTTGGGGAATGGATTGCGAAACAGGTTTGCAGAATCGCTTGCCAGGGATGAACATGAAATGGCGCAAATATATGTAAGTACCACCTATACAGGCCTATCACTCATCTTTGGGTTTTTCTTTATTGTGTTTTTAATCGTTTCACCTTATATAGACTGGACCATTATTTTCAACACACCGGGTAATATGCTGCCTGAATTGAAAACACTGGTTGAAATTACAGTTGGATTTTTTCTGTTACGATTTATACTGAAATTACTAACAGTTATAATAGTAGCTGACCAGCGACCGGCAGTGAGTAATACCTTTGAGCCTTTAGGTAACGCCGTTTCACTTATAGGCATACTCTTGCTTATGAATTTAAGTCAGCCATCACTTATTAATCTTGGGGTGGTTTTAGGTGCATCCCCTGTTATTGTGCTGGTATTTGTGTCAATATATTTTTTCAATACCGATTATAAGAGATACCGCCCAACTCTCAAACATGTTAATTTCAAGTATTTTAAAAATCTTGCAGGTTTGGGTTTCCAGTTTTTTATTATTCAAATCACAGTTGTTGTGATTATGTCAGCAAACAATATTATCATCACACAAATTTCAGGACCTGAGGATGTGACTTCTTACAACGTTGCATTCAGGTACTTTGGATTGATAACCATGGCGTTTGCCATAATATCGAATACATTCTGGTCAGCTTACACTGAAGCATATATAAAAGACGACATTTCCTGGATACGGAGAATTACCTCCTCAATGATTAAACTATGGATTGGAATTATAATACTGGTTACACTTATGCTCATATTCTCAAATGACTTTTATCGGTTATGGGTCGGAGAAAAAGTAAAAGTGCCTTTCATGTTATCAATGTTCTCTGCCCTATTCGTCATTATAAGTGTTTGGGTCAGCATTTTTACTTATTTTATTAATGGCACGGGAAAGATCAGGGTTCAACTTATCTCAACAGTTTCAGCAGCTATAGTGAGCATTCCATTGGCAATTTATCTGGCTAAAGGATTACATTTAGGATCTGCCGGAGTAATATTAGGATCATGTTTTGCTTATGTACCGATAGCTATAATATCACCAATACAATATTATAAGATCATTAGAAAAAAAGATCATGGTATCTGGGGAAAGTAAGTTCAATTTCAAAAACTTACAAACAGTTCTTATGTTACTATTATAACAAGAACTCGTTCGAAAACTATGTACAGGTTTCCAGTTTATCAGCCCTCACTCAGGGGAAATGAAAGAAAATACCTAAACGATTGTATTGATACCAACTGGCTTACATGGCAAGGTCAATATATTAAACGTTTTGAAAAAAAGTTCGCAAACTATATTGGAGTTGAATATTCTTCAACAACAAGCAATGGCACGGTTGCACTCCATCTTGCATTACTTGCCTTAGGCGTAGGGATTGATGATGAAGTTATAGTACCAACATTAACTTATATAGCTTCAGCCAATGCTGTAGTGTATTGCGGTGCCAAGCCGGTTTTTTGTGATGTTGATCCTGTTACCTGGCAATTAGACCCCTTAGAAGTAAGAAAAAAAATTACTCCGCATACAAAAGCTATAATGGCAGTCCATGTATATGGGCATCCCTGCGAAATGGATGAATTAAAGGACATAGCAATAGAATTCAATCTTGCAATTGTTGAGGATTGTGCTGAAAGCTTTGGTTCAAAATTTAAGGGACGTTACACAGGAACAATTGGCGACATTGGTGTTTTCAGCTTTTTTGGAAACAAGACTATTACAACCGGTGAAGGTGGGATGGTGGTTACAAATAAAAAAACCTTGATTGACCGGGTTAATCTCCTCAAAGGACAAGGATTAGCCCGACACAGGGAATATTGGCATGAAGTAATTGGTTTTAATTACAGAATGACAAATATTGCGGCAGCGATTGGATTGGCTCAGTTGGAACGTGCAGATGAAATATTAGAAAAAAAACAACAAATAGCCCGATGGTACCTTGATCTTTTAGCTGATTTGCCTCTATCATTTCAACTTGAAACAGGCGATGTTTTGCATTCTTATTGGATGTTCAGCATTCTAACGGATGATGCAAAAAGCCGCGATTTGTTAAGGCACTACTTAAAGTCAAATGGTATAGAAACGAGGCCAGTATTTCACCCCATCCACACAATGCCAATGTACTGCGATAACTTTCAGCAACTTAAAATTGCTGAAGATATAGGATGGAGAGGCATTAATTTGCCCAGTTATCCTGATCTCACAGAAGAAGATGTTAATGAAATATCAAAAATCATTCATCAATATTACAAGCAGTATAAATGGAATTTAACATTTACAACGTCGAAAGTACAGGATGGAAAGCCGCATTTGATTTAATTCCTAATGAACTTAAAGACCTTAATTTCACACCTGAGTGGTATCAAACCTGGATTAACCACGAGGCAGCGGAACCTATTTGCATTCATTTTGAAGAGGATGGATTTCATTTCTTATACCCTTTCTTTAGGAGACGAATTAAGAACTACAATCTTTCAAAAGAATATTTTGACATTCAAAGCGCATACGGCTACGGTGGTGTTATAGTCAGTCATTCAATTATCCCTCCTGCATTAGGACACGTATTTAACAAATTGACCTCCAGCTGGCTTCACGACAATAACATTGTTGCCGAATTTATAAGGGAACATCCATTGCTGACATCATTCAGGCGAAAAGCCGAATATAATACTGTACGGAAGAATGTATATATTGAGACTTCGGCCTCATATAAGATACCAGATAAGTGCGCACGCCAAAATATCGCTAAAGCGCTTTCACATAATGCAACCATATTGTATGATGAAGAATGCAATTACCTTCCCGAATTCATCAAATTATATCAGATGACTGCTCGCCGTTTAGGTATGCATCCATATTACAATTTTTCAGATGATTATTTTTATAAGGTAAAGAACCTTCTGGGAAACCATTGTTGTTTGATACACATCATTAAAGATGATGTAATTATAGCCAGTGCAATGTATCTGATTTATAATGATAGGGCCAACCTTCATCTTACGGCTTCCAGAGTTGAATATCAAATAATCAGGTCAAATGACCTGCTTTACTATGCAGCAATTGAATATTCAAAGAAACGTGGAGTGAAAACCCTAAATGTTGGTGGCGGATTAACTGCCGATGCAAATGATTCACTTTTCAGATTCAAACTTAAATATGCAAGTTATCAGAAAGATGTAATGGTAGGAAAAAATATTCTTAATCCGGCAGTTTACGAAAACCTGACTAAGGCCTGGGAATCAAGATATCCTGGCCTTGTAAAGAAATATGACAATTATCTGTTAAAGTATCACCAACAATTATAGTCAGGTTATTTTGGCATTTTAATAAACTCGGAACTTAAAGAAGCCTGATGCATTTCATCTTTTGACGATTGAATTAGATGTGCAATCCGGTCGTTTTTTCTTATGTCACTGATAAGTTTGTTTGTAAATATCTCTGCTCCTACATTATTTAAGTGAGAGGCATTATAAAAATAAGCCCTTTTGTAAGATATTGGATCGTTAGAATAATCAAGAAATGGAATATTGTATTTTGCTGAAAACATCGAAAATACATTGAGTATTTCATTCCTGTTCTTAACAAATTTTTGTCCTTCAATATACTCAGGCGAGTAGACAAGAATTATAGGAATTCCTGAATCAAGGCATTCTTTTAAATACTTATCAAACATCCGAACTGATTCAGGGTCAATAATCGCCCTATAGTCAGGAAACTTCCTTTCGGCCTTATCCAAATCATCATTCCATAAATGATTTTGACCTGAAAAACCTAAATGTCTGGTTGTGCTATTACCTGAAAAGTGTCTGCCAAAAGCAGTGTTAAAAGCTTCAGCAATCGCATTAAAATGGCCGTAGTATCTGATAAGTGGGATATAAAAATCAATCTTTTTAAAACCCAGATAAGGTTTAACCCATTGGTGCATATTTTCATTAAAGAGCATATAAGGCAGGAATTGCTCCATATTGAAAAGATCCTTTCTCCTAACAAGCGTGAACATATCAACTGAATGGATTATAAAGCCGGGTTTGCGGTTATGCTTTAATAATTCCTTATGCCTGAAATATTGCAAACGGAAGTTATGTCCATTTATTCCGAGGTTATATGCACTTACTTTAAGGCTATCAGTAATCAACCTTGGATCCAGGTGAACCATTGCCCGTGAAGATCCATAAATAACAACATCAGAATTGACCTTGCTGTCATAAATATCATTCCAAACGCCAAATTCATCGTCTCTTGAATTTCTTAATTGTGAGCTTAAAAACCAATCGGCTAAAAACATTAGTATTATTAGTGGAAAGAGGAAGATTCCTGTATTTCTAAGAAGTTTTTTCATGGTTAAAACTGAAAGTATATAAAAGTTTGTCCTTGACCGGCAAATATGAAAATCAAAAACAATAAAGTGTAGTATACAGCCCACCTGTATGGTCGTGGTATTTTTACTGTAACATTCTCAATGGCATATTGTCCTTCCCTACCCCACCACTCAATTACCATAAATAAGAAAATCAGGCTCAGAATCAGAACTGCCTTAGCTGAAACTTCTGGAACCGTAAAAAAACTGGGCGAAAAAATGGTACCTATGATATTAAATGCTTCTGTAATTGACGAGGCCCGAAAAAATATCCAGGCAAAGAGCGTTAAAATGAAGGTACTGCTTATCTGCCAAAATTCTCTAATTGTTGGCAGTGTCCTGCCTTTTGCTGCTATATCAAGAAATTGTCTGTTCTTATTTGTTACCATAAGAGGCAAAAAATAAAGCGCATTAATAGCACCCCAGGCAAGAAATGTCCAGTTTGCACCATGCCAAAATCCACTTACAAGAAAAATGATGAAAGTATTCCTGATCTTGAATAATGTATTTCCTTTACTACCACCAAGCGGAATATATAAATAATCGCGGAACCATGTAGATAGTGAGATATGCCAGCGTCTCCAGAATTCAGCTATATCTCTGGAAAAATAAGGAAATGCAAAATTTCTCATCAATGTGAATCCGAATAACCTGGATGTCCCAATGGCAATATCCGAGTATCCTGAGAAATCACAATATATTTGAATCGCAAAAAAGAAAGCACCTAACAAGAGACTACTTCCTCCATAATCAGAACTATTATTAAAAATCTGATTGGCGAAGTAAGCACTGTTATCGGCAATTACTATCTTTTTAAATAAACCCCACAAAATCTGGCGCAAACCATCAACGGCTAATGTATAATCTAATTTGCGTTTTATGAAGAATTGCGGGAGCAGGTTGGTTGCCCTCTCTATAGGTCCGGCAACCAATTGCGGAAAAAAAGTGACAAAGGATGCGAAAGCTACAAAATCATTTGTGGGCTCAAGCTTTCTCTTGTAAATATCAATTGCATAACTCAGGGTCTGAAAAGTGTAGAAACTGATACCTACCGGTAAAATGACATTCAGTGACCGTGCGCTTATTTCACCTCCAAAAAAGGTGAACGCTTCAGCGAAACTGTCAAGAAAAAAATTATAGTACTTAAAAAAGCCGAGTAGCCCAAGGTTACTAACAATACTTATTGACAGTAACCATTTCCTTTTTGTTTGATTCTCCTGGTTTTTGAGTAAGAGCCCTACAGTGTAATCGACAATAGTGCTGAAAAATAACAGGGATAGGAATCTGTAGTCCCACCATCCATAAAAGATATAACTGGCTATTAAGATAAGCCAGTTTTGCATTTTCAGATTGTTATTGGTAACAAACCAATACAGAAAAAATACGATTGGAAGAAAGATTGCAAAGTCTATTGAGTTAAATAACATGTGAATTACGAGTTTGTCTTCGATTTCTTAACATCAGAACAAGTAAAAAGTTATAACCCGATAGAGAAGTGTTTTATGCAAGAAGGTTGCGATTCATATATATTTTTAAATAATTCAATAAAATGTCACTGCCCGAAACCTTGGAAATACTGCTTTGATTAGTAATACCATTGGGTATTTCAATATTACCCGCCAATTCAGGATACTTGAGATTAATTGAACGTACCATTGTATCAATTTGTGTCTTAATCAGTTGCCCTGATTCAAGGAATCTGCTCCTTTGGATGTGCTCTATATCAGTCTTTTTCATAAGGGCTTAGTTTGTGAGTTATTGCTTTCACAAAAGTGCCAACTAAAAAAATAAATCTCTTTATACAATCACATCAATTTATTACATAATCTGCGCTTTAGTTTTTAATTGAGACTCTTTTATCATTTACTTGTTGAACAAAGAGCACAACTTTGACTTTAGATATCCATGAACTTAGGGTTATATCTTGCCGATATCAAACCAATTGACGGCGGTGTTTATCAATACTCCATTTATTTACTTCGAATGCTTCTTAACTGCAAGCAGATAGATCATATCACGATATTTATACGGAGCCAGAATGAGAATGATTTTTCTGACCACTTTGAAAAGAGCAGGGTTACTGTTATTGTATGTAATGAAAGTAAGGTAAAAGATCTGTTAAGGCAGATTTCAGATTTTTGGATCGCAAGATACTATATGAGGGAATATCCAAAGAAAACCTTTTTAGCAATGCACCGTTTTTTCAATCCTGACAGAAAATACTTTAATTCATTTGACATTGATTTGTTGCTTGTGCCAAAACAGCACGCTCCTGTATACAAACTTAAGTATCCGGTAGTAATAACAATGCATGATTTGCAACATCTTCATTTTCCTGAGTTCTTCAGTCCCCTGCAACGTATACAAAAGTCAATCAGCTATTATATTTCAATTGAAGAAGCTGATAGAATTATCGTATCGTATGACCATGTGAAATTTGACCTTGAAAAATATTTCTGTAGTGCAAAAGAGAAAATTAATGTATGCGCAGTTCCAATAGATAATGATTGGATTACAAGAGATGCCATTGATATTGAAACACTAAAACAGAAATTCAAATTACCCGACGTTTTTATGCTTACTCCTTCTTCAACCTGGGCACATAAAAACCATGTAGCTGTGCTTGAAGCATTATATATTTTAAAACAGGATGGCTTTACTGTTCATTGGGTAGCCACAGGGCATAAAACTGCATTTTATAAAATCATTGCTCAAAAGATTGAACAACTTGGACTTCAGGATCAGGTTCTGTTTCCGGGCCTGATAAGTGACCAGGAACTACGAGGGTTATATTCCATGGCAAGCCTGGTGATAATTCCAACTAAATATGAAGCCGGATCGGGTCCACTTTTCGAAGCAATCAGGTATAACATTCCTGTAATTTGTTCTAATGTAACATCTCTTCCTGAGACAATAGGTGATAATGACTTTGTTTTCAATCCTGATGATTATGAAGAGATCGCTTTTAAAATTAAAAAAGCACTTTCTGACAGTGATTTTATCTTGAAGAGCAAGTCTAATGGATTAAAGCAGTTGAAATTCTTCAGTGAACTGAATTACAGCAAAGCTTTCATTGAAACCTTTGAGCTGGCAGTCACTAACCAAAAGGATAAAAAGAAAATTGAATGGCAAAAAAACTGACAATTTTATTTATTACGCTTTCATCACTGGAACTCTATAATTTATCTTTCCTGAATGAAAACGTAATAAAGACATTCCAATTGATTGGAATTGCAATGATTTTCATCATAATAATGATGCATACAATGTATTTCAGGCAGGAAGGGTTTTCAAAATTTTTTAGCATTCCGGTTATTTTAATTCTGGCAGGTGTATTTATAAGTATGCTTGCAGCTAAATGGGGTCATCAACAATCATATACCACAACCCTAATTGCACAGAGATTTATGTATTTCTACTTTCTTTACTGGGCTCTGCATGCATTAAAAATTGATTCAAAAAGCCTGGAGTCAGTCATTATCTGGTTGGGCATAACTTACTCAATACTATATTTAATACAGTTTTTCCTTTATCCAACAATTCTCTTTGACGTTAGAATTGCCCAGGACCGGGGAACAATCAGAATCTTCCTCTCAGGCTTCTCATTCCTTGTTTTGGCTTATTTCCTTCTCTTGAGTAAAACATTTGAAGAGTTTTCACCTAATAAGGTGATTTACCTCATCCTTTTCCTCATTATCCTGATTTTAATGGGTACGCGGCAAGTGATATTAAGCATCACTCTAATGACAGGTCTCTTTGTACTATCCAGCAGGCTAGTAAAATCAAAGGTTTTAGTCTTTACTCTGGTTGTTTTATCACTAATTCCACTTTATATTATATTTCAGGATATTTTCATAAGTCTTATTGACATTTCCAAAAACCAGACTCAGGCTCTGGCTGAAGATACAAGAGTACGATCAGCAACCTTTTTCTTATTACAGTTATTCCCTGAAAATTATGTTTACTTTACCGGAAACGGTGCAGATAGCGCAAACTCAAGTTATGGCATGTCTATTCAAATGTACAAAGACCTGTATGGATTTTACCAATCTGACCTTGGCTTAATTGGAGATTATACAAAATTCGGGGCGCTCTTTGTCATTGGTGTACTTTGGATTCTGATTAAGAGTATTTTTTATAAATCAGGGATCACCTTTAGCTATATCAAATTCTTTTTTATCAGCACACTGTTAACAATTTTTACCGGTGGTGGCCCCTTTGGAATGTCAGATGCAATTGTTGCGATCTGTTTTACTATGTATTTGTTAGACATTGATAAATATTCCAAAGAAACAGACGAAGAAGCTTTAGATGAAGAGAGTGCTGAATTAGTTGATGAAACCTACAAATAATATTGAGAAAAAAACAAATGATTCCACAAATTTCAATTATAATACCTGTCTTTAACGCCATTCATCACACAAAAAAGTGCCTGCAGGAGCTACATAAGAGTATTTCAAGTGAATCTCTCTCCACATATTTTACAATAATTGTGGTAGATGATGGGTCAACTGATGGAACGAGTGACTGGATTAAGTCAAATTATCCACAAACAATTGTATTAGAAGGTAATGGCAACCTTTGGTGGAGTGGAGGCATAAATATGGGCACCCGGTATGCATTAAAAGAATTAAATTCAGATTACATTCTATGGTGGAATAACGATGTTTTAGCTTCACCTGATTACTTTAAAAAAATCCTTTGGCTAGTTGAAAATAATACAATCCATATTCTGGGTTCAAAAATCTACTATTCAAACAGTACCATCGTTTGGTCGATGGGTGGAATTTTTGATACAAGATCAGGCAGTAAATACATGATTGGCATGAATGAGGCTGATTCACCATCATTTGAAAAGGAGTTTAGGGTCGACTGGTTACCAGGCATGGGAACTTTAATACATAAAGAAGTATTTGAAAAAATAGGGCTGGTGGATGAAATAAATTTCCCCCAATATCATGGTGACAGTGATTTCACTTACCGGGCAACACTGGCAGGATATGAGATAACAGTTTATCCTGATTTAAAGCTGTGGAATGATAAGAGCAATTCAGGATTATTGCATAACAATAGTTTCAAACAGCTTTTGCGTACATTAAATGACAATAAATCAAATTATCATTTTGGAAAGGATCTCACTTTTTACAAAAGGTATGCTACTTCTGTTATTGCCTATAAAACCTTAGCACATAAATATTGTTACTACGTCGGGGGGTTCCTTAAATGGAAGATTTTGAATACCATAGGTTTATCTAAAAAAGAATCGGTACAATAAACATTTACGCTAACTTATAATAACTACCAGATTCTAAAAACCTCTAACAAATGAAAGTTTCAGTATATAATGGTGCCGGTCAAGCCGATTATTTATATGGCCTGGTATCAGGCCTGTCTTCCGCACCTATTGAAGAAATAGACGTTCTTGATATAAACCTCACAGCTCCTCTGTTTAAAGATTTCTCGAAAACAAAGTTCCATGATGTGTATCATTATCAAAAAAAAGGAACCCCTTTAATAAGGAAAGCACTAAACATAATTCGCTTTTACGCCCTTCAGAGTTATCACATCCTGAAAAGCAGCCACCGAATCATACACTTTCAATGGCTTGACAGGTATCTTCTTATGGATAGAATCTATCTGCCGCTTTTAGCAAGGTTGAGAGGACACAAGGTAATATTGACTGTGCATAATGTAAATGCAAAAAAAAGGGATAATAAAGATTCCTATTATAACCGGTCGACCTTATACTTTTTATACCACATCTGCAATCATTTGATAGTACATACTGAAAAAAGTAAAACTGAACTAGTTAAAGAATTCAACATTGATCCATCTAAAATATCAGTGGTTGAACATGGAATGAATAACAAGGTTGTTACAACAAACATCTCAAATGCTGAAGCAAAAAAAATGTTGAATATCCCATCCGATAAAAAAGTTGTTCTCTTTTTTGGAAACATTGATTATTATAAAGGACTTGACATGCTGATTAGTAGCCTGGATTACATGAGTAGTGGCCTAAGAAACAACCTTGTATTACTGATAGCTGGAAATTATAAGAATAAAGAATATTATGATCAACTTTTGAGCCAGTTAGACAATGATTCCCTTAAAGAAATAGTTTTCGCACATATTCGCTTCATTCAAGACGCTGAAATTGAAAATTATTTTATGGCATCTGATTGCATCGTACTCCCCTATCGCGACATTTACCAGTCAGGAGTACTATTCATGGCATATAATTTTGGACTTCCGGCATTAGCCACAAGAGTTGGAAATTTCGAAAACGATATTTTACAAAATAAAACCGGTCTTTTAATTGATGAAATAAGCCCTGAGTCAATTGCTCAGACACTGGAAGCATATTTTAAATCAGACCTCTACAATAATCTTCCGGTTACACGCAGTTACATTAAAGAATGGTCTCATGAAAGATATTCCTGGGATAAAATTGGAAAAGACACATGCCAGCTCTATTCAAAAGTACTAACCCATGAAAAATAAGCAATTCATCTTTCTTAGAAACGATGATGTAAGGAATTCACTGGATATTGAGCTCATAGATTTAACGAAAACCTGTATTGACCTCAATATTCCAATCAGCCATGCTGTTGAACCTGCAAATGTCACAGAAGAAGTTGTTAAATGGTTACTGGAAGAAAAAAGAAAATATCCTGAGTTGATTGAAATAATACAGCATGGCTATGATCATAACAAAGAAAACCCCAGTGTTAAAATGGAATTCGGCGGCATGCGCGATTACTCTGATCAACTTGTTTCAATAAAAGCCGGTAAGGAGTTGATGGACTCATACTTTGACGGACATTGGTCACCAGTTTTCACCTTTCCATACGGAACTTATAACCATGATACTCTTAAAGCGGTTGATGCAGCTGGATATAAAGCGATTTCCGGTAAAATAAGCTACAGTACGAAAAACATACTTAAAAACACTGCAGGAAAACTTCTTGGTAAAAACTTTTTACTGAATAAGAAGATAAGTTACCACGGTTCAAAAAGAAGGGATTTTTCATTTTCAGAATTGTCAGTCTCTGCAAATCTTATAAAAAAATATATTGATGATAAGAAAGCTGAGCATTATGATTTAAATGAAATACTTGACCAGGTTGTCATTTCATCAAAGTACAGCAATGTAACGGGCATTTTATTTCATCACCGTTTTCATACTTACCAAATGGAGATGATAAAGAAACTTCTTACAACTTTAAAAGAACACTATTCTTACTCAACCATAATGGGTCTTTTACGTTAGTTTATAAAAACAGAATATGAAAGAGTTTATACACCAAACAGAAATCGACAATAACATTGTAACAAGATTACCGGGGTATCTACTTGTAGAGAACAATGAAGATGAAAATAAAATATTAAGGGTTCTTGAAGAAGGAATGGACAGATTCTTTGCCGGCTTTGGTGAATTTGCTCATCTTTATGATTTAGGGAAATATAAATTTGCCCTTATGATCCCTGAAAAAATATCCAGATACTCATGCGTTTCCTTTTTTAGAGAAAATGAGGATTTTGCTTTCATCGAAGGCACTTTTTATGACTATGAACTTTTAAAGAATAACAAAAAAGAAAGTATATCACAAGATCTTGCTAAAGAGATACTTGACATCGCCAAAAAGGAAGATTACGAAAAATTCAAGGAATATAATGGCAGGTACTCTGGATTTGCTTTTGTAAAAGATACCGGAAAACTATCAGTTATTACAGATAGTTATGGTGCAAACCGGGTATTTGTATATAAGGGTAACGATGTTTTTGCAATCTCAAATAATGTATATGCCCTTTCTACCAATCCGGAACTTAAAGTTAGTGTTAATGAACAGTCAATCGCTGAAATCCTTCATTATGAATATCCATCCTTTCGGGGCACAGAGTTTAATGAAATAGAACTAGTACTTCCTTCAGACATCCTCATAAGAAAAGACAAGGTTAATAAGGTTGTAAAGTCGTTTCAGAAAGTTTTCCGTAAAAAAGTGAAGTCTGAAAAAGAATATATTGAAGAGCTAAGAACAGCAATAGACGAGTTCTTCATCAGGACTTCTAACTACATGAAAGTTCCCTTTGGCATCTATCTTTCAAAAGGAAAAGACAGTCGCCTCTTTCTCACATTTTTAGAAAGAAATATTCTTCCATATATTCCATTTGTCTTTAAAGAGGATACCGGGATATTTGATTACCCTCAAGTAAAGCAAGTAACTGAATTGCTTCATAAAGATCTTCATGTACTTGAAAAACACAGCATTGACCTAAACCTTGCATTTCTGACTTCAATGAATACAACTCCAACTACTGCATGGCTTGCGCTTGGCAAAGTAGTGGCTAACTATACAGATAATGCCCTCATGGGACTTTATGGAGAAAGTAGTTCAGGTAAGTTATGTGCATACAGGAATTATGGGGTAAGAGATAAAGAAAGTTCCATCAAAGCCACTATTTTAGGAAATTCAAAAGGTATAACACGTGAAGAAGTTATAAAATGGTTTCCCTATTTTGAAAAATGGAATAGTGATGCAACCTTCAGGGAAATTTATGTTGACTACCCTTCGGTTGATATTCCATTTGATTTTGACACCTATCAGGATATTGACCACAGATCATTCAGGAATGCTATAGTAATCCTGACCAGGTCACAACACTTTATCACTCCGATTACTCCGTACATGGATAAACGAATTGCAGACGTATACCATCGATTGCCACATTCGTTGCTAAAGTCACAAATTGCTCACACTATAATTGCTGCCGAAGAAGAAAAAAGCAATAAGATCAGAAGTACTGCTTTCCCGGTTTCACTTAAAAATGAAAGGTATTTTAGAAATTTCCTTATGGAAATGGTAAGATTGAATAACAAGTTTAAAGATGTGCTAATGGCTAACCTCAAAAAGGATTATAAGCCATATGTGCCAGGTGAAATATTTACACCTAAGTCAGACTATTTTAATAATATTCTATCTGGTAAGCCATTGGTTGTTAAGCACCCCAGAATACTTACAAGACTGCACAATGTTGACCATTACTTATATATGACATTTCAGGATGACCTTAAATTTTATTTCAGAACCCCTGTTATTGTTCAGAATGAATTTTCAAAAGTTAGATCCGGAATCAATAGTTCTATAATTAACTAAATTAACATTCTTTACTATGGATAAATGGATCATTTGCACTGGTCCTGACTGGTTTCGCCCTTCAGTTACAAGTACCAGGCAGATAATAAATCACTTCAAATTAGATGGTTACAAGGTATTATGGGTAAATCCCATTGCCTTTAAGTCGCCTGCGGTGAATTCTGATAACCGCAAATCTATGCAGAAGAAGATAATAAATAAAATAAAAACACACGCAAAAATCTTCAAACGGATTGATAAAAACACATTTGTTCTGGTTCCGATATATATCCCAATTTTCAGCTCATCATTTGACAATCTGAATAACCGATTAATTGTTTTGCAGATAAAATTAATCTCATTAATACTTGGGATAAAGTGGAAAAAATCGATTCTATGGATTTCAGGCAATTTCACACTCTCGCCGTTACTAAAATTTGAATTCAGAAAAAAGATATATCAGGCTGCAGATCTGATTTCTGATTTCAGGACAAATGACAAAAGCCTTCTGGAAAAATTAAAAGAGAAGGAAGTACATCTGAGCCGGAATGTGAATGTACGGTTTGCCAGTTCACCCAATATCAAAGCCAAACTTGAAAAACTTACACAAACCAAGGTCCATCTTCTGACCCATGGAGTGAATTATTCGCATTTTGTGAATCCAACCCAATTGAACCCATATATTTTATCGATTAAAGAAAAAGGTTTGCCAATCGCCGGATATTTTGGAACACTTTCAGATGCCAACGACAAACATGTATTTAAAAAACTTGCAGAAAATGGATTTTCTGTTGTCATTATTGGTAAAGTATTAGGCGACTATTCAGAACTGAATGGTATTGAAAATATTTATTTCGTCGGACCGGTTGAATTTGAGAAATTGCCAGAATACGCGCAGGGTTTTGATGTTTGCCTACTAAACTGGGTAATGGCTGATTGGATTAAAAACTCCTTCCCTGTAAAAACGTTAGAATATTTAGCTATGGGCAAGCCGGTTATAAGCTGCCGGATACCTGTTGTTGAAGAATTATTTGGGTCTATGGTGTATTTTGCTGACACACCTGAGGAATTTCTTGAACAAGC
This sequence comes from Lentimicrobium sp., assembly GCA_035298745.1. Lineage (GTDB taxonomy): Bacteria > Bacteroidota > Bacteroidia > Bacteroidales > Lentimicrobiaceae > Lentimicrobium. The sequence goes on along the minus strand of DATGXS010000025.1, from coordinate 52,217 downwards.
CAGAGTAAGTCTTAAAGAAAATTGCGAAAGCAAACAACATTTAAGAGTGGAAGAAGCAGCTAAACACACCTGGGACGCAAAGTTCCTTGAAATTAAATCTCTAATAGAATGAAATCTGGCATTAAAATAATTGACATTATTAGAAAAACTGACATCGTCGGCAAGTACAATCTATTAAAAGATTCCAACTACAATAAGAGGATACCATTATATCCTGACAAGGAACAACTGGTTAGATTACTTTCCAATCTTAAAAAACACAGCCCGTATTATAAAAATATTCTTAATAAATATACGTACTATGATATTTCATGTGATCCGGTTACAATTTTTCATCAACTTCCTATAATCGACAAAAAAACTGTAAATGACCATTACAGGGAATTCTATAATCCTGTTAAAGACCGTCCCATTCAAAAAAAGAAAACCGGTGGAAGCACCGGGAGTCCATTCTACTATTATGTAGACACAGAACATCTATCATGGTTTTGGGCATACATTTATTTTTTCTGGAACAATTATTCAGGTTATAATCCCGGAGATAGCTTTGCTACCATAGCAGGTAGTTCCTTAAGCACAGGTAAAAAAAAACTGATTGAAAATACATACCATCTCTTACAGAATAACTATTTCATAAAGGGTGATGTGATTAACCCGGACATCAAAATCAATTTCCGGCTCACAAATAAAGCTGTCTTGCTTTATGGTTATCCGAGTTCTATAATAAACCTATTGAGAGTTAAACCTGAATTGGTTGACAATGTAAAGAATATAAAGGCCATTTTTACTACTTCTGAGCAGTTGCTTCCACAAAACAGGCAATTAATTGAGGCAGCTTTTAATAAACCGGTTTTCGACATGTATGGGGCTAATGATGGTGGCATTCTAACATGTGAGTGCCCTATGCATAGCGGCTATCATATAAATACCCTGAATTGTTATGTTGAGACATTTACAAATGAGTTTGGAATGTCGGAATTATTACTATCAAACCTCAACAGTTTTGGCTTTCCACTTGTACGTTACCGGGTTGGTGATTTAGGAGAAGTAGAAACGGGCAATTGCGAATGCGGACTAAACTGGCCGAGGGTTACCGAATTGAAAGGAAGAACTAGAGATGTGATAAAATTGAAAGATGGAACAAGCATTCATGGGTCATTATTCAATAAAGTCTTTTACAGATATGAAAAGATTGACGGGTATAAAATTGTACAGAACAAGGATCTTACTATTACATTATATATACACTTAAAAAATGAAGAACAATTTGAGTTCATAAGCTCAAACCTTCGACACGACTTCAATGAAATCATAGGAAGTATTGAATTGAAGGTAGAACTAATGCATGAGCAAAATCCAACTAACCAGAAATTTAAGCTAATTGAAAGTCATGCAATTTAATATCATTAGTGCCGGTGATTTTATGGCAGGTGAAAACGCTCATCATTATAGAAGAGGTATACCAAGCAAGTACCGTAATAACTTCAGGAATCTTATCTCAGATGAAGTGAGGGAAGTACTCTCCAATGGAGACCTGCTCTTTCTGAATTTTGAATCATCATTAGCTGATGAAAGGCTCCTGCGGAAGTTACCAATTGAAAAGGCTGTTTATGCGGCTCCGCTTGAAACACTATCTTTACTTCAAACCTTAGATATTCCAATTATTGCAAATATTGCAAACAACCATTTTGCACAGCATGGCCAAAAAAGAGCGAACTTCACTGTTGAACAGCTTGAAAAGGCGGGTATCATTGTTATTGGGAAGGACAACAAACCTGTTACTATCGCAAAAAATGGCTCAATTATTAAAATCTGGGGAGTTAGCCTGGTTAAAGACCAGATAGGCTCTGAATCGTATTATAAGTCAACCTACGATAAACTCTTAGAAGAAATCAGATTATCTGAAAAAGAAGAAAATGAAATAAGAATAATAAGTATCCATTGGGGAGACGAATACAATACTCTGCCAAATGTGAAACAAAAGAAGCTTGCTAATTCATTGATTGAAAATGAATTTGATCTGATACTCGGGCATCACCCTCATACCATACAATCCATTGAAAAAATAAATAAATCATGGGTGGTTTACAGCCATGGCAATTTATTATTTGATCAGAATTTTTCGTCATTAACTCAAAAGGGATTAATTACAAAATTCTCATTTCCAGATAATAATATTGAACTTTTTTTAACACAGCAGAAGCACTTTAGTGTTGCAAGTGTTAAGAGAATACAGGCAGACGAGTTAAATAAATTGTGCGAAGCATATCATTCAGATTATAATCCATTTAAAATGAGACTTCGAATGAAAACTGAATTATTAAGACACTTTTACCAATCGAATTTGCCAACTTTTAAAATGTTTGCAGGCAGACTATTATCAAAATAATTATTGAGTGATGAATCAGAGATTGAAAGTTATGGCTATTGCATCATCAGGTGGGCATTGGGTACAATTGCAAAGAATGCAGCATGCATTTAACGAGGCAGATATAGTTTATGTTTCTACTCATAAAGAATACAAACCTACCAGACCTAATGACAAGTTTTATTCAGTTACAGATGCCAGCAGATGGAACAAAATGTTACTGATTAAAATGACCGGAGAAGTCCTGCAACTTATCAGAAAAGAAAAACCTGACGTTATTATTTCAACGGGAGCAGCCCCTGGTTTAGCAGGTATTCTGATTGGGAAACTTCACGGCTGTAAGACTATATGGGTTGACAGCATTGCAAATATTGAACACATTTCACTCAGTGGGAGACTTATAAAACCTTTTACTGATTTACACTTAACACAATGGCCGGAACTAGCAGAAGGCAAAACACTTTTTAAAGGAACAGTAATTTCATGATATTCATCGTAGTTGGAACACAAGAGCCGTTTGACAGATTGATAAAATACATGGATGAATGGGCAGGTATCTATAAATATCCAAATATAATCGCCCAAATTGCACATTCGTCATTTAAACCCTCAAACTTTGAGTGGTTTGACTTCATACCGGTCACCGAATTTGATAACAAATTTAAACAGGCTAATCTGATCGTTAGTCATGCTGGCATGGGTTCAATACTATCAGCACTGCAATACTCAAAACCTATTATTGTTATGCCAAGGCTGGCAGATCTTAAGGAACACAGGAACGATCATCAGGTTGCTACAGCTAAAAGTTTTAGTAAATTAGGCTATGTTAATGCAGTATATTCAAAAGAAGAATTATTTGCCAGTTTAAATAAGCGAAATGAAATTAAACCAGTTCCTCCTATAAATCATCAGGCCTCTAACCTGCTACTCTCAACATTACAGGAATTTATCTATAAAAACCCAAACCATTAATATAACATTACTGGTTTATTGTTGTTACTTTTTTACTGAGCACACTATAACTTACTGACTAACTAATTCTTGCTTGTACTATTATGATACGTGAACGTGAAAAACATGCCAGTCGCATTTCAGGTATAATAGTGGCTATACTTTCGGTTCTTGTATTCTTCGCAGCCTTTGAAATTACCGGTTATTTTGTTGATGGATATATATATTACAGCAGCGAGTATTTAGTAATTGGCATACTTATTATGCCACTCTGGTATCTTGGTATTAATCAAACGAATATTACCGGCTATTATCCAAACAAACATAACTATACCCTCATTTTTGAAACCGGTCTGTTTGTGATAACAGGTACAGGATTTCTGGCATTAGCCCAATTAGCTTTTAACCTTATTCATGTTAATAATAGTGTAATACTTGTTTTTGCAATTCTTGACTTTATTCTTATAAGTTCTCTGCTAGTAGCAATGTATAACTATCAGAAAAACATGCAGAACAAGGGTCTTAACACTCAGAATATTGTGATTATAGCAGATTCAAATTCCGTTGATCTAATTGAAAAAATGTTTCATCATCAGGATTGGGGATATAATGTAGTAAGCATTATTTCTGGCAGTGACCTTATTAAGGAGATTTTTGGCAGAAGGGTTGATGTATTAACCAATATAGAAAACCTGCCAGTCCTGCTTCGTCAAACTGTTGTTGATGAAGTATTGTACTGTAAGAATAATATCGATCAGGAAGAAATAAAGAAGATAGTGGGAGCTTGTGAAGATATTGGAGTGATATTCAGGCTTCAGACTTCATTTATACAAATGCAATCTACGCTAACCCATATAAGCTATTATGAGGGAATGCCGTTCCTGACATTTTCAAATACCCCTGCTAACAAACTTTCACATCATTGGAAATTGATATTTGACATTCTGGTTTCCATTTTCGTTCTTCTTATCTGGGCTCCTGTAATGGCTCTAATTGCATTAGCAATCAAACTCGACTCAAAAGGTCCAGTGATTTTCAAACAGAAACGTGTAGGATTAAGGGGAAGAACATTTGATATATATAAGTTCAGGACAATGTCAATTGATGCCGAAGAAAAAAAATCCCTTTTGGAGAGTTTAAATGAAATGGATGGGCCTGTTTTCAAAATTAAGAATGATCCGCGTATAACTAAGGTCGGCCGTTTTCTGCGTAAGACGGGACTTGATGAAATACCACAATTTTTTAACGTACTTAATGGCGATATGTCACTTGTCGGTCCACGACCACCATTACCCAGTGAGGTAAAACAATATGAGAGATGGCAATTACGCAGGCTCTCAATGAGACCTGGCATCACCTGTATTTGGCAGATTGCTCCAAACCGGAATATGATCTCATTTAATGAGTGGATGAAACTAGACCTACAATACATTGATTCATGGTCACTTAAACTTGATTTTCTATTACTTGTCAAAACCGTCCAAACAGTCATTCGGGGAAGTGGACAATAAGATATCGAACAAAAAGATACGAACTACGTTGGATTCTTGAATGAACCCTTTTTAACTGTTTTCCCACAATTCCCTTGACCAATGAAGTTCAAACTTATTAATTATTTAATGTTTCTGGCTTTCGTAAGCTCAACTCTTTCATGTGTACCTAAGCATAAACTCAGATATGTACAAAATGAAACGACCAGTCAGGTTAAGTCAGAATATAAATATGTACGCCCTATCAAACGAATCCAGCCCTTTGATAATTTATATATCAAAGTACTGAGTATTGATGCTGAAACAGCACAGATTTTCAGTAATGAAACTGTTATGAATGGACCCGGATTTGACGTTAACCTCATTAGCTATACAGTAAACGAAAAAGGAATGATTGATTTTCCTTTTGTTGGTGACATTGATGTCAATAATCTAACATTGAAGGAAGCTAAATTAAAAATTGAAAAAGAACTGAGTGAATACCTGAGTAATACTTCGATATCAATTAAGTTCGTCAATTCGAATATAACTGTACTTGGCGAAGTAAAGCAGCAGGGAGAATTTCATTATTTCAAAGATCAGATCAATATTTTCCAGGCAATAGGATTTGCCGGAGGAATGACAGATTATGGTGATAAGAGCAGAATAACACTAATCCGTGATTACGGAGAGACTGTTAAATATCACATTCTTGACCTGACTGATAAAAAAATTATAGAAAGTGAATTCTTTTATCTTCAACCAAATGATATTGTCATTGTTGAACCTATAAATACCAAGTTCAGAAATCTCAGGACTTTCACCTACTCAACAGCATTGGCTACAGCAACTACTTTAGTAACTATTTTATACTTCTTCTACAAAAATTAACGTGAAAAAAACTCAGGATATATTTCAGCAAAAAACTGACTATAAAGAGCTGTTCTATAAATTATACCGACACAAGCGATGGTTTATTACATCATTTTTAGTGTTATTATTGGCAGCATTTATTTATAATAAAGTTACTCCCAACAGGTATAAGAATCAAACAACCTTACTTCTTCAGGAAGATCAGAATAAGAACTTCATGACTGGAGATAACATAATGCAGGGCTTTGGCCTTTTTGCTCCGAATCAGAATATTGAAAACGAGATTGGCATTCTTGAATCTTTTACTCTTATCTATGATGCAATAGTTGAGCTAAATCTTGAAGCTTCTGTTTATAAAGAAGAATATGCATTTGGTGAATTAATTAAGTCAGATTTTCTTAAATCCTCCACCGAGATTTATAAAGAGAGCCCCATCAAAGTAAGTATTAATAAATCAAGTCTCCAGCCAATCAATCTCCCCATTTACTTTCAGATTCTTGATAATAACAAATTCAGGATCAGAGCGTATGGAACCGAAATCCCGATTTACAGCTATCTTGAAGATGAGGTTTCGTACATCGCCGATTCTATGCGAATAAATGGTATCTATAAATTTGATGAAGAAGTAAAAGGCAAAGACTTTAATTTCACAGTGCACCTGAATTCCAAGGACATTGCCAGTTGGAGAGAAGTACAAACATATTTTGTTCTCAATAATCTGAATCTTTTAACCCTGGATTATCAAGCTGTTTTAGATGCTGTTAATACATCAAAAACATCTTCGCTGGTTGTAATTAGCATGAAAGGGGATAACAAATATAAAATTACTGATTTCCTTAACACTCTTTCAAATGCCTATCTTGACAGGAACCTGGAAAAGAAAAACAGGATAGCCATAAACACGGTTAAATTTATTGACAGCCAAATAAGTGAAGTCTCAGATTCACTTAGTATTGCCGAGAGCAAACTTCAAAATTTCAGAACCACTAACCAGGTTATGGATTTGAGTTTTCAGGGTCAGAAATCAGTTGAAAAGATGGGCGAACTTGAAAATCAAAGAGCTGTTTTGATGGTGCAACAGAAATATTACGACTACACCAGGGATTATTTCAACCGAAATAGTGACATGTCAGATCTCATAGCGCCTGCCTCAATGGGTGTACAGGATCCGTTACTAAACCAGTTAATCCTTGATCTGATTTCGCTGAACTCCCAGAGGCGTAATCTTCTGAACCAGGGAAACACTAAGAACTTATTTCTTAATAATATTGAGATTCAGATTGCCAACCTGAAAAAAACCATTCTCGAGAATGTGAATAACAATGCTGCCACAACCCGGATTGCCCTGCAGGATGTTGAAAACAGAGTGGCTCGTATTAATGCGCAAATGTCTAAAATGCCGTCAACCGAAAGGCAATTGTTTGGAATTGAGAGGAAGTTTAAACTTAATGATGCAATATACACCTTCTTGTTACAAAAGAGATCAGAAGCTCAGATAGCAAGGGCATCAAATGCCCCTGACTATGAAGTTGTGGATCCGGCTCGTCACATAACCACTTCAATTATATATCCAAAAAGAACGCTTAATTACCTAATTGCCGGTGCAGGAGGTTTGATGATTCCCTTTATTATCATCATGATAACTGATTTTCTTAACATGCGGATAAACAGTAAGAAGGAATTGGAATCACTTACTGATTTCACAATTATAGGTCATGTTTTCCATAATGAAAATAAAAATAAGATTGTAATAACCGAATCTTCCAATTCACCAATTTCAGAATCATTCAGGAGTATAAGGACAAATCTGCAGTTTTATGCTCGAGGGAAAGACAAGCAGGTAATTCTTTTAACTTCGTCTTATAGTGGAGAAGGGAAGTCGTTTATAGCACAAAATTTAGCTTCTGTATTTGCACTTTTCGGTAAAAAGACTCTTTTAATTGGCTTTGATATGAGAAGGCCAAAGATCTATCAGGACCTCAACCTTACAAATAAGGTGGGAATGAGTACTGCACTGATTGATAAAGCAACGGTTGAGGATATTATCCAGTCAACTCAAATAGAAAACCTGGATTACATTTCAGCTGGGCCAATACCTCCAAATCCACTGGAACTAATTGCTTCCGACAGAACTGAAGAGATATTTAAAGAGTTGAAGAAATTGTATGAATATATCATAATCGACTCTCCCCCTGTCGGTGTAGTCTCAGATGCTTATTTGCTGACCAAATTTGCAGATGTCACTCTATTTATTGTAAGACAAAGTTTCACCCATAAAGAGGCTTTTATAAACAATATTAACCATATTATACAGAAGAAGATTAATAATGTAAGTATAGTCTTAAATGACGTAAAAGCCCGGGGTATGGCTTATGACTACGGTTATGAATACACTTATTATTCTGAAAATGGAAAGTCGGGTTTATTCAGGAAGAAAAGACCTAAATCAACATATTCACCGAATTAAAAATTGATAATCATAAAGAAAGGCTGTCTCCTAAAAGGCAGCCTTTTCTTTTGATTATCAATAAACCACCCTCCTTCAAAAAACTGTACTTTTCGGGATAAGAAATAAAATGAATGTAGAATAATTCCCCGAATTGAGAAATTGGGAAGGTTAAATCAGCATAACTACTTTATAATGAATCTTAATTACCACGGACGAAGAATTAATCAAGATTCCTGATGTCCTGATTATCAAGCATAAACGGTTCTTTTATACGTCATAGTGAGATCAACTTTTGAAAGAGTGCCTATACTGGCACTATTTTTCATGCCCCTTGAAACAAGAAATACTTGAGAAATAAAATAATGGCCTGAAATAAGTTAACTTCATTTGTTATGATAAATAAATACACCGTTCTGAAGAAATCTATTTTACCAACATTTGCTATTTTAATTTTTTGGTTCTATTTTGTTAGTAGTGCTATAGCACAAGGTACAATTTATATTGACCCTAGTTATACTGGTTCGCAACAGAATGGAACTCAACAATATCCATTTGCTTCATGGAATTCTGTCAGTTGGACAAACGGTACTACTTATTTGCAAAAAGCAGGCACGACTTTTAACACCCCGGGAAGTCTGATAATCTCCAGTAAGAATAATATCACACTTGGATCCTATGGAACAGGCAATAAACCCAGAATCATTAGTTCTGGTGCAACTACCTCAAAAGTAATTGATATTACCAGTTGTTATAACATGGTTATCTCTAACCTGGAAATAGCTTCAACTACAGGTCAGGTAACTGCTGCAATCATCATAGACGGGACTGGTTCATCAAACAATTTAATCGATAATTGCATTGCCCGTGATGCTCAGTGGGGGATTAGGATTCTGACCACTTCTGCCGGTAACAGGATACTCAATACACAAGTATATAATACTCAGGACGATGGAATTTACATTAAGGACACCCCTGATATTGAAATTGGCTATTGCAATGTATACAACGTTAACCTTAAGTACTTTGTCAATCCTGACCAGACTTATTCCTCAGGTGATAATATCCAGATAGCCTCTACCAATAATCATAATTTTAATATTCATCACAATATTTTAGACCACAGTACAACCGGTAATAAGTTCTGCTTAATTGCATGGGGCAATAACTACTCGGGAATTGTGGAATATAATACAATGATCGGAAATTCATCTCAGGTTACAAGTTGTATCTATCTGTCACCTACAACAAGTAACGTTACTGTGAGGTACAATTCCATTTCGAATGGCAATTACGGGATTTATAGTTATGTCACCAATTTCCATGTTTACTACAATAAATTCGTCAGCAATAAGACTGCAATAGCAGTTCTTAATAATTATCACCTATTGGCCGAAAACAACATTTTCTATACTAATGTCAATACAGCTATATCAGGATTCTCAGGTTCACTTGTCACTTCAAAAAATAATATTTTCTATATTTCAGGAAGTTCGAAGGCCTATTCAACAAGTGGTTCTTTAACCTCAGATTACAACACATTCAATACCCAATACTCTGGTTTTATAAATGGATATAGCACACTTGCAGGCTGGCGTTCAGCATCAGGACAGGATGTGCACTCGATGGTTGCGAATCCTATGTTTGTAAACCCAGGTGCTGGCAATTTTACACTTCAACAAACCTCACCGTGTATTAATGCCGGAACTATATGCGGTTATGTGCATGACTTTTTCGGAAATCCAGTCCCTGCCGGAAACAGCTCAGATATAGGGTATTATGAACTCCCGACTAATACAAACAACCCACCGGTTATTCAAAATCAATCATTTTCTATACCTGAAAACAGTAGTAATTCAACAGTTGTTGGTCAGGTCGTAGCAAGTGACCCAAATTCAGGACAGACAATAACATATCAAATTACCAGTGGGAATGCAAGTGGTGCATTTGCAATAAATACCACATCGGGAATTATTACAGTAAATAACTCACAAGTGCTGAATTACGAGACAATTCCACAATTTACTTTGCAGGTTACTGTTACTGATAATTTAAATGCGTCATCTGCAGCAATTATTACTATAAATCTTTCAGATGTTAATGAACAACCAACTTCTGATGATCAGGGCTTTAACATTAATGAAAATTCAGGAAATGGAACATTGATAGGGAACATCATTGCTGCTGATCCTGATCAGAACCAAACACTTACATATACTATTACTTCAGGAAACAATAATCAGGTTTTTCTTCTGAATAGTTCAACAGGAGCATTAACCGTTCAAAATAGCCAGTATCTTAATTTTGAATCAACCAGCATTTATACTTTAGGTGTAAGAATCCAGGATAATGCAGCGACTCCATTATATGATAATATTTCTGTAACAGTGTCTGTTCAGAATATTAATGAACCACCTCTTGTTTCTAATCAAACATTCCAGATAAATTCCACATCTCCAAATGGTACTTTAGTAGGAAACATAAATGCCTCTGACCCAGATCTTAATCAGGTATTAACATACATTAATACTTCAGGAAACACTAACAATGCCTTCAGCATAAATAGTCAATCTGGAAACATCTATATTGCAAACAGTAGTGCCCTGGTTAATTTAACTGTTTGCACTCTGGGTATTACTGTGCAGGATAATGGAACTCCAGTATTGTCATCATCTTGTATTGTCACGGTTAACATTATTGCTACAAACTTACCTCCCGTTGTTCAGAACCAGCAATTTATAATTGCAGAAAATGCTTCTTCAGGGACAGTAGTTGGTAATATTTCAGCTACTGATCCTAATCAGGGACAAATTCTGACCTATGCCATTGGATCAGGTAACTATTTAAATGCCTTTGCATTATCACCTGCCGGAGTTTTATCAGTTTCAAATTCATCGGCATTGAATTATGAGGGAGTAAGCACTATTAATCTGGTAATAACTGTAAGTGATAACGGTGTTCCCGTTGCAAGTTCTCAGGCAACTGTAACAGTATCAATAACAGATATTAATGAAAGCCCATTTATTGCCGCAGGTCAGAATTTCACCGTAATTTACAATGCACCTTTAGGAACTGCAATTGGCACAGTGGTGGCATCTGACCCTGATAATCTTCAGTTGTTGAGTTATCATATTATTGATGGAAATTCTACCGGAGCATTTGCAATTAATCCTTTAACAGGGCTGTTGACAGTAGCAAATTCAAATGCACTTAGAAATCTTGTAAATAAGACCATTAAACTAAGAGTCCAGGTTATTGATAATGGAACCCCTGCATTATCCTATTCTGAGATTATAAATATAAGAGTTGTAAGAAGAAAAGAAACCAGTATTGATTCAAATGTAAGTATAGCCCTTAAGATATCAAGTATATATCCAAATCCTTCTTCAAATGGACAATTTAATATTGTCCTTAGTCAAAATGATGAAAGCCGTTTGGATATTTCGATCTTCAATTTAAATGGGGTAAAGGTTTATTCAGATACTGTAATAAACAATGGGACTATAAATTTGAATCTAAATGGCTTTAAAAGCGGAATGTATATAATTAATCTCCATGGAGATTCAGTAAACGAAATAAAGAAATTGATTATTCAATAGTAGATTTGATTCAATTCTGGTTTTTATTAGGTGGTTAACAGGCTGTCTCAAAACAAGGCAGCCTGTTATATTTTATCAAAAAAGTAAAGCTATCCTTTGTATATCTGGTACATCCTTTTAATTCCGTCAGAAAGTTCTACTGAAGGAGTCCATCCAAGATTTTCAAGTCTGGAAACATCCAATAGCTTTCTTAAGGTACCATCAGGTTTCGTTATGTCAAAATGGATATCACCCTCAAAACCAACAATATCTTTAATCAATAATGCAAGGTCTTTTATACTGATTTCCTTTCCCCAGCCAATATTAATATGGGTATTACGCACTTCAGCCCTCCCTTCATTGTTAACAAGATCCTTAAAATCAAGTGTTTCCATAATAAAAATGCATGCATCAGCCATATCTTCACTCCAAAGGAATTCTCGCAAAGGAGTTCCGGAACCCCAAATGCTTAAACTAACTTTATCGTCTTTATCTATTCTAATACCATGCTTATCAAGATAAATTAGTGCATTTTGTTTATTTTCAGAAAAAAGGTCGTCGTCGGCAGCATAACCCAGATCTTCAAAAATACCTTTAAAGTCATTATTTTCAAGCAGCTTACAAAGATGAAACTTCCTAAGAAGTGCGGGAAGAACATGTGAATTTTCCAGGTGGAAGTTATCATTAGGACCAAAGAGATTGGTGGGCATAACTGAAATGAAATTTGTGCCATACTGTAGATTGTATGACTCACACATCTTCATACCTGCAATTTTTGCAATTGCATAGGGTTCATTTGTGTATTCCAAAACATCGGTTAAAAGATATTCCTCCTTAATAGGTTGAATAGCCGATTTGGGATAAACACAGCTACTTCCAAGAAAGAGTAGTTTTTTAGCACCGTTAACATATGCCTGATGTATGATGTTGTTTTGAATTTGAAGATTTTCAAAGATAAACTGGGCACGATAAGTTGTGTTTGCCATTATTCCACCAACCTTTGCAGCAGCCAGAAACACATATTCAGGTTTCTCAGTTTCAAAGAATTCCGCAACAGCTTGTGAGTTAGTGAGATCTAATTCTTTATGGGTACGAAAAACAATATTTGAGTAACCTTTCTCCTGAAGTCTTTTATAAATAGCACTTCCCACAAGTCCACGGTGGCCTGCAACATAAATCTTACTATTACTCTCCATTTTTATTATTCAAAATAGTTAAAAATTGCATGACCGCCATCGATGAGATATTTATCTTTTTTCATCAATTTAATATCACTTTCCATCATATCATTAATAAGCAGTTCCAAATCATATTCCGGCTCCCACTTAAGCTGTGTTTTGGCTTTTGTTGGGTCACCAATAAGCAGTTCCACTTCTGTAGGTCTAAAATAGGCAGGGTCAACAGAAAGCACTTCTTTCCCTATCTCAACCTGGTACTCAGGATTATTACATTTAGCTACAAAAGCTTTTTCATTAATACCTTCTCCTTCAAAAGAAAGATCAATACCAACATACTCGAATGCTTTTCTGACAAACTCCCTAACTTCAGTTGTTTTTCCAGTAGCAATTACAAAATCATCGGGCTTATCTTGTTGCAATATTAAATACATCGCTTTAACATAATCCTTAGCATGTCCCCAATCACGCTTTGCACTCAGATTTCCAAGAAACAGCTTTTCCTGCATACCCAGTGCAATTTTTGAAACAGCCATAGTTATCTTCCTGGTGACAAAAGTTTCGCCCCTGATAGGTGATTCATGGTTGAACAGAATTCCATTTGATGCATAAATCCCATAAGCTTCCCTATAATTTACAGTTATCCAGTAAGCATACAATTTGGCAACTGCGTAAGGGCTTCGGGGATAGAAAGGTGTTTTTTCACTTTGCGGGACTTCCTGCACCAATCCATATAATTCACTTGTAGAAGCCTGGTAAAGTCTGGTTTTTTTTGTTAGGCCAAGCAGCCTGACAGCTTCGAGCAAACGAAGTGTCCCTATTCCGTCAGCATTCGCAGTATATTCAGGTGAATCGAAACTAACTTTTACATGCGACATTGCAGCCAGATTATATATCTCATCAGGTTGAACCTCTTGTATTATTCTTATCAGATTTGATGAATCCGTCATATCTCCATAATGAAGAATGAAATTACGATTCTCAATATGAGGGTCCTGGTACAAATGATCGATCCTATTAGTGTTAAACAGAGAGCTCCGACGCTTTAAACCATGCACCTGATATCCTTTTTTCAGTAGAAATTCTGCTAAATATGCCCCATCCTGTCCAGTGATACCGGTAATGAGTGCTACTTTATTTGTCATGTTCTTATAATTTGAAATAAGCTTTGCTGCTAAATCGTAATTTTACAACAAACTTACACAATTATGGTTTCCGCTCAAATCAAGAGTATATGAGAAAGGTAAAGAAGAACTTATTATTGATTGGCGGAACAGGCCGTAATGTGGGTAAAACTACCCTGGCTAATGAAATAATTAAAAAATTCTCACCTCAACAGAGAATTATAGGGTTAAAAGTGTCAACTTTCAGGAAAAATGAAAATCAGTTTCATGGTGACCATCAAATGCCCTCAGAAACAGGCTTTTTAATCACCAAGGAAGATCTTCGTCTAAAACACAAGGATACTGCCACCATGGTGCTCGCAGGTGCTGAAAGGGCTTATTATGTCCAAACAACCGGCGATGTTATTATGAAAGCATATCGTGAGTTTGAAAAAACCGAAAATAAAGAGGGTTTGCCTTTAATTTGCGAGTCAAGGGGATTGATAAGTTACATAAAACCCGGTCTTTTTCTTATGATAGTAGACCAGGAAAACATGAAAGATGATTCAATAAAATATATAAAGTATGCTGACCGGATTCTCTATTATAAGAATGGAGATTTATCAAATCTCATGGACCTTATAAATGATCTAAGCATAACAAATGAAGGTTGGGCACTTAAGAGTCAGAAGTGAACATCAATAAAAAATCACTTCGGCACCAGGATGCAATTCCTTGAATTTATCTATCTTCCTCTCGGAAAGTTTGGTGTTATAAGCTCTGAGTACTTTAATACTCTTTAATTGTTCGAGCGCTTTCAGGCTATTGATACGGGTATTATAACAGTCCAACTCCTGCAAATTTATACATGAGGAAAGCGGATCAAGTTTAACCACCTGCGTTCCTGAAATATTAAGCTTATTTAATTCACCAAACCCTGTTAAAGGTTGCAGATCTTCAATTGGTGAATTAGCGCAATTGAGGTCCTTCAAACCTTTATGGCCAGCTAATGCTGCAAGATTATTAACAGGTGTATTTGACAGGTCAATGTTCCTTAGCCTGTGGCTTGCTGAAAGCGGAGAGATATCTGAGACTTGAAGACTTGATATATCCAGTGTTTCAAGCCTTTGAAACATATTTAATGGAATAAGGTTATTTATGCCTTTGTTTTTACCCAATAAGAGTTCCTTTATTGAAACTAAGCGGTGTAGTTGAATTCTGTCAGGCAATTCTCCAATTGCTTCATGCTCGGTAAAAATGGACTTCCATTCAGCTGGTAAATTCTTCCACCAAATTTGAAGAATTGAAGTCTGGTAAACCGTCAACACACCCGGAATACTATCCCATATCTTATTCACTTCTGCAGGAAAATTCTTTACACCATCTGCAAATATGAATTCCAGCCTCTTTATTCCTGCCAATAACGATATATCTGAAACATTCGTTGAGTCCATTTTAATTGTTTTCAGTTCCGGCAGCTTTACCAAAGGCTCTATAGAGGTCACCAGGGTATTCGAAAGATCAATCTCTTTTATACTGGTAAGTCCTGATAATGCTGACAAATCACTAATTCTTGTCTTCGAAAACCGGATAACCTGTAGGTCAAATGAATTAGAAAGAGGTTTCAGGCTACTTATTGCAGTCTCAGAAATATTAAGTTCTGTTAATGCCGGTAACTTTTCAATTGCCTCTAAATTATTAATAAGTTTATTGTTGCTAAGATCAACAGACTTGATATAAGAAACTTCATGAAGTTCTTCTCTGGTTGGCGGTGAACTGATTGGCACCATTGCAGAAAAGACCTTTCGCCAATCGTCACTTAATGTCTCCCACCAGGCCATCAATTCCTGTGATTCATAAATTACCTTTACACTTGGTTTTGCTTGCATAAATGCCAAAGCATCTGTTTTGGTCACAGATGTTTTATCACAATAAATCACTTTTAGCTGTGGAAGTTTCTCCAGCCCGGAAATTGAACTTATACTTGTGTTATCAAGAAAGAGAAACTGCAATTCTGCGAGATTAAACAAATCATTGACCGTATTTATGTTAGTCTGGTCTACCGCCAGTCTTCGCAACTTAGTTAATTGAGAGACCGGTTCTAAAGAAATTATTGGCAACCTCGACAATTCTAAAACCTGAAGTTCAGGTAATGCCTTAATTACTTCAATATTCGAAATGTTAAGTCCGCTTAAATTCAGTTCTCTAAGTTTTGGCAGCTTTTTTAAAACCCCAATATCAGCTACCCGGCTATCGGCTATATTTAACACCTCTAAAGCATCAAAATCTTCAATAGCTGAAATATCGTTTACAAGTGTCCCTGAGATATCAAGTATTCTCAAATTGGGGATATATCTTATTGGTTCTAAACTAATGATTAGAGACTTACTTGCGAGCAGTGTTTCGAGCTTCGATAAATTTCTGATAGATTCGAGGTCGGGGATCTTTGCACCTGTTATATTGAGATGTTTCAAACCCGAAAAAGCGTACAGGGGTTTAAGGTCGTATATGCCATTGATCTCCGAGATGTTAATTTCATCTGACCTGAGAATTCGACGAACCTCAGGTAATACCTTACTTTCGTTTACATTGATTGTATCTACAATAGAAACAGTGTCATTGTAGCGTATAAAAAGCGTTTCCTTAACTATGTAATCGTTGTGAATAAGGACAACATCACGCAAGTCAATTGTATCTAACACTTTAGTTTCAGCAGCCAGGTAGTGCCTCCACCCATAATCAAGGTTATTCCACCAGGTAATAAGTTCTTGTACTTCATTAGATTTCGTTGTGTAAACGCTAACGATTTTAAGGTCACGTGTCGCCTTATCTATATTGATTTCAATGTATCGTGGCTTATTTTCATTTATCTGTTTACCATCAATGGTTATACCTTTAAGGTTACGACTAGCTTTTATCAGGAAGAATACCTCTCCCTCTTCATTAATCTCCTGGTTGATTTCTTCAATGGTATATTTAAATGCCACTGACTTAAAGAAAAAATCAATATCTTTCAGATAAGCCTGGACATCTTTATTTGTAACCATATCCCTTGTTTCAAGATCATCCTCTATCTGAACCTTATCATTTTTAAAGAATTTGAGGTATGACTGCTCGATGATAGTATGCTTGTCTTTATATTCGGCCTCGGCAGAACCAAGCGTGTTAAAAGCAAATTCCATGAAACTTACAAGTTGCCTGGCTTGCTTTTCGAACTTATCCAGTTCATCACCAGATAACTTCAAATCATCATTTTTACCCTGTGCTATGCTAGAAGAATCTTTTCTTGCTTCACCCTGTGCTGAAAGTATTAGCGGCAAAAAGCTTAAAAGAGAAAAAAACAGGTTCCACCTCAATAACTTACTCATGCTTAATAAAATTAACTACTGCTTGTTTTTCAGACTCATTATTGACTTTCATCAGATTTGAGATGAGCCAACCTGAATTTGCTCCCGGTCTGTTGAAATTGGACAATTCAAAATAATAGCCTTCAATCTGGAAGAAATGGAACTTAAGGTTAGTAACCGACTGATATTTTAAGTTTCCCTTTTTTAGTTCATACAGGAACATTGATAGGTAGTCAGGCTTCCTGTCCTTTGCGACATATAATTCAACATTATCTTTATCATTAAACACCCTAATGAGATTCATAAAATCTATTTCATGGCTCATGGGATGCAGAAATTTTGAAGACTCAGCTGATGTGTTATTAAATAATTTCTGAAAATGAGGAAAATAAACATCTGACATTACCCATTTATAACCGTTATTCTCAGCTTCAATATTCATAAACAAGGTAATATAGACATCGGCTCCCTGATATAGAAACTTTGTTGTAACTTCAGCAAACCATCCGTTACTATGAAAATCTATGAAATGAGGATTCTTTGAATTGTTTACGCTTTTAATGAATTCATCCTTCAGAGGATCAGTCATAGATGAATTCTGCTCATCAAATAGCACATTCAGGTATTTAGAACGCAATGAAGGATTCCTATAATCTTTATCGCCTTCATAGTATCTGACACCTTTAGTGCTTTCTTCGCCGTTAAAACGCCTGAAAAACTGATTAACCTGCTTAGTTGAAGCGTTTAATACACCCTCATCCACTAATCTGCTATTTCCACCAATGCCTTGAGAATAGACGTGTAAAGAAAGTGATGCAACAAACAGGAAAAATAAACTGATTCCTTTCATTATTACAGTATTGCAAGTAACTATTTCTATTAAAAAAGATAGGTGTACAGATAACTTGATCTTAGTTGTTATCTGTACACCATTCCAGCATTAATTATTTTTATCAGCCAGGTTTAGTTTCAGAAACTCTGATATCGCCAAGAAGCACATCCCAAAAACCAATAATTCTACCGGCAATCTGAGTTGATTTTCGTTCAACATAAACAGTAATATCTTTCTTAGTAACGTCAACGTATCTCAAACCTTCTTCAGTCGTTCCTTCAAATCTCTGATAGATAGTGATTACCCCAACATATCGGCCATCGGGTTGGCGCTCAAGGTCACTAATATACTGAATATTATACCATTCAATAGAGACCTTATCATAATTAAGTGCCATTAACCTCTCAAGGTATTCGCGAACTCCGTAATAATTTACTTCCTCACGGTTTATACTAGAAACACCCATCATGGCGCCATCGGCAAAAAGTTCAAGTGTGCGCTCAATGACACGATTGGCTTCAGACCATGGAGTATCTTTATTACCCACTATACTAATATACTTGCTAAGGTCCCTGACTTTTTCAAGTGCCAGTGAATCGATTGCCATCTTTCGTGATGGACTAATATTATCCTGAGCAATAGCAAATTGATTGAATCCTAATAAGATGACAACCAAACCGGTTAGTAATTTATATTTTATCATAGCCGTTTACCTTTTTTGAAGTTCAAGTAATTTAATTTTTCCGTTAGAATCGTAATCTGCACTTAACACTTTGTTTGGTGATTTTTTCTGATCCTTTATATATTCAAGATATTTCTTAATTGTAGTTGGTTCGTCATAATCTTTTATATCACCATCCTGGCTGATCAGGATAAGCACAGGTACATCTTCATTAGAAAACTGCATTAAAGCTTCTCTGATAGCAATATTTGCAGCAGAAACATCCCTGGCACCGGCAACAGCACTAAAAGCATCCACAATCGAACTATACTTGCCCCGATCCTTTGCCTCTCGTTCTTTCGCCAATCTTTCTTCTTCCTTTTTACGCTCAACAGCAGCTCTTTCAGAAGCCAGTTTCTCTTCTGCCTGAACTATGAGGTCCTTTACTTCCTGATCCTCAAGATTCATACGTTTAATTGAATTTAGCTTAAATTCCTTTTCCTCAAGAGTCATCTGGCCATTGTCGTTAATAATTGCCTGAAGATCCTTTTTTGCTTGCGCGGTTTTTTCAGCAAGCTCTTGTGCAGCCCTTTTCTTTGCAAGTTTCTTTTGGCTTTGACAGGAACTCAGCCCTGATCCAAGAGAAACAGCAAGTATAAGCATCATAATAAACCTTAGACTGACAAATTGTCGTACATTGTGCATACTTGTTCTTTCCATGAGATTAAAATTTATGTATCCTATTTTCGATATGCTAATCAAAAAACATGCAATAGTTTAAAATATTGTAACTAGAAGGAAAATAACATTACTGTTCTAACAATAGACAGGTACAAAATATTATAGTAAAGATAACAAAAGATAGAAGGCTGCCTGTATGGGCAGCCTTCCATCCTGTAATAGTTTATAATTATTTAACAACTGCTGTAAAGTCAGGATTGGTAAATAATTTGATGAATTCACGGTCTTCAGCAGCCTGAGCTTTGAGAGCCGGATCAATTGCTATAGCCTTTTTAAGGTTTTCGGTTACCATTCTAACATCACCCTGACGGGCACCAGCAACAGCCATCATATAATAATTATGACCTGATTCAGGGGCACATTTAAGTGTATTGGTTGCTTCATTAATTTTATTAGTCATTATTTGAGCTAAAGCAACATTGGTATTGCATTTGCGACCACTCATTAATGAGAGAGCCTGATCATATCTGCTTTGTGCTAATTGAGTAATACCCAGGTTATAATTTACATCTATACCAAGATTTTTAGCTTTTCCATAAATAGCAGCTGCCTCTTTATAGTTTCCTTTCTTAGATTCAAGAGCACCACTGTTATTGAGGATCATGCCGTTGTTTGGCTCAAGTTGCTGTGCTTTTCCAAGACTTGAAGCTGCTTCACCAAGTTTGTTATTCCACATATCAATAACTGCGAGGTTATTATGTGCTTTCCAGTCGTTAGGGAACTGATTGGTAGCATTCTGATAGATACGGGCTTTGGTATTCAGGTCTTCGGTGAGTGTTGCTGCATAAAGAATTTCAGCATTATCAAGTTTTGATGGATCACTTGTAGCTAAGTTGGATATTTCTTCGTCAGTCTTTTTTGGTTCGAAACAGTTAACCTTAATTTCAACGCGGCGGAGTGGAGGAAGGATTTCATCCTCTATCTCTTTGTATACAACTGACATATTCCTGATTTCCTGCTCACGTTTGGTAACATCAGACTGAGAGTTAACAACATTCATTATAATTCTCTTGTCAGGAATGTTAGAAGCCTCAACTGCCTGCATGAAACCGTTCCAATCTTCACCGTTTGCGTAAGTGTTGAATTTTAATGAATCGTCAGGTTTAGGTATATTTATAACAACGTTCTTTTCTTTAGCCATTTTCTTGAACATATCAAGAACCTGTTTCTTGCCAGTCTGAGCACGACGTTCTGATAGTCCCTGGTTAAATGTTTCTTCACCTTCAGGTGATGCCCATGCATTGATATCAATATCTCTGATTACATAACCTTGTTTTATGAAGTTAATGAGTTCATCAACTTTCTGTTTAACCTGGTTATTTCTGTTCAAAGGAAGATTCCAGTTAAGGTTATGCATATTTACCTTGAAGTAAATTGTAGCGCCCTGGCTGATGATTGTTTCTTTTTGATAGCCGTGTTCAGCAATAATGAGGTCCTCATCATGAACTACGCGCGTACCGGTAATAATTGTACCGTCAGCTAATTTCCTTTGTGGAAGGTCAATAAGTTTGTATTTACCGGTAATATCCTCAGGTTTTGCATCGAGTTTAACAGGATCTTTAGGAGAATAAACAATCGGAGAAACAACATATTCTGATACATTCATACCTGGTTCGTAAGGAATGCAATCAACATAAGTATAGGTTCCACCGTTTGCATAGTTTATAACAATACCATTACCTTCAGCTTTTTCACCCTGGAAATTAACTGGTTTAAGTTTCCTTGTCTGGCCAGCATAAGTAATTTCAGGCTGGAAATTCATAGCTGCTTTCTTTCCAAAATATTTAGGTGGGAAAGTTATTTTAGTGTTAACACAAACTGTGTCGCCGACATTAACAAGAGGATCTGGTGTTGTAACAATAGTAACCTGATCAAAATTCTTTTCCATTGCTTTCAGGTTAGCACCTGAGATAAATTTATACCTTACACCTAACATCAGAGAAGAATATTGATCATTCTTTTCAGCTTCAGTGATATCAAGGTTATCAGCAAAAGTTATCCGCTGATTATATTCAAGGAAAGCATCCCATTTTTCAGCAATTCTGAAATCAAGGCCTAAACCAACCGGCACCATAACACCTGCTTCAGCTTTAGTTGAAAAAGGCTCCTGAGCATCCGGTCCAAACCTGTCAATGAGTGCGTCATCTGCACGATCATCAGTTCCCAGAGTGTTAAGCAGCATACTTGAATAATTCATGTAACCGACACCAGCCAGCGCATAGATACTTATGAATCTTTCAGGTTTGTAACCAAAAATGAGGTTGCTTAAGTTAAAAGTAGGTGTTAATTGAGCATCCCAAATACTGGATGACATCCTTCTCTGGATATCATCATTAGTACTTACAAGCCAACCGTTATTGAAACTTCCACGTAAGCCAATTACCGGACTGAATTGATATCCTATTCCTGCACCATACATCAAATTTGCACGTTTGTTTAGGAAATTACTAGAATTCAGATCACCGAAAAACTGAGTTACACCAAGTCCAGCCTGAAGATAAAAATATCTGTCAAATGATGTCCTTGGCGCCTGGGTTTTGGTGGTGGTATCTTGCTCCTGTGCAAAAAGTTGGGTGGACCCAAAGGCAAGCACTAGTAGCATCATGATTAGTTTGTAACTGAAATTTTTCATAATGATGTTGATTAATGAATATAAGGTTTTTATTGCGGTCACAATTGATAAGCGAAATATAGTGAAAAAGTTTGCACAAATATAGAGTACATTTAAGATTTTTCAAATAAAAATTAACCAAAAACGCACGAATGACTATAATTTTCTTACGTTTTACGATTTATTACCAACAATTTAGGCGTATAACACCAATCTAGAAGGATTGTTTAATAGATATGACGAGTATCTCAGGGGCTAACATGTGCAAGTTTTCTATAGATTTCCCAAATGACAATGCCTGCAGAAACTGAAACGTTTAAAGAATGCTTTGTTCCATGCTGGGGTATCTCAATAAAATCATCACACTGTGTGAGAATTTCTTCATCAACACCATGAACTTCATTACCAAAAATTAGAGCAAGTTTAACATATTTGTCTGGTTTAAAGTCAGTTATAAAAACACTGTCGTGAACTTGTTCTACAGCAATTATCTTATATCCTGAACTTTTTAATAAATCAATAGATATTTGAGTTGACTCAAAATATTTCCATGTTACTGATTCAGTTGCCCCCAAGGCAGTTTTTTGAATTTCTCTGTTTGGTGGAGTAGCCGTTATTCCGCAAAGATGAATTTCTGATATCCTGAAGGCATCCCCGGTCCTGAATATTGAACCAATGTTATGCTGGCTCCTGATGTTGTCAAGCACAATAACAACCGGCAGTTTTTCACTTTCTTTATATTCGTTAACTGTAAGCCTCTCAAGCTCTTCCATTGTAAGTTTCTTCATAATCTAAAAATTCAGGCTTTACCGTAGTAATAGAATGGTTAAATTTCAACAAACTGTTTATTTTTGTTCCAAAGATAGACCTTTGACCAAAGATATTAAAGATGTGGTTGAAACACCACTGATGAAACAATACCTCAGTATAAAATCAAAATACCCCGATGCACTCCTTTTGTTCAGGGTTGGTGATTTTTATGAGACTTTCAGTGAAGATGCGATAAAAACCTCTGAAATTCTGGGAATTGTCCTCACACGAAGAGCCAATGGTGCTGCTGCATATGTTGAGCTTGCCGGTTTTCCTCATCATGCCCTTGATACTTATCTGCCTAAACTTGTGAGGGCAGGTCACAAGGTTGCAATATGTGACCAGCTGGAAGACCCTAAGTTAACAAAGAACATTGTAAAACGAGGTGTAACTGAATTGGTAACTCCCGGAGTTTCATACAATGATAAAATCCTGGAAAATAAACAGAATAATTTTCTTGCCAGTATCCATCTGATGCCTAAAGTCAGTGGCATTGCGTTCCTGGATATTTCTACGGGCGAATATCTTGTAGCGCAAGGCAATAATGACTATATTGATAAACTGTTACAAACTTTTAAGCCAAGTGAGATAATTGTCCAGCGTTCTAAAAAATCAGAATTTCAGAATCTTTTTGGAAGCAAGTATTATCTGAGCACATTCGATGACTGGGTATTTACCTTCGACTTTGGGAATGAGACGTTACTCAGACATTTTAATACCAACTCATTAAAGGGCTTTGGTATTGAAGATCTTGAATCGGGCATCATTGCTGCAGGAGCTGCCATGCATTACCTTGCTGAGACTAACCATGATAAGGTTCAGCATATAAGTAAGGTTACAAGGATTGAAGAAGATCATTATGTGTGGCTTGATAAGTTTACTATCCGAAATCTGGAGCTTATCGGTTCAAGTAACGAACAAGGGAAAACCCTGCTGCATATTCTTGACCATACCACTTCGCCAATGGGTGCCAGGCTTATGCGGCGCTGGTTACTTTTACCCTTGAAGGAGAAGCAACCAATCATTGAAAGACTTGATGCAGTGGAATATTTATTCCATAATGATCCTATTGCAGATGAAATAAGGAAAAGAATCAGGTTTATTGGCGATATTGAAAGAATTATTGCTAAAGTCGCCGTTGGCAGGGTTAACCCCCGCGAAGTTATCCAGTTAAAGTTGTCACTTGAATACCTTACCGTTATCAAGGAGTTATGCATTTCATCATCTGTACCTTCATTACAGCATGCTGGTGAACAGTTGAACCCATGCACCCTGATGACAACCCGGATAGGCAGGGAACTCAATGCTGACCCGCCTGTTATGGTTGTTAAAGGTAATGTTATAGCAAAAGGAGTAAGTAGCGAACTTGATGAATTGAGGGATATGTCAACTTCGGGCAAGGATTATCTTCTCCGCCTACAACAAAATGAATCGGAACGGACAGGAATCCCGAGTCTTAAAATTGCCTTTAATAATGTATTCGGATATTATCTTGAAGTTACAAACACACATAAGGACAAAGTTCCGGGGGATTGGCTCAGAAAACAAACTCTTGTGAACAGTGAACGATATATTACACCGGAACTCAAAGAATACGAAGAAAAAATACTTACAGCTGAAGAGAAAATACTAGCAATCGAAACACAGCTGTTCAACGACCTGGTTCTGAGTTTAACCGATTACATCAGCCAGATTCAGATTAACGCAAATGTAATTGCAAGGCTTGACTGTCTTCTGTCGTTTGCCTCGGTATCAAAGATCAATGACTATGTTCGACCGGTTATTAATGACGACTATGCTCTTAATATTAAGTCAGGCCGGCATCCTGTTATCGAAACGCAATTAGCTCCGGGAGAGAAATATATAACCAATGATGTCTACCTTGATGATCAGACCCAGCAGATAATGATTATAACTGGTCCGAATATGTCAGGTAAATCAGCATTGTTGCGTCAAACTGCATTGATTGTATTAATGGCACAAGCGGGCTGTTATGTCCCGGCTGAATCAGCAGAAATCGGGCTGGTTGATAAGATTTTTACCCGGGTAGGAGCATCTGATAACATTTCATCGGGTGAATCTACCTTTATGGTTGAAATGAATGAAACTGCCAGCATTCTCAACAATATTTCCAACCGGAGTTTGATTTTACTGGATGAAATAGGCAGAGGAACCAGTACATACGATGGTATAAGTATTGCGTGGGCAATAACGGAATTTCTGCATGAGCATCCCTTATTCAAACCAAAGGTTCTTTTTGCAACGCACTACCATGAACTGAATGAAATGGCGGGTTCAATGCAAAGGATCAGGAATTACCATGTCTCAGTAAAGGAAGCCGGCAAATTAATTATATTCATGCGTAAGTTAGAACCCGGTGGAAGTGAGCATAGTTTTGGGATTCATGTAGCCAGAATGGCTGGTATGCCTAATTCTGTTCTTGACAGGGCAAACCAAATGCTGGCTACTCTTGAAAAATCTCATAGTCAGGGACAATTAAACAAACCTCAGGCAGGTAAAAAGTCATCAAGGAACGGAGACCCTTACCAATTAAGTTTTATCCAGCTAAATGACCCTCTGCTTGAACAAATACGCGAAGATATCCTTGATACTGATATCAACACACTTACGCCGGTTGAGGCACTACTTAAGTTAAACGAGATCAAAAATCTTTTAAAAAAATCGTGAAAAAATTTGGCAGATTCAAAACTGGTTGTATATTTGCACCCGCTTAACGTAACAAGCGAAAGTAGCTCAGTTGGTAGAGCATGACCTTGCCAAGGTCAGGGTCGCGGGTTCGAGTCCCGTCTTTCGCTCAAAGAACCCCTGAACGGGGTTTTTTAATATCAATGATGCCCGAGTGGTGGAATTGGTAGACACGAAGGACTTAAAATCCTTTGGCCATTGCGGCCGTGCCGGTTCAAGTCCGGCCTCGGGTACCAATTAAAAGAAAACCCTGCAGCTAACTGCAGGGTTTTCTTTTTTATAGACAAATCACAGCATTATTCTTTAATAAATTTCTTTAAAGAACTATTGTATTCGTCTTCAATGCCAATATAGTACAGACCTTTTGCCAATGCACTAACATCTATTGTTGTTTGTGAACTTGTAAGTTCTGAATCTCTCAGTATAATTCCGATGGCAGAATAAAGTCTTAAAACTACCTTTCCGCTTTCTCCACTAACTTTAATATTCAGAATACCATTAGTTGGATTAGGATAGAGTTCAAGTTTCAATACGCTTTCTTCTCTGGAATTACTGATTGGTGCCGCAACTGTATTGAATGTTACCGGATAATCCTCAACTTCACCATTCGTGAATGTTTCACATGCAGTTGGTCCTCCTCCATATTTCATTGACACTCTCATACGTGAAGTTCCTGAAATACCTGATTGTACTACAAATGAACCGGTTACAACTTTTCGGGCATTATTTACTGTAACAACCAATTCTCCAGGGTCAGTAAATAAACCATTCCCATTGTAATCAATCCAAATCCTCCATGATTCCTTACGCGATGTGCTGTTCGGGGTTAAGATATAATTGCAGGTATTTCCCGGGGATAAATTAGGTCCATTGGTAAATAAGGTGTAATTAGCTGCAACTCCGTTAGAATATGGAGTTCCATTAAACGACACCTGACTTATGTAATCACTATGTGCCGGATTGGTACTGGTTGAAGTACAATAGGAAACAGAATTTACAGTAACACTTCCAGTTGCTGTATTACCAGTGACTCCGTTATTGGCTGCCACCAATGATACCTGGTATGTTCCAGGTACATTATACTGAACAACCGGATTCTGCTGTGTGCTTGAAGAAGGTGTTCCTCCGCTAAATGTCCATGCCCAACTCGTTGCATTAGTCGACTGATCTGTAAATGAAACTGATTGACCTGCATTTACAGTTGCCTGGGTTGGAGTAAATGCTGATACAGGAGCAGTTACAGTGTTTACTGTTATATAGTTATTGATTGTTTTAGTTCCTGAACCGGTGCCATTTGTTGCAGTAAGGGTAACTGAATAAACACCGGCAGTTGAAAATGTTATTGAAGGGTTTTGCAATGAACTGTTAATGGTAACCGGACCTGAAATAACCCATGACCATGATGTTGGAGTATAGGTTGAAAGATCGGTAAAAGATACGGTTCCACCGGTTGAAACAGTAGTTGACGAAGCAGTAAAATTGGCAACAGGTGCCTGGGGTGCAGGAGGTGTACCAAAATTAACAGAAGCAATCCTTGTCTTCCAGTTCCACCCGCCATTCGAATATTCAGTAGAGTACCAGAAAGTATTATCGTTTACCGGGTCTATTGACATCATGGAATAATCACCCCATCGGTTAACACCGGTTTGTGATGCTGCTCCGGTTTGAATAATTGTTTCAGTTACATCCATCTGTCCTGCTGGAGCTGCTGCTGTCCTGCCAGTAAATCTAATCGACGGATAAGTAGATGAACTAGATGCTGAATAACCTATTGCAATATCACCATTTCCGTTCATCGCGGCACTGGCCATCCAACGGTCAATTCCATCATTTGGCGCGTAAGTTCCCTGTTGATAAACATTCCATGACTGGCCAGGATATTTTCTCAACTCATACCAGCGAACGCCAGCTTGCCCGGCACCATTCGCATTTACTGTATGATTTGTAACCATAACTTCATATTCAGCAAACTTTCTGTATTGCAACCTGTACATCAACCTTGAAGCTAATGGATCTAATGTTTGTGAAGTACCTGGCTGATTTATGGTTATGCCACTGTATGAAAAAGAACTGGTTGCTATAGCTGGGTTTTGAGTCAGTGTTGAACTACCTGTATTCGTCCAATCAACATGTGCCTGCCACATTCTTAAAGAATTAGTCCCCAGACTGAGTAAATAATTTGGACTTCCGGCCGGTGGTGCAAGTGGACCATCAACATCTGCCGGAAGCAGGCTACCATAACTGGTTGAAAGATTGAATGAAACCATAGCCGGCGTTACCGCTCCTTCAAGCATAGCACTCCTGTTAAAAATGCACACACCACCACCAGCAAAAACTAAACTTGGTGGAGCAAACCTGTTAATTGTCATGTAGTATCCATCAGGCCATACACCAAACTTTGGATAGTCAGGCATATCGGAGAATGTATAAGCATATCTGTACCATGTGCCCCTGGGATCATTAGTCACTGAAACTGCAATCAGTTCATAAAACGGACCTGAAGGATAATTAGGTAAGGCAAATTGAGTAGCAATCCACCTATCTGCATACTGATCGTATAATACAATCGGGTCCCCGTCATTTGTTCCTGACCATGGTCCGGTAAATCCTTGCCATAAAGTACTGCTTAATGCAGGGCCATAAAGTGAAGACCCATTTTTATCAAAAATCTGAAAGCTCAGGTTAACCATCTGCATGTAATAGCTTGGGCTTACATCGCCTTGAGTATCAGGAGGTGCAACACCTGATGTATTACTCATTCCTGCAAAGTTTTTTGCAATTGTAGCAGTTGTGCGGTCGGCCATATTAAAGTCCTGCAAAACAGGATCAGGTCCTGTCCAGGTTGAAGGTACATTAAACTCTTCTAAGAAGCCCTCTTTGTTTGGGATTACACGTTCCTGCCAGGAACGGTCAATAATTCCCGGTTCAAGCATTGGCGCTTTGCTAAGGTCAAACACATCAAAGGCAATTGGTACTGCTACTCTGTCGGGCGAAATGGTCTGCTGAGCTTTCAAGCCCATAATACTGAGTAAAAGGAATACCATTAAGGTTGAAAGGAATAATTTTTGTCTCATCTATAGGGTGATTTATTTAAAATTATAACATAAAATAACAGTAAACATCCATTAAAGTTATGGAAATTTTTTATCGTTTGCAAATCGAATCAATATAACCAGCCACAAAGATAGATGAAAGTGACAGGATGAATCACTTCAAAAAGAAAATAATGCAATGTTTATCAGATACTTATAATCTGAATGCCATTTTTGACAAGTAGAAAATATTTTTTGCCTTTTCTGAGCTGTAAGAATTCCTCAGGGTCTCATATCCATATACAAGAAAATAATCTTTATACCATGGGAGGACATAACTGTTCGACTCTTTTTGAAGTTTATCATGACGGTGCAATGGCTCAACTTTTGAGTAAGAGACATTGCTCAGGTTTTGCCCTTTGTCTATTAACTTATATGCAATTCTGTCACCATCGACATAACAAAGCATGAGGTTAGTAGAATCAGAATAATACGGCGTAACCCGCTCATTTAATGTTTGTGTCAGATCATCAGAAAGCTCCAGGTCATTATTCCATTTAAGCTCTCCTTTAGCATCGAACCCGGCTATAAAGGTGGTCAGATAGCGGTAACCTTCAAAAACTGAATATGTTGATGGGTATGGACGTCCATAATAATCATATACCATGGTTGTAACAGTCCTGTACTCAGGATAGTACGCTTCAGCCAGAAAAACGTAGTCGCCATTGTGCTTAAAGATTTCGTGGGTTAACAAGTTATGATCATCTGCAATTTCGCGGCTTGAAGTTTTATCTCGTCTTAAGAGAGTTCTTCTGGGAGCAATTTCCGTTGGTCGCCTCAGGTATCTATAAAATCTGTCAAACTCTGAAAAGTCGTATGTATTTACAATTTCTTCTCCATTTTCATTTACCACTAATGAAAAGAAACCAGTAGAAGCCACACCCATCATCTCCTGTCCATCAATGTTACGAGTCCTGCTGCTGGTTCCATAGGAGCCGATAATAATATCTGACTTTGAATCAATCTCATGCATGAAGGCAGTATTGATCAGCATATCCTGGAATTTAAAAGCATGTGTGTGATATGGCTCACCTGCCCTGTTGAATTTAACAAAATAGTAACTTCTTTTTTTTGCTGATTGTGTTGTGCGCAAAATCACTGAAAAGCCACCATTCAATGTATTAATACCTGAAGATTCCACAACAGTTTTTTCGGATAATCCTGTAGTGAGCAAATTAACCTTATGATCATCAAAATTATAACGTAATATTAAAGAATGGTCATCTTTGGTATTAATACCTGCTATAGCATATTGATCACCCATAGTAAAATGTGACATACCAGCCTTACCAGGAACAGGAAAGTGAACTTGCGCCATCAGGCTGTCCCTGATATTGAAGTCAACCAGGTAGAAATTTGTGTCAGTTGAAGCTTTCGGGGTATAGAAAAAAGCAAGTAAACGATCATTTTTATACAAAGCCTCCTCGAGAACAAAACCACGTGGCAATTCGAAATTAAACCTGTTTCTTTCTTTCAGTTTATTATCAAGAAACGATGTAACCCAAATAATTTTACCTCCGGAAGCATCTTCAGCACTAAGAAATATAATTGCAGCTCCATTGTCGCCACATGGAACTACTTTGTATATCTCAGAATCATCCTTAACCGGCAATTCAAGACGCACAGGCTTTTTAGTTTGAGCCTCTGTAATCAAAGGTATGACCAGGAGAAACACAATAACCAAAACCGGTATAGCGTGTAGTTTCATTCTCAAGAGTTTCATTGCTCAGGTTTTATTTGAAGAGTAACAAATATAATCTCTTTAAAGATGCTAAAAAAGGAAGAAGGTGAACTAAATACAGAGACATCATTCAGGGATGTCTCTGTATTCTCACCTTCTTAGTAACAAAAATTATGCTGTTATGCTAAACAGAAAAAGATTATTTCACTTCTTCAAAATCAACATCAGTTACTTCTGCATCACCACCCTGGTTTTGATTATCCTGAGGCGGTGTATTATCCTGACCCGGCTGAGTACCCTGATTCTGGGTTGCCTTGTAAATATCCTCACTTGCAGCCTGCCATGCAGTGTTTAACGCTTCAAGGGCTGAATCAAGTGCAGGTATATTCTTATTTTTATGAGCTTCCTTCAGATCATTCAAAGCCTTATCAATTGGGGCTTTTTTATCACCTGGTATTTTATCACCAAACTCTTTTAACTGTTTTTCAGTCTGGAAGATCATTGCGTCAGCACTGTTAAGTTTATCAATCTCTTCCTTCGCTTTCCTGTCAGTTTCAGCGTTTGCAGCAGCTTCATCCTTCATTTTCTTGATTTCGCTTTCTGATAAGCCAGATGAAGCCTCAATACGTATTTGTTGTGACTTACCGGTGCCTTTATCTTTTGCTGAAACATGAAGAATACCATTTGCATCAATATCAAAAGTGACCTCAATTTGAGGAACGCCTCTTGGAGCAGGTGGAATTCCATCAAGGTGGAAGCGTCCAATGCTCTTATTGTCTTTAGCCATTGCTCTTTCACCCTGTAAAATATGAATTTCAACAGATGGTTGTGAATCACTGGCAGTGGAGAAGGTTTCAGATTTGCGGGTTGGAATGGTTGTGTTTGACTCAATAAGCCTTGTCATTACACCACCTAAAGTTTCAATACCCAATGAAAGGGGAGTTACGTCTAAAAGGAGAACATCCTTAACTTCACCGGTAAGCACACCACCCTGAATTGCTGCACCAATAGCCACAACCTCATCAGGATTTACACCTTTTGATGGAACCTTGCCAAAGAAATCTTCAACTATTTTCTGAATGGCGGGGATACGTGTTGAACCACCAACCAAAATAACTTCGTTTATATCATTAACAGTCAATCCTGCATCTTTAAGTGCTTGTTTACAGGGATCGATTGTTGACCTGATCAACTGGTCATTAAGTTGCTCAAACTTTGAACGGCTTAAGGTACGGACAAGATGTTTCGGAATACCATCTACCGGCATAATGTAAGGCAGGTTGATCTCAGTTGAAGTTGAGCTTGAAAGTTCAATCTTTGCTTTTTCAGCTGCTTCTTTCAGGCGCTGCAGAGCCATAGGATCTTTCCTTAAGTCAATTCCTTCATCTTTTTGGAACTCTTCTGCTAACCAGTCAATGATCTTGTGATCAAAGTCATCGCCACCAAGATGGGTATCTCCATTAGTCGATTTAACTTCAAACACACCATCACCCAATTCAAGTATTGATATATCAAAAGTACCGCCACCAAGGTCAAAAACAGCCACTTTCAGATCATGGCTTTTCTTATCAAGTCCATAGGCCAGTGCAGCAGCAGTAGGCTCGTTAATAATTCTTTTAACGGTTAAACCGGCAATTTCACCGGCTTCCTTTGTGGCTTGTCTTTGTGAATCACTAAAGTATGCAGGAACAGTAATAACTGCTTCAGTAACTGGCTGTCCAAGATAATCTTCTGCTGTTTTCTTCATTTTCTGAAGTACCATTGCAGAAATTTCCTGAGGTGTGTAAGTACGATCATCAATCTTCACCCTTGGTGTATTGTTATCGCCTTTCACAACGGTATATGGAACCCGTGATGTCTCCTTGGTTACACGGTCAAAAGATTCACCCATGAAACGCTTGATAGAAAATATCGTATGCTCAGGATTTGTAATAGCCTGCCGTTTAGCAGGGTCGCCTACTTTACGTTCACCATTACTAGTAAAAGCAACAATTGAAGGTGTAGTACGCCT
Organism: Lentimicrobium sp.; assembly: GCA_035298745.1. Lineage (GTDB taxonomy): Bacteria > Bacteroidota > Bacteroidia > Bacteroidales > Lentimicrobiaceae > Lentimicrobium. Next base: position 19,762 of record DATGXS010000025.1, on the reverse strand, counting down.
TCCTTCACTATTGGGAATAACCACCGGCTCATTCCCTTCCATAACTGCTACACACGAGTTGGTAGTACCGAGGTCAATTCCTATTATTTTACCCATATCATTTAAAAGTTTAAAGTTTTAGCCTGTTTGTTACAGTGGGGTTTTCAATCATTATGCCAATGTTCCCTATAATGACAAATTATCTGTCAAACCGGCACTATATCGCACTAAAACCCCTGAAAATAAAGGAATAAAAAGAAAAAGCCGGTTTATTAACCGGCCATGTGAATATCATGTTTTTCATGTCAGTCGCACTGACATTTCGTCACTTTAATTTCCTATCTTATTAATGAACTTAAGATTTGGCCTGAGTGCTATAAATTGTCCCTCTGTTAGAGAACCAACCATAATTGAGTTTCTTTTAGTAAATCTGGCTGAAAACAGGCCCAACCCATTATCTATATTCGTATATTCTGGTCTATCCTGAATCAGTCCTGATGAAGGACCATTAATATCGAGGTATGTATTCAATTCATCACCCGATGCTACTATGGTGTAAACGACTTTGTTGGTCAATCTGGCTATAATATTGCTTTCAGCGGCTGCATCCTTATAAGGAATAAGTGAATTGCATATATCATAAAATGAAGTAGGAAGATAGGGTATGCTCAAATCTTCACCACCATTTAAAGTGTTTGATTTAACATTACCCAATGTCCAGTCAACATATCTGTCGGTAGTGTCATTGGCCTGCGATATTTCCTGAAACCAGAATCTGATATACACATCATATCTTCTTGCATTCTTTGCTGATTCCCATTTAACAACTGCTTTGTCTGAAAGAAACTCAATTGTTGGCTGACCGCTTCGTGGCGTAATGAAACTAAAGTCTTTTACCAGAGTTGTAGACGACTTGATTTCTTTGCCTGTTGTTTTATTCTTTATAAGCAAATTATATGTATAATTCTTATCATTACCTGAATTTGCATCTATTAGGTCGGCAGGCATCCGGAAGTCCGATTTATAAACCAGTTGTCTGGTAGCAAATACGCCCTCTTCTTTTGCCACTGTTACAGTATCAAACTGGAAAGTACGGGTACCACCATACTCATTAACTTCTGTAAGTGTAACATCCAGGTTTCCAAAATAATTCAATGAATCAGGCTCCTTTGCATATTCAAGTGAATTACCATCTCCCAGGAAAGCTTTGTTAATCTTTAAATAATGTATTGAATCATTTTGACTCAGGAGACCATAAACAATGGTAATGTCTTTCCATTCAGATGTAACATCTATATCAGTTTCACATGAAATAAAACTAATTGAGGATACAAAAAGAAGGAGTAATCCAAGTATGTAAAAGCGACTTTTCATTCCGGTTACAGGTTTATTGTCAGGTTTTAACAGGAATGCAAAAGTAAACTTTATTTCCTTACATACGTATTTTTCAATTAACCCATTGGAGGTGGTGTTGGAGTTTCGGGTCTTTTAGGTATATCAGGTGTATCTATTCCAGGAACAGGTGTTGTTGGGTTTGGCGATTCAGGAACCGGCGATGCGGGGTTTGGTGATTCAGGTAAGGGTGTAACAGGGTGAGGAACATCAGGTGTTGGTGTTGTTGGATTTATGGTATCAGGTTGAACAGGATCGGGAGTTTGCGTAGCCATTACTTTAAGTATTTGATTATTAAATTGATTATCAGTAATATAACAAACTTATAGGCTAAATGTAAGTTATCCCATTTGTAAATTATGTAGTTTTGCATTCTTAAACACTGAAGAAGCCTTCAACCAATTCGCTCGGCTATGGAATTAAAGAAGTCAAAGTTTGCAGGAGTTACTAAAGTAACTACCCATGTTATTCAGGAAATGAAGAATAATAATGAGAAGATAGCAATGCTAACTGCTTACGATTATTCAATGGGTCGCCTGCTTGACCAGGCAGGTATTGATGTTATCCTTGTAGGTGATTCAGCCTCCAACGTTATGGCCGGTCATACCTCAACACTCCCGATCACACTAAATGAAATGATCTACCATGGTACCTCAGTTGTCAGAGGTGTTAAAAGAGCGTTGGTTGTTGTTGACCTTCCATTCGGTACCTATCAGGGAAATTCTAAAGAAGCACTCACTTCAGCTATCCGGATTATGAAAGAAGCTGGCGCTGACGCAGTTAAGATTGAAGGAGGCAGAGAGATCCTTGAATCTGTTCAACGAATTTTGTCAGCTGGTATTCCTGTAATGGGCCATTTGGGACTAACCCCACAATCAATCCATAAATTCGGCACTTATGTTGTCAGGGCTACTGAAGAAACTGAAGCCAATAAACTGGTTGAAGATGCACACCTCCTGGAACAGGTTGGCTGTTTTAGCATTGTACTTGAAAAAATACCAGCAAAACTGGCTACCCGTGTTGCTTCTGAATTAAAGATCCCTATAATCGGTATTGGTGCAGGCCCGGGAGTTGACGGTCAGGTACTTGTTTTACATGATATGCTTGGAATAACCCAGGAATTCTCACCTCGTTTCTTACGCAGGTATAATAATCTGAGTCATCAAATTCAAAATTCAGTACAATCTTATATCACTGATGTAAAGAATGTTAGTTTTCCCAACGAGAAAGAACAATATTAAGCTTTACCCAGGCTGGAAGAAAATCCTGCCTCCTATAATAACCCATTAACAAGGGTAACCAGATACTATTTCATATGGAACAATCGCGTGTCTTATATGAGGATAACCACCTTCTTATCATCAATAAGAATCCAGGAGAAATTGTGCAGGGTGACAAAACCGGTGATGTTCCTCTTGTCGATATGGTCAAACAATATATAAAGGATAAGTATAATAAACCTGGCGATGTGTTCCTGGGACTTGTTCACCGTGTTGACCGTCCGGTTAGCGGGGCTGTGATCTTTGCCAAAACTTCAAAAGCACTAACCCGTTTAACAGTTGCCATCAAGGAGCGCGATTTTTCAAAAACATACCTTGCTATAACTGAAACCAGGCCTGATTTTGAAGAAACAATCCTGGCTGATTATCTTAAAAAGAATGAAGCTTCCAATAAATCTCACGTTGTTACAGCAAAAACCCCGGGGGCAAAACTCGCACAGCTGAGTTGTAAGCATGTTGCCTCAGGAAAAACATTACATCTGCTTGAGGTTGACCTGCATACAGGCAGACATCATCAGATACGGGTACAGCTTGCACATGCCGGATTGGTTATCAGAGGCGATGTAAAGTATGGGGCAAAGCGTCCCAACAAAGATGGTTCTATCAGCCTGCATGCATGGAAAGTAAGTTTTAAGCATCCGGTTGCAGATAAAATTGTAAAAGTCACTGCTCCTCTTCCAAACTCTCCTGAATGGAATGCTTTTAATGACGCTAACTAAACGCCCTGTTCAAAAACCAATAACTCTCTCACGATAGAGTTGTTTTAATTATTCATCTTCTTATCTTTGGTAAATGATCAGACGACTACTGATATTTGCACTATTTCTATCATTTTCCGGCTCATTATATGCCCAGTATTATGATATTGGTCAAGAGGATAACTCTATAAAGTGGAAGCAAATCCGCACAAAGAACTTCAGGCTGATTTTTCCTGATTATTATGAAAATTCAGCTGTTAAAACAGCACTACTTTTAGAGCAATGGCGATTACCGGTCAGTAATTCTTTAAATCTTACACCACCACTCACCCCAGTTATCTTTCATACAGGCAGTGTATATTCAAACGCATACACTATATGGGCACCCAGGCGAATTGAGTTTCTAACCACTCCACCACAGGAAATATATGCACAACCATGGAATGAACAGCTGGTAATTCACGAATACCGGCATATTGCTCAGATCTCAAAAATGAATCAGGGTTTCACCGAATTTCTCGGGCAATTGTTTGGTCAACAAGCGGCTCCTGCTATAATTGGCCTTTTCATTCCTTCATGGTTTTTAGAAGGTGATGCTGTAACAACTGAGACTGCGCTTACCAAAACCGGACGGGGCAGAATAGCTGATTTTGCTATGCCTCTGAAAGCTCAGTTAAAAGAAAAAGGCCGTTACCATTATACCAAAGCTGTTTTGGGATCATATAAAGACTTTGTACCCGATCCTTACATACTTGGATATCATATTGTTTCTACTTCAAGGGCACGCTATGGATCGGAAATATGGAATTCTGCCATTGACAGAACTGCACGTAAACCATATACACTGAATCCCTTCTCAAAAGGAATTAAAAAAATTTCAGGCCTTAAAAAGAAAGGTCTCTATAACCAGTCAATGGCTGACCTCGATAGCCTGTGGAATCTTTCCAGGAAACTGGTTAATTATAGTAATCTTCAAATTTTAACTCAAAAATCCTATACATCATACACTAATCCGTTTCCTTTAGGGGATAAGATGATAACATTAAAAAAGTCCTTGTCAGATATACACCGCATTGTAGCCATTGATAAAGAGGGAAGTGAAAAGATCATATACACACCCGGCTTTTTTATTGATGATCAATTGAGTTATAATGGTAAATACATTAGCTGGATAGAAGAGCGTCCACACTTACGCTGGCAGATTACCGGATTTTCTACTATTGTTATGTTTAATCCTGAAACCGGTGATGTGCATAAAATCAGGACCAGGCAAATGCTTTTCGCCCCTACCGTGAGTCCTGATAATAAACTTATTGCGGTTTCAGAAGTAAGTCCGTCGGGTTCAAATTACCTGACGTTCATTGACATGAGTGGGAAAATCGTTGTAAGACATCCTTCTCCCGAAAATTTGTTTCTAAGCTCGCCTGCCTGGTCACCTGATGGAAAAGAGATTGTTTGTGTTGCTACAGGAAATGAAGGAAAACGAATAATCCTCTTCAGATTTAGCCAACTATCGTTAGTTAATCCAACTTTCGAATATATTACCGGTTTTACACGTACTGAAATAAGTAAGCCATTGCATGCAGGCGACAAGATCATATTCAACATGGATGTGAATGAAGTAAGTGAAGTATGCCAGATTAATCTTTCTGATGGCAGCATATATCAACTCACAAATTCGCAATTTGGCACAAAACACCCATATTCGGATCTTAACGGGAATCTATATTTCTCAGTTTATTCATCGGCAGGATACCGGATTGCAAAGTGTACACCCAATCAATTACTCATGCAAAGGGTTGAGACAGATAATATTAATACCTGGCCGCTTGCTGAAAAAATATCCCTGCAGGAATCGCTCATACAAAAGTTGGAAGTCATCCCCAGTTCCAAAACTGATAGTATGGCGATATCTGATTTTTCAAAACCAAAAAACCTCTTTTACTTCCATAGTTGGGGTCCTGCATATATAGATATTAATGATCAAACAGTTCGGCCCGGAATATCGGTAATGAGTCAGAATCTTTTAAGTACATTATTTGTTACCGCTGGTTATGATTATAGTCCTGTTGAAAATACCGGCCGTTGGTCGGCTGATATCAGTTATCGTGGCTTATATCCATTAATTAATGCAAGTTTTTCGTACGGCGACAGGGCTGATTGGTCAGGAACAGGTGATACCTCGTATAGATATACATGGCATGAAACTGCATTAGATTTTGGCGTAAGTCAGTGGCTGTCATCGTTCACCGGAAGATATTCATATGGCATGTTCTTTGAAATAAAACACCAGCTTCAAAACAATCAACGCACCTCTCACACTCCCCATTATTTTATGAATGGTATTACCGGCGCATTAGGATACCGGGCCTACTTTAACTTTTATGAAAAGACTTCAATCAGAGATTTGGCACCCCGCACCGGATTCAGTATTGATGTAAGATACAAAAATGCCATCTTCGGCGATTATAAAGCAGGTGATCTATTCTCTTCGCAATTCAGAGTTTATTTACCTGGATTATCAAGAAACCATTCTCTGCAATTATATTCAGCATTGCAAAAACGTGCTGTTTCATCTGACGGATACCGGTTTTCAGGTGACATTTCATTACCTGCAGGTTATGATGAAAGAATTCCGGGAAAAATGGTCAGACTAAGACCTTCATATGCGTTGCCGCTCTTTTACCCTGATTGGCATCTGGGCACAGCCATTTACATGAAACGTGTTCGCACCAACTTATTTTATGATTATGCTATTGACCTTGAAAATACATCAAAGCATTACAGTGCAATTGGACTGGATCTTATAACCGATTTTCACTTGTTCGCACTCCCTGCTCCTGTTACCGGTGGTATCAGGACAGCCTATCTACCTGAAACAGGTAAGGTTAGTATCAGTTTGATCTTCAATCTGGATTTTACTCAGTACTAATTCCTTGCGATGTCAGTGTTTCAATAGCCAAAATATTTACATTCAACGCTTTCAGGTACAATTCGCATGACCTGGACATTCTTTAATGAAGGCAGACTGTAGCGATAATCCTCACGCTTTGTATATTGTTTCATAACAACACTCAACGCCAATACCTTATCTTCAATATCTGTCAGGAACTCTGCTTTTCCTTTAATCAATATGCTCTTGTATTTCATCCCGTAACTACAGGCAACATCCTCCGATTGGTGATACATCTCGTGGTCGGTACTCATTGCCACACAAACGTGCGGGTTGTTTTTTAGAATATCTAATTTTCTGCCCTTTGGACCGGAATGAATATATAATATGCCATCCCTGTAGCCAAAGTTGAATGGAAGTGTATAAGGCATGTTATTTTCATCAACCATACCTACAAAGCATGCTTCACACCCGTTTATTACTGCATCTATAAGTGTCTGGTCGGTGATCATCCTCGATTTCATAAGTTTTTTGAGATTTGTGATAAGTAAAAATGAGTGAGTCCGGAACTATTCTTTTTTCCCTCCTAATAATGAATTGATTAAAGCTAATACAATGCTAAAGATCAAGGCATACCAGAATCCGTCTACCATAAACCCATCTATCACCCAGTCAGTCATTAGGATGATAATAGCGTTAATAACCAGAAGAAACAGTCCTAATGTAAAAACTGTAAATGGAATGGTAAGAATAACCAGTATTGGTTTTACTATTGTGTTTAAAATTGACAATATTATTGAAACCAGAATGGCTGTCATGAACGAATCAACCGTAACGCCAGGCAGCAGGTATGCTGAAAGAATCACTGCAATTGTTGAAAGCAGAAGCCGTGTAAGGAAATTCATAATCTTTAATTTTTGAAGTAAAATTACAAACAATAGCACAGAAAATTGAAATACAGGATTCAAAACCTGTTTCTTCAGTTCCTATTATTACTGTTTAGCAGTGGTTCTTGACATAATCCACTTAAATAACAGCAGAATGAAGTATCCTGAAATACTTCCAACCAAAGCACCTACGATTACATCACCAGGATAATGTACACCAAGATAAACCCTGCTGTAACAAACTATTGAAGCCCAAAATATTAAAACCGGTAATAGCCATTTGAAGCGGACTTTTAATAACGACCCGGCAAATATTGCAACTCCAAAAGTATTGGCTGCATGAGAAGAAATAAATCCGAATTTTCCACCACACTGCCCCCTTACAAGTTGTACCATCCCTTCTAATGAAGGTTCGTGGCAGGGCCTTAATCGGTGAAATATATCTTTAAACAAAACCACAGAAACCTGATCAGTCAACGTTACCAATAAGATGATCAGGGGGACTATATACCAGAAATTACGGCGGTATACAAGCCACAACATAATTAGCAAAATAGCATATAATGGTGCCCATACCAGCTTTTGGCTTAGCACATACATTATTTCATCAAAGAATGGACTATGCCATCCGTTAATGGCTAAAAAAAACTGCCTGTCTAATTTTAATAAGAATTCTAACACTACCATGGAATTCTGGCACTACCATGCCTGGGACAAAGCCCTCATTATCATATCTTTTAATTCAATCAGATTAAGTCCGGTGTGCGACGATATAAAAACAGTTGGTATATCGGGCATCTTTCTTTTCCTGATTTTTTTCATTGTTTCATCATCAATGAGATCACACTTTGTAACCGCAAGTAAACGCTGCTTGTCCATAAGTTCAGGGTTGAACTCCTCAAGCTCATGAAGTAATATTTCGTATTCTTTACGGATATTTTCAGAAGTTGCCGGAACCATGAAAAGCAGCACTGAATTTCTTTCAATATGCCTCAAAAACCTTAATCCAAGACCTTTGCCCTCAGAAGCACCTTCAATAATTCCAGGAATATCAGCCATAACAAATGAACGGTCGTCACGATATGAAACTATGCCCAGGTTTGGCCTTAGAGTGGTGAATGGATAATCAGCAATTTCAGGCTTAGCTGCCGAAAGGTTAGCCAACAGTGTAGATTTACCGGCGTTAGGAAAGCCAACCAGCCCCACATCAGCCAATATTTTAAGCTCAAGCACTTTCCATGTTTCAATACCGGGTTCTCCGGGTTGTGCAAAGCGGGGTGTTTGATGAGTAGGGGTCTTAAAATGGTCATTACCTAAACCACCTCTGCCTCCGGGAACAATAATAACCGTTTCGCCATCACGGGTTACCTCTGCTTCCTGTTCCATGGTTTCTGAATCCCTAACGATGGTCCCTAAAGGAACTTCAATGATAACATCCCTTCCAAAAGCACCGGTTTTACGATTATTGCTGCCACCAACACCATCACCAGCCTTTATATGCTTTGTGTATTTCAGATGAAGCAGGGTCCATAATTGGGCATTGCCTTTAAGAATGATATGACCTCCTCTGCCTCCGTCACCCCCATCAGGACCGCCATGCGGATTTCCACGCGTTCTTAATAAATGAGCTGAACCTGCACCGCCGTTACCTGAACGGAGATAGAGTTTTACGTAATCAACGAAATTAGATGATGCCATTAATTTTTTTTACCTTAATATCCTCATTGCCTTTTCTACCTTGTCACTTAACCTTTCAAAAACTGCGTTCTGGTCACCGGTTGCATCAACTGAAGCAAATTTATTCTGCCTGTCGTAAAAAGTACCTACCGCAACAGTTTTTTCATGGTATTCTTCAAGCCTGTGGATAATCAGATCGGTATTCAGGTCATACGATCGGGCATTGGGGGTTTTAGCCCTGTTACTCAAGCGTTTTACTGATTCAAGTGTAGGCGCATTTAACTCTACGCAGTACGACACAGTAGAATCCATCCTTCTTAACAATCCATCAAGAATGTAGGCTTGTACAACAGTTCTTGGAAATCCTTTAAAAACAAATCCTTTAACATTATTATGAGCCTGTATTTCACGCTCAATAAGTTTAATAACCACTTCATCAGGAACAAGGTCTCCCCTTTCCATTGAATCTTCAACGCTTTCGCCCAATTCACTATGAGCTTTAACTTCCTTTCGCAGCAACGAACCTGTTGAAATATAATACAGGTTATACTTTTCGGCCAGCAACCTTCCCTGTGTACCTTTACCCGACCCGGGCGCACCTGTTAACACGAGGTTAAACCAAACATTCTGCAATGTATTGTCAATAGAATCAGCCAACCGTTTGAACACTTCTGGTATTGGGCCTACTCCATTAATTGGAATATATTTATCCCTGAACTGATAAAACTCAATTACAGGTTTTGTTTTATTCTCATACTCTTGCAACCGGTATTCAATAACATCGGCTGTATCATCACTCCTGCCTGATGACTTTCCACGCTCAAGCAAACGGGCAACCAGCTCTTCTTTAGGAACTTCGAGACTTAGCATACAGGCTAAACCCGTATTTAGTTTTAAAAGCAAACCTTCAAGAATATATGCCTGAACCAATGTTCTTGGAAAACCATCAAATAAAATACCATTGTTTCCGGCACTTAGCATGATCCGTTTCTCAATAAGTTCAACTATCATTTCATCAGAAACAAGCTGACCCCGGTCAATAATCTCACTTGCCTTCTTTCCTAATTCAGTTCCTTCACTGATTTCATGCCTTAGCAGATCACCGGTGGAAATGTAGGTTAATTTATACTTTTCAATAAGAAGGGCTGACTGAGTACCTTTTCCTGCACCAGGAGGTCCAAACAACGCGATATTGAGCATACCTTAAATAATTAGTTTTTGGAATAACATCATTCCACTATCTTGTAAATATCGGGAAGATTCCTTGCAAAACCATCATAATCCAATCCATAACCAACAATAAAGTCGTTTGGAATTTCAATTCCTACATAATCTATGGGATAATCACATTTAAACGCATGAGGTTTAAACAAAAGCGAAGCAATTCTCACTTTCCCTGCATTATGCTCTTTTAATCTTTTAAGCAGGACTTCCAGAGTTTTACCGGTATCAATGATGTCTTCAACAATTACAACTGATCTTCCATTTAGATCTTCGTTCAGGCCGATGAGTTCAGTGACAACGCTTGTACTTTGTGTTCCCGAGTAGGATGCCAGTTTAACAAATGAGATATTGCAATCAACACTTACCTTTTTAAGGAGATCAGCTGCAAACATAAAAGCGCCATTTAATATAATCAGAAACAGCGGATTTTCGTCTTTCGTGTCAATGTTGATTTTGTCGGCAACCCTTTGTGTGGCAGAATCAATCGTTTTACCTTCGATAAAAACACTAAATATTTTATCCTTTACACGGATGGTATCAGTCATTGCAATTTCGTTATTTCCTGCAAAGGTATAAAAATCAGACTGTGATAGAAGCACGGCTCGGATGATATGTTAAAAAACATGGCTGTCAACAAAACATGTGAACGAATTGTTTATGTTTGCGCAAATAATTTTAACTATGATACCTAAAGTAAGCATAATAATGGGTAGCACATCAGATCTGCCTGTGATGAAAGAAGCTGCCGAAATCCTCAACGACTTCAAAATCCCTTTTGAAATCAATGCCTTATCTGCACATCGTACACCCGACGAAGTTGAAAAGTTCAGTAAAGGTGCTTACGAAAAAGGAATCAGGGTCATTATTGCAGGTGCAGGTATGGCCGCACATCTTGCAGGTGTAATTGCATCAATGACTGCCCTTCCTGTAATAGCCGTGCCAATTAAAGCTTCACTTGATGGTCTTGATTCTCTTCTCGCCATGGTACAAATGCCTCCGGGAATTCCTGTAGCTACCGTTGCAATCAACGGAGCAAGAAATGCCGGAATCCTTGCAGTACAGATTCTCGCCGTGGAGGACCAAGAGCTGTACACAAAATTATTAGCCTTCAAACAAGATCTGAAATCAAAGATTGTGAAGGCCAATGAGGAGTTGGGACTGGTGAAGTATGATTATAGGGTTTCACAGTAAATAAAGCTAAAGGCTAAATAAAGCTTAAGGCTAAATAAACAAGGCTAAAGGCTAAGGCTAAGGGCATAGGCTAAATACATAACTTTTCCATTTATCACTATTCATTCATTATTCATTATTCACTAATCATCAGATAATTAGTGGATATATTTGATTATTTTTTTTGGTTTGCTTAAATATTTCTATATTTGAAGCACTTTTGATTCTTATATGAACAATTAACCAACCTAATAATCAAACCTAACACACATGAAATCAAGACTGGCTTTACTGTTACCGGCAATATTGCTGCTAATTAACACGACCTCCACCGCTCAGGAGATGAATTTTGTGAAAACCAATTTTTTATCACTTCTGACACTGAATCCTTCCTTGACTTATGAAAGAATCTTAGCTGAAAAAGTATCTGCTTCCCTTACATTTTCAATGATGCCCGCAAAAGGCATCCCATTTCGCGGAATAATCTCAAATTCAATGGAATCGACTAATGAGGATATTGATTTTGACATTGATAATTTTAGATTCAGTGCATGGTCGGTTACTCCGGATGTTCGGTTTTATCTTGGTGAAGGCTATGGTAAGGGTTTCTATATAGCTCCTTATTTTAAACATTCTACATTTAAAATTCATGAATTCAATGTCGACTATACCAACTCAGAGAACGAGATCAACAAAATAGCCCTCTCAGGAAAATTTCAAACCAACGCCGGTGGTGTGATGTTTGGAGCTCAATGGCCGCTTGGTGATTACCTTTGCCTTGATTGGTGGATTCTGGGATTCCATGGTGGAAGAAGCAAAACTACCATTGTCGGCGATCCTTCAATAGACCTTACCCCTGCTGAACAGGACGATATCAAACAGGGTTTCGAGGATATTAACCTGCCGATGTTCAATATGGATTCTTCAGTTAGTGCTGATAAAGTATCAGTAACATCCAAGAGCCCGTGGATGAGTGTAAGAGGAGGATTATCTTTGGGTATAAGATTTTAATTGAGTACAAATTATAAAGCAGGGGCTTGAAATTTTCAGCCCCTGCTATTTTTTATCATTTAAATGATTTTATCGCCAAATTAGCAACCCTGTACAATATCCTTGCACCCACATTTGCATCCCACTCGTCATCGCGGGGAGAAACTTCATTCAGGTCAAATCCTATTATACGGCGCTTGGTTTTTACAAGTTTCTCAATCAAATAAGTAATCTGTTCAAACTCAAATCCTCCGGGAACAGGAGTACCTGTGCCGGGACAGAGTTTTGGGTCGAGGCCGTCAATGTCGATACTTATGTACACATCTTCTGTCAGGTCGGCGAGTATATCATTAACTATCGCCGACCAGCTTTTGCCTTCGTACATTGAGTGCTTTATATCGCGATCAAAGTAGGTAACAATCCTGTTATCAGAATTTATCAGTTTCACTTCATCTTCACAATAATCGCGTATTCCTGCCTGAACCAGTTTGGTTACCTGCGGAATCTTCAAGGCATTAAACATGATCGACGCATGTGAAAATTCGAAACCTTCATAAGCTTTCCGAAGATCTGCATGGGCATCGATATGAAGTATGGAAAACGATTGATACTTATCTGCCAAGGCCTGGATCAGTCCGAGGGGAGTGCTGTGGTCTCCGCCCAGCAGTGCAACCAATTTGTGCTGTTTAAGAAAGCCCAGAGCCTGTGATTTAACCCATGCATTGAGGTTGAAGCCCGCCCCGTTTATTTCGTCTCTTATTTCAATCATTTCCATATTCTCATCAGGGCTGATCCCCTCAGTTAACATGGCAATGTACTTCTCAGCTTTAACGCGCAACAGGTCGCTTTGAGTTTTAATTTCCTGATTTACTGCATCCATAGCAATGCCTGCTTTCCAGGCATCTTCAACAGCAGGGTCATACAGGTCAACCTGGAATGAAGCTTCAAAAATTGCCTCAGGTGCATTTGCAGTTCCTGAACTATATGAAACGGTTACTTCCCATGGAACAGGCAGTATAACCAGTTGTGCCTCATTGATATCAAAAGGAAGTCCAAATATATTACCGCTTGTGTCACCTAAGTTATTTGGATCAAAATTTTCCAGTTTTTCCTTTAAATTCATTTGATACAGTTTCTTGTAAATTATTTTATTTCTCCCAGCCAAACAGAATCTGATATATTTTTCCGGCTTTCACCTACTTTCTCTTCAGCGTTATGGAAAAACATCCACACCTGTACAGGGCTTGAATGCACAGGAATAGAGAGTGTCACAGTTCCGTCTTTTCGGCGCGCCGGTGTATTGATAAGTTGTGATTTTTCATCATTGTCCGTAAAATAATACATCACAACCTTTACCCTGTCGTCATTTCTTCTGACATTATCGTTTGGCGACGTTTGCCAGTCTATATGTACCAGATCTTTTTCTACAGTAAGCTTATACCCTTCGGGTTTAGCAATTTCACCGCGTGATATCAACACCTTTTCGTAATCAAGAACCGGACCATCAGGTGTTTGATTAAAGCAGTTTTTAATGACATACTGACGTGCTTCGTTTGCCGGATAATCAAGTGAAGTATCCTGATAACCGATTTTGATGAATTCGTTTATTGTTTTCAAAAACTTGCTTGCTACCCTGATTTTCGTCCTGTGATCTGTTTGTCCGGTGGTTTTGGGATTATAAACATGTGCAGGTATGATACGCATAATATTCTCACCATTCAGAGTATACATGGTGATGTTGTTTATTCTGCCTTTAGCTTTAAATGGATTACCCTTTGCCATGATCAGTCGTATTTAATTGTTAAAGGTTTTAAGTGACTTTCAGATTTTGGAGGATTTTCAGTTTGGAAGATTCAACGCCTGTTTCCTTACGGTTTCTCTACCCTTTCTCTACCCTTTCCCTACCCTTTCTATACCATTATCCTAAAGTTACCGATGGTTAAGATTATAATTTCAGTATCTATATAGGCGACAAAGCTAATCCATTTTTTTGCCATTCGCAATTTTTCAAAAGCTTATTTTTAGAAAAAAAAACGCTTTTTTTCTAAAAAAAGGGAACTAGTATAGGAAAGACAGGAGTGCGAATTCTACATCTCAGTCGAAAAGTGGAATGAGATACACTGTTTTAAATCTTGAAATGAAATGAGCAATGGTTTGTTTCTGCCATTACTTTACATGGATCCCGAGAATAAATGCTTATAATTTTCTAAGGATCATGAGCCCATCTCTTACAGGGAGAAGCAGGTTCTCAACAAGGGGATCGTTCTTAATCAGATTATTGAAAGCGATAATGCCTTTAGTTTCTTTATCATTGTATGTGGATCCGTTGAAAACCCTTCCATACCAAAGCACATTATCGGCAATAATAAAGCCTCCTTTTCTAACTCTGGGAAGACAGATTTGATAGTAATTGATGTAGTTTTCCTTATCGGCGTCAATGAATACAAGGTCGAACTCATCAATAACGGGAAAAATCTTATCATTTAACACCTGAAGAGCATCGCCCTGGTAACACTTTATCTTTTGCGATAAGCCGGCTCTTTCAATGAATTCGTTCGCTATCTCTTCAACCTCAGGATTATTATCAATGGTATGCAGTACACCATCCTCAGCCATTCCTCTGGCCATATATATGGAAGAATATCCGGTATAAGTCCCAATTTCGAGTACGGTCTTTGCATTCATCATCCTGCAGAAAAATTCAAGCAATTTCCCCTGAATTGCCCCTGACAACATACTGGCAGTAGTGAACGACAAATGCGTTCTTCTCACCAATTCCGTCATAAGTTCATCATCCTGCTTGCTGTAATCTATAGCATACTGCTCGTATTCGCGGTTGGTTGTGAGGTATTGTTGTTTTTCGAAGAGATCCATTGGTTCAAAGTTCAAAGTTCAAGGGGTTCAAGGGGTTCAAGGTTCAAGGGGTTAAAGGGGTTCAAAGGGTTCAAGGGGTTCAAAGTTCAAAGTTCAAAGGGTTCAAAGGGTTTAAGGAGTTCAAAGTTGATAGTTCAATGCGCAAGGTTCATAATTATCGGTAGCTTTAGCCTTTGCCTTATTTATTTAACCATTAACCATTAGCCCTTAGCCATAGCCTTTAGCCTTTAGACTTTTGCCATATTTATTTAACCTTTAACCTTATTCACATATATCAACCTGCTCATCGTTTCAGTGTTCAAAATCTCATTTGAAGCCTCCAATAAATCCTGCGCTGTAACAGCTAATATTTTATTTATTACGGTTTCAACGGTATCTACTGTGTTGTATACAAGAACGCTCTTTGCCATTGAAAGAGCATCGTTAAGGTTCGATTCAAAGGTAATAGCCAGTTGTCCGGCAAACTGCTGTTTGGCAACATGCAATTGCAGGGTGCCTAGCTTCTTGTCACGAAACTTATTCAGCTCCCTGTTTACTAACATCAGGGCTTTGTCGAGTGATCCATTGTCTATACCAAGATAGATGACAAAAGTTCCTGTATCACAATAAGGGGTATATGATGACTCTATGTTATATGATATACCACTCTTTTCCCGTAAGGCCATACTTAGTCGTGAATTCATGGCAGGGCCGCCAAGCATATTATTCAGGAAAGCAAGTGTTGTACGTCTCGGGTCAGCATAACTATAGGCAGGTGCACCAATCATACAATGTGTTTGAAAACCACCCTTCTTAACAACTTTCTCTTCAGGCGAATAAGATGTAAATGGAAACCTTTGCTTTTCGCGGATATTAGCAGGTATTACACCAAAATATTTCTCAGCAAGTTTTATTATTCTTTGAAAGGTGATATTCCCAACAGAACTGATCACCATCTGATCTGTATTATAATGGTGCGAGATAAATGAAAGTACTTTCTTACGGGTAAATTTCTTAACGATAGAAGGTGTCGCAAGTATAGGTTTACCAAGAGGGTGATCCTTAAAAAGCATTTCTTCAAACTCATCAAAAATCAACTCAGAAGGGGTATCTTTATAACCATTGATCTCATCAATCACTACATCCTTTTCTTTCTCAATTTCCTTTTCAGGAAAAGTTGAATTTGTAAGGATATCGCTAAATAGGTCAAAAGCCCTGTCATAATATTTACCAATAAACGAAGCATGAATGCAGGTCTCCTCTTTGGTTGTATATGCATTCAAATCTGCACCAATATTTTCAAGATATCCCAGCACATGATGCAGACGACGCTTATTAGTACCCTTAAAGATCATATGCTCAATAAAGTGTGCCAATCCAGCCTCAGAATTCTCCTCATCCCGGGTTCCGGTATTTACCATTACGGCTAAATGCGCAACAATCGTATCAGATTGACGATGAACGATACGGATACCATTTGAGAGAGTATGGAATTGGTAAGACATTAAAATTTGAGATTTGAGATTTGAGATTTGAGATTTGAAATTTGAGATTTGAAATTAAACTACTAATTCAGATTGAGCTGAATTTGAGGGGCAAAGGTAGGAAAAAAGGACGACAGGCAAAGTTAAATGGAAAAAGTGGTCAATTTAGAACTACCACTTTAAAGTCAGATTTAAGCAGGTCTCTGTAATAACTTTCACTACTTAAAAATTTCAAACTTATCTTCTTCCATTTTTTATAGTTCATTTTATCGTTTGCTTTATAAAAATGCTGGGCTACATTATAAGTGGCTTCACCTTTATATCCATTATTATTACAATGTGACAACATTTTTTCAGCACTTGATGCTGCATCAAAAATTAATCCTGAATTTAATTGTCCATAAATTAATTCCTTCCAACCCAGACAATCGGTTGAGTCAGATTTAATAAGAGCCTTGGTATAAGGAATAGCTTTATCATAGAGTTTCAGGCAATTATACGCGTATGCAAATTCAAAATTCATACCAGGATAGGATGAATCAATTTTTGCAAGTTGATTAAGGTAATTCAGAGCCGTGTTACATTCATTCCATTCATTATAAATAAACCCATGAGAAAACAGGCATTTGGCAGAGTCAATGCCTTTCTTATAACTGGCAAGCCAATCAGGATATTCTGCCACACCAATTTCTTCAAAGTGTTCATTTGGAATTCTGGCAACAAAGAAGTTATTTTCAGTACTTAGCCGGTATTTAATTCCAACCTTAGTTAGACTATCCTGAACAAGTTGATATTGTCCCTTTTCATTAATAGTAAAACTGCCACCTCTGTCCAAAGTTAATCCTTCCTGACAATCAATGTAAACGAATCCAAAAGTATATTTACCTTCTTTTTCACTCATGGCGATCCATTGATCTTCGCAATTAATAAAACTTCTATCAAAAATCAGATCTGATGAAGATTGAGTGGCATAAGTGCTTTCATGTAAAGTTTGAGATTTACTATAGAATGAAAACAATGTCAGGAATGCTAGAACTAAATATCTCATATTAAGAATGATTGAAGTTCAAAATAGTAAAGTATGCCTACTTGTTCCTACAAAAAATTATAGTCGGATCCCTTTTGAAGCAGAGATTCGTTTTTCGTTTTCAAAGAATGTAATTGTGTAAATTCCAGGCTTAAGTGATGAGGTATCAATAGAATGGCTTTCACCGGAAATTGTTTTGCTCAGCACTCTTCGGCCCGTTACATCAGTGATTACAATCATTGAAGGGGAATATTGCGAATTATTAATGTGCAATTCTGTTGTAAATGGATTTGGGCTAAAAAGCAGGGGTTCAGCTTTAGGCGGCTCAACATTGGCTGTGCTTACAATTCCACCGGTTGATGTGCTAAGTACCACGCCATTTTTCCCAAAAATAAGTCCTGTATCATTGTTGAAAAAATGTACCTGAGTAAGACCTGAAGTTACAAAAGACTCTATCGGATTCCATGTTAGTCCCCCATCCATAGTCTTCAGCAGTATATTACCTCCGTAATTCTCACCGCTGCCAACCACATAGCCATTTAAGTCGTCAGGGAACGAGATAGAATTATAATTAATTTGCGCCGTACTGTTAATAACCATTGGTTGCCATGTTAAGCAGGCATCAGTTGATCTGAGAATAGCTGGATAACTACATACGAGAAAGGCTGTGTCATTATTTAGAAGTAACAGATCATTGGCGTTTCCATACTCACCCGCATTAATTTGCTGCCAGTTTGTTCCATGGTCGGGTGTACTGAGTATTACAGAATTCTGATAATCGCTGAGTGTAACATAAACCAAGTCGGCGGTCTTGTATTCTATATCATTGTAATTATGTATTCCGGGACTAATATCCTGCCATGTAAGGCCGCCGTCGGTTGTGCACATGAGTATTTCTTCACCGGCTATCATTCCCCGCATCTGGTCGTAAAACTTAATATCTGAAAAATTTGAAGTAATATTTTCTATTTCTGTTACAAATTGCCATGAATTGCCACCATCGGTTGTTTTCTGAAAATATGAACCTTGAATCATAAATCCGGTAAGACTGTCAAGAAAGTATACATGTCCGCTTTCCGACACTGGATTCCAATTTAGACCGCCATTAGTGGTCTTATACAACACCTGGCCGGGTACACCGCCGCCATAACTTTCTGAAAGGAGGAAACCAGTTGTATTAGTAACAAACTGCACATCGAGCACACTATTTTCTATTTGTCTTTGATTAAGAACATTCCAGTTATAACCCCCATCATTAGAATTGAAGAGCATTCCCAGAGTACCCCCTGCTATGAGTGAATGATCGTCAGTATAACAAAGGGCATATTGATTCCATGGTAAATCCTGCTCAAGTTCAGTCCATGTCGTACCACCATTATCAGTAAAAGTCACCTGACAGTGATATGCCCACATAGTTGATACAATTGCAACATGTTCGGCATCAAAAGCTGCAAAACAACCATCATATGCTACTACCTGAGGATCCATGAGTGATTCTGTCCACGACAGTCCTCCATCAGTTGTTTTAAGTACATAATGAAATGAATTACTATAATCAGAATAAGTAATAAGCACAAAACCGGTAGTGTTATTTACAAAGATCAAATCCTGAATTCTTCCTTCGGGAAAATTTGAAGGGCGGGGAATTACAAACCAGGTAAGGCCCCGATCGGTTGTTTTCAGCATTTGATCGGAATATCCTATTGCATAAGCAGTAGAATCATTTAATACTTTAACGCCCTGAAGGTCGATAGTTTGTCCGCTTTCCAAGATGTCCCATGATTCACCTCCGTCAGTTGTCCTGATAATCTCTCCATTATGAGCCACAGCAACACCAGTTGAGTTATTAAAGAAGGCAATATCATTAAATGCATCCTGCCCAAATATTGGCTCAGATTCAAATTTCTTACTCCAGGTATTTCCACCGTTGACGGTTTTAAGTATGGTAAGCCCGCTTCCTCCTATAAAGCCCGTTGATTCTTCGATAAAAACAATGCTTTTACAGCTGAACCCCGCGTCCATTTGTGCGGGATTGAGAATAACATCCCATGTCTGTCCGGCATTTGCCGATTTTATTATTGTCGAACCGTCGCAAGCTCCAAATACTTTAGAAGTACCGGGTAAGCAGAACAATTTATTGACAGTGTGTTCCTGGATAGACGGGGCTACTCTGGTCCAGGGTGTTTGGGAGAATGAAAGATTAAACAC
>DATGXS010000024.1:0-13989 GCA_035298745.1 Lentimicrobium sp. | reverse complement strand
GATCTATTATACACCAATCAAGGAAGTCCTGAGCTATTGGAAAATTCATTTCATCAAGAATTAACTTCTCCTTTTTCCTGTAAACAAGGAACTGTTTGAACAACTTGATGACATGATGATACGTATGGTATGTACGTGGGCGACAATAAGATTGTTTCTTTTCAAGAACTGTATCAAGAGCTTCAGTAACTAACTTGCCCCGCACGTTCTCAGCAGAAAAAGGATTTCCACCGTTCTTTAACCATAAGTTTGTTTGCTTTACTAATTCTGAAGCCTTCTCTCTACGAGCAGCAGCAGTTTTCAATTTGTTGGATATCCAAAGCCGGAATCTAATCCATTCTTTCTTTTCCGGATGTAAGAATTGATATTCGACATACCAATGCTTCTTTAAATCATTGTTGCAATCATTCAGTTTTGCCAGCTTGTAATTTGTCATGTTTTGGTACCTCCCCAGGTCTCCAAAAGTGTACAAATGCAAAACTGCTACATGCTTCTTAAAGCCTCTGTAGCAGTTATACAAGAATTTGAGCAGTTAATGAACTGATATTGAGCTGGTTAAGCTCCATTTGTAGCGAGGACGAGAATTGAACTCGTGACCTCCGGGTTATGAATCCGACGCTCTAACCAACTGAGCTACCTCGCCAGGGTTCCTTTCCGCTTTTAGCGTTTGGGATGGCAAAAGTATAAAATTATTTGGAAACCACCATAAGGTATAAGCACTTTTTTCTTTAGTGACTGGGAAGTAGTGACTAGTGACCAGTGACTAGTGACTAGTTCTCAGCTGAATTAGTGACTAGTGACCAGTGACTAGTGACTAGTTCTCAGCTGAATCTGGAGTTTGGAATCTAGAAACTTTTTACTTTTTACTTTTTACTTTAAAAAGAGCCGGAACCTGTGAAATCAAAATCCCCCCGATAACCAGCAAAATCCCGATGACCTTCTGCCAGGTTATCATTTCACCAATGATGAAATAAGCAAATATGGCCGTGAAAACAGGTATGAGGTTGGTGAAGATATTGGCTTTAACCATGCCAAGTTTTGCGACGACAATAATGAACAACAGGAAGGCGACGCTGCTGGCAAAAATAGCCAGCTGAACAATGGCCAGTATGGCGCCTGTTGAAGGCTGCATATGAAGCAGCGACCTCAGGTCGAAGATAAGGAATACAGGCAGAAAATAGATTGAACCAATGATATTCTGCAGGGTGAGGATGGTAATGGCTTTGTATTTGTTGGCCAGTTTCCTGATGAAAAAGGTATAACCGACAGCTGAAAATACTGCCATGAAAATGAGTGCAATACCTTTGGGGCTCGCATTAAGGCTCAGGTCTTTGTTGAGCAGCATGTAAATGATACCAAAAAAGGAAAGCAGCACACCCAGTACCGTGAAACGATCAACGCGTTCTTTGAGGAAAATATAAGCAACAATGGGAGCTATAAGCGGAATTGTTGCAATAATGGCTGAAGTTACAGCAGGTGACACATATTTGAGTCCGAAGTTCTCACCAAGGAAATAAAAGAAAGGCTCGGCAAGTGCCAGCAGCAGGAACCACTTGCGGTCGGCTTTATCTATTTTTTCAGCGGTTCGCGAAATCCTGATATAACTAAACAGAATGATGGAAGAGAGCACAAGCCTGAAGAAGATAACACTGATGGGGTTGAATTCAACCAGGGCAAGGCGTGTCCATATGAACGACATACCCCAAAAAAGCATTGACAGTATGATATATAGATAGTATTTGCCAGTTGCTTTTGAGGCAGTCATGATGTTCAGGTTTAGGCGGCAAAGTTAAGGGATTGAATCCGTTAAAGCGTTATGAAATCTTCTCCATGAATTCATGTTCTGTAATAATAGGAATGCCCAGAGATTCAGCCTTTAAACGTTTTTCGGGTCCCATATTTTCGCCCGCCACAATAAAAGTGGTTTTAGAAGAAACGCTTCCGGCTACTTTGCCGCCATGCTTCTCAATAGTGTCTTTGAGGTCATCACGCTTAGGGAACAGGCTGAAAGAACCGCTTACCACAATGGTCATTCCGGCCAGTTTATCGCTGAGCTTTTCATCCACATCTTCCATAGCGAACTGCAGTCCGTGCAAGCGAAGCCTCTGAATGACCTGCCGGTTTGAATCATCGGCAAAATAACTGATCACACTTCCTGCAATCCGGTTTCCAATTTCTTCCACTTCAATGAGCTGCTCTTCAGTGGCAGTCATCAATGCATCGATGTTGCGGAAATGGCGGGCCAGTTTTTTAGCCACGGTTTCACCGATATATTTAAGGCCAAGGGCAAATAACACTCTTTCAAAAGGCACGAGTCGCGAAGCTGCCAGTCCTTTCATCACATTCTCAACCGATTTCTTCTGGAAGAGCACGCGCTTTTCGCGAACGGTTTCACGGGCGGCAAAAATTTGTTGCAGGCTGAGTAGTTTTTTTTCGGTGAGGTCATACAGATCGGCCACATTGTGCACCAATCCGGCATCGTATAACATTTCAATCTTACCTTCACCCAGGCTTTCAATATTCATTGCACGCCGGCCTATGAAATGCACCAGGCGGCCTTTGATCTGCGGCGGGCACCCCTTATCGTTCGGGCAAACCCACGAAGCTTCGCCCTCCTGCCTCACCAGGGGCGTATTACATTCAGGGCAGTTCTTTATAAATTCGGTTTCAAAAAGTTCAGGTGGCCTTTTAGTAAGATCAATGCGGGTAATTTTGGGTATTATATCGCCGCCTTTCTCCACATAAACTGTATCGCCCACACGCACATCGAGCGTTGCCATGATATCAGCATTGTGCAATGAAGCCCTTTTAACAGTGGTACCGGCAAGCAACACCGGTTTAAGGTTAGCTACGGGGGTAACAGTACCGGTGCGGCCAACCTGGAAATCAATTGACAGCAGTGTGGTAGCAGCTTCCTCGGGCTTATACTTGTAGGCAATGGCCCAGCGTGGTGCTTTGGCGGTATAGCCAAGTACTTCCTGCTGTTCTATATTGTTGACTTTAATGACAATACCATCAATATCGAATGACAGTTTGGGGCGGTTTTCTTCCACCTCCCTGATAAAATCAAGCACCTGTTCAATACTGCTGCATTTGGCCTTGATATCAGAAATATTGAAACCCCACTTTTTAAGCAGGTTAAGGCGTTCAAAATGTGTTTCGGTGCGGGTACTTTCGTCGAAAAGCGTATACACGTATGCATCGAGGGGACGTTTGGCCACTTCGCGTGAATCCTGTGTTTTAAGGGTACCGGCTGTAGCATTGCGGGGATTGGCAAAAACTGTTTCACCGGCGTCGAAACGCTGCTTGTTCATAAGATTAAAACCTGCACGAGGCATAAATATCTCCCCCCTGACCTCAAACTCATCGGGAATACCGGTAGCATTGATTTTAAGAGGAATATGTCCTATGGTCTTTACATTGGTGGTAACATCGTCGCCCTGCACACCGTCACCACGGGTTACAGCCTGTACAAGTTCGCCGTTTTTATAGTGAAGACTTATAGAAACGCCGTCAATCTTGAGCTCACACACATATTCATAAGGTTCGTTAAGCCCTTTCATCACCCGCTTGTCGAAATCGCGCAATTCAGCTTCCGAATAAGTATTATCGAGTGATAGCATGGGTGCTTTATGCCTGACAGAGGCAAATTCTTTTGTTAGTCCTCCCCCAACCCGCTGTGTAGGACTATTGGGGCTCAGCAATTCAGGGAACTGCTTTTCCAGTTTCTGGAGTTCATCGAGCAGCCGATCGAACTCATAGTCGCTGATTTCGGGCTGTGCACTATGGTAATACAAATAATTATGCTTATTGATCTCAGCGATCAGGAATTCAATGCGTTCCTTTGCTTCGTGCGAATTCATCAGGGCTGTATGCGGTTTTAATTATTTATTCAAACGGGCACAATTAAACAGATTCTGGATTTCGGCCATATTCTGGTTCTTGCGCTCGTTGCGCAGCAACTGGGCCGATTTAGTGAAATAGTGGTGGTTTTTAAGGAACTCCATCTGCAGTTTATACCAGTCGAAGAGTGAAATATTATTTCCTATCAGTAACCATTCCAGCCTGAGCTTCTGTCCGATAATAAAGAAGTCGTTTCGGCCCAGGTAATCGAGGTCAGCATCACAGAGTATTTTCTCATTAAGGTTATTGGCAATCTGGGGAAGTTGAGTTGCCAGGATCATATGCTTTACCTGTACAATTTCAGAAGGGGTAAAACCGTAATCGGGCAAATATTCTTCAGCAAAATTGGCCGAAATAATTTCATGATCCTCAAACTTGACAATTATACCGGTATCGTGCAACCAGGCGGCAGCCCTGATCAGATTAGTGTTGTATTCATCAAGCTGTTCCAGATGCGCGAGCCTCAAAACGGATGAATGGACATCATAAGTATGGTCAACGCCATGGTATATGACAAACGGGGGAAGCTGTTCCTCCATTTTTTTGCATATAAACTGAGAGAGTCCTTCTATATCCATACCACCGATCCATTAATAATTGAAATGCGCACCCGGAAGTTAAAAAAAAGCTCCGGCAGTTGCCGGAGCAAGAGTTGTTGAACTGTGATTACAATCCCAGTATTTCGTAATTGAATTTTCGTGGGTTCACGCACATTACAGGAATCTGTGAGGCATTAAATATCATCTCCTCATCATATCTGCCAAGAATGTAAGAAGTGAAGCCCTTATCGGGGTCAGTCATGATCATGATGAGATCAGCATTATTTGCGGTTGCATAGTCAACCACCTGTTTTGAAAAATTACTGTTTTTTTCGGCTGATCGTTCAACGAAAGAAACACCATTTTTAGTAAAAAAATCAGCAAGGTGTTTGGTTGCCTTATAAACATCTTCGGTTGCCTCAGAGGTGCGGAAGATGTGAATGGTAGCATTAAATTGTTTGGCAACAAAAACAGCCCATTTTGTTTTTTCATGTGGGCCTGCTTCACTTGTAATAGGGAGCACGATCTTTTTATAGCCATTGGCAAAAGGACGTTTCTGAACGACCACAGTAGGTGCTTCTGAAGCAGTTATTACGCGGAGTGCAAAACTACCGGTAAGTTTTTGTAATCCAACTTTACCATGGGTACCCAGGTAAACCAGGCCGGCAGGAAGTTCCTTTATAACATCGGCAATCTCAGAGAAGATACTGCCTTCGCGGGTTATATAACTTACTTCAATTCCGTACTTTGAAGCCAGTTCAATAGCTATTTCGTTCAGTTTATCATCAATGGCAGTTGCAGGCAGGTTTTCATTCTTGAGGTATGACCTGGTCTCATTGTTGATTACATGCAGCAGGACAACTTTTGAATTTAGCCACTTGGCAGCTTCAGCAGCCTGATTTGCAGCATTAGCGCAAACTTCAGAGAAGTCTGTCGGGACCAGAATGATGTTGATTTTTGAATTATCCATTGGATTACTAATTAATGGTATGAATGAATGTTTGAGGTATACAAATTTAGTAGGTTTTTATCGTTAACACAATATTTAAAGCTAAATATATTATGCGGCTATTAACAAGGTAAAGTACTCTTTGTTCGCATTCAAGTAATTAGTAATTTTGGCTCACTTAATTTAATAAATGGAAGTTAGAATTACAATTATAACGCTTATTCTGATAATCAGTTTCCTGATTTCGGGTGGAATATGCTTATACAGTCATCTTAAAGGCTATTTGAAGGGACAGGTTTATTTCACCCTGATGATGGCATCAGCCACCATTTATGCCTTTAGTGCCGCCGTTGAATCAGCTGCTACCAGTTTGGAAAGCAAGGTTTTATGGTCACAGTTTGAATATGTTGGCGTATCGTTCTCCACCGTATTCATGCTTCATTTTGTTCTGCATCTGATAAATTCCAAAAGAAACAGGCTGATGGGTTTTATTAAGTACTTGTACCTGTATTCATTCGTGAATCTCATACTTGTGTGGACTAACGATTATCACCATCTGGTTTGGAAGGGTTTTACATGGAATGCCACTGCCGATAATATCCTGATATATAATCACGGACCGGCATATTTCTTATTTGCCCTTTTTTCACTTTCGCTGCTTATGGTATCAACCCTGGTACTGGCAAAAGAGCTAAAGAATTTTCCCGAACTTATTAAGAAGCAGGTAAAAACACTTATTGCGGGTGTTTTGGCGCCTTTTTTTCTAACCATCCTGTATTTAATTGACGTTACCCCTATTGAAGGGCTTGACCTGACCACGATGAGTCTGCCAATTACCGGCCTGATATTCCTATTGGGAATTTTCAGATTTGGATTGTTCAAAATCATTCCTACCGTCAGCAGCCAGATAACCAGCCTTATTCCGGATGGCATTATTGTGATGGATGAGAACAATGAAATTGTATTCTTCAACTCGTCTGCAGCAAAAATTTTAGGACTTAAGGAAACCGAATTCTCATACCAGAAGATTATAGACATTCAATGGATCTACGATCTTATTACCAACCAGATAAGCAATAAGAGAGATTCGGAAATAATGATACAGTCTGATCCCGAAAAGTGGTTGGAGGTGAGAACCAGTGAGATAAGGAATGAGGCCGACCAGTTTAAGGGCAACCTTATACTGATGCATGATATGACCAGGAGAAAGAGGCTGGAGCAACAAACAATTAACCTGCTCGATGAACTGAGTATTTCTAATATCAGGATGAAAGAAGCTAACGGCCAGAAAGACAGAATTATGGGTATTATTGCCCATGACCTGAGAACTTCATTCCATCAGGTGATTAACTTGTCGGAAATACTTCATGAAACACTTGAAGATCTTTCTAAAGATGAGTTAAAAGAATACCTGAGCGATTTGCTCAAGGCATCAGAGGAAGGATATAAAATACTGGAAGAGCTGCTTCAATGGGCCAGAAGTCAGAAAGACAGTTCAACAGGTTATCAGAAAATAAAGGTTACAAACTCTCTTTTACAGATTATTGGAAGTATGCAGTTGTCGTTGCAGAACAAGCAACTGACTGTTAACATTGAGGGCAACAAAGACCTTGAAATAGAAAATGACACAAATGTGCTTAACCTGGTTTTGAGGAATCTGCTTATTAATGCAATTAAATTCTCTAACAAGAATTCTGAAATTACCGTTAAGCTCGAAGAAGCTAAAGATTTTGATACGATCAGTGTTATTGATAAGGGAATTGGTATACCTGAATCAGATTTGCCAAAATTATTCAATGCCAAATCAAAATATACACGTACAGGTACCGGTGGCGAAAACGGTTCGGGGTTTGGCTTGTTGTTATGTAAAGAAATGATTGAACGAAATAACGGACAGATAGAAGTAACCAGTGTTGAGGGACAAGGCAGTACCTTTGCTATAAAGTTCTTCAAAACACAAGCTTATTCCCTTTCCTGATAATGTACGACAATGAAAAATAAAATTATTACCCTGTTATTCATACTCTGGGTACCAGCAGTTTTTGCACAGCTGATTACTACTGTGCCAGTCTTTCCGGCAGATGATCAACCGGTTGAAGTGATCTTCAATGCCCTCGAAGGTAATGCAGGCCTTGCAAATTATACCGGCGATGTATATGCACATACAGGCGTGATTACCAATCTGAGCACAGGACCTTCAGACTGGAAACATGTTAAAACCAACTGGGGACAGAATTCACCTGAAACAAAACTCGAAAGATTAGGTCCGAATCTTTACAAATTTACCACCGGTTCTAAAACAATCAGGCAGTATTATGGTGTACCGGCTAATGAGCAGATTCTGCAACTGGCATTTGTCTTCAGAAGTGTTAATCAGGGTAACAATACTTACCTGCAAGGGAAAACTTCCACCAATGGAGATATTTTTGCACCCGTATATGCTGACGGGTTGTTTGTGGTTATTAACGAGCCGGTCAATTACGCCAGTCTGGTTCAACCAGGTACGGAGATTGCTATTGATGCAATAGCCAATAATGCCGATTCACTTATTCTCTTTGTTGACAATACCCGTATAACTTCAACAACGGCCACTACCATTAATTATACCCTTACAGCAGCGCAAAGTGGCAAGCATTATATCAGGGTTGAATCAAGATATAATGGTGAATCAGCCTACGACTCAGCATATTACTATGTACAAAGTGCTGTTCAGACTTTGGCACTTCCTGCAAATACACGTGATGGCATCAATTATATCAATGATTCAACTGTAGTGCTGGTTCTTTATGCACCCGGAAAACAGAATGTTTTTATTCTTGGTGACTTTAATAACTGGAAATACTCAGATGAGGGATACATGTATAAATCACCTGATGGAAAACGCTTCTGGAAAGAAATTACGGATCTTACTCCACAGAAAGAATACATTTATCAGTACAAAGTTGACAATGAGATTCTAATAGCTGACCCATATGCAGATAAGTACCTCGATCCATGGAATGATAAATCAATACCTTCAGTCACTTATCCAAATCTGATCCCTTATCCTTCTGACAAAACAAGTGAATATGCTTCGGTTCTTCAGACCGCCCAAACGCCTTATAACTGGAGTTCAACAAACTTTGAAAGGCCGGAGAAGACTGATCTGGTAATTTATGAATTACTGATAAGAGATTTTATAGCACGGCATGATTATCAAACACTAATTGACACGCTCACTTATCTGAAAAGGCTGGGAGTAAATGCCGTTGAGCTTATGCCTGTTTACGAGTTTGAAGGCAATTCAAGCTGGGGCTATAACACAGCATTTCATTTTGCGCCTGATAAATATTTCGGTACTAAGAATGACCTTAAAGAGTTAATTGACATCTGCCACCAACAAGGAATAGCTGTTATTTTAGACATTGTGCTCAACCATGTTTTTGGCTCATCGCCATTCGCAAGGTTATACTGGGATGCGGTAAACAACCGTCCGGCGGCTAATAATCCCTGGTTAAATCCTGTTCCGAAGCATGATTTCAATGTAGGTTATGACTTCAATCATGAAAGCCAGGCTACTAAAGACCTGTTTCAAAGAGTGGTTGAATACTGGATAACTGATTATCATGTTGATGGTTACCGGTTTGACCTTTCAAAAGGATTCACTCAGAAAAATACCCTGAATAATACCGCGGCATGGGGACAGTATGATGCATCGAGAATTGCAATATGGGAAGACTATGCCGATAAAATATGGGCCGTTAACCCTGATACTTATATAATACTTGAGCATTTTGCTGATAATTCAGAGGAAAAAGTGCTTGCAAATTACGGGATGATGCTGTGGGGAAACCTAAACGGACCATTCCGCCAGATGGCAATGGGATGGGCAAGTAACAGCAATATTTCGTGGCTGTCATACAAATCGAGAGGCTGGAATGAACCCAATGCGGTTGGTTATATGGAGAGTCATGACGAAGAACGTATGATGTACTCAATTCTCAAGTGGGCTGATACTACGAATAAAGCAAATTATGATCCAAGGCCACTTGAAAATGCGGTGAAACGCCTGGCTGCCTGTGCAGCAGTATTTTATTCTGTTCCCGGTCCGAAAATGCTATGGCAATTCGGAGAAGTTGCATACGATTATTCTATTGATTACAATGGGCGGGTTGGTGAAAAACCAATAAGGTGGGATTATCAGGATGAGTGGCGAAGGAAATTCCTTTACAATACAACAGCAGCCTTAATCAGGCTGAAAAAGGAACAGCCAGTATTTGAAACCACTGATTTCACCATTGGGGAAACAGGTTTAGTCAAAAAGGTAAATTTGCGATCAAATGATATGTCGGTAACAGTAATTGCCAATCTCAATATTGAAGATGAAGAATTCCTACCGGGTTTCAATGTTACGGGCAAGTGGTTTGATTACTTTAAGGGAGACTCAATAACAGTAACCTCGTTAAATGAAAAGATAACCCTTGCACCGGGTGAATTCAGGCTTTATACTACAAAAAAGCTTGACGCCCCCGAAACCGGGCTTTCAATTCCAGAAGAGAAGCCGTATAGTAATTCAATAATGGGTGGCATCTTTCCAAATCCCACTAATCATGTGATTGATATTCCACTGAATATTAAAGATTCAGGGAATGTAACCCTGGAAGTATACAGTTCAACCGGAAAACTTGTGCGCACTTTATATAACAAAAGTTTAACAGCAGGCAATCACATTGTTTCGTCGAATATTGAGGATATTAGTGATGGTATTTACTTTATAAGGCTAGTGACAGCCGGGAAGGTTGAAACAGCACGATTCATTATAACGAAATAAAATTATCATCACCTGTAGAGACGCAATGTATTGCGTCTCTACATTCATTCTTGAACTAGCGTTTTACAAACTTTCCGACACTAACATTAGTTCCATCTACAATTCTGATGATGTAGAACCCAGGTGCAAGGGTACTGATACTGATGGGCTTATTGCCAAATATATTGCCATGTGCGACTTTGCTACCGTAAAAATTAAAAATGATGTATTCCGTGCCATTTTCTTGCGGCGAATTTATTGCAATAATATCGGATGCCGGATTAGGATATAAGTGGATAACAGTATATTTGTCACTTTCACTTATTCCAAGTGGATTATTTGGATGAATTATACGTCCCTTTGCGACAGCGGATTTTAAGGAATCTATATTTCTTCGCAATTGATTTAGTGATGATTTTACTGTATTGTTTCCAAATCCAACACAGTAAGCAAGATCAATTTCCTGCACTTGTCCCGGTGCCAATGTAAATGGTCCCATAGAACCAAGTCCGCTTCTATTGCTTCCCATATTTAAAACCTGGTCTTCGGTCCAGTACTTTCCATTCTGGTTATAACCGTTTGAAGGGAATAGACAATTTGTTCCATAGTTCAAAGGATCAGAGTCTCCGGGGAACATATACTTTGTTTGCGGAGCACCATCTATCAAATGAGCATTTCCCGCGTAAACCATTGGCGTTTCATCATCCCAGATACCCTGCAAATAATTATACATTTCTGAAGCACTTAAATCCCACGACAATTCTCCTTCTTGTCCTGTTTTATCATAAACCTCAAAAACTGATGCCATCGAAAGGCCTGAACGTTCATCATCCACAATTCCATTCCCGAAATTCAAACCATTAATGCTTTCGTTACAACCATTTGAATTATCAAGTCCATCAGGATCCACAAAAGGACCGGCGAGAACAGTTACAGATTGCGCAGGTGTATTGTATCCATATGTACCGGTCCCACCACTGCCATCAACATCTAAACTATTATATCCAATAAAAGAACCATTTGAGACATCAGTTCTAAAAAAGTCGTCACTGGATGTACCAATATCGAAATCGGTCATGATACCTGCATAACAATCCTTATATGTAATGGAGGATCGATTTATTAAATCATAATGGACAAATACCGAATTAAATAAAGCAGTATCAGGATCAGTATACCCATATAGCATGCCATGCACTTCTATCTTCATAGGTGACAATGTTGGTATATTGAATACCTCATCATCACTAAACATAAAGAAGATGCACTCATCGCCCCTGATAATTGGGGAATCACCTAAATATGGATTATACACAGCATCACCGTCAGTATCATAATAAGGTGCTAATTGGGATGCTTCACCATGTTGGGTTAAACCATTACCAGGCCATGTTTTAATAGAATTGATCGGGACATAATCAGGCGTATTGTAATGCAATTTATGATAATCGATCTCTTCCTGGGTGATTTTCCAAACTTTTGAATATCTGAAATAAAAAGCTGAATCATAAACATCGGATACAGGGCCCTGTCTCCAGTCATATCTTGTCACTAAAGGATAGTAATCCCACATCCAATCGTAGCAGAAATGACTTGAATGGAGCACATTATTATTATCAAGGCCACTTAAAAAAAAACGATTCTGAGAAATAGTACTTAACTTCTCTCTTTTGGGAACAAAAAAGTGACTCTTATCAAAGTCAGTATATCGAGCTTTTCCCGGAACAACGTAATCAAATCTAAATAGATCTCCATTCGCATCCACGATCGCTTCAATGTTATTGCAGGAAATTGAATCTGTATAATTCTGCTTTAAAACATTTACAACTACAGTACCCCTGCCTGAACATGAATATCCTGAATCAGGATGAGCAATGAAATATTGGAATCTATGTAACCCCTCAGATTGATATGAAGGTGTGTAGCCGATGGTATAAAAAGACGGCTCGATCAGACTTTCTTTCTCCTCCTGCTGGCTAATCCACAAATTAAATATCTTTATGTTTTCAAAACCGTTTGATTCATCGTTTGCCAATGCATCTATTTCTACTTTAACACCTGCGTAAGTAGTAACAGTATCATTAACAGCAACAGGGAAAGCAGGATTCGGCTCAAGTCTGATTAGTATCTTAGTATCTTCTGAAATGGAATATTCATTATTGACCTCATAAATCCTGTAACTGATCACTTTATCTCCGGTCTCGTAGCATTTCGACGTAAATAATATCTTATTATCAGCGGTCACAGTGCTACCATAGCTTGCAGATGGCCGACACAGATCACCATCGGGATCATAATCATTAGCCATTACATCAATTATTATAGGCACACCTGACATTCCCCAAGCCGTATCGGGGACCGCTACCGGAGTATGAGGATTCTTTGTAATATGTACTGCAACATTTGTCCCACTATAAATGAGAGAATCATTGACTTCACAAAGACTGTAATAAAATGACATGTCGCCTGTATAAGAGAGCAAGGGATGGTAGCGTAAAACATTTCCGACTATCTCAACCTCACCCAATTCAGGTTGGTAAATTCTATAGAATCGCAGATCTTCACTCTGGGGATCATAATCATTTTCCATCACCGGAATATCTACACTAATTCCTGCAACAGTTGTTGCAGTATCACTTGTTACAACAGGTCTGTCAGGGTTGCCGGTAACATAAATAATAACTCTACCTTTTTGAGACAATAATGAATCTGGCCCAGATTCAATAGTTTTATAAAAGAAACTGCAAATATTAACATAATCAGGTCTTACTGTCACCGAGAGAGAATCAGGGTTTACTACAACACTACATCCAGAAATTTGAGAGACCTCAAAAATCCGCATATTGTCGCCATCCACATCAGTATCATTAGATAAAATCTGAAGATTTTCAGACACCATCTCAGTTAAATGAAAAGTATCCTGGACTGCAACCGGAGCATGTGGATTTGCCGTGAGATTAACAAAAATATAAGCATGGCTATGATTATGACCATCACTAACCACATAATTTACATGATGCTCTTTAATTTCATGTGTAGGCTCAAACCATACCATTTGATTTTCAATCCAAACCTGACCAAAAGCACTATATGCATCAGAAATAAAAATAGAATCTCCATCCGGGTCACTATCATTTGAAAGGACATCAATTAAGACGGGAGTTTGAGTAAATGCATCCACATAATCATTTACCGCAGTTGGAGGATTATTTTGAGCTTCAATGACTTTAAATGGTAATACCGCAATAAGCAGACAGAGTAGGATTGTTCTCATATTATGATTCTAAAATAAGGGCAAAAACCCTTCCTTGATGTTCTGATAGTCAAATGTATTGAGATTCTCAGTACAAATACTATTTAGATACAAAATTTCTTAGTTCTTGTATTTTAAATAAGCATTGTATTATAAATATTGGTCTAAGAGTGAACGGCCGAAAAAACCAAACTTATATCTTATTATAGGTTTAAGTAGATTGAGTTATAAAATGGCGTACCCTAAAAGTCAAATTTATTGCTTTATAAACTTCCCATTACTCACAGTAATACCATCAGTAACTTTAATCACGAAAATTCCATGGTTTAGATTGCTAATGTTAATTGTCGGTCTTTCGCCAATTAAATATCCTTCAGAAACTTTAACCCCTAAAATATTGAAAATGGAGTATTCCGCTTTTGTATCTGAAAAATGATTTGCAACAACAATTACATCAGTTGCAGGATTTGGATAAAGCGATAGCGTAGTTTGTAAATTCTTAGGTGCTATGCCAAGTGAATTGTTTGGAATAACGATCCTACCCTGAGCTACTGCA
>DATGXS010000023.1:0-25087 GCA_035298745.1 Lentimicrobium sp. | reverse complement strand
ACGACCTTCTTTGCAAGGTTTGGAGTTACATTTACTAAGAATAATTAATCTTATAACTAACTTAAAACCAAAGAGTGTTATACTTGATCCGATTAGCAGCCTGGTTAGCATTGGTACGCCAAATGAAGTAAGATCAATGCTGATAAGATTATTAGATCTATTGAAGAGTAATCAGATAAACGCATTATTTACATCACTTACACACAATGAAACCAGCGATCTTGGAAGAGCAGCAGGGGAAATTTCTTCCCTTTCAGATACCTGGATCAATTTATCAAATTATGAACATAATAATGAGCGAATCAGAAATTTGCTGATAATAAAATCAAGAGGCATGGGGCATGTTAACCAGGAACAAAATTTCACTATTTCAAATAAAGGCATTGAATTGAAATTGTCTGAATATCCTTCAACTATAATATAAAGTTCAAATAATG
Source organism: Lentimicrobium sp. (assembly GCA_035298745.1). Taxonomy (GTDB): domain Bacteria; phylum Bacteroidota; class Bacteroidia; order Bacteroidales; family Lentimicrobiaceae; genus Lentimicrobium. Next base: position 24,650 of record DATGXS010000023.1, on the reverse strand, counting down.
AAACAGGTAATGAACCAGGAAAAATGGGAATTAAGACTTTACATTGCCGGCCAAACACCAAAGTCGGTTTTAGCCTTGAAGAACCTTACAAAATACTGTAAAGCTCACCTGGAAGGAAAATATTCCATTGAGATTATTGATCTTTTGCAGAATCCACAGTTAGCTGAAGGCGACCAGATTTTTGCTATTCCAACACTGGTAAGAATGGTTCCTGAACCTATCAGGAAAATTATAGGTGATCTTTCAAATGAAGAAAGAGTATTGGTAGGATTGAATATTCGTCAAGTAAACAACTAGAAAAGTACTCTTATGACAGAACCCCATAATCCAACCTATATTACTGAAGATAAGCTGATTCTTCAGTTGTTTGTTTCCGGAATGTCTTTTAAATCTATGGAGGCTATTCAAAACATCAAAACATTATGTGAAGAACATTTGAAGGACTTGTTTGAACTTGAAATCATTGATATATATAAAAACCCGGAATTGCTTGCAGAACAGCATATAGTTTTTAGTCCTTCGCTGGTAAAACAACTTCCCTTGCCACGTAAATTACTTGTAGGAGATTTTTCTAATAGTGAGAAAGTAATCAGAGCCCTGGGCATAAAATTTAAGGATGAGTGAAATGGATGACACTACTGATAACAAAATAATTACCAGGAAAATAGAATTACTTGAAGAGAAACTTCAGGAAGCTGAGCAATTAATTAATGCAATCAAATCAGGCGAGGTTGATGCTTTTGCTATTTCTTCAAATGGTAAACAGGAAATATTCACTCTTGAAAGTAGCGATTATGCATACCGTCTTTTAATTGAACAGTTTAATGAAGGAGCTGTAAATGTTAGTGATGAAGGTATTATTTTATACACTAACAAGTATTTCTGTCAGCTGCTCGGTTTGAATTATGATAAAGTTATAGGCCAGGAAATCAGTAATTTCATCACTTTAGATTCAAAGAACATCTTTGGAGGATTATTCAAAGATTCTCTGAAGGGACATGCAAAGGGGGAAGTTTCTTTAATTGGCAACAACAAAATCATACCTGTTTATGTTTCGCTAACTTCACTTCAGCCCACGCTACCTACCATTGGCATTATTGTCACAGACCTTACCGAAAAAAAAGATCATGAAAAGATGATCCTTAGCTATCAGGAGAATCTTGAAATGAAGAATTCAAGTCTTGGAAAGATGAACAACGAGCTACAATCGTTTGCCCATATATCCAGCCATGACTTACAAGAGCCAGTGAGGAAGATCCAGATGATTACTTCACGTATAATTGAATCAGAATATAACAATCTTACCGATACCGGAAAAGATCTGCTGATTAGGATGCAAAATTCAGCTAGAAGGATGCATACTTTGATACATGATCTTTTGGCTTATTCTACAACTAATTATGATAAAACATCATTTGAAAGTACCAGTTTGAAGGAACTTGTTGATGATGTGTCAGAAGATTTTAGTGAAGAAATGCAAAGGGGGTTTGTTAATATTGAAACTCATGATTTGTGTAAGATAAATATCATTCCGCTTCATTTCAGGCAGGTACTTCATAACCTCATCAGTAATTCTCTAAAGTTTGCTAAACCCGGAACAAGCTCATACATCAATATATCTTGCACAAATAAGAAAGGCTGTGAATTTAAGGATGTGACTTTAAATCCTCAAACTGAGTATTGCAGAATAGTATATCGTGACAATGGCATAGGCTTTGACCCGCAATACAACGATAAGATCTTTGGACTTTTCCAGAGGCTTCATCCAAAAGAAAAGTATAAAGGAACCGGAATAGGGCTTGCTATAGTTAAAAAGATAGTTGAAAACCACGAGGGTATTATTACAGCCACGGGCCATCCTGATGAAGGTGCCGAGTTCTGTATATATCTGCCACAGAAATAAGGCAGATATGCTTTACTCCACTCAATGGTTACGTTAAATTAGTTACGAGTCACTAGTCACTATCTGACAGATTCAGGCAACCATTCTGCCTTGAAAATATTAGGTGTTGAGTAGAACTTTTTAGCTGTTTCAACCAATTGCGCCGGTGTGAGATCCTTTATCATCTGTTCAGTTTTGATAATTCTCTCAGGATCATTGCCATACTGATAAGCACTTATAAGATTATTCAACCAGTAACGGTTAACCTTTAAGTTAACCCTGTTTGATTCAAGGGCTGGTTCCTGAACTTTCTGCAGTTGTGCATCGGTTATTCCACCATCCTTTTTAACATTTTCAATCAAGGCCATAAATGCCTTGTCGATATCGTTTATATTATCAGGTCCACAAGGGAAACTACTGCGAATCATAAATTCTTCTCTCGGGAATTTCGATAAGCTTCCTCCAACTCCACCACCATAGATGGCACTCATTTTTTCGCGTATTTCATCAGTGATCATGTTTCTGATAACACTGTTAAGCATTCCAAGTTTAAAATTATCGTCAGCGTTATATGGCATTTTACCAGTGAAATAATGAGCAAGCAAACCCTGGTCTTCACTTCCTTTCCTTAATGTAAAATTTTGTTTACCTTCCAATGGAACTATGCCAAGGTCTTTATAAGTCGTATTGACAGGTTTTGAAGAGAGTCCGCCAATATACTTTTCAATCAATGGTAAAATCTGTTCTTCGGTGAAACTACCTACAATAACATAATACATTCCGGCTGCACTGTTGAATCGTTGGTTATAAAAAGCGAGGGCATGATCGGGATTGATCTTATCGTATTCCGCAAGCGGAGTGATTACATGCGCTCTTTTATTGCCACGATACAACACCATATTTGTTGAATCCATAAACAAATACCTGGGGTCATCCTTAAGTTGTTCAGATGACTGTTTTGAGCGGGTAACAAATGATTTAAAAGCATCGTTATCCTTCCTTGGATTAGTACATTTCAAATACAGTAACCGGAACATTGTTTCCAAATCTTTAATGCCTGACGAAGCATCAATCTGATCTGATGTTTCCAGTACTGCCGGAGATACTGATACATTCATGCCCGACAGGAATTTCCTCAGGTCAGCATTGCTGAAGGTCCCATATCCCATTTCTTCTACTGCATTGTTACTCCACTGGGCGCTTTGATAGTCGGCAGCATCATAAACACTGTATCCACCAAACCTGGTTCCTCTTAAAAGAATCTCGTCATTTTTAAAATCTGTGGGCTTTAAGCAGACTATTGCATTATTGCTTAGAGTATAAGTAGTTGTGCCAAGCTTCTCATTTCTTTCTTTTTTTACAATTTTACCAGCAACCGGTTCTTTTTCAAGAAGTGAGGAAGCAAGTGCTTTCTCAGTATATGGTTCAACCGGTATTTTAAAAGCAGCATCAATCCACTTCATGTAGGTGGCATTATCGGGTAAACCCGGTTGCTCTTTAGCAGTCACCAATGCAAAGTACTTATCATCAATATCAATTTTCTTGTATACCTCTGATAAAGACTCAAGGGTTAATTTGTCAATATTGGCCTTAACAAACTCATATTCCCAGGCAATTCCAGGATATGCATCTCCAATCAGGAAGTTATTCATTAATTCCTGAACGAGGGAAGCCGATTCCATTTTATCTCTTTCATTGTATCTGCGTTCATAACCTGTAAGAATACTTGCTTTAGCTCTTGTAAATTCAGCTTGGGTAAATCCAAATTTCTTAACCCTCATGGTTTCAGTGATGAGTGCTTCAGCTGCCTTCTGAATACCATTCACACCGCATGATGCAGCTAATGAAAAATTCTCATAACCCCTTGCAAATGCACCAATCGAACCATAAGCATAAATAAACGGTGGCTCAGCAGAAGAACGTAATTCATTAAAACGGGCATTAAGCATTGATGACACCAAACGTTCCTTTAGTCTTTGCATAAAATCAGCTTCTGTAACAAGAGGCATTCTGGGATGAGCACTTCCTTCAATATCAATAGAAGTTGAGGATGCTTCTCTGTCACTTACTACCATGGCAATGTTCTTTTCGTAAGGTTTAACTTCAAAAACAGCCGGTCGCTCTCTTGGAGTTACTGGATCTTTATAACCACTGAAATATTTTATAATCATCTGTTCTGCTTTCTCCACAGGCATGTCACCAACAATCACAACTGCCTGTAATGAAGGACGATACCATTCCTTGTAGAAACGCTGCAGAACTGAGCGGTCAAAATATTTAATGATGGAATCCTGTCCGATTGGCAGTCTTTCAGCGTATTTTGAACCATTGAACATTACGGGGAAATATTGTTTTTCCATTCTGTCATCAGCACCTTTACCAATTCTGCTTTCTGCAAGAATAACGCCCCTTTCCTTTTCAACCTCTTCAGGCGTGAGTAAAGCACCCCCGCTCCAGTCAGAAAGAATCATGAATGCACTGTCCAGTTTACCCTGATTATCAGTAGGTACGGGGAGTATATAAACTGTTTGGTCGAAACTGGTATATGCATTTAGGTCGCTGCCAAAAGCAACACCCATACTCTGCAGGTAATGAACGATTTCATTAGCAGGGAAATTCTTCAAACCATTGAAATTCATGTGTTCCATAAAGTGAGCAAGTCCCTGCTGATCATCATCCTCAAGTACTGAACCAGCATTAACCACAAGCCGCAATTCAACTTTCTTTTCAGGTTTAACATTATGCCTGATATAGTACTTCAATCCATTGGGAAGTACTCCTGTTTTTACTTCAGGATTAACAGGGATGATTCCCTGCTTCGCACCTTGCTGTGCAGAAACGGTAAGCACTGATACCAGAATGAAGGAGATCAGTGTGATAATGGTTTTTTGCATGATTTAAATATAAGTTATTGTCGCATAACAAAGTTAGTGAAGTTTCGTGCCCAAAACGATACAACGGAACAAATAATAGTTGGTGCTTGTTAGTTTTATAAGGTTATACTTACAGCACTTTGCAATTTCTTAAAACTATGGCAATGAACAATGATGAAAACACCCCAAAGGTAACAGCAACTACTCCCCCGATTGCACCAACAGAACCTGCTCCGATTCCTCTCGAAGAAGATGTGGAAGTTGATTTATCAAATAGCAATGATAACCGCGACAAGTATTACTGCCCTATGCATTGCGAGGGGGATAAAATGTATGATTCACCGGGAAATTGCCCTGTTTGCGGAATGCGGCTGGTAAAGCATGAATGATAGGTCACGACCTGTCCCGGTGACCATTTTTGACGATTTTTTGAAGGTCAATTCCTTTGCCAATTACAGGTTTAAATATATCACCCATCTCATTCATCCTGTCAATAGCATTCAATATATTGAAATCGGTAACTTTCAATCCTGCTTTTACTTCATCCCAAAGTAGTGGCATTGAAACAGGAGCGCCTGGATTTGGCCTTAATGAATAAGGGCCTGCAACGGTGGCATGAGGACGATTCTGAAGGAAATCAACATACATTTTACCATCCCTGTTAGCCGTCATTCGCTCAATGGTGGTAAACTCCGGCAGTTCATTATGGACCAGAGTGGCTATTACCCGGCCAAATTCCTTGCATTGTTCGTAATCGTATTTTGCCCCAAGTGGAATATATATGTGTAACCCTGAAGAACCACTTGTTTTACAATATGACGGCACACCCATGTCATCCAATATTTCTTTGGTGACTCTTGCAGCTGTAATTACTTGTTCGAACGAATTTTTATCAGGATCAAGATCTATAATACACCATGTTGGATAATCCGGCTTTCGGGCAGTACTATTCCAGGGATGCAATTCAATGCTGGCAAGGTTTGCCATTAGAAGCAATGTTTCCTCATCATTCGCCAATAAGTACTTTTTATCTTCCTGTTCAGTTTCACTGTAGTAATGACAAGTTTTTACCCAGTCGGGTACTTTGCCTGTTACATCCTTCTGGTAAAAGTGAAATCCACCAATTCCGTTAGGATATCTCTTGAGGGTCATTGGCCGGTCCTTGATATATGGAAGTATAAAAGGGGCGGCTTTGTAATAATAGTTGATTAAGTCGCGTTTCGTGACTTTCAATTCAGGCCAGAATACTTTATCGAGATTGGTAAATTTAATTTCTCTGCCATGAATGAGCTTTACCTGCGTTTTTTCGGTTGGATTCAGCAATGACTTACGGACCTTAATTACAACAGGGTTCAGGAGTGTATTTTCATCTAATTGTTTTGAATCATTAGAGTTTAAATCACTATTTTCGACACCTGACAGAGCAGAACTATATGAAGTTTTGGTTTTTGATTTTTCAGATTTTGCCGGTTCTCCGACAATCTCTTTAGCATTTGTTTCTTTTTCAAGTACCACATCAGTTGCTTTTTTATCACTTCTCATCCCTTCAAATGAAGGGTGACGCATTATCCCGTCAGGTGTTAATTCAGTAAAACTAACTTCACAAACCAGCACCGGCTCCATCCAGGTTGCTGTTGCATGTGGGGGATCAGGTCTGAAACGACTGGGTTTATTAATATCAGGCTTGGTTTGGAATGGTGAGTCGTCAATTATATATGGCTTAAACTGCCTTTTCATTTCAACCTGTGTCTTGTTACTCCAGCCTGTACCAATCTTGCCCGTGTATATAAACCGGCCTTTATCAAAAACACCAACCAATAAGGAACTGAAGGGTTTACGGCTGTCATCATTGAGTGTGTATCCTCCGATGACCACTTCCTGTCGTTTATTGGCCTTAATTTTCAGCCAATCCTTTGTACGGTTACCAACCTGGTAAGTGCTTGTCTTTTTCTTGGCCATTATACCTTCTAAACCCATCTTACGGGCCATTTCAAGAAATTCAATGCCTGAAGTTTCAAAGTCATTACTAAGCTTTATGATTGAATCGTCAGGCACTATACTTTTCAAAATTTCCTTTCTTTCTGTCAGGGGCAATCCTTTCACATCATATCCATTATACCAGAGAATATCAAAAAGATAATAAAGCAGTTCCCCATCAGCTTCACTACGCCAATTTTGCAAGGCATTAAAACTGGAACTTCCCTTAGCGTTAACAACCACTATTTCACCATCTACCACTGCATTGACTCCCCAGTGTATCAATGCTTCAAAAACCGGATAATATTTGTCATTGAAAGACTTATTATTACGCGATTTCAATTCAACCACTCCATTATTCATTAATGCCACAGCCCTGTAACCATCCCATTTAACTTCATAAACCCAGTCGTCCTTATCAAAAGCTTTATCCACAAGTGTTGCCAGCATTGGCTGAACGGAAGCGTAAAAAGGGGCTTTTACTGCCTTTTTTAGTAATTCTTTAATTGCAACTTCTTCTTTTTGGGGTCTGTCCATGTAATATGTCCGTTTATTAACGAAACAAATTATTGCCTTATGTGATTATAACAGAGACCTTCAGATAAATAAAGGCCGCGACCAGTCCACTTTGGTCGCGACCTTTAATGAATCACATTTTAACAATTACAATAAGGCAAACTCTAATGCTTTACCACCAGTTTTGAATAGCAGGTTTTACTATTGGTGAAGACTTTAACCAGATAATTGCCTGGCTGCAGATTACTTATTTCAACAGTCCTGTTGTTTTTGTTGCTGGTTAAAATCATTGCTCCAATACTATTGTAAATCTCAACTCTGTGAATAATCAAATCGGGGGATAATTCAAGAGATATGAAACTACTTGCAGGATTAGGGTATACAAGACATTTCTGGGTGGCACATCTCAAAACCGGAATGAGAGTATTAGTTCCATTCTGACTATACACAGCTAATCCACCGTCAGTTCCAACCCATTTCAGTCCTTCAGGGCTTACAGTTAAGGACGTAACAGTATTATTGGGAATACCGGAATTATTGGTATTAAATACTGTAAATGTTGTTCCGTCAAATTGTACAAGTCCTGAGTACGCTGTTCCAAGCCAGATGGTTGATCCTTCGGTGCCTACTGCCCTTATATCATTATCGGGCAGGCCTGAATTCAAAGTATTGAAGTAGCACCAGTTAGCACCATCAAAAGTCGTAAAACCGGCTCCTGATGTACCCATAACTATCCTGCCCTTATAATCACATGCGAGACTAGTAACAGCATTACAAGGAATACCTGAATTGGATGTATTGTATGGGATCCATTCACCCTGAATAAAATGAGCTATACCAGCATCAAGGCTTGATGCCCAGAATGTGCCATCAAGTCCCCTGATAATAGATGTAACATTCTGACCAGGAAAGTTTGATTCATGTTGAATAACGGTACCAAATATTCCTAATCTAACTAATCCCTGGTCAGTGCCCACCCAGGCACTATAATTATCTTTACCACAAATTGCCTGGATATTATTTGAAGGCAGATCGGAGTTATCGGTTGTTAATACCAGAGTATCAGAATTGTAGTTAATTACTAGACCCGCGGAAGTACCAACCCACTTATTTTCATTTACAATTTCTATGGCTTTGATATTATCACCCGGCAAACAGCAGTTTCCTGTATTCATATTTGACCATGCGGTATCGTTAAGCACGGCCAAACCACTCATTGTGCCTATCCAAATAACATTATCGGGTGCAATTTTGGCAGTATTCACATTGTTACATGGCATCCCTGAACCTGAAGTACAATGTGCGCACCAATCCAAACCATCAAATTTTCTAACACCTGATGCGGAGCCTGCAGCCCATATATTTCCTGAATGATCAGTAAAAAGATCCTTCATTTGATTTCCAGCAATATTGAACGGGTAACAATAATTCCCAATCCATACCTCATTTCGGTAATGTGCCACACCCGGATTACGGGTTGAAATCCAGACTGAATTATCAAACCCATACGTCAAAGAATTAACTGTAAGATCATCAAGGTTAAGACCCGACATGTCAATTGCAGTCCAGACACCTGAATAATACTTATAAAGGCCGTTGCAGGTTCCCGCCCAAACAACGCCATAAGGATCAACCATAACATCCTTTACCACTTCCTCTGCCAGATGGATTGTCCACGTATTAATTCCATCAAACTGAGCAAGTCCCATGTTGGTTGCAATCCACAGTTCCCCTAGGGTTGAAAAAATAGAGTTGACCATACTATTTGGCAGGCCTGAATTATAGGTGTTGAAGAATTGCCATTCCTCGTTCATTAATCTGGCTACACCCATTTCATTTATGCCAAGCCAAACTGTACCATTGTCATCAACTTCCAATGCAGTGATGTTCTCCTGAAGAGGAGAATTTCCGGCATTGTATGTATACCATCCAAATAACTGGATTTTGGTGAGACCCCCATTCCATGTAGCAACCCATAATTTACCGCTGTTATCTGCGTCAATACAGGTTACGTCATTTTTCGGCAAACTGCAATTTGCTGTGTTCCAATAGGATTTCACACCTGAGATTTTGTCTATTCCGACCAGGCCAGTGGTTGTCCCTACCCATATAGTTCCCTGATCTTCAGAAATAGAGTGAACATTGTTTCCATTTGTATACTGAACCCATACCGGATTATCACCATGACACTTCAGTATACATGCAATGGAAAATGCAAGAATTAAAATAAAAGGTTTCATGCTCTCCGATCTTTAATAGTTCATTAATTAATGAATTTTAAGTAAGGGTAAGTGGAGAGAAATGAGCACTAGAGTAGCATTCTTATAGTTTTCAAAATTAAATCAACCGGCAGGCAAATTCAATTAATAACCCTGGTACATTGTATTACTTTAGAATCCTGATACAAAATGACCACGAATAAACCGATTTCAGCCGCTGATTTTTTTGTTTATTTTATTTGCAAATCGTCAAACATTTGAACTGCTTTTATTGTCTAATTTGTAAAATATACGCTCATGTGCTTTAACATTTCATTTAACCAACAGTTATCTGCATTTAGAAAAGATGGAACGATTCTTGCCCCCGACGGTAATATCAATGAAGAAGGATACTGGAACTTCAGGGACTGGAAATGTGATGCATCAACGCTGAGCGACAAGGCACAAGCCCTGATGCAACTGGCGGGTACTTTTGTGTCTGATCATCCTGAGTTAAATGCTGACCGTTTTTATGTAATGTTCAGAAATACTGAAAACCGGGAGGAATACAGCAGTTATGAAATTAGCATTGCTGATGTCAGGGGAAGTTTACATACTATGGAAACTATGATGTTTGCTAATGAACTTCAATCTGCGAACTAAATCCACCGGTTCTTAAAAAATAAAAGCCTCGCCCGGGTTCATGGGATTTCCTTTTGGAATCCCAAATGTACATTTTGCTTAAGTCAACTTCAAATGGTATCATCTTCTCTTCTCCAGGCTCAAGGTACACTCTTTTAAAAGCAACAAGGTATTTACCTCCTTCAGGCATAAATTGTTCTTTTTTCCTGAATGCCCGGCCTGCTTTTGATGCATAGACCATAATCACCTGTTCACCGGCACGGTTTCCGGTATTCTTAATTGGAACATCAAATTTAAACAACCCTCCTTTTTCAGGCATTCCATATTTGAAGTCGGGCCGTTGCTGTACGAAGTTGGTATAACTTAAACCAAAGCCAAAAGGAAACAGCACTTCACCGGTGTAATACTTATAAGTCCTGTTCTTCATTGAGTAATCGTCGAATGGAGGCAGATCCTCAATTGATTTATAAAATGTAACAGGCAGTTTTCCTGATGGATTAACATCACCAAATATAATATCAGCCAGCGCCTTGCCACCCTGTTCACCGGGGTACCAGGCAAAAATCACCGCATCTGCAGTTGAAAGCACATCCTGCAGTGCAATAGCACTTCCTCCTGTAATTACTGCTACTATCTTCTTTTCAGGAAGCCTCTTACGGAGTTCTTTAATATATTCCCTCTGACTTTCAGGCAGTGTGATGTCAATTCTGTCGCCACCATTCGCATTCAGCATGGCATCACCGTCCTCACCTTCAAGCAGTTTTGTATTTCCCAGGCAAACTATCACCACATCAGCTGACTCTGCCTGCCAGAATCCTGTATATTGTCCGGGTGTGCTTAATAAACAACCCGGAGTTTGGTCAACCGTAATACCAGCTCCGGCTGCTTCTGTAATACCTTCAAGGAAAGTGATAATGTTGCCCGACCAACCATTGTAATTGCCCACCATAGCCTGTATATCAGCAGAAACAGGACCAACGACCAAAATATTCCGTACCTGTGATTTATTTAAAGGCAGAACATCTTTCTTATTCTGAAGCAGAACCATCGATTTACATGCTGCTTCATATGCAAGACCTTTATGGTACTGACAATTAACGGTATCAGCTGTGATTTTACTGAAAGGAACGGCATCGGCAGGGTCTAACAGTCCCAGCTTAATCCTCGTGCGCAATACAGGTGCCAGAATGGTATCAAGGATACTTTCAGGTACAAGCCGCTGCTTAATTGCCTGTGGCAAATGGCTGTATATGTATCCGCAGTTCAGGTTGACACCGGCTTTTGCAGCCATGGCAGCTGCTTCTTCCCTGGTTTCAACGACTTTATGCCTTAACCAGATGTCATCAAGTGCCCAGCAATCAGAAACAATATGTCCTTTAAAGCCCATTTCTTTTCGCAGAATATCGTTAAGCAGATACTTGCTCCCACAGCATGGTTCATCAAACACCCTGTTGTAAGCACACATAACCGATTCTACACCTGCATTTACCAGTTCTTTAAAAGCGGGCAGGTATGTTTCCCTGAAATCCTGTTCATCAGGTAAAGCATTGAATTCATGCCTTGTCTTTTCCGGACCACTGTGCACGGCATAATGCTTAGCACAAGCTGAAGCTTTAAGATACTTTGGGTCATCTCCCTGAAGTCCTTTTACAAAAGCCGCACCCATCCTGCCGGTCAGGTATGGATCTTCCCCATAGGTCTCCTGTCCCCTGCCCCATCTTGGATCCCTGAAAATATTAATATTGGGTGTCCAGAATGAAAGCCCCATATATTGACCTCTGTTGCCATTAGCAGATGCAAGGTTGAATTTAGCCCTTGCTTCTGTTGAAATAGCAGCGGCAATGCGATTTACAAGACTGTCATCAAAAGTTGCTGCCAAACCTATAGCCTGAGGAAAGACAGTAGCTTTGCCTGCCCTTGCAACCCCATGCAGGCACTCGTTCCACCAGTTGTATTCGGGAATTCCTAACCGGTCAATTGCCGGACTGTTGTACAAAAGCTGACTGACCTTTTCTTCAGGCGTCATCTTCGAGAGAAGATCAGCAACCCGGCTTTCGACAGGTTTAGCCGGATCCTGGTACGCAGGAATCTGGGCAGTTAAACTTGTTGAAGAAAAAAGTAGGAGGAAAACAACTGAAAATATAGCTTTCATTGAAACTGGCTTTAAACCTGCACACAAATTTACAGGTTTCTCTCAACGCACAATCCTGTACCGCACAATCATCCTGTGTCAGATCGAAAAATCTTGCAACACCCCAAATCTACTTTTCCCTTTTTCCTTTTTCCTTAAATCACTGCACCACCCAGTCAGTATAGTGGTCCTCTTTAAAGGTTCCAAGTTTTTCAAGTTCATCGATTAATGGCTGTATTTTTGCCATTTTTGACTTCATGAGATCTGAACTCTTACCTTCTTCAGGGAAGTACTTATTCCTGACCTTTAAAGATTTTATAATCATTATCCGGCTCATAAAGTTCTGATAAACACCTCTTTCTCCACCAGCTACCAGAACTTTAATATCCCCTTCAAACTCTTTATTATAAGCAGGGAGCAATTTATGCATACAAAAATCCCTATATTGCTCCATAGTCACACCCGGTGCCAGTTCAATAACACCGACATGGAAACCTACCAGATTCCCTTTTTTAAGAGTTTGACTGAATAGTGATGATCCTGCAATGAAGATCAGTGCAAGAATTATGGCTGTCTTTTTCATAACAATCAGGGTTTACCTGCCATTAAGATGATAGCCAAATTTACAATTTTATTCCCTCATAATCAAATTTTATTCCCTCATAATCAATTAATTTGGGATTAAAACAGATCGGAAACCCAATTATGTAATAACCGCCTTCAGGTTTAAAACAATGCACAAACCCAGTTATTTAATAACCGCTTTTAATGTAGTAAAATCATCGTCTGACTGAATCCTTATGAGATAAGCGCCGGGAGCATTCCCACTTAAATCCACAGTCATTGATTCCGGATCACCCCAGGCTGATTCACTCAGTTTATTGCCTGACATATCAAAAGCCTCAACCAATATATCCTCCCCGTCATTTACACCACCTATCCTGAAAAGACCGTCAGCAGAAGGGTTTGGGTATATCCTTGCTTCACTGAACGAATCATTTAATAATCCTGCAGTAGAATCAGGGATGATAGTTGTAGTATCAGCAACAATCATTTCAGATTTTGAACCCGGATATTCATGTATACCTGCATCAGGATTCCCCTGCTGCGGAACAATATTTCCGTAATAATCAACTGATAAGTTCACATTCTGTCCCCGGTTTATTGCAACCGATCCTGAACCTATATGAAAATCATCGGATGATGGATTTCTGAAAGCAGGATTGCCAACAACAGAACTGTTATCATTCCCGCTTGAATTTCTCCAGGCATTCAAAGATGCATAACCATTAATGAAACCGGAATATTGAGTATTGTATACGTTATTGTTTGAAGTTACCTGGCCCATAAAGAAGAATGCCTTAGCCGGGGATGCCGACAGGTTGAAAACATTATTCTTTAGCGTTATGAAAGTGCCGTAGGAGGCTGAAATACCATACTTTGTATTGTTATAGAATACATTATTCCTGGCATTCAGGTCATAACCCGGATTTATGAGTATGCCAACCGTATTTTTACTGAACCTGTTATAATTAACATCAACAAGGTTTGCATAACTAATAATGCCATAATACCCTGCTTTAAAGGTATTATTTCGTACAAGTATTGTATTTGAAGTGGCATTAAAAAAGACCCCGTTTGACTTTTTGGAACTGTTAGCAATGAATGTATTGAATTCCAGTTTGCCGTTATAGTTATTCCCCCATACATAGAAACAGAATTTATTTCCCATGGAGGAGTGGTCGATGGTATTATGATGGATGTTGAAATACAGATTGTTATTTGAATTTAACTGAATACCATCACCAGCTGCATAACTCTCTGCCGGGTTGATTAAGTACTTTTTGTTAACATCGGTAATATTGCACCAGCCTATTTCAATATTACGGGCATCCTGAACAAATATACCGTCATCCATAATATCGTTTATCTTGCTGTTTAGAATCCTGTTTCCGGCGGCAGTAGTAAGTAACCTGATTCCCCACCCTGTTTTATGGATCCACACATTTTTAATTAAATTATTTGATGAGCTTGATCCCTGAATGGTAATACCTGAAACCCATGATCCCGTGGAAGTAATTTCCAGGTCTTTGATGGTGATATTGTATGAACCGGTGATGTAAAAAATGGCGTTACCGGTACCTGGTTTTGTTATACGTGGCTTGGCACCCGTGCCATATGACCCGAATGTGATATTGTTTTTGCCTGTAAATGCAAAAGAGCCCGAAGAAGTTGAAGTACCTGCTTTCTGAAGATAAGTGTTCCCGCTGTTTATGGAAAATTTTGACCAGGAATTATAGGGATTGGAGGATGATCCGTTTTGATACGATCCCGTGTAGCTGGGATCAATGTAAATTGTTGCCGAAAATGCTTGTGACAGGCTGATGGAGAGAGCTAATGCCAGGAAGCCAATCTTTAAAAATCTTCCTTTAGCTTTCAGTAAAAAAAATAGTTGCTTCATGAGTAATTTTTAGTGAATATTCTCCTTTAACGCCAAAACAAAAAAATTGTTGTTGATTAAAGTCTGATTATCAACATATTGAAGCGCTTTCTTCTGTTACTGCCTCACATAGTTCAATATTTATAATTTCACCAACTTGGCGGAATATGAAGTAATTTCACCCGTAAATGTCACAATATAAATGCCTGATATCAGGTCATGGACGTCAATAATTATTGTTTCATCAAATATCGGAACAGCCTTTATCATTGCTCCATGTAAATTATATACCTGAACATGACCTTTCAAATTTCCGGGCAATACAATATTCACCATCTCATTGGCAGGATTTGGCCAAAGGGTGATATTACCGTAGTTATCCTTTAAATTTTTAACCCTGGTTATGACACCGCTTTCATTAAAAACAGAAATCCCAAATTGAGTTGCGAGCCATTTATTATTGTAATTGTCAATACCAATGGCTTTTACAAAATTCTGGCTGATGCCTGAATTGGAAATATTATAATTGGTCCAGTTAGTGCCATCAAATTTTACGAGTCCATTGAAACGGGTTCCGATCCATTTGGTGCCATAATTGTCAATGGCTATTGACTTGACCTCATTACCGGGAAGTCCTGAATTTTCAGTATTATAAACTGTCCAGGTGATACCATCAAAAACGCCTACACCGTAATTTGTTGCACACCAAAGTTTTCCTGTAAGTTCATCTATTGATAGGGCATTTACTGTGTTATTCGGCAAACCCGAATTTGAAACAGTGTAAGTGGTCCAATTTACCCCGTCGTATTTAACCAGCCCTTTTCCTGAATAGCCGACCCAGGTATTGCCTGCATTGTCATTCAAAATACACTTGTTGGTATTGTCAGGAATTGGGGACGTATCCATGTCAAAGATAGCCCAGTAGTCATAGCCAAAAAGTACCAAACCATTCCCCGACGTTCCAAACCACACATCCTGAGATGGACTTACACTTATCGATGTAATATCATTGTTTGGTAACTGCGAATTGGCTGTATTCAAAATGGTCCAGTCAAAACCGTTAGTCTTAGCCACACCTCCACCCCATGTACCTGCCCACACATAATCCTGTCCGTCTTTTGCCAGTGCGTCAACCCGGTTTTCGGGAAGCTGGGAGTTTTCAGCCGTATAGCTTATCCATGATGATCCTGTCAGTTTTAAGATTCCCATACTATTGGTACTTACCCATGGATTGTTTTGATTGTCAATTACAAGTGCCCTGTATTGATTTTCAGGAAGATCAGGCACAGAAGTTGAAATAGTATCCCAGATATTTCCATTAAATTTCAACACTTTACCATCCAGGGTACCGGCCCATATTTTATTGTTCAGCATTTTCACTGCAGTGAAATTAACCTGTGGGAAAAAGGTAAACCATTGATTGTTCGACAGCTTTGCCAGACCACCAGTAGTAGATACCCAAACATTGCCATCGGTTCCAACACTTATTCCTGTAATATGATTATCAGGCAGTTCAGAGTTACTTGTGTTATATATGGTCCAGTTCATTAAATCATAAAAAGCCAGACCCTGATCGGTGCCGATATAAATGCCACCTGTTGGTTTGTAGGCAATTGAAGTAATTTTATCAGAAGGAATTGGTGAATTTGATGTACTAAAAACCGACCAGCTCATACCGTTAAATCCGGCAAGGCCATTGTCAGTCCCTATCCATTTAACATATTGCCCATCGACTACCAGTGCCTGAATTCTGTTTGAAGGCAGTACCGAGTTCTCCATGTTATAAGTGGTCCATGTATTAGTTGCCCTGTCAAATCTTGCCAGACCATTATTGGTGCCAACCCAAACGATTCCATCATAATTAGCAGGTTCAACAGCCAGTGCGAATGCGGAGTCGCCGGGCATACCTGAATTTGAGGTATTCCAGGTAGAGTATGTTTGCCCGGTAAAATGTGTAACACCTGCAGAGGTACCTGCCATCATTTGGTGAATACCAAAGAACTGATCAACAGCCAGACAAAAGATCATATCATCGGCAAGCAAATTCAGCGATTGATTTATGTACTGAATATAATTCGACGATTCCTGAATGGATAATATTCCATTCGGGCTGCCTGCATAAATGTTCCCATCTGATGTTTCAAGGGATGTCACCTGACCGTAATTGACAAAGTGTTTCCACTGACTGTTCTGGCCAGTGAGGGGGCTGATGATGAGCAGTAAAAATGCTGTTAGGAATGATGTTTTCATAACCTGAGATCATATTCGGTTTACTTCTAGATATCAAAGTTATACAAATTAAATCCTTCTTCGTGCGCAAGCTTAACCTGTTTTTTAAATTCTTCAGGTTCAAGCACCTTCACATTGCCACCATACGATAGAATCTCCATCAAAAGGTCGTATGTAAGATAAAGCGTAAGCTCAATAACCAATCCGTCAGCAGTATCTGCAATTATTCTCTGCGACTCATGAAGAGGTAGTGATTTAATGAACTTCCCCTGTACGGGTTTGAACTCAAGCCTGATGATGCTTGGTGAAGGGGCATTCGGACTAATAATACCAAAGCAGTTCTTAAAATATTCGTTCACATTGAAATCAGCGGGGAATTCAAATTTTTGCTTACTAATCTCCAGCTCTGTTATCCTGTCCAGCCCAAATGTTTTAATTTTCCCGTCTTTTGAATCCTCCCCCAGTATGTACCAGCGGTACCTGAATTCCTTTAATGCCAGGGGTTCAATCAGCCTCACCGTTGATTCATCGTCCCAGTTGGAATAATAATTAAACCTGAGTTTAACCCTGTTCCGAATGGCATGCAGTATGCCAAACAAATGCTCTGCTCCCTGCGGCTTTCTCTTTTCAAAGTGTATATCGTTTGACAGCCGGTCACTCATGTTAAGTGCGTTAAAAGTATCGAAAGCTTCCAGTATACGTTCGTTAATCTCAGGCTGCTCATCAAAATCAATGTAATATTGCTTCTGCGACTTATCAAACCGTATATCAATCTTATAGACTTCCCTGATATCGTTCAGGTCACGCTGGAATGTACGTTTTGAAATATTGAAATTATACTCCTCAAGCTCCGATTGCAAATCAAGGTAATCAGCAATCTCTTCAAAACTTGCCGGACTCCTCCTGAGTTTCTTAATAATCAGGCTGTACCGGGTTATTGATTCACGTTTCGACATCTGCAGAAAAATTTAACTGCAAGGTAGGAAATGATTTGAGATTTCTGATTTGAGATTTGAGATTATATTTGATTTGAGATTTGAGATTAAAGACCTGTTCAAGGTTCAATGTTCAAGGTTCAAAGTTTTGTTCTTTTGCTATGATGTTCAAGGTTCAATGTTCAAGGTTCAAAGTTTTGTTCTTTTAAGATTTGAAACACCAACCAACTAGTCACTAGTCACTAGTTACTAGTCACTAGTCACTAGTCACTAGTCACTAAAAAACAAACCTTCTCTCAGGGGTTCTGATTTCAACGATTTCCAGATCTAGTTCTGATTGGAATCTTGCAAGTAAATCTATGTTGATATTGCGATTGTCTTTGAAAATTTGCTCAAGATGTCTTATGGGTAATCTGTTACGCTTAATTTCCCTTCTCCTGGTTACTGAATTCATTTTAATTTCCTCCGTTTGTTTGATGATGAAGCAAATTTAAGAAGAGACTGCGACAAGGAGTGTCGCGATTAAAAAAATCATCACCCATGCGACGGTCCCCAGGTTTTTATCGAGGGGCGGCTGGATTAAGAGAAGAAGCTAAATAGACTGCGCAATTTATTCTTTTTTTAATGCGTACTTTAATCCAATTGACAATGCCATTCCGTAGTGTCGAATTTCTGAGTCTGAAAAATAATTGTCAGTGGCAATACTTGTAAAACTGTGTTGGTATCCGATTGTAGCAGATAGTAGAAAATCTGTTGTTAAATTATAACTAGCGCCAATCTCAACCAAGCCACCAAGGTCAAATTTTGGAATCCTGTCCGTTACATCATGCGTTGTCTCCTCAGAAAATCCTTCAATTGCAGGAATTATTGTTTTTGCATCAACCAATATAGCCGGGACAATTCCAAGATTTGCAAACGCCGAAAATTTATCACCTATTTCAATTCCACCTCTCAATGGCAACGACAAATAATCATAGTTGAATTTACTGGTTGCCTTTTCTCCTATTGTATTTCCATATTCGTCTGTAAATATTATATCATCAGTAAAGCCTTTTTGGAAATAAAGTAAGTCTACCCCCAAATTATACCTATCGTTCAACTTGTATTCGTAAGTCAGTCCACTATTATAACCAGTTCGATAATTATTGTTTTTTATGAAATTGGTTGAATTCACGTTTGTCAGGATTATACCACCTTTCATCCCAAAAAAATGGTTCTGACTGAAGGCTGGTATTGAAATCATTATTATCAATATTGTAATTACTTTTCTCATAATTGAAATTTTAGTGTAGCTAGTGTCCATTAATAAACTGTCTTTTGCGTTCACTGTCTGATCTAAAGTCCCATGCACCATGCTTCAATCCATCCTTAAATCCTCCCATAATAGTGTAATCCTCATTATGATATATTGAGTCACATTTATAAAGCTGTCCAAAGACTATATTTGGGAAAAAGAATAATAGAAGGATGAATATTTTGTTTCTCATAATGGCTGTAATTAGTTTGCCTTTATTAGCAGCAATTCATTTCCCTCAGCAATTTTTCTAATTTCGAATTAAATTCAACCGGTTTTTCTATCATTGGATAATGTCCGGTAGCGGAAATTGTCTCTATTTGAAAACTATTCTTACAATGATTTTTCAGTCCTGATTCATTTGTTGGGAAACCGTCACTATTTATGAGATACAACTTATAATTAAGCTGTTCCAATCTTTGTGGGTCGGTAAAAGCGTATTGCATCTGGTTCATGAATGCTGAATAGCCAATACCAGGATTGCTATTTGCGAAATCAGTTTTTACCCTGTCTTTCACTTCCTTTGAAGTTGTTGGGTGGAAAAGCAACATTTCTGCATATACAGGTGCTGAATTTTTGAAATCCTTTTCCAGCATTGGGAAAAAGTCGGTCATTTGTTTCTTTAGTTCGGGTGAAATTGCCACGTCAATGAACTTGAAATTGTCAACACCCACAACACCTGCTATTTTGAGATTGTTGGTCAAAGCTGTCTCTAGCATAATTTCACCTGCCATAGAGTGCCCGATGATTACAACATCCTTAAGGTTCAGTGCGTCAATAAATGCTGTTACATCATTGGCATATTCTTCAACTGTCCAGTTGGTTCTATCGGCTCTGGATTTGCCGAAGCCCGGCAAGTCAATAGCGATGGCATTGTAATTTTCAGAAAAATATTCTAACTGATTATCCCAATAAGTTCCGTCAATACACCAACCGTGTAAAAACAGAAGAGTTGTGTCACCTTGTCCTTGTTGTAGGTAATTGATTGTAACTTGTTTGTCCCTGATTGTTATTTGTTTTGCGGTCATTCTTACATGGTTTTTTTAACTTGGTTCTCAGTATATCGAAATATCAGGAACGATAGCTTTCATTTGAAAATATTCGTATCTATTGATTTCCCTTTCACCTTCAGTCATTGTCGTTGCAAAGTCCGGTCTTAAAGGGTTTAAATAAACTGCATAAAATTGTTTCTCCATATTTTATTAATTGTTACCAACATTGCCCATTTTGGCTCACCACGACCCAGGTGAATAATACAAAGTGTCCTTTCACAGCTTGTATTTTATATTCCATATAAGCATCGGGAACCAATATTTTTCAAAGTCTCTATAACCCATGCCTGGGATGAAGTTTCTGTACCCATACAATTCTTCATAGTTTTTGCCGGGTAAAGAAATCTGAAAATCAATATTCGATTTCAATTTCCTGAAAAAGGAGAATTCATAACCGCCTGAAAAACTAAATCCGGGAACATAAATCGTATGGGTAAGTGATTGTAGATCCGGTTCGCTTTCCCCCTGAGGCCGGTAATCTCCACTTTCATGCACAAGTGAATTGGTTAGAAAAACTCCCAGATGAAAGAAATTATTCGTTTCAAATGATTTTCTCAGATTCAGGAATGTTCCGAATTTCAGGTAAGCGCCTGTTAGGTTCTCCACATGGTAACCATCATTTTCACATTTGCAATGAGTTGTTAGTATATTACCAATAAAGTCAAAACTATTCTGGTAATTAAAGGCATAACCTACATCAACTGTTGGTGTGAGAAATGGCTTGGATTCCATCGAGTAGTTTGCATTGAGTGTCAGAGCAGGCAATTGCAGGATATTTACACCAATAAACTGATCATGCAAAGACTGTCCGTAAGTCCAAACAGCTGTTAATAAGCAAAGTGCAATGGAGATAGCTTTTCTCATTTTTAATGCGGTTGTTAAGTTAGTTTATCAATGTGCAATTGCTCACGCCTACAACACAAATGTATAAAATACATTTAACGTTTGTTCCAAATACTTAATTCCTTTTTTAGGAAAAACGCCATTTATTGAATTACTCTATAGAAGGAGATTCGCTGTTCCTGGCTGCTTCTCTTAATCCCACCACCCCTCGATTGCGCTTTGGTGCTGTAATTGGCAGCTTCGCTGCTATTACAACACCAGCTCCACTCGGGGACCGTCGCATGGGTCATGTTTTGTGGAACTGCGGTTCCCGAAAAACATGACGCTTCCGACGGTCCTTCACATAATTCGGCAAGTTATACACTTATGGCTTTTGCAGGATTTAATGGTTCTTAGAAGAAAAAATGAATATTACAAAGTTACTTGGCTTTGAAAAATGAGTCGGATTTAGCCCCTCAAATTGAGCCTCAAAATGGGTCTCAAGAATGGTCTCAAATGGGACCTCAAATGGGTACTCAAAAGGGTACTCAAATGGGACCTCAAATGGGACCTCAAACTGCCCCTATTAATAAACATAAACATAAACTAAAAACAAAAATAGAAGAACCTAAAGGTTCTATGTCATCTCGCGATGACTTTGAAGAGTCTGTTAGGCGAATTTTTTTTGAGTTTAATTTGATTTGTAAAAATTGTATACCAGCAAAAATATTCACCGATAAGAGGCGCCGATTTATTGGGGGCGGTTTGGCCGGGGCTGCTGTTTCCTCACCTGAGATTTGTCTTCAACTTTGGTATATCAGCGCTATATCATCTTCGTTCCGGTTCTATATATGATTTAATCAACCAGTTCGAACAAGATACGAAGCTGTACCTTTGCTGATCCAGTATTGTGGGTGCCTTATCTCATCCAGACCTCAACAACAATGTCAAGACAACAAATTCTATGTAATTACTTTAAAACTAGTGATTCATGCCTAATAAAACCGGGATTTGCCTGCAACAATGCTACATAAGAGCTATATCATCTTTAAACACGCACTAAATCAGCTTTATGCAGCTTGAGTAGTGCCGACATAAAGCCGGTGTGAAGCCTGCATGGTGCTGAGGTAATGTGATTGCAGACTGATCTCAGACTAATCTAACCAACCATTGAGCGCAATTAACAAAACGATGATCATGAAATAATCTAAGGGACAATTCCTCATTGCTTTTATTCAGATATTTAAGTAGTTATGGAGATTAATCATTTACAGATAAATTTTTTTCATTTAAATCAACCTACAAAGCCCATTATTCACTAAGTTTGCTCTTTAACATAAAAGCACGGTAAGTATTTAAACGCAACCACCATGGATTTCAAAGACCAAATCAAACAAATCAGTGAACGAGTTAACAAACTCAAAGACCAGATTACAACTGAAGAAGCAACGAAGAATGCATTTATCATGCCTTTCATCCAATGCTTAGGTTATGATGTCTTCAATCCGGTTGAAGTAATGCCTGAATTTATTTGTGACATTGGAATTAAGAAAGGTGAAAAAATTGATTATGCAATATTTAAAGATGGCAGACCAACCATTTTGATTGAGTGCAAGCACTGGCAACAAAATCTTGATGTACATGACGGACAGTTGTTAAGGTATTTTCATGTTTCAAAAGCCAGGTTTGGTTTACTTACTAATGGAATAATCTATAAGTTCTATTCCGACTTGGTTGCACCTAACAAAATGGATGAAAAGCCATTTCTGGAATTTAATATTACAGAAATAAAGGATAATCAGGTAGAGGAACTAAAGAAGTTCCATAAATCATACTTTGACGTTGATAGCATAGTTAATACGGCAGCTGAGCTTAAATACACTCTCGAATTAAAGGCACTGATTAACGCTGAATTTAATAGTCCAACACCTGAATTAGTAAAACACTTTGCAAAACAAGTATATCCATCTGTAATCACAGCTAAAGTGCTTGAGCAATTTACTAATCTTACAAAAAAATCCTACTCTCAGATTATAAGTGATCTAATTACAGAACGTCTCAAATCAGCCCTTGATAATGAAAAGGACAAAGAGAAAGAAGTCAGTCAAGCAACTGTTCTTAATGAAGCAATAACAGAACCTGAAAACAAAGTTGTGACTACTGTCGAGGAACTTGAAGGATTTATGATTGTAAAATCAATCCTAAGGAAGCAAATTCCGGTGTCTAAGATTCATTCAAGGGATGCTCAAAGCTACTTTGCTATCATTTATGAGGACAACAATAGAAAGCCAATCTGTAGATTATACCTTAACGGCATCAAAAAATATATTGGTCTCTTTGATGATCAGAAAAAGGAAACAAAAGTTGAGATAGCCAGTCTGGATGATATTTATAATTATTCTGAAAGGCTGCTTAGTATGGTTGAAGTGTATGAAGGGGTGCTTCAGAAATTATAATGGATATATTTGTTAACCAATGACATACCGTATAATCGCATCACTTCTTATTCTAACGGCATGTCAAAGGCATATAAATACTCCACAACCAAATCCTAGTGCAACACAAGCAGTCATTGAATTCAATCTTGATAAACTGAACTTTAAAAAGTCAATTGAGCTGCTACCATCGGGTGATTCAATCAGTAAAACTGCACTGCTGGTCACACCAGCAGTGTATGATAGTATAATGCAGGGAATTAATATTTCAGAGCCGCTCGATAGGAAACACCATTATGTTACAGTTTTTTTTCTTGATAAGGATCTTCATAAAGACAGCCTTATCAGGTATGAAAACATACTGGGCTTTGGGATTTATACTATTAAACGGACAATTATGCATTACAAGCTATTCGTTAAGAAAGAAAATATTCATACACCAATTGATGATTTCACCTGCACGGCACAAACAATTTACTGCTTGGACAATAATATTATAGCCCGCCATTTCATTAAGCTTTATAAGAAACCTGTGACCTGGTTACCCATCTTTGATCAGAAGAAAGACAGAGTTATTTTATCTAGACATGAATTGACGGAAAGGCTTAATCAGTTAATAAAATTCTAAGTGAATACTCACCTAAATTAACCTATGAAAAACTTCATTTTATTGCTATTAATTACTCCGCTGTTTCTATTTTCAGGATGTAAAAAGGAACATCAACCTGAAAAGGTAAAGTCTTTCCACATTTCGGGAGTTGTTTTGGATGAACATGGGAATCCGGTTGATAGTGTTTACGTTTCATTAGGTTATACAACGTTCGCGTCGCCCGTTGTACCCGTGGCTCACATGACTACCAATAATGATGGCACCTTTGAGTTCCAATATACACCGGATTACGACAAACAGAATCTATTTTATGTGCATTGTGATAAATTGGGCTACTCGATAAAAAGCCAACCGGTTGATCTGTATAAATCGGAGCAGTCTTATGAAATACTTATAGTGCAGCAATAATAATTCCCTCCCCCTCGCCCTCCGGGAGAGGAGGCACGGGGGCTGAGGGGCTATTCTAGCCAAGGTGAGTGAAGGCCTTTTTCCTTTTTACTTCAGCCGAATTAATCCGATTTTAATCCTCAACACTTGACTAACGCTCTGGTTTAGAGTAATTTTATCTTAGCAAACTTAAAAAACTAAACGATGGGGGCAACAGCAATTTACAA
>DATGXS010000022.1:0-1895 GCA_035298745.1 Lentimicrobium sp. | reverse complement strand
GCAAAAGAGCCAACAAAAGCCAAGCTGAAATGCTTGCTGCCATTGGTTTTAAGCGAACTACAGTCAGTAATTGGGAAGGTGACACATCCACTCCATCGGTTGATGATCTCGTAAAAATTGCCAAATATCTTGGCGTTACAGAAACAGACTTGCTGCATACCGACCTTGAGGCGGCAGGTAATCTAATCGAAAACCCAAAAAGTGAAGATTTACAGGCTAATGGTAACCTAACCCGTAAGGGGAATAGTAACCTATTACCAATAATTGAGGGTGTGAAGCGTGTGGCGAGTGAAGCTGAAACACCCGCTTATTCGGCATCCAAAATGCCCAAAGTGATCACTTTAGACACGCAGGGCAATGAAAATGTGGTAATGGTGCCGGTGAAAGCAAGAGCAGGCTATCTCAACGGGTATGCTGATCCTAAATTCATCGGAAAACTACCAGCTTACCGCCTGCCTGGTCTCAATAATGGAACGTTCCGTTTGTTCGAAGTGGGTGGAAGAAGTATGTATCCAACATTACACGATGGAGATATGGTAATCGGCTCCTTTGTAGAGCAGTTGCGGGATGTACGGGATGATAGGCTGTATGTTATTGTAACAAAAAGCGAAGGAGTGGTGGTTAAGCGTGTTTTGAACAGGCTCGAAAATGATGGAAAACTGATACTCAAATCAGATAACTATAAGGATCGTGATGAGTTCCCTACAATGGTCGTTGATCCGCAGGATATATTGGAAATTTGGTACGTCACCGGGTTTATTTCCCGGCAAATGCGGCCACCGGCAGAGATGTACAACCGTTTAATCGACTTGGAAGGTCGCCTCACGCTCATGGAGGAACAGAACCGCAAACGGTTAAAGGAGAATTAAAGCAAATTCAACGCTATGTTTTTTTTCGTCAATTTGCTCGAATCGGCTGAAACCCGCACCAGTTGTGCATTTTCGCACAAAATGAGAGAGCAGTATATTTATATGTTATGATTTACCCCCCTTACTCTTTTCATGATCAAGTTTTTTTTTCAATTAGAAAATAATATTTACACCTACCATATAAACCCGGGGACGTGGATAAAATCCATTATCAACACCTTGTCCAAAATAAGCACCACTGGCATCGTAAGAAGATGCACCAACTTCAGGATCCATACCGCTGTATTTTGTAAACGTAACCAGGTTTTGAACGGCTGCGTATAAGCGGAACTGGCTTAAGTTTTTCCATCTTATAACTTTTGCAAAATTGTATCCGAGTGTAATATTTGAAACTCTTAAATAGCTTCCATCATGAATATAGAGATCTGAAAATTCTACCCAGTTCGAAGTATTCTGAGTTATACGGGGCATTGTATTAGAAGTTCCTTCACCATGCCAACGGCTGAGGATATCAGAGGTCCAGTTAGCCCATTGACCAGGACCACGATAAGACTGAACAATTTTATTACCTGCTACGCCATTGGTTGTAACAGAAAGATCAAAATTTTTGTAACTCCCGGAAAATCTAAAACCAAAAACATGATGGGGATTAGGGTCGCCAATATTTGTTTTATCATCGGCGTTAATCTGGCCATCTCCATTTAAATCCACATATTTTATATCACCCGGTTGTGCAGATGGTTGAAGCATTGCGCCGTTTTTACCTTTCCAGGATTCAACCTCTGCTACATTCTGAAAAATTCCTGCAGTCTGATAACCCCAGAAATATCCAATAGGGTTTCCTGCAGCAGCACGGAAAAATTCAGGACCATTTACAAATAAACTGTTTGTACTACCGTGAATAATTCCATCAGCAGTTGGGATATTATTTACTACGTTTTTATTGTAGGCATAAGAACCGGAAACATTGTAAGTAAAATCTTTCCCAGCGCTTCCATTATAAGACAGTTGAAGTTCTATTCCTTT
>DATGXS010000021.1:0-51789 GCA_035298745.1 Lentimicrobium sp. | reverse complement strand
GGGAATACATATGCTTTCATACTTTGATCAGTTAAATTTTTAGTGGCGCAAAGATAATACTTTTGAAGAAAGGCTGAAAAGTCGGCTCCATTACCGGCAGGCTGCAAAAATATTAGGGATCTTCAGTTTAGAAAGTGGATTCCCATACTGACAGGGCATCGGGCATGTTTGCTCTGCCAAAACCAATACGGATATGCTTTTGTCCGTATTCAAACATCTCAGCCGGCACCAGCATGATGCCTGTTTCCTGTACTAACTCTTCTGCATATTGCAAGGTGGCCTTTCCTGTATTGAGTTCAACAAAGGCAGTAGAACCGGCGGAGGTCTCTTTATATGAAGGGAAAATCTGGGGGTGACGGTTTACAAACGCAGCAAAATGCTTCTTATTCTCTCTTATTTTGGTCAGGTTAACTTCAATAAATTTCTCACTATTATTGAGGGCTATCATTGTCAGAACCTCAGCGGGTGCACTGTTGCAAATGGTGAAGTAGTCCTTGTAATGCTGCATTTTCGCGAGCAGTTCTCTGTTATGCGTAACTACCCAACCTATTCTTAATCCGGCCAGGCCAAATGATTTGGCAGTTCCCCACAGGCTGATGCAATTTTCATAAAGATCGGCCATTGAATCGTTAAGATGGGCAGGGTCATCCACCAGTTTATGGTACATCTCATCAGAGAAAATAAAAGTGTTGTTTTTCCTTGCTATTTCAATGATCCTGTTGAGTTCTTCCTTTGATGGATAATATCCGGTAGGATTATGGGGGAAATTGACGATGAGCATCCTGGTTTTGGATGTCACTAATTTCGAAAGGTCATCTGTATTATAACTGCCATCTGCAGTCATTTCCCAATGAACAAGATTGCACCCCAGCGAGCTGGCTACCTGATATAATGACTGGTATGCAGGGCGCATACACACTACTTCATCACCCGGCTTCAATAAAACATTCATAAGGATAAAGTTGGCTTCGCCGGGCGAGAGTACAAAAACTTCATCAGGTTTTATTGAGTTGTAATGTTTTGAAATTGCTTCGCGAAGCAATGGGTGACCAAGTGAGTCGGTATAGCCAAGTGTCAGGCTGTCCCATAACTTAAGTTCACCATGTTCAGCCGCGTTAAGAACATATTGCATGCTAAAGCCGTCGCAGTCAGAACTGGAAAGAAGATATTTTACGTTAAATTCATAACGGGCAAAATATCTTTCCAATTTAAAAGGATCAATGTGCATGCTGAAGGAAAAAGGAAAAAGGGAAAAATGAAAAAGTAAAAAATTAAAAAGTGATTGGTTACTTTTAATGAAGTCGTGAACCAATAAGATGTATAAATTCAGCCCTGGTTTTGTCAACTAAAAATGCACCTGTAAAGTCAGAAGTAGTAGTAACTGAATTCTGTTTTTGGATTCCCCTCATACTCATGCACATATGCTGGGCTTCAATAACTACTGCAACGCCAAGGGGTTTAAGGGTATTGTTAATTGCTTCCTTTATTTGGGTTGTGAGTCTTTCCTGTACCTGCAGACGGCGGGCAAAAGCATCAACAACACGTGGTATCTTGCTTAAGCCCACAATATACCCGTTAGGTATATATGCCACATGTGCTTTACCGAAGAATGGTATCATATGGTGTTCGCACATTGAGTAGATCTCAATATCCTTTACCAGCACCATTTGCCTGTAATCTTCTTTAAACATGGCTGAGCGGAGTATCTCTTCAGGGTTAAGGTCATACCCGTGAGTAAGGAATTGCATTGCCTTGGCAACTCGCTCAGGGGTTCTTAAAAGACCTTCACGATTGGGATCTTCGCCTATCAGTTTAAGAATCTCTTTATAGTGGTTTCCTAATTTAACGATTGTTTTAGGGTTATAGGTATCACGACGGTGATAGCCAACTTCAATTGCATAGTCATCCATCATGTTCTCGGTGGCCATGTCATTTAATCCATCTTCGAGTTCTTTACCCATTATTGTTATTTTCTTTTTTGCATTATCCATAATACTCAACATAGTTCTTGTCAGTCTCATAGAGCCTGATGCAATGCAGCTGAGCACCATAATCAAGAATTGTGCCTTCAATTTGTTTCCACATTTCTATTGCAATATTCTCAGCTGATGGAATAACACCCTGCATGAAGTCGACTTCAAGATTAAAGTTACGATGGTCAACTTTCTCTATGATCTTATCATTAATGATTTTACTGAGTGTTTTAAGGTTAATCAGAAAACCGGTTTCAGGATTAACTTCCCCTTTTATAGTAACAAAAAGGGTATAATTATGACCGTGCCAGTTTGGATTTGAGCATTTACCAAATATTTCCAGGTTTTCAGCATCGGTAAGTTCAGGCTTAAATAACCGGTGAGCTGCATTGAATTGCTCTTGTCGGGTGATATAGATCATGATTCTTTGTTTCCTTCAAAAATTAAATAAAATGAGGTTTTAGCTTACTCCTTTAAGCCGCTCAGATTCTTATTTGCTTTTAACAAATGGATAACTTCAAAGATTGTAAACACTACATAAAAAATAAAAAAGCTAACGATGAAGTTTATGGCATCATGAAAATAGTTCATGGCATAAACCATAAGTATTACAAGATAGAGCAGTAGTTTGACTGTGGTGTTGGCCAGATAAACATTAACAAATTTCTTTGGCGACTGGCTTGTTTTTTTTTGGATGTATAAAAATGAAGTAAGGGTTGCTGCTGTATGAAAAATAAGAAGATACGGCAGGGTTGGTGAGACATATTTAGCCGGCACTGTAAGTACAACACCGGTAATAATGATCCCAAAAATGGAAGCAACAATTAATAGTTGCTTTAAAAAAGACCTTGTAATGTTATTCATTGTTTTTCCTGATTATTGAATTCCCTGATAAAGAGCCAGATTGCCAATGCTACGGAGCCAAGTGAAAGAACCAGTGTGAAGATAGGGAAAGGTAGATTAAGCCATTTGTCGAGGAGGTAACCTCCAAAACTCCCACCTGCAATAATAAAGATCATCTGAACCGCCATTCCCCAATATCGTGCATACGCGCTATAAGGGTTGCCCCCAGGCAAATCATTTTGGTTCCCGCTTTGATCAACAGATGACTTTCTTTTAAAGAACGGGATCTTACTATCTTTCTTTTTACTGCTCAATAGCTACTTTTTCAAAAACCGGGGCAGAAGGTTCTGCCGGAATACCATCCATTCGGCATGTACCGGTAAATCGTGCGCCAGGTTCAATTGATAATTTGCTGATATAGATATCACCACTTACAACTGCGGTTGATTTCAATGAGAGCAATTCTTTTACATTAATGAGACCATTTACACGGCCCTCAATGTCTGCATTAATACAGTTGATTTCACCTTCAACGGTTCCGGTTGAACCTAAAATCACTTTACCACCTGCAATTACTGTTCCCTTTAATGTTCCATCAATCCTGATGTTTCCATTAGACTCAATGTCACCTGTAATCAGTGTACCTGATTGAATCAGGTTAGCTGAAGGAGGGGCTTCGGGTATGTTATTTTTGGCCATTGATATATGAATGTTGGTTTTACTTCTTGTTTAGATAGTTCTGTTGGAAAAATAGTGTATACGTTGGTACTTTCTTATCCTTAAAAAATACAGGGTAATTGGATGAAGAAATAACAAACTGGTCAAAAGTGCCTTCTTCAATTCCTGAAAATATATAACTGTCAGAACTTATATGGTTATAATAAGTCATTGCATCTTCGCTGTTAGCAAAGCTGCTGATAGTGATCATTTGTTTATTTCCATCAAGAATAACACTGTTAACCTGAAGATTTTTAACGCTGTAATTCCTTGAATTGAAATCGTTTATTCTCACTTTAATACCATAAACATTAACAGCCTCACCATCAACAATGAGTACATAAAAATGAGATGCGGCCCTGTCATATGAGTACATTGAAAGGTTAATAGGTTCTTCTTTAGGTTGATCGCCCAGCGCCCCGGCCAGTTCTTTATTGCTCATCTTTGGCTGTGGTCCGATCAGAATATTAGCATATGGAACCACAGGTGAAGTAGGGTAATTTTTCACAATTGACGCCAGTTCAATCTTCATGGTATCCTGGCTTATAGTCTTACCCAAAGCCAGTGCTCTCAAATAAGCAAACTGAGGTATCAGTTCATTGCCTGCATAATTAGATATTGCATCGTTGCTATAAATGATCACAGTTCTGTATAATTCAGAGTTAAATGCCTGATAGGTTTCTTCGTACAGCGTTCTAACCCTGTTGTTTGCAGCTTCCAGTTCAGCTTTATAATCAGGATCGATAAGTATTTTGGCATAGTCACTGTCGGGATACTTATTAATAATGTCATTTTTATAGCTCAGCATGGCAACCGAATCACCCTGGTCACGATTAATCCTGTAAAGGTGGTAATTTGCCTGGAGTGCATTTGAGTCGGCCGGAAACCTTGTAATAAGGTTACTAAACGTCGATTCTGCCTTAGGAAGATCATTTAGCTCTTCAAGGTAAATCATGCCTGCATTAAAAAGTGCCTGACCGATCTGAATATTGCTGGCTTCAACTTTTTCAGGTGTATTAGGAAGATTGGCCAGGTAAGTGGCTCTGCTCTTCATATCACTGCCACTTCCTTTCGATTTTCCGTCTGTATCAGTAGAATCACTGACAGCACCTTCCTCGGCTATCTGGTCCCAATTCATTACCCGTTTATTGCTAAGTCGCCAGTTATCTTCAAGTTTCCGACGTCCCCATTTTCTGGTAAATTCAGTATAACCCATTCCAATTGCCGAAGGGTTATAGAAATACCATCCACCACCACCCATAGTGGTTTGACCTTCAATATCTGACACTCTTTTTCCACCAAGTGCTATACCTGCTTCCATAGCCAAACGTTCCTGTTCAGCTTTCTTCTGAGCCTCTTCTTCTTTCTTAACATAACGGGCAATGGCTTCATCAATAATTTTTAACCGTTCACTTTCAGGCATATTCACAAGATTCTGCAAACTGTCCTGCATTTGCACGGTATGGAGATTTTCAACAAGCCTGGAAATAATTTCGGTCCGGCTGCTAATTTTTTCATAATCAGGATACTCTTTTGGAAGGTAATTGAGAGTAGTGTCGTAGTAGATTTGTGCAAATGTATACTGCTGATTATTAAAATAAATATCGGCCAATCTTAAAGCTGAAGTTGATTTCTGGAAATCATTGTCAACACTTGAAGCAACTGACTGCCTTAAATACTTAATACCGAGAGTATCATTTTTTTCTTTTAAGGCTATATCAGCCAATGCAAAATAAATCTGGTCTCTGAAATCTTCATTCTTGGCATCTTTGAGCATTTTATTGAGCTCATTGACTATCATTTTTCGGTCACTTCGGCCTGCATCATATACTCTTGCAAGATTGATCCGGGCATTGAAAGCCATTTCAAAGCTGGGTGTGCCTTTTATAGCTAGCGTAAAATATTCGGTTGCCTGACTATCCTTTCCTTCAAGCTGATAAAGCTGTCCCAGGATATAATATAATCTCGTCTTAAACTTAGATCCGGATTGCATTGGAAGACTTGATTCAATTTTTTCACGGGCCTGTGTATACTTACCCTGAGCAATATACATATCAGCATAGGCAATTGGCAGACCTTTTCTAACAGACCAGGGAAGAAGTACGGTCTTTGACTCATCATTCAATTGGTCAAAAGTGGCCACAGCCTTTTCATACTGTTTTAATTTGTGATAGGAACGACCTGCCCATAAAAGTGCTTCGTATCTGACAGGATCGTTTGGATATCTTTCTGCAACAAATTCAAAGGCACGCCTTGCAGCGTTAAAATCTTGCTTGAAGTAATTGGCCTTACCAATCAGTAGATAGCTGTACATTACCCATTTAACGTATTCTTTATCATTGAAATACATTGAATGACGCTGTATCACCTTTGATGCTTTCTCAATTGCCCTGTCCATGTTGGCATTAACAGCGGTGGCATTACTTTGTGTACCATAGTTGTATACCGGCAAAACCACTATATAATTGTCTTTTGCCTGTTTGGTAAGTTCTCTGACGCCTTCTTTCAGGCTTTCGTTGCCATTCCAGTAAGCGTTAAAGTGAGCATTCAGGTTATGGTAGACCCTTCGTGTGAAAGTATTTTTTTTTGTAGAACATGCAGTTACCAGTGCTGATGTGATCAGCAACAGCAAAACATAACGGATGAAACGGTATTTAGCAGCCAATGAATGTTGATTTACTTTTTCTACCTTATAACTGTTAATCTGCAAAAATATTTTATTTTTCTGAAACGCAGGCATAAAGTTCTCTTTTCTTTGGCTTTAACCTCTCATGTGCCGAAATTCTCGTAATAAAGATAGTTAACCTTTGTTCATAAAGGGTGTTTTATTCATTGTCAATTGATCACAGATCCGTCAAAAATCAATGTATCTTTAAAAAGCCCGATTAACCCTTGCTGACTCAGGCAAAACCGATTTAATTTTATTTATGTGGTATACAAAAGCAAAAGAAGAGGTTCTAACAGAATTTAACACAGATCCTTTAAGGGGATTAAGCTCTGATGAACTAGTTAAACGCCGGGAAAAATACGGGCCAAATAAACTTCAAGCCGGAAAGAAGAAAAGTATTGTTTCAATTTTTATTAAACAGTTACGCGACTGGCTGATCTATGTTTTACTTGCTGCGGTTTTAATTACTGTATATTTAGGAGAATATATTGATGCTGTTATAATCATACTGGTGATTATTGTTAATGCTGTTTTGGGTGTTGTTCAGGAAGTCAAGGCAGGAAAGGCTATTGAAGCACTTCAAAAAATGTCGTCACCAAAAGCTTTGGTAAGAAGAGATGGAATTGTGAGTGAAGTTGAATCTGAAACCCTTGTTCCAGGCGATATACTTATTCTTGATGCGGGCAGGTATGTAGCAGCTGATATTCGGATTATCAGCAGTATGAATCTTAAAATTGAAGAATCTGCTCTTACCGGAGAATCTGTTCCTTCTGAAAAATCTGCTGATCTGCTTTATGAGGCTGATACACCGCTGGGTGATCGTGAAAATATGGCGTTTATGTCAAATTTAGTCACTTATGGCAGGGGAGAAGGTATTGTAACTTCAACGGGTATGGATACTGAAGTGGGTAAAATTGCCAATTTCCTGGTTGATGATGAAGATGTAAAAACCCCACTTGAGATACGACTTGATGAACTCGGAAAAATGCTGGGAAAGATAGCTATAGGTATTTGTGCTTTTATATTCATTCTTTCAGCCATTCAGGGAAGGGATCTAGCCCAAATGTTCCTTACATCCGTTTCACTGGCCGTTGCTTCTATTCCGGAGGGATTAGCGGCCATTGTTGCTGTAGTTCTCTCTATAGGGGTAACAACCATGTCAAAAAAGAATGCTATCATAAGGCGGTTACCGGCAGTTGAAACCTTAGGATCCGTAAATATTGTCTGTTCTGATAAAACCGGAACCCTTACACAAAATAAAATGACGGTGGTCAGATATTTTACACTTGATAATGATAAAGAAGTAAAAAAAAGTGAAAACAATCAACCTGCCGGTGACACTAATCTTAAATTGGGTGACGATGTGAGGCTCCTGGCTGAATCTTTCATACTGTCATCTGATGCAACATTTGAGAATGGCAAGGGCACCGGTGACCCAACAGAAATAGCACTTCTGGTATTTGCCGATACCCTGCATCTCGACAGGAAGGAAATGCTCACAAGAGAAAAAAGAATTGGCGAGAATTCTTTTGACTCAGAGAGAAAATTAATGTCGACACTTACTGAGGCTGATGGAAAGTTCACAGTCTATACAAAGGGCGCTATTGATAATCTGATAAAAATCTCGACACATGTTATACAAAACGGTCAAACTGTGCTTATGGATGACAGCCATCGTGAGAAATTCAGGCAGGCAACCGAGAAAATGTCTTTGGAGGCCCTGAGGACTCTTGGTGCGGCATATAAGCCGGTGAATGGTGAAGTGCCGGCAGAAGAGATGGAAAAAGATCTTATTTTGATTGGTTTAGTCGGAATGATTGACCCGCCCAGGGAGGAAGTCAAGCCTTCTATTGAGTTGGCAAAAAAAGCAGGGATTACAATTGTAATGATTACCGGGGACCATAAAAACACGGCCTTTGCAATAGCTGATGAATTAAATATTGCCGATCATATTGAACAGGCGGTGACAGGTCAGGAAATTGAAAAATTCAGTGATCAGGAATTTGCCGGGCGTGTATCTGATTACCGTGTTTTTGCAAGGGTATCGCCTGAGCATAAAGTTAAGATTGTGAGAGCATTGAAAGCCAATGGTAATATTGTGTCAATGACCGGCGATGGTGTAAATGATGCGCCTTCATTAAATGCTGCTGATATTGGAGTTGCAATGGGAATAACCGGTACTGATGTTGCAAAGGGTGCAGCAGATATGATACTTACTGATGATAATTTTTCAACTATTATAACAGCAATTGAACAGGGCAGAAACATTTATAATAATATCAGAAAAGCTGTACTTTTTCTGCTTACTTGTAATCTGGGTGAAGTTATTGCAATGTTTGTCACTTTGCTTATGGGATGGCAAGTGCCGCTGCTGGCGACACAACTCCTCTGGATTAACCTGCTTACCGATTCTTTGCCGGCTATTGCCCTGGGTATGGATAAAGGCGATCCTGATGTTATGCTTGAGAAGCCCCGGAATCCAAAAGAGAGCTTTTTTGGAAGAGGAGCCGGACTACATGCCATTTTAGGGGGTGTAGTTATTGGATTACTAACAATTGTTGCATTCTGGTACGGCTATTATGAGAACGGATACAGTCCGTTTGATAAAGTGCCGGAAGAGGTGTTGTCAAATGCACGTACACTGGCATTTATGGTTCTTGTTGCTAGTCAAATGTTCTATGGCCTGGCCATGCGAAGTCAGACCAAATCAATTTTTACTCTTGGAGTTTTTGGGAATAAATATCTGATAGGGGCTATTGTATTTGGAATAGTTGCTCAACTTCTCGTAGTTGGTATACCTTTTATGCAAAAAGCTTTTGGATTAGAGATGCCTGATATGAAAGGATGGATTGCAGCAATTTCACTTGGACTCTTGCCATTGTTTTTAAATGAACTGTACAAATTGATAAAACGCTAGATTATCAACTTATCAGCCATTTCGGTTTCTATCACTGTTTGAGCATATTTATGTATCTTTGCCCTGAATTCCAAGAACCGTTAAATGGCTTCGCGTAAGAAAAAAATTGAAAGTGAAGTTCCTGATAAAAGAGTGCATTGGTATCAAAAACTCAGGGATAAATACAGATTAGTAATTCTAAATGAAGATACCTTTGAAGAGAAACTCTCTTTCAGGCTATCCAGGCTTAATGTGTTTGTAGTTTTGGGAATGCTTGCCATTATTCTTATTTTTCTCACAACTTACCTGATAGCATTTACACCCTTGAAAGAGTATATACCCGGATATAATGACACAAATGTTCAGGAAGATCTCTACGAACTGCAGTTAAAAGCCGACTCACTGGAAGAAGCTTACAGAAGCAAAGACCTTTACATCACAAACATGAAAAAGGTTCTGGCAGGTGAAACTGATTATGAAGTTAGTAATCCTGCAAATACAGATTCAACGGATTATACCAGGTATACCAATATAAAGATTAAGAAGTCGAGGGAAGATTCACTTCTCAGAGCCGAATTTGAAAAAAGCAACCAGTTTAGTCTTAATCCTGTTGGCAGCGATAAGAGAAATTTATCAGCAGTGGGCATTCCAAGCTTCTTTCCACCGGTAAAGGGCATTATCACCAACCATTTTAATGCCAATGCAAAGCACTTTGGAGTAGATATTGCAGCACCTAAAAATGAAGCAGTTAAAGCGGCTTTTGATGGAACAGTAATTTTTTCGGAATGGAGCTCTGCAACAGGAAATGTTATTGCAGTACAGCATATTAACAACGTAGTGACCGTTTATAAGCACAACTCGGTAATTTTACGAAAACAAGGCTCCAGGGTCAAAGCGGGTGAAAGTATCGCTATAATAGGTGAATCGGGCGAATACTCAACCGGCCCTCATCTGCATTTTGAATTATGGATAAATGGGAATCCGGTGGATCCTGAAAACTTCGTGATCTTTAAATGATCTTTTGATGAAAAGAAGGATTGCCATTCTTGGTTCTACAGGTTCTATTGGTTCTCAGGCTCTCGAGGTTATTGACAGCCACCCCGATCTGTTCGAGATAACTCTGCTTGCCGCAAATATCAATTCCGATCTGCTTATCAGGCAGGCAATAAAATACAAGCCCGATACAGTGGTTATTACTAATGCCGATCAATACGATATTGTGAAGTCGGCACTTGATCCAATTGATATTAAGGTATACACAGGCAGTGAGTCACTATGCCAGATGATGGAAAGTGACATTTTTGATATAGTACTTGTTGCATTGGTTGGATATGCCGGATTAAAACCAACATATGCTGCCATTAATGCAGGAAAGCCGGTAGCACTGGCTAACAAGGAAGTTCTTGTTGTAGCAGGGCACATTATTACACAACTGGCTGCTGTTAAAAGTGTGCCTGTAATTCCTGTTGATTCTGAACATTCAGCCATATTTCAATGTCTTGCAGGTGAAGTAAGCTCACCTGAAAAGATCTACCTTACTGCCTCTGGCGGTCCGTTCAGGGGAATGAGCCATACTGAAATGGGAAAAGTAACTATTGCCCAGGCCTTGCACCATCCAAAATGGTCAATGGGAAATAAGGTAACTATTGACTCAGCTACTATGATGAACAAAGGACTTGAGATGATTGAAGCGAAATGGCTTTTCTCTTTGGAACCCGGACAAATTGATATCCTTGTTCATCCGCAGAGTATAATACATAGTATGGTGCAATTTACTGATGGAACTTTGAAAGCACAATTGGGCCTCGCCGATATGAGACTGCCAATACAGTATGCTTTATCGTATCCATACAGACTTAATGCTGACTTTGGTAGAATAGATTTTAATAAGGTGAACAGTTTAACCTTTGAATCGCCCGACAGAATTGCTTTTCCATGTATCGATCTTGCGTATAAGGCGATTAATGAAGGAGGAAATATGCCATGTATAATGAATGCTGCCAATGAAATTGCCGTTGCCTCGTTTTTATGTGGTAAAATTATATTCAATGCAATACCTGAAATAATCAGTGAGTGCATGGAGGCTGCTGCTTTTATTAAAGAACCAGACCTCGATGCACTGCTAGAAACTAATTATGCTGTCAGGGCTAAAGCAAGTGAAATCTGCAAATCAGCCCATTCTAAACCTTAACTTACTATCTTTGTTAATTAGAAATTATTTAAAGTTCATATGGAAATAGTGATCAAAGCTGCTCAATTGCTTTTAAGTCTTTCAATTTTAGTAATATTTCACGAGTTCGGTCATTTCCTTGCTGCCAAAATATTTAAAACACGGGTAGAGAAATTTTATCTTTTCTTCAATCCATGGTTCTCACTTTTTAAATTTAAAAAGGGCGAGACTGAATATGGAATGGGATGGCTTCCATTGGGTGGTTATGTTAAAATATCGGGAATGATTGATGAATCGATGGATAAGGAGCAGATGAGTCAACCTGCACAACCCTGGGAGTTCAGGAGTAAACCGTCATGGCAGCGCCTGATCATTATGCTGGGTGGGGTCACTGTTAACATTCTTCTTGCTTTCG
Organism: Lentimicrobium sp.; assembly: GCA_035298745.1. Lineage (GTDB taxonomy): Bacteria > Bacteroidota > Bacteroidia > Bacteroidales > Lentimicrobiaceae > Lentimicrobium. Next base: position 40,107 of record DATGXS010000021.1, on the reverse strand, counting down.
CTATTTACATTGGTTTACTATGGGTTTGGGGTGAACAATACCTGCCTACTTCTGAAGTCAGGTACGGAATAGTGGCTGATTCTGTTGCAGAACAAATGGGCTTCAGAGACGGCGATAAAATTCTCACTATCGATAACGAGTATGTTGAGGATTTTAATAAGATACCCGGTAAGATTATTCTCGATCATGCAAAAACTGTTCAGGTAGAACGTGATGGCCAGCCTTTTAACATAATCATTCCTGCCGGATCAATTGCAAAATTACTGAAACATCAGGCCCCCGGATTCCTCACTCCGCGTATGCCGTTCTATGTGGGTGAATTTATGAAAGATTCTCCTCTTGAAAAAGCCGGCTCAAAGAAAGGTGACAGGTTGATAGGTGTAAATGATACACTGCTCCCTTACTTTGACCAGTATGCCGGAGTATTAGACAAGTTTCCCGGAAAACCGGTTCAGATAAAGGCCATCAGAGGAAATGACACTATTAATTTTCCGGTAACATTGACTGAAAATGCAAAAATTGGTGTCCGACCGGAATTTGAAAAGCTGTTTAAGATCAAAGAACATGATTACAATCTTCTGACTGCCATACCCGCTGGTTTCACCAGAACCTGGAAACAAATGGGTAATTACCTGAAACAGCTGAAGCTTCTTTTTATGCCTGATGTGAAAGCCTACGAGTCAGTTGGCGGGTTTATCTCTATTGGCAACATTTTCCCTGCTGAATGGGATTGGGCAGCTTTTTGGAGCCTTACCGCTTTTCTTTCAATTATGCTGGCAATTCTGAATGTTTTGCCAATACCAGCATTAGATGGCGGACATGTGCTGTTTTTACTCTATGAAATAATTACCGGGCGCAAACCAAGTGACAAGTTCCTTGAATATGCACAGATTGTTGGCATGATTCTGCTGTTTGGATTGCTGATTTTGGCAAATGGGAACGATATTATGAAGCTGTTCAGAAAATAGCTTTTTAATTCCGGCTCAAATTAAAGTGCTTTAATAAAAGTAAGCAAGACGATAGTCATGCTAATCTTCCAGCTTATCATGTAAAGATTTAAAGCCCTGTCCAAGAATTTCGTGTGCATCCATAATCGTCAGGAATGCCTTCGGATCAATTTTGTTAATAAATTCTTCAAGCATTGCAAGCTCACGCCGATTTACAACGGTAAAGATTACCTTTTTTTGCTGCCCGTTAAACATACCTTCACCCTGAAGGAATGTGCCGCCCCTGTTCAGGTCATTGATGATCTTATCCCTTATTTCCTGATGTTTTTCTGACACAATGAAGATTGTTTTTTCATAGTTTACACCTGATAAAACAGCATCAATTGTTTTACCCATCACAAAAATGGTTATCCATGAATATAATGGAATACGCCAATCGCCGAATGCAACAAAACCGATAAGTACTATAACTGAATCAACTGCCATCATTAGCTGTCCGAGGGGCATTTTAGTATAACGGGCTATAATCATTGCTATGACATCTGAGCCTCCTGATGTTGCTTTAGATTTAAAAATCAAACCAACTCCGGCACCAATTAATGCACCGCCAAATACTGACGATAAAAGAGGATCAGCCTCAACAAGGGGTTTGTATTGAGAAAAGTAAGACAATAAGTCGACAAAAACGGATGTCAGTATAAAACCAACCACTGTTTTTGTGCCAAAACGTGGCCCAAGAACTTTTGTACCAATAATAGTAAGAGGTATATTAAAAAGCAATGCGGTGAATCCAACAGGGGTTCCGAATACATAATGCAAAACTATAGAGATGCCATATATACCCCCCGGTATAATTCTGTAAGGAGTAATGAAATAAACATAGCCGGTTGCAACAAGGAATGTTCCTACTGTGATTAAAATATAGGAAATGAACCATTTCCTCGTAAACATCTGGTCTTTTTGTAAAAAAGGCATTTCTTATTCGAATTTTAGTGATTATAATTCCGACACTTTATCGCTCAGACTGCGGAATCCTTCTCCAAGGATTTCGTTTGCATCCACAACAGTAACAAATGCATTGGGGTCGGTTTGATGTATATACTCTTGCAGCATAGCAAGTTCTCTTCTGTTTAAAACAGTGAAAATGATGGTTTTATCATTATTATTATACATGCCTTTGCCAGGAATATAAGTACCACCCCTGTGCAGGTCATTAATAATCTTATTCCTGATAAGCTCAAATTCAGTTGAAATAATCAGGAGCATTTTATCATAACTGACGCCCTGCATGGTTACATCAATCACTTTTCCGGTTATAAATATGACTATCCATGAATAGAGCGGTATTTTCCAATCCTTAAATACGACAAGGCCAAATAACACAATTGCTGAGTCAACATAGATCATTAATTGTCCCAGTGGTAACCTGGTATATTTGGAAATAATCATTGCTACAATATCTGATCCACCTGAAGTGGCTTTAGCATTGAAGATTAATCCAAGCCCAAAGCCAATAAGCACACCGCCAAATACACAAGCCATTAGGACATCTTCAGCTAACCCCAAAGGATCGTTTTCACCTATGAAATATGTTAATAAATCCATGAATACAGAGGTAAGAACAAAACCAATAATAGTCTTGACACCAAACCTTGGTCCCAGAATCTTAATACCTAAAATGGTTAATGGTATATTCAAAACCAGTCCAAACAAACCAATTGGAATTCCGGAAGGCCAAAAAGGAAAAGTACCTTTGGTAAGATGATGCACAACAATGCCAATTCCGTAGACGCCACCCGGAACTATATTATATGGGTTTATGAAGAACACAAATCCGGCTGCCAGAATAAATGAACCAATGATTATCAGGGTATATGACTTAAACCATCTGCCGGAAAATACCTTTTCATTTTGCACAAATGTCATCTCTTTTATGAAGTTTAATTTCTATGCAAAACTACTTACAATAAATGACCCTGCCAATCGTTCAAGATAACCTGTTGAACACAAAAAAAAATGACTGGAACTTTTTTTTCCCGGTTGTTGTTTATGTTTAGAATGTATTACTTTTGTGATGAATTCAGATTAATATTCATAATTACCAATCGCACGCCCTTCTGTCTTATTGAAGTAAGCTGAAAATAAAAAATATTGCTGAAACGCGCTATTTGCAATGCTAAAATGAAAAGCATTACCGGTTGTATTAAGTTGTTGAAATTTGCAGGTACCTTAATTGTTATGGTATTAGTAGTACCTTATTATTCATTAGCCCAACAGGAACCACAGTTTACACTCAATCAGTTCAATCATACTACAGTCAACCCGGGTTATGCCGGTTTGCGTGATGCAATTTGCGTAACCGGTATTGTTCGTCAGCAATGGATAGGGTTAAATGATGAAGATAAAAATCACGTTGCCCCTGAAACCTTCCTGGTGAATGCAGATGCGCCAATACGCTTCCTGCACGGTGGAGTTTCGGCAGTTGTTATGCAGGATAAGATCGGGTATTTCAAAGATGTGTATGTGAAGCTTGGATATTCATATAATAAGACACTCTCAAGCGGGGAATTAGGAATTGGTCTGAATGTAGGGTTTTTGAATAAATCACTTGATTTTAGTAAATTAAAGCCTGTAGAAGATAATGATCCCCTGATACAAGGTGCCCAGGAAAGCACAATGTTTACTGATATAGGAATTGGTGCTTTTTATTTGCAACCTTCAGGACTATATATGGGCATATCTGCCAGCCAGCTGCTCCAAGGATCAAAAGACCTGGGCTCAGGGCAGTTAAAATATGACCTTAGAAGGCATTATTATGGGACTGCAGGGTATGAGATATCATTTATAAGAAATCCGGCCTATGTTTTTACTCCCAGTGTATTTGTAAAGTATGACGGGACGACGGCACAGGTTGATATTAATGGTGTAGTAGAATATAACAGGAAGTTCTGGGGAGGACTTTCATACCGTTTTCAGGAAACAGCTGCTGTTATGCTTGGATTGAACATAAAAGATTTAAGCATCGGATATGCCTACGATATTCCACTTTCAAAAATTGGAGGCGCAGGTAGTCATGAAGTTATGGTAAGATACTGTTTCCAGTTGGAACTGGAGAAAACGAAAAAAAGTTTCCGTAATACGCGATTCTTGTAAAGAAAAAGTTGCGCGGAGAATTTATATTGTTATTTTTGTCGATCAAAATTCGGGAGACGTCTAATAATAATCAATTAGAAAAACCGTTATTTGCATTAAAATCAGGTAATAAACATGAAAAAACTCTTCAACTACATCATTGCTGCGCTTATTTTGAGTAGCTGCGGAAACTCAGGCAATGGCGAACTGGTAGGTGTATCAAAACGTGAGAAATTTTATCAGCCCGACCCATACGGCATGGCTTACATTCCAATGGGAAGTTTCACGATGGGCGTCGGTGATCAGGATGTTCCATATGCACACATCAATGATCCAAGAACAGTTTCTGTTAGTGCATTCTATATGGATGAAACCGAAATAACAAACAACGAATATCGTCAGTTTGTTTTTTGGGTCAGGGATTCTATTGCACGCCGTAAACTCGGTGATGTAAAACCTGAGGACTTTCTCATTGAAGAGAACAAAAAGACCGGCGAAACCTATGATCCTCCTTTCCTAAACTGGAAGACTGAGATCAAATGGACAGGTGAAGAAGAGCGTGATGCTCTTGAAGATATGTTCCTTCCTGAACATGAAAGATATTTCCGCAAAAAAGAAATTGACACCCGTAAATTATTCTATGAATATTACTGGGTTGACTACCGTGCTGCATCAGGCAAAGATTTCTCAGCCGGAGATCCTGTTAATGCAGGTCTTGCTAACCGTCCGCAGGGTTTAAAAGACAGGTCACTTTATGTTAGAAAAGAAGTTATCAATGTTTATCCTGATACTTTGGCATGGATTCATGATTATGCATACTCATATAATGATCCTATGACTGAGCGCTATTTCTGGCACCCGGCATATGATAATTATCCTGTGGTAGGTGTTAACTGGAAACAGGCAAAAGCTTTTGGTATTTGGCGTACCGAATTGTTAAGGGCTTATTTAAATGGCCGCGGCAATGCTGTTGTTAATGAATTCAGAATGCCAACTGAAGCAGAATGGGAATGGGCAGCACGTGGTGGAAACTCATTCAGTCCTTATCCATGGGGCGGTCCTTACACCCGTAATGAAAAAGGTTGCTTCCTTGCAAACTTTAAGCCCCTCAGAGGAAACTATGTGGATGATGGTGGTTTAACTCCGGTAATTGTTGCACATTATCCTGCAAATGACTTCGGACTTTATGATATGTCAGGTAATGTAGCAGAGTGGACAAATGATGCATTTGACGAATCAGCTTATAATTTCACTTGGGACATGAATCCAGCATATAGCTATAACGCAAAGGATAGTGATCCTCCGGCATTGAAAAGGAAAGTCGTTCGTGGCGGCTCCTGGAAAGATATTTCATACTATTTGCAGGTTAACGCCCGCTCATACGAATACCAGGATACATCAAAGAGTTATATAGGATTCCGTTGCGTTCAGAATTTCATGGGACGTCAGAAAGATGATAACCCTGCACGTGCATCTAAGATCTATAATTAAACTCGAATTACATTAACAGAGCACAAATCAATAATTAATTCTAACACTCAAATCAAACATTACAATCATGGGATTGAACAATTTAGTCAGAGGAAGAGGGTTCAAAAACTTCATGGCAAAACTGTACGGCTGGGGAGCTGCAGTTGTTATCTTAGGAGCCTTATTCAAAATTAACCACTACACTGGAGCAAACGAAATGCTTATCGTGGGTTTAGGAACAGAAGCCTTAATATTCTTCTTTTCAGCATTTGAACCACCACATGTAGAACCCGACTGGAGCCTTGTATACCCTGAATTAGCAGGTATGTATCACGGTGGTGGTAATGGAAAAGGTAAGAGTGGTAAAACTCCAACTCAGGAACTCGACAATATGCTTGAAAAAGCTAAAATCGGTCCGGAACTTATCCAGAGTTTAGGCAATGGACTTCGTTCACTTAGCGATAATGCCAAGCAAATGAGTGATCTTTCAAATGCTGCGGTTGCAACAAATGATTATACTAAGAACCTTTCAAGTGCCAGCAAATCAGTTAATGATTTGTCAGCTAACGTTGCTAAAGCTGCTGAAACAACTAACCAGTTCTCAGGTGTTTATCAGCAAACTGCCCAGGCTTTTGCCAGATCAGTTGAAAAACTTGACTTCTCTGGTGTTGATACTAAGGTATACAATGAGCAGTTACAGAAATTAACAAATAATCTCTCAGCACTTAATGCTGCTTATGAACTTCAACTCAGAAGCTCAAATGCACACGTGGAAGACACCACTAAGTTGCATACTACTTTGAACCAATACTTAACCAACATAAGTGATTCTGCTGCAGACATTAACCGTTACCGTCAGGAAATGGATAACCTGACTAAGAAGGTTAGTGCATTGAACCAGGTTTATGGCAATATGCTTGCTGCCATGAATGTTAACGTTAAATAAGCGGGCTAGTCACTAATTGTTAATAATATAAGTATAGAATATTATGGCTGGATACAAGGAGACACCGCGACAAAAGATGATCGCGATGATGTACCTGGTGTTGACTGCTCTACTTGCTTTGAACGTTTCTGTTGAAATTATCAATGCCTTTGTTGTAGTTAACAAGAGTATTGAAGGTACCAATGAAAACCTGAAGTCCAAGAATTTGGAGACTTATGCCAGGTTTGAACAACAGAATCAACTGAATGAAGCTAAAGTAGGACCGTATTGGCAAAAAGCCCAGGAAGTCAGACGCATTTCAAGTGAAATGGTAGATTATATTGAAGCAGTTAAATGGGAAGCCATTTCACGTGCTGAAGGAATTACAGTTGATCAGGCTAAAATTACTCCTCTTGGAGATATTTCAGCAAAAGATAAATACGATGTGACTACTAATTATTTTATTGGTGGTTCACCTAATGGTGAAAGAGGTAAAGCTGCTGAACTTAAACAGAAAATTGAAAAATTTAAAGTTGAGGTTCTTAATGGTCTTGACCCTGAAATGTCACAAAAAATTAAAGTAGGACTTGATACAGAAGGACCTTTTTATGATGCAAACCGTAAAAAGCAGAATTGGCAAATGCATAATTTTTACCATACTATCCTGGCTGCAAATGTTACCTTCCTTAATAAACTTATAGCTGACGTTCGTAATGTTGAAGGTGATGTGGTTTCTGCATTATTCAATTCTATCAGTGCTTCAGACTTTAAGTTTGACCAACTTGCTGCAAGGGTTGTACCTAATTCAAGAATGGTATTCAGTGGTGACCAGTTCGAAGCTGAAATTATGGTTGCCGCAATCGATACTAAACAAAATCCTGAAGTTATTGTCAACGGTCGGGTGATTCCTGCTGAAAACGGTGTAGCAAAATATACTGTTGGTGCTGGTGCTACCGGTCTTCAGACTTACAAAGGTGAAATTAGGGTTGTTGACCCAACCGGTGAAAAGAAAGTTTATCCTTTCGAAGGTGATTATTTTGTAATGACACCATCATTAAGTGTTGCACCGACCAAGATGAACGTTTTCTATGCCAACGTTGATAATCCTGTAACAATTACTGCTTCAGGTATTCCTGAATCCCAGATCTCAGCTTCAATCAGTACCGGAACCATCAGAAGAGATGGAAAAGGCTGGGTGGTTAAAGTGCCTTCAGGTGCTGGAAAAGCTGTTGTTTCAGTAAGTCATAATGATAAGGGTAAAGTTCGTCCTATGGGCAAAGCTGAATTCAGGGTAAAAAGAGTTCCAAGTCCAACAGCATTTATTGCTAATACAGATGGGGGTCCAGTTGCAAAAAGTATGCTTCTTGCTTCTAAAGCTATTATCCCTAAAATGCCTGAGGATTTTGACTTTGAATTAAACTTTGAAATCACCTCATTTACTTTTGTTGGTACAAGAGGCGGTGACATCTTTGAGAAAGCTGCTAACAGTAACAGGCTTACAAATGAAATGGTCTCATTTATTGAAAACAGTAAAAAAGGACAGAGAATATGGTTTGAAAATATTATGGCCAAAGGCCCTGATGGAAACCGTAAGCTTGGTACAATTGGTGTAATAGTTCAGTAAATATTGCAATAAAAAGAATAAGAAATCGTTTCTGTGTAACCCCGGTTTTTACCGGGTTTACCAGGAAAGTTTAAAAGTAATTTAGCAATCCTGACAGATTGCATAATAAACAAATTGACGGATGAAAAAAGTAATTGGGATTTTTGCCTTCGTAGTGCTCGTAGCAGGTTTTGCAAAAACCAGCCTTTCACAGGTTCTTGACAGCCCTCCACGCGATGGAGTTTACGATAAGAAAAATACAATTGAAAAGAAGCCTGTTACATACCCTTGGGTTCGTGAGGCTGACGTTGTATGGAGCAAAAGAATATGGCGGGTAATTGACCTTCGTGAGAAAATGAACCAGGCTTTTTATTACCCTGAAGTTCCTCATAACGACCTGAGAAGCCTTATGCAGGTATTGATGGACGCACTCAAAGAAGGATCAATAACTGCTTATGACGCTTCAAACCCGTCCGATGAGTTTATTGTGCCTCTTACTTATCAGGAAATTATGAACCGTCTGGAGAGAACTGACTCAGTTCCTATGCAAAGGCCATACCCTCCTTACGATTGGTATGACACTGTTATCTCTGTCAAGTTTAATCCAACTGATGTAAAACGATTCAGGATTAAAGAAGACTGGTTCTTTGATAAACAGCGTTCTGTTATGGAAGTCCGTATCCTCGGTATTTGCCCGGTACGTGACAACTATGACGAGAAAGGTATTTTCAGGGCTTATGATCCATTATTCTGGATTAACTTCCCTGAAGCAAGACCTATTCTTGCAAAAGCTGAAGTCTTCAACAGGTACAATAGTTCCGCACGTAAAACATACGACGATATTTTCTGGAAGAGAATGTTTAACAGCTATGTCTATAAGGAAGATAATGTTTATGACCGTCGAATCTCTGACTATGCTACCGGAGTGGATGCACTTATGGAAGCTGAACGCGTGAAGAGCGAACTGTTTAATTTTGAACATAATCTCTGGGAATTCTAATTTGTTCAAAAAATCCCATTAAAGCCCGGTTTATACCGGGCTTTTTTTTGCTCCTGCTGATACTTATCTTTGCTTATCAAAAGCTGTTGTTTTGAACCCACTGGAAACTCCTGTTGAATATCTGAAAGGTGTTGGCCCTGCAAAAGGCGAACTCTTAAAAAAGGAACTGAACATCAAGGTTTTTGGTGACCTTTTACTTTATTATCCCTTTAGGTATATCGATAAAAGCAAAGTTTACCTGATAAGGGATATTGATTCTGATATAGCATATATCCAATTAAAAGGGAGACTTCTTAATTTAACTGAATTAGGAACCGGCAGCGCTAAAAGATTAACTGGTTTACTTGAAGATGCAAGTGGTAAAATTGAACTGGTTTGGTTTCAGGGTATCAACTGGTGGAAAGAAAAATTGAAAATTGGAGAAAATTATGTAGTGTTTGGTAAGCCTAATCTCTTCAATGGGAAATACAATATCACCCACCCTGATATGGATACTGTGGAAGAAGATTTATTGTATAATGAGCCATTGCAACCATATTATCCTACAACTGAAAAACTTAAACAGAAAGGTTTAAGTGGTAAAACTTTTGGAAAAATTGTTAGGAATGCGCTTCTTCAAACCTATAATCACATTCAGGAAAATCTCAGTGCTTCAATTATTGAAGAAAACAAATTCCTTTCAAGACCTGATACGCTTGTAAATATCCACTTTCCTAAAAGTACTGCTTTACTTGAAAAGGCACGGCAACGTCTGAAATTTGAAGAATTGTTTTTCATCCAGCTTGAGTTATTCAGAATAAAATACATAAGAAATGAAAAATCTGTTGGACGTGTATTCGATAAGATTGGTAGTAATTTCATGACCTTCTATGAGTCATATCTGCCATTTGAGTTGACTAATGCCCAGAAGAAAGTAATCAAGGAAATCAGGAAAGACCTGGCGACGGGTAAACAAATGAACAGGTTGCTTCAGGGTGATGTTGGAAGCGGTAAAACCCTCGTTGCCCTGATGTCTATTTTAATTGCAATCGATAACAATTGCCAGGCATGTATTATGGCTCCGACTGAAATTTTAGCTACACAACATTACAGGAATATAGAGAAGTTTCTTAAAGATATGCCCGTTAATGTTATGCTTTTAACGGGGTCTACAAAAAAGAAAGAACGTGAAGTTATCCACGCGGGGTTAAAAAACGGTGAACTAAATATATTGATTGGAACCCATGCTTTAATTGAAGAAGGCGTAGTTTTTAAAAATCTTGGACTTGTTGTAATAGATGAACAACACAGATTCGGCGTAGAACAAAGAGCCAGACTTTGGGCGAAAAGCGAAATTTCACCACACATACTCGTTATGACTGCAACGCCTATTCCAAGAACTCTCGCTATGACAGTTTATGGAGATCTGGAGGTTTCCGTAATTGATGAACTCCCCCCGGGAAGAAAACCAATCAAGACAGTTCATTTCTTTGAACGCGACAGGTTGAAAGTTTTCAAATTCATGAAAGACCAGATTTCAGAAGGCCGGCAGATTTATGTGGTATACCCTATTATTAATGAATCAAACAAGCTTGACCTTAAGGATTTAATGGATGGATTTGATACAATTTCCAGATATTTTCCTTTACCTGAGTACCAGATAAGCATTGTGCACGGACAGCTTAAAGCTGCTGAGAAAGAAAGTGAAATGAAACGATTTCTTGAAAAGAAAACTCAGATAATGGTTGCCACCACTGTAATTGAAGTTGGGGTGGATGTTCCGAACGCTACTGTTATGATTATTGAAAATGCTGAGAGATTTGGGTTATCACAATTACACCAGTTAAGGGGCCGGGTTGGAAGGGGAGGGTCACAGTCATACTGTATTCTCATGACATCATACAAACTTACAGCTGATGGGAAGAAGAGAATTGAGACTATGGTGAAAAGTACAGATGGTTTTGAGATTGCTGAAATGGATCTGAGGTTACGTGGTCCGGGAGATATACAAGGAACACAACAGAGTGGCCTTATTGGCTTGAGAATGGCAGATATTGTGCGGGATGAAGATGTGCTCAAAAGAGCGCGGGCAACTGCCGCAAATCTTCTAAAAACAGATCCTGAACTCACACAACACGAGAACCAAATGATGGTTAAATTCCTGCAAACCCAGAATAAGCAGTGGGGGCAGATTAGCTAGTCCCTGTTCTGAACAAGTTATAGCTTGTAACAAATAAGAACTTAGAAGTAAATTCAGTAATTTTGCACCTCAATAAATTGCGGAATGAAGATTTCATATAACTGGTTAAAAGAATACCTGCATTGCTCACTTGATGCCAATGCTATCTCCTTATTGCTAACCGATATAGGACTGGAAGTTGAAAGTGTGGAACCTTTTGAATCCCTTAAAGGTGGGTTGGAAAAATTTGTTACCGGTAAAGTAATTACCTGTGAACAGCACCCAAATGCTGACAAATTGCATAAAACAACAGTTGATGCAGGGGGTCCCGTTTTGCTTAATATAGTTTGTGGTGCACCCAACGTTGCGGCAGGACAAAAAGTTATCGTTGCTCTTGAAGGGGCCACTGTATATAAAGGTGATGAAGGCTTCAGGATCACTAAATCAAAGATCAGAGGAGAGGTTTCTGAAGGTATGATTTGTGCAGAGGATGAACTTGGAATAGGTGATTCACATGAAGGAATTCTTGTGTTGCCGGAAGAAACGCCTGTAGGAATGCCTGCTTCACAGTACTTCAATATCGTAAAGGATACCGTTTTTGAAATTGGTATTACGCCTAATCATGCAGATGCATTATCACATATTGGAGTAGCCAGGGATCTTGCAGCTGCTATAAAAGTCAGGAATCTTGGAGAAGTTTCATTTTCACTGCCTGATCTTTCTGGTTTTACTATAGATAACGAGGATCTTACGATAGAAGTTGAAGTAGTAGATAAAGATGAATGCCCAAGATATTCAGGAATTACAGTTAAGGATCTGAAAGTAGCCCCTTCACCTGATTGGATGCAGAACCGATTAAAAGCGGTGGGCATAAGGCCAATTAATAACGTTGTAGATATTTCCAATTATATATTATTTGAGTATGGGCAGCCTCTTCATACTTTTGATGCAAACGCTATAACCGGCGGAAAGGTCATTGTAAGAAAGGCAATACCTGACAGTAAATTCGTGACCCTGGATCATGTAGAAAGAAAACTGTCTGAGAATGACCTTCTCATTTGCAACACTCTTGAAGCAATGTGTATTGCAGGAGTATTTGGCGGAGAAAAATCAGGAGTTACCGGTAACACAAGTTCAGTTTTTATTGAAAGCGCATACTTTAATCCTGTATCAGTAAGGAAAACATCAAAACTTCATTCCCTTAAAACCGATGCTTCATTCCGTTTTGAGAGAGGTACCGATCCGGATATGACCATCCCTGCCCTTAAAAAAGCGGCCATGATGATCAGGGAATTAGCGGGAGGTACTATTTCTTCGAAGATCGTTGATATATACCCTGTACCAGTTGAGCCGGCTCAACTCGATCTTCAGTATGCCGATGTTGATAAGTTAGTTGGCGAGACGATCCCCGCCCAAACTATTAAAGATATTTTAATTCAGCTGAAGGTTAGCATCTTAAATGAAACTCCCAGCGGTATACTGATTTCTATTCCTCCTTTTAAAGTGGATGTGAGGAATACAGCCGACCTGGTTGAGGAAATACTGAGAATATACGGGTATAATAAAATTGAAAGCGGTCTTCAGATGAGATCCAGCATCTCATATACCCTTAAACCTGATCAGGAAACGCTTTATAACAGGATAGCTGATTATCTTGTTAGTAATAATTTCAATGAAATTTTGACTAATTCACTCAGCAGCTCAGCCTGGTATGAAGATTCTAAATACTTCAATCCTGATGAGACAGTTTTTATTGCAAACCCTCTCAGTAAAGAACTGGAAGTTATGCGACAGACTCTGCTATTTGGTGGGCTGGAGTCGATTGCCTATAATATTAACCGCAGGCAGCATAACCTTAAGTTCTTTGAATTTGGAACGGTATATAAGAAAAATCTATCACCAAAAAGTGAAAAAGTCACCGACAAGTATGCTGAAAGAAAAATGCTTGCAATTTTCGCAACCGGATCAGAGCATTCCGAGCATTGGAACCACACGGAAAAGCAGGTAGATTTTTATTTCATCAATGGTAAAGTGCTCAATTTGCTTAATAAGATGGGTGTTGATACCAGCCAACTCGTTTCTGAAGAAAAACCGGCTATTTATTCAATTGGCAGTTCATTCAAATATAATAATAAGCACTTGTATAGTGTAGGCATGATTGAAAACGGCCTTACGGGAAAGTTTGACATAAACCAGAAAGTTGTAGTTGCCATTATTGAATGGGATAGTCTTGTGAATATCGCACGTCAAAATAAAGTTACTTACAAAGAGGTGTCAAAATTCCCCGAAGTTAAGCGTGATCTCGCTCTACTTCTTGAAAAAGATACCCCGTACAGTGATATTGAAAAGATTGCATTCAGAGTCAATAAGCATCTTTTAAAGAGAGTTAATCTGTTTGATGTATATGAAGGTGATAAGATAGAGGCAGGTAAAAAGTCGTATGCTGTAAGTTTTATATTGCAGGATGAAACTAAAACTCTCACAGATAAGGATATTGATAATTTCATGAACAAGCTTTCAAAATCCCTGGAACAGGAGCTTGGAGCTCGTATAAGAAAATAAGTAAGAACCCTCATTTGTTCTTATTTTCAGCTTTTCCATTGGTTCTATTTTTCAATGACATTTTGACAGTTATTAACATTTACCTGTCATGATGGGCTTCTATTTTTCGTATTTTTGTGCTGAGTAAGGTATTAAACTATGGATATACAAAGTATCAAGCAACGATTTGGTATAATAGGACATTCAATGTTACTTGAAAGGGCAATTGACGTTGCCAGTCAGGTAGCAGGAACTGACATTACAGTTTTAATAACAGGTGAGAGTGGAGTTGGTAAAGAGGTTTTCCCACAGATAATCCACCAGTTGAGTGTACGGAAACATGGACCATATATAGCAGTTAATTGCGGTGCTATACCTGAGGGTACTATTGATTCAGAGCTTTTTGGACATGAGAAAGGTTCTTTCACTGGAGCAACTGATGCTCGTAAGGGGTATTTTGAAGTCGTAAGTGGGGGCACTATTTTTCTTGACGAAGTAGCTGAATTACCTTTATCAACTCAGGTTAGGCTCTTAAGAGTGCTTGAAACCGGGGAATTTATCAAGGTTGGTTCTTCAAAGGTCATAAAGACGGATGTAAGGGTAGTAGCCGCTACCAATGTTGATATACCGGAAGCAATTAATAAGGGTCGATTTCGACAGGACCTTTACTACAGGTTAAATTCAGTGCCAATTTACATACCACCCCTTCGTGAAAGAAAAGAAGATGTGATTTTATTGTTCAGGAAATTTGCCGCAGATTTTGCTGAAAAATACCGAATGCCTCCAGTAGAACTGGATGATTCTGCACGAACCTTGTTAATGAACTACCGTTGGTTGGGAAATATCAGGCAGTTAAAAAATATTACTGAACAGATATCGATAATCGAAAAGGAAAGGTACATTACTGGAGCTATTCTGCAGAACTACCTTCCTGAAGAACATCGTGACCTGCCGATGCTTTACAAGAAAGATACCACCCCCTCATCAGATTTTTCCGAAAGGGAATTACTGTACAAGGTACTTTTCGACATGAAACGAGATATTAATGAACTTAAGAAATTAGTAGTTGATATCCTCAAAAATGGCGAGGTGAGCAATGATTTACAGCACTATCCTATAATTCAGCAGCTATATAAGGATGTTGAGAATAACAGGACTCCAGCCGTAGAAATTGATCATCAGGGTGATAATAATATGATGGAAGGTTTTTATACACCTGAGATTATAGATGAATCTCTTTCAATTCAAAAGAAGGAAATAGACCTGATAAAAAAGGCAATTGAAAAGCATAAAGGAAAAAGGAAGATTGCAGCCAAAGAACTAGGTATTTCTGAGAGAACACTTTATAGAAAGATAAAAGAATATGGAATCTACCCTGACTAAAGTTAAAACCGGTTTTTCCAGAAATGGTATTCAGCTGCTGGTGTTCTGTTCTTTTATATTAACATTGGCTGGTTGTGGGGTTTATTCCTTTACCGGGGCATCAATTCCACCTGAAGCTAAGACTATTTCTATTTTAAATTTCCCAAACAAATCTGAGCTTGTACAACCGTCATTATCACAAACTTTCACTGAAAAACTAAAAGATAGGTTTTCATCACAAACCAGCCTTAATTTGGTGCCACGAAACGGGGATCTTCATATTGAAGGCGAAATAACAGGCTATACAACTGAACCAGTTGCAATATCAGGTGAGCAAACTGCTCAGTTAATCAGATTGAAAATAACTGTCAATGTCAGATTTATTAATAAGTTTGATGAAAAAGCCAGTTACGAAAGCACTTTTTCAAGATATTATGATTATCCCAGTAATCTCGATTTAAGACAAGTTGAAGAAGAAGCGATAAGTAATATTAGTGATGCACTGGTAGAAGATATTTTTAACAAATCGGTCGTAAACTGGTAACAATGAATGCAGCTCGCTTTTTGTCATTAATAAGTCATCCCGAAGAGTTATCTTCTGAAACCCTATTAGACTTAAAGCAGGTTGCAGAACACATCCCATATTGTCAGATTGGTCAAATTTTACTTGCTTTAAATCTAAAGGCTACCGACAGCATTCAATATAATAACCAGCTCAAGGTTTCAATTGCATATGCCGGTAATCGCCATAAATTAAAGAAACTAGTTGAAAACAGTACGAGTCGTGGAATAGAAGTATCATACCCGGAACTTGAATCTCAGCCAATAGTGCAAACCAACACTTTAGTAGGTGGAGAAGAGCTTAAACAATCTTTGGATAATAAAGAATTGGCATCTCCTGGTGATCAGGAAAACAAGTATACAGGTGTGGAACCTGTAGAATTAACTGTTGTTGAAAGTTCAGATGAAGAAGCACATATTAAAAAGCTTCAGGAGATTATTGCCAAAAGACTTGCAGAGATAGCTGAAGATGAGACGCCTGTATTTAATCACCAACCCTATGTATTGCTTGGTGATGAACCTGCGGAGATTGCTGTAAGTTCAGGTGAAAACTTAAGCAGGGCTGAGCTCATTGACCGGTTCATAAAAAACGAACCCCGGATTACTCCAAAGAAAGAGTTTTTCAATCCTGTGGATAAGGCTAAAATAAGCAGTCAGGATAATGATGATATTGTTAGTGAGACTTTGGCTAAGATACACTTACAACAGGGTAATGAGGATAAAGCAATAAAAATTTATGAGAAATTAATGTTGTTAAATCCGGAAAAAAGCATTTACTTTGCAGCCCAAATTAAAGAAATAAAAGAATCACTTAAAACATAAAATAAAGTAAGATGGCAGCGTATGTATTAATTTCAGTGTTAATTCTTATTGCCTGTGTACTACTATCATTGGTAGTGTTAGTACAAAATTCAAAGGGCGGTGGATTAGCTTCAAATTTTTCTTCTTCAAACCAGTTCATGGGCGTTAGAAAAACTGCCGACTTCCTTGAAAAAACAACCTGGACACTTGCCTTGGTCTTATTGGCATTGAGTTTGGTGTCTATTTTCGTTATACCAAGAAATTCAACCGTTAATAATGCTACTGATACTGAACTTCGTCAGATGATTAACGAGCAGGCAGCACCGGTTCAGGATTTCCAGGAAGCTCCAGAACAGGATAAGCAGTAAAGATTTTCTAAGTCATTTTAAAATGTCAGATTGTCACACAATCTGACATTTTTATTTTTAGTGGTATCTAATTCTTAATTCCTCATATTTATATTCCTGCCAGTTTTGCTTGATTTTCAACGAAACACAACAAATGCTGCCGTTTTTATTGATAAAGTAAATAAGTTTTGGCATAAAATATGACAATGCCAGTTCAACATTACAATTGTAAAACTCTAAAATAGAATAGCAATGACACAAGTAAACGTAAAGCCATTAGCTGACCGTGTATTAATTGAACCAGCTGCCGCTGAAAAGAAAACTGCTGGCGGTATTATTATTCCTGATACTGCAAAAGAAAAACCACAGAGGGGAGTAGTGGTAGCGGTTGGTCCTGGAAAAAAAGATGAGCCTCTCACCGTTAAAGTTGGTGATACAGTTTTATATGGTAAGTATTCCGGTACAGAGATCAATATAGATGGTTCTGACTATCTAATTATGAGGGAATCGGATATTGTTGCTATCATTTAATTAATAATCATTAGACGCATATAAAAACATGGCAAAGCAAATTATTTATAATACAGAGGCCCGCGAAGAATTGAAAAAAGGGGTTGATGCATTGGCAAATGCAGTAAAAGTTACTTTAGGTCCTAAGGGGCGTAATGTTATTATTGACAAAGCTTACGGTGCACCCGTTGTTACCAAGGATGGTGTAACAGTTGCAAAAGAAGTTGAATTAAAGGATGCTGTTCAGAATATGGGCGCCCAAATGGTAAAGGAAGTTGCTTCAAAAACAGCTGATATTGCCGGTGATGGAACTACAACTGCTACCGTTTTAGCTCAATCAATGGTAACAACAGGAATGAAGAATGTTACTGCAGGTGCTAACCCAATGGACTTGAAACGTGGTATTGAAAAAGCTGTAACCAGGGTCATTGAGTCGCTCAAATCTCAATCAATTGCAATTCAGGAAGGTAGTGAGAAGATTACTCAGGTTGCTACAATATCTGCTAACAATGATAGCTTTATTGGCGAGAAAATTGCTGAAGCTATGAATAAAGTTAAGAAAGAAGGCGTTATCACTATCGAAGAAGCTAAAGGTATTGAAACTACTGTGAAGGTAGTTGAAGGTATGCAGTTCGACAGGGGATATATTTCACCTTATTTTATTACTGATACTGAAAAAATGGAAGCAGTTTATGAGAATCCTTTTATCCTTCTCTATGATAAAAAGATTTCAACCATGAAAGACTTCCTCCCTATTCTTGAGAAAGTTGTTCAAACAGGGAAACCTTTGGTTATTGTTTCTGAAGATGTTGACGGTGAAGCATTGGCTACTCTTGTTGTTAATAAAATACGTGGTTCTCTGAAGATAGCTGCTGTAAAAGCTCCTGGCTTTGGCGACCGTCGTAAAGAAATGCTTGAGGATATTGCCATCCTTACCGGTGGTACCGTAATTTCAGAAGAAAAAGGATACAGGCTTGAAGATGCTGACCTTTCTTATCTCGGTCAGGCAGAAAAGGTTTCTATTGACAAAGAAAGTACAACTATTGTTAGCGGACGTGGTACCTCAGAATCTATCTCAGGTCGCGTATCAATGATAAAAGCTCAGATTGAAACAACTACTTCCGATTACGATCGTGAAAAGTTACAAGAACGTCTGGCTAAACTGGCTGGAGGTGTTGCTGTAATTTATGTTGGTGCTGCCAGTGAAGTTGAAATGAAAGAAAAGAAAGATCGCTTTGATGACGCACTCCATGCTACACGTGCAGCAATTGAAGAAGGTATTATTGCTGGTGGTGGAGTAGCTTATATCAGAGCAATTCCTGCTCTTGACGAACTCAGAGGTGATAACGAAGATGAAGAAACAGGTATTGCTATTGTAAAACGTTCACTCGAAGAGCCACTACGCCAGATTGTTGCAAACGCCGGCCTTGAAGGTTCAGTTATTGTACAAAAGGTTCGTGAAGGTAAAGATGATTATGGATTCAATGCACGCACCGAAGTTTATGAAAATCTTTTCCAGGCTGGTGTTATTGATCCTACCAAAGTTGCGAGAGTTGCGCTTGAGAATGCAGCATCTATTGCAGGAATGTTATTGACAACCGAATGTGTACTGGCTGATATTAAGGAAGAAAAAGAATCACCAATGCCTAATCCTGGTATGGGTGGTATGGGTGGAATGTATTAAAATTGCCCTGAATGAATTAAAAAGGCTGTCAGTTTTATTGACAGCCTTTTTAATTATAAGATTTTAGGAACTATTGATCATCCATAAATTGAAAAGTTGATTTTGAAAGAATAATTGTTAGCATATTACTTATTTAGCATAATATTTGATAGCATTGTTACAGTTCTTTTCTCAACTTCTTATATTTGTAAATCAAACTATAACAAATGATCAGGCTTCATATTATTATCCTCGCCTTTTTATTACCCTTTATATCATTAGGACAGGATGTAAATGTTTATCCAATTGATCCTGAAACTGGACTGATAACCTATCAGGAAGTAGTGCAACAAAATGGCACACAGGATGAGTTATACATTAAAGGTATTGATTGGCTTAATACCCATTATAAAAATCCGGCTGACGTATGCAAGGTTAGGAATCGTGAAAGTGGTGTTATTGAGCTGTTACACCGTATTGAGGTTTTCAATACTGCAGATGGGTCGAAAGTGTTGGCAGGAATGGTAAATTATGATCTCAAGATTGAATTCAAACCCGGCAGATACCGTTACACATTAACTGATCTGACTTTTAAACAAGCTTCACGTTTCCCCGTCGAGAGATGGTTAAACAAAGCTGATCCCCTTTATTCACCGGTCTGGGATTCTTACATGCAGCAGGTTGATGCAAAAGCTAAAGAGATTATCAACAGTTTAAAAGAGAATATGCAACCGGAAGTTGTAAAACCCGAGGAGAAATGGTGAAAACAGCTTAACTGGCCAAAATCAGCATAGACTAAAAAACAAGGCTATCATTTTTATGGCAGCCTTGTTTTCTATTTGATAAAAGTCCTCTGAATGCCTTTATAATCAACTACTTCGTGCTTCGTTATATAATTTATCAAAGCCTGTGCAGTTGTAAGATATATTGATCTTCCTGAATCTTTGTGATCAAAGATGTAACTGCTGGCTATATAGCTGTTTATACCAACATTATATAATTTATCTTTCTTGATTTTCTTGCCACTATCAAGTTTCAGTATTACCTTTTTTACTTTGTTGTTACGACCCTGAATAATAGTATAAGTTAAACCTGATACCTGAAGATCAATGCTTTTATCTGCCTTCTCATAAGAGTTTTTAATTAAGGACTTGATTTCAGCAGGGGTAAGCCTGAAAAGTATAATTTCATTGCCAAAAGGATCAAGCTTATAAATGTCCTTTACCGTAACAGGTCCTTTTTTTAAATAATCCAACCTTATACCTCCATTGTTTTGAAAAGCAATATCAATTTCATCCAAAGCAGTCACAGCATCGGTCATTAATGACCCTAATTCGTTTGACCCTGAAATATCCTGTCTGGCTGTTCCGATTACTCTGTTAAGTTCCTTGTTATCATTATAAACTGCAAGTTTTTTAGCTATAAGTTCATCGCTTTCAGGATATGATGATATATTGAGCATTTCGGGAATAATCTTGACAACTTTATTATTTACCAGGCAAACGGTAGCTTTTGAAAGGCTTCTAACACCTGAACCTGCCTGCATAATAGTAACACCATTTTCGACTTTCGCAGGCTTTGTAAGTGTATGGGTATGTCCTCCGAATATAAGATTTAATTCAGGCATAGCCTTGGCTAACTCTAAATCCGATTCAAATCCCATGTGGGTTAAAGCAACAAATATGTCACTGCTATCACGTAAGTTGTTTAAATTTTTTAATGCTATAATTCCATCTTCAAAGGAGAGACCCTTGAGATTAGATGGGTGAGAATCAGGTAAACCATTGGATCCGAGTTGTATTGCACTGATTATAGCTATCCTGAGTTTATTATTTAAATGTATAATTGTATAGGGCTTGAATTTGTAATTTCCTGAAGCATCTTTAATGTTTGCATTAAGAAACGGAAATTCAGCTTGTTTTATTCTATTGGCTAATATATCCTGTCCATAGTCAAACTCATGATTACCTATTGCTGTTGCATTAAAGCCGGTCAAATTCATAAGATCAATTATAGGATATCCTTTCTCATTGTATTGGTCAACAATTGGGTTTCCTGTAAAATTATCACCACCAGCCAATAAAATGACATATTTATTATCTGCCCTGATTTTATCAACCAGTGCTTTCAGCTGTGCATAATTATCAATCTTTGCGTGCTGATCATTTAAAGACAATAAAATGATTTTTGTTGTGTCAGAAGAATTAATTTGATTCTGTGCCAACAGAGTCAATTGACTTCCCAGAAGGAAAGCCGAAAGCAAAATTTTTAATCTCATAGTCATGCTAATTCAGAGTCAATAATTAGTTCGGCTCCCGGTAAAAGTCGACCGTTGTCTGACAATCTATGTCCGAATTGATCAGTAACTTCTGTCGCAACGTGATCTTTTAAGAGAGCATTTGAATTTAAGTAAAGATTAATAGCATCAACTACTCTTGCACCTTCAAAAATCTCAAACTTCTGGTTGTTGATAAAAATGATCATACTAGCTGATGCTTAACTATTTAGAGTGTTGATAACAGTTATATGCCTGTCAGTCAAAATTAAGCAATTTAAACAAAACCCTTTTTAAAAATAATGCTAAGGCTTTAAATTCTTAATTTTGTATTCAACAACCGCAATAGACTACCTTATCTTAATCACTAATGATACAGAGAAGTGTAATAAAAGGATTCTCAAAGTTTTCAAAAGAACAGAAAATAGACACTATTGCCTCATTTCTTACCTGTTCTGATGAGGTGAAGAGTATTATCAAATCATTTTGGCACCAGGACCCTGAGGTTCAGACAGTGTTTGATGAATTCAGTGAAAATACTGTCACAAATTACTTTATGCCATATGGCATTGCTCCAAATGTTTTCATCAATGGAGGTATGTACATGGTGCCAATGGTTATTGAGGAGAGTTCAGTTATTGCTGCGGCATCAAAGAGTGCCAAGTTTTGGGCAACCAATGGAGGTTTCTTCAGTGAGGTTCTTTCCACAACTAAGATCGGTCAGGTTCATTTTATATGGCATGGGGATATCGCCAAACTACGTGAAAATTTTTCGTTGCTCAAACATATGATGCTTGAGCGGTCTTCTTCCATAACTGCAAATATGGAAAAGAGGGGTGGTGGTGTGATTTCGATGGATATTATTGATAAAACTGCTGAACTTGAAGGTTATTACCAGTTGGAAGTGAAGTTTGAGACAGTTGATTCGATGGGGGCTAATTTTATTAATAGTTGTCTTGAAGAGTATGCTGGAGCTCTGAGAAGTTTTGTCAATGAGAGTGGATTGTTTGAAGTTAAAGATTTGAATGTGATAATGTCAATCCTTTCAAACTATACTCCTGAATGTCTTGTCAAAACATGGGTTGAATGCGACATACAGGCCTTTGATGGTATTGATGAAAACCTGACAGCAAAACAGTTTGCCTGGAAATTTGAGAAGGCGGTTCAGATTGCCACTGTTGATGTTTACCGTGCAACAACCCACAACAAAGGTATCTTTAATGGGGTTGACGCAGTAATTCTTGCAACAGGTAACGATTTCAGGGCGGTTGAAGCTTGCGGGCATGCTTATGCTTCACGCACTGGTAAATACCGAAGTCTTACTGATATAGAAATTACCGATAACAGATTCAGATATACCCTAACTCTTCCATTGTCGATTGGTACGGTCGGTGGATTAACTTCGCTGCATCCAATGGCAAAATTATCGCTGGCAATTTTAGGGAATCCTGCTGCTCGCGAACTAATGCAGATAGCATCAGTAATTGGGCTTGCCAATAATTTTGGTGCATTGAAATCGCTTACAACCAAAGGAATACAGGTAGGCCATATGAAAATGCACCTGTTTAATATTCTTAATTTCTTTAATGCAACTGAAGCTGAAAAGAAAAGTGCAGTTGATTATTTTAAGAAAAGAAAAGTAAGCTATAATGCAGTCCAGATCTTTATTGAAGCACTGAGAAGTGCCTCACTGCAATAATTTAATAGCAAGAGCAGCCTTATAAATCGAAAATCAAGATTGGAAAAAGAAGAATATTCTGACGAGACACTAAATTTTAAAGCAAACGGTAAACTTCTGCTCACCGGTGAATACCTTGTAATTGATGGGGCATTGGCTTTAGCATTTCCAATATCACTGGGCCAAACACTTGTTGCTCAGTCTGGTAATGATAATATTCTTCACTGGAATGCATCAGATTCAACAGGCAAATGGTTTGAGAGCGATTTTTCACTTGATCATTTTGAAGTTCTGACAAGCACTGACAGTGAAATTTCTAACGGTTTGAAATCTTTATTTTCAAAAGCAGAAGAACTAAATCCAGAACATAAAATAAGAACCGGAATAACGGTTAGAACTCATCTTAACTATAATCGTTTGTTAGGTGCGGGAAGCAGTTCAACACTTATTTCACTTGTGGCGGCTCTTTTCCAGGCTGACAAATATAAACTTCACAAAAAAGTTTCTATTGGCTCAGGTTATGATGTAGCCTGTACAGATTTTGATCATCCTATCATCTTTCAAAGGAGGTCAGCAGATGAGGCTTGTATAAGGCCGGTTAATTTTATGCCATCGTATGCTGATTGTTTATGGTTTGCGTATCTGGGAAACAAGCAAGATACCAATACTGAAATAATTAAGTACAGTAATGAAGGGAAAGTATCCCTTACAAAAGAAATTAAAGAGATAACCGATATTACCTTAAAGTTAGCTGAAACAAAAGATTTAACTACTTTTGTATCATTGATTGACCTTCATGAAGAAATAATGGGGGGTGTGTTAAAGCGCAAATCAATCAAAGAAGAAAGATTTAATGACTTTAACGGAAGTATTAAATCACTTGGGGCTTGGGGAGGTGATTTCATCTTGATGGCGACAGGTAAGGGCGAAAGGTACATAAGTAACTACCTAAAAGCACACAATATTGACATTATTTTCCGTTTTAAGGATCTTGTTTTAAACAATCCGGTATCAGGCAATGATGAGATTATCATCAGATTTTAAAGAAAGACTGGCAAATGGCATTAAAACATGCTGGACAAGTCCGTCTAATATTGCCCTTATTAAATACTGGGGTAAAAAAGGCCACCAATTACCTGCTAATCCGTCATTGAGTTTTTCATTAAATGAAGCCTTTACTATAACACGTGTTCAGACACAGTTACTCTCTGCTGGCAACGGACCGGAAGTTATATTCACTTTTGAAGGTGAAAGAAATGATGTCTTTGGTGAAAAAATTATGACTTTCCTGGCTGGACTCGCCAATTATTTTCCATTTCTTCCTTTTGTAAAGCTTATAATTGAAAGTGGTAACACTTTTCCACATTCAGCTGGTATTGCGTCATCTGCATCATCAATGAGTGCTTTGGCATTATCATTGGTAAGTATAGAACAAGAATTATCAGATAATAAGTATGATGAAGTCGCTTTTAAACAAAAGTCCTCATATATTGCCCGGTTAGGTTCAGGAAGTGCCTGCCGTTCTGTTTATGGGGGCTATACCGTTTGGGGAAAACATCCTGATTTTGAAAATTCTTCAGATGATTATGCAGTTCCGGCAGCCTTTACTCCCGGTAGTTTGTTTGTGAATATAAAAGATACTATATTGCTGGTAGACCCAACTCCTAAAAAAGTGTCAAGCAGGGCAGGACATAATCTGATGAATGATCATCCTTATGCTGCTGCACGCTACACACAGGCTATGGGTAATTTGAGTAAAATAAAGGCGGCAATAATAAATAATGATTGGGAAAGTTTTGCTCTGATAACTGAAAATGAAGCGCTTTCCCTGCATGCAATGATGATGAGCTCAAACCCTGGTTATTTACTTATGCATCCCAATACAATAAATATTGTTCAACTTATTTGGGAAATGCGTAAACAAAACTATATGAAGGTTTGTTTTACCCTCGATGCAGGACCTAACATTCATCTGCTGTATCCTGATACTGAAACAGAGAAAATTGAGGCACTTATAAATGAATCTAAACAATACTGCTTCAGGGGAAAAATAATACACGATAATATAGGTAAAGGGCCTGAAAATAAGTACTGCAAATAGAGATGAAAAAAAGACCAGGCATTTTTTATGCCAAAATACTCTTGTTTGGTGAATATAGTATCCTTTGCGATTCAATGGGGTTAACAATACCTTATACCCATTTCAAAGGAGAACTTAGTTTTATCAATGAAGATAAATATACCGACCTTGATTTTGCCAACAGTTCAAATAAATTATTGAAAGAATACTCGGTATACATTCGCGATTTAAAAGTTAAGGGCTCTTTGAAATGCGATTTCAATATTGATGCTTTTGAAAAAGATATTGAAAACAGTCTTTACTTTGAATCAAGTATTCCGCAAGGCTATGGTGTTGGAAGTTCAGGCGCATTGGTTGCTGCACTTTTTGAAAAGTATGTCCACTCTGCTATTTCACGCGATGCCCGGATGCCTAAAGAGGATATGCTCAAATTAAAAGAGCAGTTAGCGCAGCTCGAATCATATTTTCATGGTACCAGTTCAGGAATGGACCCTTTAAACTGTTATCTCAAACATCCTTTACTTATTCATAATAAGAGAGATATCAGCATGGTTGGCATTCCTCGATACAAACATGATCAAAAGGGAGCCATATTTCTTATCAACACTGGCAAACCGGGTAAAACTAATGCCATGGTTAATACTTTCCTTGAGCGATGCAGGGTGGATGATTATATGTCAAGGATAAGGGAAGAACTGATACCCCTTAACGACCTTTGTATTAAAAGCCTGATTAAAGGTGAAACCAAAAGATTCTTTAATACACTTTTTTCATTGTCAGCTTTCTTGTACGAGAATCTTGAACCTATGATTCCTGAAGCCTTCAAAAAAGTATGGCGACATGGACTTGAATCACAATCTTATTATTTAAAATTGTGTGGTTCAGGCGGAGGTGGATTTCTTCTAGGCTTTACTCAAGATTTTGAGAAAGCAAAAAAGGATCTTAGTAAGTTGGATGTAGATATAATTCCTGTTTACCGAAATCTTTCAAAATCTTAACATAGATTTGTAATTTTGATACCCATCATAAGCTTGTTAAAAACAATGTTTATGGTTAGGGGTTACTTTTCTATGTTACATGTTAGAATATTCGTTAATCTGGGAAACTTTCAATGGAAAATACAACCTTTAGTGGTCAAATAGTTGACGTTGTTGCTGGTCGGGTATATCCAGGAACAATTGAAATAGCTGATGGATTTGTAATATCGGTCACCGAAGATCCTGGTGTTTTTGGACCTATTATTCTTCCGGGCCTTATTGATGCACATATACACATTGAAAGTTCAATGTTAGTGCCTTCTGAATTTGCGCGACTGGCTGTGATACATGGTACCACTGCAGTTGTTTCTGATCCACACGAAATTTCAAATGTGTTGGGTATAGATGGAATCAGGTTCATGATTAAAAATGGAGAGCGGGTTCCGTTCAACTTTTATTTTGGAGCTCCTTCATGTGTCCCTGCTACTTCATTTGAATCAGCCGGTGCTGTATTGGGTCCTGCAGAAGTTGACGAAATACTCTCATGGCCTCAGGTTAAATATTTGTCGGAGATGATGAATTTTCCCGGGGTTCTCTCAGGGGATGAATCGGTAATTGCTAAACTTCAATCTGCCAAAAAGTACAATAAACCGGTTGACGGACATGCACCAGGTTTAAAAGGTGATGATGCAAAAATTTATGCTTCAGCTGGTATAACTACTGATCATGAATGTTCTACAGCCGATGAAGCTGAAGATAAGATAAAGGCAGGAATGAAAATACTTATCAGGGAAGGAAGTGCAGCTAAAAATTTTAACTCGCTTATTGGCCTTATTACTGATTACCCCGAAATGATAATGTTCTGTTCAGATGATAAACATCCTGATGATTTGATTACCGGTCATATTAATTTATTGGTTAAAAGGGCAATAAGTGAAGGCCATAATTTTATGGATGTTATCAGAGCTTGCACACTTAATCCCGTAAGACATTATAATCTTGATGCAGGATTATTGCAACCAGGTGATAAAGCTGATTTTATAATGGTTGACAATCCTGAAGATTTTAATGTGATGTCAGTATACATCGCTGGAAATCTAGTTGCTGAAAACGGTAACTCATTTATTGAAAGTGTACCTGTAGTGCCTATTAATAACTTCAATGCTGAACTGCCTTTAATTGACGATCTTAAGGTCATACCGGGCGAAGGAAAACTTAAAGTTATCAGGGCTTACAATGGGCAACTCATGACATCACAGGTTTTAATGGAACCAAAAATTGAGAATGGATTTGTAGTATCTGATATCGATAGAGACATATTAAAATTAGTCGTACTTAACCGTTATCATCCGAAAAAAGCTGCAGTTGCATTCATTACAGGATTTAATTTGAAGAATGGTGCAATTGCATCAACAGTTGCTCATGATAGTCATAATATTATTGCAGTCGGGGTTGATGATATCTCTATAATAAATTGTATAGAAAAAATAATAAAAAATACAGGTGGTATATCTACATATACTGCAGATAATAATTTTTTATTATCTTTGCCAGTCGCCGGACTTATGTCAACAGATGACGGGTATAAAGTTGCTGATCAGTATCAATTGATCAACAAGGCATTAAGAGAAGCGGGATCAGATCTTGATGCACCACTTATGACCTTGTCATTTATGTCATTGCTCGTGATACCCGATTTAAAACTGAGTGATAAGGGCTTATTTGACGTCACAACCTTTTCATTTAGTAATTTGTTTCATAAATAATAAACTAGTGACGTTACATATATTTTTTTATTAACTTCGCACAAAATTAAAACCCAAACACCATGGCAAAAGAAATAGTGTTAGACATTGTTAAGCTTGAAGCAGCAGCCAGTAAACTAAGAGCTATTGCACATCCAATGAGGATAGCTATCATAGATCTACTCAATGAAAAGAAAAAGTTAAGCGTTACTGAAATCTACGAATATCTTAAGATAGAGCAAGCCGCTGCATCACATCACCTTAACATTCTTAAGAGCAAAGGTGTTCTTATTTCAAAGAGAGAAGGCAAACAGATTCATTATGCAGTAAAAGCTTCATCGTTAACTGAAATCGTTCAGTGTATCGATAAGTGCAACGGATAATTCTGTTTCTTACCGTAGTTGATAATAACCACCCAAGAAATTTCATCTACCTAACCCGGGATTTACTTTCCGGGTTCAGGTATTTGCCACTGTTCCTCAACAGTCCAATTCGCCCTTAGATCAAGCTCCTTTGTATAGTACAATACTCTTTCAGGATATATCTTAGCCAGATATTTACCTGTATCCCAAATACCATTACCATTCCTGTCGTCAATTGCTTTCAGTTTATATTTGCCCGGAACAAGGTATTTGAAATTAATTGTCATGTCCTGACTAATAAAGTACTGCTCAATTAATTTTTCTTTAGTATCTAACAATTGGACTATATACGGCGTGTTTTCAGGTAGATCAAGCTTCAGTGATACCGAGGAGGTTTCTTCTTCTCTGAATCCGGTAAATTTTAATGTGGTGCTGTCATTGTGATGTCCAAATATATCAGTCAGGAGGCTGTCCCTAACAATCAGGGTGTAGGGTATTCCTTCTTTCCATGGATATCGGATATTAACTTTGGTCCGTATAGAGTCAGCAAACATTATTTTGGCTCCTTGCGCCTTAATTGTATCTTCTATGAGAACAAAGTCTTCAAATTTGTATGACTCCAAAGGATCCTGGAAGTTAAGCCGTAAAACACTTCCCGGTTTAATTTTTCCTTGAGAAAGATTATTTGTGAAATGAATTACTGCACCTTTGTTTTCTGCTTTCTTACCAGGTTTATCCCTTGGTTTTACTGACATTTCCAGGGTGTCAAGGATTCTTTTATTGTCTGTCATCTCAAACATGATGCTATCGGCCTGATACCCGGGTAACCAAACCGTTAGTGTATCATTTGTGCGATTTTGACCTATAACCGGATTACCATCATAACCACCTGAGAGAATATTGATCTTTGGATTTTTTACCGGTCTTTTATAACTAAGAGTAAGAACATTTTGTCTTAATAAGGAAGTTTTAAGAAGGTTTTGTGTTGTATCAATTTCCCTGAAATGAAACATTTGAATATACTTCTTTCCCATATTAAGTACCATCAGCGAATCAGTTTTCATTGCCGTAGAATCCTGAACGGGTGATGCTTTTATCGTATCTGTTATTGCAATTGAGTCGTTCCTGATCCGCAAAACAACGCTGTCAGCCATAAGTGTAGTATCACCATGGTTTAGTCCGTGTTTTAATAAAGAAGGTATTTCAACATTCCATGGATGGATCAAACTATCAATAAATGCAATTTCTTCATTCGGTTGATCATACAGATAATTCGCGTTGATGTCTGTCAAGGCAAATATTTTATAAGAGATATTACGCAGATTGGTTAGTTCAAATTCACCATTGTCATTGGTCCTGGCAATATAGTATGGAAGCTGCTTATATGGCACTGAATCATAAACTGAATCATACAGCATAACATATGCACTTTTAACAGGTGCAAGTGTGTATGAGTTAATTACTTTACCCTCAATCATCATTGAGTCAAGCACATTTCCTGTTGAAAATGTGAACTTGTATCCTGCCAGAGCATTATTTTCGGTAATATCCTGAATGGCATTGCCAAAGAAAATATTGTAGGTTGTTTCTGCTCTTCTTGGTTCTTTGAATTTAATAAGCAGACTTTTTCCCTTAAGCTTAAAATCGGGGGTTTCCCTCACAGGCGGTGAGATAATAAGTTGTGAATTGATGTCTTTGAGGTTGACATATTCGTCAAATGATATTACTATTTCTTCACCATGGAAATTTGTAGTACCATTGGCCGGAATTGACTTTGTTATCTTTGGCGGTGTTTCATCTTTTGGACCTCCGGTTGGTGATACAGGTTTAGCACATGACCAAACAATCAGGATTATTATCCAGAAATTTAAGTAGAATTTGATGTATGATTTGAAGCGATAATTCATCAAGAGTAATTTAATTGCAAAGATGCTAATTTTATAACTTCACTCTGTTACTTTAAATTGTTACGATTGTTTACTTTTATAATTGCTTAAACACATATTTGACAAGACTAACAGTCTAAGATACTTATAATGAAACACATCACGTTCTTTTTCATTTTATTGCTCACATTTGTACAAGGCTTTGCCCAGGTAGAAACTAAAGCAATTTCATATGGACCTATTGACCCGGGAAGTTCAGTTGAATATTTATCTTCAATTGAAAAAAATACCCCTGTTTTAAAAAGTGATGATGCAACCGATGAAACATCTGGTTATGATGTACGGTATATGAAGATGAATCTAAATATTGATCCGAATCAACTGTATATTTCAGGATATGTTAGTACAGTTATTCAGGCCCGCATTCCATTATCAGAAATTAAAATGCAACTGGCTACCGATTTTACCGTTGATTCAATTATTTATGCTGCACAACACCTCTCATTTACTCACCTTCAGCCATGGGATCTTATTATCACACTTCCACAACCTTTGGTTGAAGGAGAAAGAATGCAATTTGATATACATTACCATGGCGTTCCATCAACTGCACAAGGTTTTGGAACAGTTGGATCAGAAGTTCATGAAGGCGTACCTGCATTCTGGACACTGTCAGAACCATACGGAGCCCGCGATTGGTGGCCTGGAAAGAATGACCTTACTGATAAGATTGATACAACGGAAATAATTATAAACACCCCTGTGCAGTATAGAGCAGCCTCTAACGGTCTGTTAATTTCAGATACTGTATCTGGTAATACCAGAATTAACCATTGGAAGCATAATTATCCGATAGCTCCTTACCTCATTGGAGTTGCAGTTACAAATTATGCTGTCTATACTGATACAACCTATTCGGCCGGTACTATGGTGCCCGTTCTTAACTATGTTTATCCTGAAACCCTGGAAGAAGCAATGTCAAGGACTGAAAGTACTGCTCCTTTAATGGAACTATATACTGATCTGTTTATACCTTACCCATTTTCTTCTGAAAAATATGGTCATGCTCAATTCGGTTGGGGAGGAGGCATGGAACATCAGACTATGACTTTCCTTGGCAGATTTGATTTTGAGATAATTGCCCATGAGCTTGCTCATCAATGGTTTGGTGATGCAGTTACCCTTAATTCATGGCATGATATATGGCTTAATGAAGGATTTGCAACTTATTTATCGGGACTTTCATACGAGCACTTGTTTGATGGTTTTTACTGGCCTAGATGGAAAACGATCACGCTAAATGTAATAACAGCTCTTCCTGGTGGTTCAGTTTATGTTGATGATACAACCAATATCAACAGAATATTCGACTCAAGGCTCTCATATCGGAAGGGTTCATATGTGCTCCATTCGATGAGATGGTTGATAGGGGATAGTGCTTTCTTTGCTGCATGCAGAAATTATCTGAATGATCCTCAGGCAATGTATGGATTTGCTTCTACTGATCTGTTGAAATCACATATGGAGGCGTCATCAGGAAAGGACTTGACAGAATTTTTTAATGATTGGTATTATGGTAAGGGATATCCGTCTTATACATTAATTGTGAGCAGCAATGAAGATCAGTCATACACACTTGAACTTTCACAGGTGACTTCTGATCCTTCTGTAGACTTTTTTGAAATGCCGGTACCTGTGACTTTTTACTCCGGAGGAGTTGATACTACGTTTATACTTGATCATCATACTAATGGTCAGACATGGATAGTCAATCTTCCCTTTATTATTATTGATTCTATAAATATTGATCCTGAAATGTGGCTTATTTCAGGGAATAACCAAATCTTACTTGATTCTTCCAACCCTGATTTAAACAATAAACTTCAGATATATCCAAACCCGACCAAAGACTTTATCAGGTTATCGTCTGCCAAACGGAATTCTATAGTTTATATCTCAGATATTAAAGGGAGTGAAATTATGCAAATAAGGGATTATGATGGATTTAAATGGATTGATGTTTCGACGCTGCGAAAGGGGGTTTATATTGTAAAAATAAAGTCTGATACTTTTGAAGCAAAAGCAAAGCTGGTTAAATTGTGAAAATCAGTTATGCCATTTGAACGCTCTCATATGATTACCTGGAATGTGAAAAAGCAATAACAGTAAATCTGACCACTTACATCAGATCTAATATTATACGCTTAAAAACAAACCCTTTGCTTTTGAAATACTCAAGTACTTTCGGCAATGCATAAAGCATCCTTTCTTCTGCTTTTATACTATCGTGAAACACAATAATGCTGCCTTCTTTTCCATACTTTATGGCATAACCTGCAACCATCTCTTTAGTAAGACTATGATTATAATCACCGGTCAATACTGACCACATGATGATGTTGTATTTCTTTCTAAGTTTTATGACCTGATTCCATGTTATGCGGCCATGAGGTGGTCTGAATAAGTTTGATTTTACCAGTTCATCACAATGCTCAATATCTTCGTACCATAATGCCTGGTCCACCTTATTTCCGTTAAGATGACAATAAGTATGATTTCCAACGCTATGGCCTTGATCCAATATGCTTTTAAATACATCAGGGTGTTTTCTTACATTATCACCCACACAGAAGAAAGTGGCTTTTGCATCAAACTGAGCTAAAATTTCGAGTACTTTTGGAGTAACTTCAGGAATAGGACCATCATCAAATGTGATATAAATTGCTTTCTCACCTTTGAGTCTTTCTTTGACTTGCCAAAATAACCCTTTAGGCGATAGAAGCCTGACCCCCAAAGGTACAACAGGAAAATGCATTTTCATTTGTTTTTAGAAACCGGCAGCCTCATATCTTTTGAATTGCTTTTCAAGTTCCATGGTAGCTTTTTCTTTCAATCCCTGTTCCTGATTCTCATTAGCTAAACTTGCAATTCCATTTATTACCATTATGGCATG
The DNA here is from genome assembly GCA_035298745.1 of Lentimicrobium sp. GTDB lineage: Bacteria > Bacteroidota > Bacteroidia > Bacteroidales > Lentimicrobiaceae > Lentimicrobium. Next base: position 7,131 of record DATGXS010000021.1, on the reverse strand, counting down.
TCTGATATCCTGCTGCATAGCCGGCAATCTATTCGACGGGAAACTGAAATAATAATCAAGTTCCCGCCCATATACCTGAAGCATTGTATTCATCAGGGCAGCCCCTTTCTCATTTGCACCAGCTGATAAATAACTTTCTGCCACAGGAAGCAAATAGTAATCATAAGGTAATGATTCATATGGAATTGTTGCAAGGCATTTATCACAAACTTCTATAGCTTCTTTATTTTTCCCTTCTGATACAAGCTGTTTTGCCAAACGACCGAAAAGTGTCCTGAGATTATTTATCATTCTGATGTTTGTTTCATCAAGATAAATATCCGGATCCTGCATATTCCCATATTTATACACATTCATCAATTTATCATAAAGAATAGTGCTGTTGATATAACCTTCAAAAGCCTCTTCCATTTTAGCCTTAACCGGTACAAGCCTGAGCGCAAAACCTTGTGTTCTTAAAAATCCATTTAAGCCAAGATATGAATCGGAACCAGCAGTAGCTGAAAAATACACAGGTCGTTCCCAATTGTTGTGAGTGATGATATCAAGTGCAATAATCTGGCTTTTTGTAATGGCCCTGTCTTTAATATTCCAAACAAGCCCGGTTAGCAAACTATCCTTCTCTTCAGGTAATACCGTTCCATTGCTTAGAACTTTTGCTGAATCTACTTCTATGTAAAATTGATCTGCCGGGATAACATCAACAGGTCCCATTGAACTCTGAAGTGTTAAAGCTTCAGGTTTTTTATTCATTATCTCGAATAATTCAGCCAACGAAATAGCACCTTTTACTCTGTCATCAGGTGCTATGTACATCACATCAAATGTGCCAGTCTTGAACTTATCATAAGGTAAACTAATTGGAAGTGGTTCAGAATCGTAGACTTTACGTTTCATTTGTCCAATATACCAATCACTGTTCAGAAGGCTAAGGTTCACCACCCTGACATCGCGTCTTATTCCTTCAACTTCCTGAGCATACCATAAAGGGAAGGTGTCATTATCACCCATGGTAAATAGTATAGCATTCTTATCACAAGACTCTAAATAATTGCGCGCTATATCACGGGCCGTGTACCTGCCCGACCTGTCATGATCATCCCAGTTTTGTGCTGCAAGTATAACAGGAACTATCAAACCGATAGTAGTTGCAATTATGCCAATATATCTGGTCTTCAAAAACTTAGTTAACAAAACGGCAATGCTTAAAACTCCTAATCCAATCCATATGGCAAATGCATAGAATGAAGCTGCATAAGCATAATCTCTTTCTCTTGGCTGTGGTGCATATTGATTGAGATAAACTACAATAGCCAGGCCCGTCATCAGGAACAACATGGTTATAACCAATGAATCTTTAGGGTTTCGATTAATATGGAAGAGTAACCCAGCCAGGCCAAGAATTAATGGAAGAAGGAAGTACCTGTTCCTTGCTTTGCCTGTTAAGGTATCAGGTATATTATCTTGTGGACCTAACCTTAACTGATCAATAAACTTAATTCCACTTATCCAGTTTCCGTTTAAATCATCACCCAATCCCTGTTTATCATTCTGCCTTCCTGCGAAATTCCACATAAAATACCTGACATACATGTGCTGAATCTGATAATCAAAGAAAAAGCGCAGATTCTCAGTAAATGTTGGCTTATTAATGGTTTCCGTCTTGCCATCACGACCTTCGGTAGAAACAGGGGTGCCTGTAACTTTACCAAATTTTTCATAGAAGTATTTATGTGACTTCTCTGTTGAACTCCACATTCTTGGGAATATCGTCATGAACTTGCTGTCGAATACAGGTTCACTGTTTTTCCTGTGGTCTATTATAACATATTTATTCCGCTCATTATCCTTATGGTATACCGGTGTGCCATCTTTATAATCAACCAGAGGGGCATTATAGTAAGGCCCATAAAGTAAAGGCCAGTCACCATATTGCTCACGGTTTAAGTACGACAACAGGCTTATGGCATTGGTAGGTTCATTTTCATTAATAGGTGTATTTGCATTAGCCCTTATGACCAGCATAAAAAAGCTCGAATAACCAATAAGAATAAAAGTGAAAGATAGTACTATAGTATTCCAGATCAGCTTGCCTTTCTGAATGGTGTATCTTAGAGCCCAGAAGATCAATCCTGTTAAAACGGCAAAATAAAATATGGTGCCTGTATTAAAAGGCAATCCAAAAGAATTTACAAAAAGAAGTTCTGAAAGTCCTGCAAGTTTTACTATCCATGGAATAATGACATTCATAATTAATCCTAAAGCAAATATTGACAAAACCAGGGCAATAATGGCTCCTTTGGTAGTTGCTTTATATTTCCTGAAATAGACAACCAACGCAATAGCCGGAATGGTAAGCAGATTCAAAAGGTGAACACCAATACTTAATCCAATCATAAACGCAATCAGGATAATCCACTTAATACTTTTTGGATCGTCGGCTTCATTTTCCCACTTCAATATAGCCCAGAATACAAAGGCTGTAAAAAATGATGACATAGCATAAACTTCACCTTCTACTGCTGAGAACCAGAATGAATCAGTAAATGTGTATGATAATGCACCAACTATTCCACTTCCGATTATTACGGGAATGGGATTCGCAAAAATAGTCGGATGGTTATTTATTACTTTATTGGCAAGATGGGTTATCGTCCAATAAAGAAATAAAATAGTAAAGGCACTGCTTAATGCCGACATAGTATTTACCATTCGGGCAATCAATAGAGGGTTGCCAAAAGCAAATAGGCTAAAGAACCTGCCAACTATCTGGAACAAGGGTGCTCCTGGAGGGTGACCTACTTGTAATCCCGCTGCTGTTGCAATATATTCACCACAATCCCAGAAACTTGCTGTAGGTTCTGATGTTATGATATAGACAGAAGCGGAAATGGCAAAAACAAGCCATCCCGCAATATTGTTGATCTGTTTGTAATTCATAGACGATGTCAATTAGGGGCCTTTCTTCCCTGGCTGCGAATTTAGTTATTTTTAATGCAATGAGTCACCTTAATTTGCATATGTACAGCACCTCTCGTCCTATATGTTATTGATTTGCCTTTATTCGCTAATTTTGCAGTTACCGATGGATAATTATAAATAAACCATAAAGAGATGAAAAAGCTTGTATTATTAAGGCATGGAGAGAGTACCTGGAATAAAGAAAACCGCTTCACCGGTTGGACTGATGTTGATTTGTCAGAAAGAGGAGTTAATGAAGCCAAAGAAGCTGGTAAAGTTTTAAAAGAAAATGGTTTCTTTTTTAACATAGCCTATACATCATTCCTGAAGCGTGCTATAAAGACCCTTAATTATGTGCTTGAAGAGATGGACCAGATGTGGATTCCTGTGAAGAAGAGCTGGCGATTAAACGAGAAACATTACGGTAATCTTCAGGGACTGAATAAAGCTGAAACTGCTGCAAAATATGGTGAAGAACAAGTTCTTATATGGCGCCGCAGTTATGATGTTCCACCTGCACCTTTAGCTGAAACAGATGAACGCAACCCACGACTCGACCCACGTTATCGTAATGAAGACCCTGAACTAATTCCATTGACTGAATCGCTGAAAGAAACTGTCGGCAGAATGATTCCATACTGGGAAAACGATATTCGTGAATCGTTGAAATCAAATGATCAGGTACTTGTTGCTGCACACGGAAACAGTCTTCGTGCCGTAATTAAGTATCTCAAGAATATTAGTGATGAGGAAATTGTTGGTTTAAACCTTCCGACTGGTATCCCTTATGTTTTTGAATTCGATGACCAGTTGAATCTCACAAAAGATTATTTCCTTGGAGATCCTGAAGTAATCAAAAAACTAATGGAAGAAGTGGCTAACCAGGGTAAGACCAAGAAATAACCCATAAGCACATGAATAAGCAGTGGGTCATTTCAGATATTCACGGATGCATAAATACATTAAGGTCACTTGTCGAAAACCTTGTTGTCCCAACCAAGGCTGATACTCTTATCTTTCTTGGCGACTATATCGACAGGGGCCCTGATTCAAAAGGCGTTCTTGATTATGTGATGGGCCTGCAGGAACAAGGCTTTTCAGTTGTTGCACTTAAAGGTAATCATGAAGATTTCATGGTTAAAGCTTATGAAGAAGAACAACAACTGAAAAGCTTTCTTTTTTTTAAAAAGGCTAATAAGTCAAAAGAAATGTGGCTTAGATATGGCGGCCTTGAGGCCATGAAAAGTTTTAGAACCTCTAATATTGGCAATATACCCCCGTTTTATATTGACTGGATAAAACAACGCCCGTTGTACCATATTCTCGACGACTTTTTTATAGTTCATGCGGGACTTAATTTTGACATTGAAGATCCATTGCAAGATACCAATGCAATGATTTGGGTTAGGGAATACAGGATTGATCCGGCAAAGATCAACAACCGCCGGCTTATCCATGGACATGTCCCGGTAGCTCTTGATTTCATTGACCTTACCTTAAATGCAGGAACCTATCCGTTCATTGACCTCGATAATGGATGCTATATGGCACACAAAGCGGGATTCGGTAATCTGCTGGCACTTGAACTTAACACCATGGAGTTAAAAGTTCAGCCGAATGTGGATTTGGATTAATTTTTAAAGCACCTTGAAGAAAAACCCGTCTATCCCGAAATCATTTTCCTTAACCTTCCAAAAATCAAGATTGCCTGATTGCATGGCAATTATGGTTGCAGGAGTGAAGCCAAGTGCTCTTAGCATATCAACCTCATTAGCTGTTGAAACTACATAAAAAGGCGTTGTTTCAGTTCGGCCATCACCTGAGTTATAGATAGTTTCAATGATTCTACCCATTCGCATTTCAAGTTTATCGGCGGTGGCATTATCATTCAGCATCCTGCTTGCGTGTATGGAAGGGTCAAGAGTCCTGATATCAAATGGTAATTGTTCAAGTATCTGGTTGGCGATTTTCTTCACCTCCCTGAAATCAGCGCGGCCTGATTGGGCATTGCTGAACAAACCGTATAAAGTGTCGCGCAGTGGTGAATCCTTTTGAGGATTATATCCTGCCTGAAGTGCGGTTCCATAATAAAGAAGCTGGTAATCATTCAGCGAAAGAGTAGTGTCATTTGTTTGAAGCCTGTTCATTAACCTGCCATATAGTGCAGCATTTTTACCCGACAAAGATTTGCTTATCTTTTTCATATCAGGCGCACTGAATGAGGTTTGCGCCAATAACATCGCTCCTATTAGAAAAGAAGGGATAAAGACCAGAAGTTTTTTCATTATGTCAATTTTTAGCAAAATATTTAATTAGAATGCTGAATATTAAATCTGATAGCTGATAGCTGAAAACAGAAAGCCGGGTAGCTGTTAGCTGTTAGCCGACAGCTGTTAGCTGAAAGCCGATAGCTGACAGCCGATCAAAGCATCCCCTGATTAACTTTTGTAGCAGCAGCAATTTTAAAGAACCGTTGCAGGCAAAGCATAGTTAAATGGCAATCTTCCAGAGCATTGTGCGTATCACCTTCTCGTTCAAATCCAAAGAAAGAAGAAATCGCCTTAAGACTAAGGGATTTGGGAATACTCATGCTGTTTGCTTCCATAATTTTATAAGTAAAGAAAGCGATGGTATGAAGGTCTATCAGTTTATTGCTGAAAGGCCATTCCATATTTTCATCCCTATAGGCAAACTTCAGGAAGTTAACATCATGGATTACACTTTGTCCGCATATTATAACATCGCGCAAATCGCCATCCTTACGTTTTAACATTTTCCTTATCCATGCATCAAAGTCTTCCAACACTTCATAAATCATGGGGGCTTCAGCAAGATCGTCGAGTGAAAGGCCATGCACTTTCTCTGCTGATGATGTGAAGGCTTCTTCGTTTTCAGGGTATACATTGGTAAGAAATCTGCCGAGTTCTGACCAATTGTCATTGAGTAAAATAGCTCCCACCTGAATGATTTCATGATAGCCCGCATCGGGACCCGACATTTCAAGGTCGACTACAAGGTATGGCATAAATACAATTTGTTTAACAAAGATAGGAATTATCAGCTCACCGGGGATCCTGATGCAAATATACGAGGTCGGGATGAGGTGACTTTTCGGTGATACCCTTCCTCGCCTTCTTTATCCCTTCAACCAAAGCGTCAATAGTATTGGAATGCTGGGCAATAAGGGGTTCAAAGACCGGAAAATCTGAAAGGTCTTCCATAAGTGTGGCGAGTGCTTGCCCTTTAGCAAGTGACTTTTTAAGCTTAGTCTTAAGCTCTTTCTCAAGTTTTTTGATCTCCTTGCTGCTTAAGCCAAAATGATCCTCTTCAGACATCCCTGATATGGCTTTTCTTAAATATTCAGCTGTCTGTCGTATAAAGTGCTCAATACCAAAATTGCCAAGTGAAACAAGACGATTTAGATCGGCATTTTTTTCTTCCAGGTAGAGCAGGAAACTTTCACAGGCAAGTGATGGTTCGTCGTTGAGCCACGACTTAACCGTTATTTTCAGGTAATAATTTGTTTTGCTCTTTTCCAGTTCTTTGACAAGGATGGTTCCCGGAGTTTCGTTGGCAGCAAATTCAAGAACTATTGGGTCGGTTTTTATTGCCCTGGCATTCATGGGACTTTTTAATAGTAACCCGCCAAAACTGGTGCAGCGACTTAGAGCAACATACACCTGTCCATGCGTGAACGACTCACCAACATCGGCAATTACTTTGTCGAATGTGAGTCCCTGGCTCTTATGTACGGTTATTGCCCAGGCAAGCTTAACAGGGTATTGAACGAATGATCCGATAGATTCTTCAATTACTTTCTTTTTCTCAGGATCCCATTTATATCTGATATTATCCCATGTCTCCTTAATAACATCTACTACCGAGTCATCAGCAAACTTTACTTTTATCGAATTCTCAGTAAGCGAGGTAACGTGTCCAATTTTGCCATTGAAATAGCGTTTGTTCCTGTCGTTTCTGAGCATCATTACCTGTGCTCCGGTTTTGAGCTTCAAACATTGGTCGGCAGGATAACTGTTTTCAGGAAAAATACCTGTTACATCTGCTTCAAATATTTCAGGTTCTTCATCAATTTCATCCAGTCGCCGCTGGTTGGTTTCAATAACCATTCTGTTATGTGATGCCAGTATTATATAATCCTCAGAATCTTCA
>DATGXS010000020.1:0-196728 GCA_035298745.1 Lentimicrobium sp. | reverse complement strand
TTCTAGCTAAAAATGAAAAAGCAGCCGCCCCTAAGACGACTGCTCACAAGCTGGATTATATCCGCTTTTACAAAAACAAATATAGTAAAAAACTTTAAAAAACATTTGGAAGTGAACACAGAATCTCTCCTCAAGGAGAGGGAGCCTCTCGTTTATTACTTTTTAACCTTAAACCTTCAGTCATTAATATAAAGTTCCAACCATCCTCTTTTTAGCCTTTAGCCCTTAGCCTTTAGCCTTATTTGGTGTCACTTTAGACTTTATTTCGGTCACTGAGTTAGCGCAGCGCATCGAAGTGTTAGCCTTATTTAAAAAAAATGTGCAAATTATGTAACATTCCATTAACATTATGTAAAGATTGTTGTTGTACTATAAAACAAACAAACTTTTAAGTACTCACTAACAGGTATTTACACTATGAACGCAATAGGAACTATCGAAGGACTACTTTCAGTATCTTATAAAAACTCAGGCAGCATCTTTACAATTTTACTCGATCCTAAAAATGGTGAAATTATTTCTTTTTTAGTTGATGACGGAGAGGATGTAAGGGAATTCAACCTACACGAAAAAAAATCTTCTATAGAGTACGGGACAGATCCCTTGCAGTGGGGACTGTTTGCTTAAATATTCCAGTTTTCAGATTCCAGATTTAAAATTCAGATTAAGCGTATCCACCTCACCCTGACCCCTCTCATCAAGGAGAGGGAGCCTATCGTTTGAATAATTCCAGATTCAACATTTCAGATTTCACCTCACCTTACCATCTCGCACTTCAAAAGGCTTCAGCGCAGGCAAGGACTTACCGTTGACCGTTTTAACCTTTAACCTTTAGCTCTTAGCCTTAAACCTTATTTAAAAAAATGTGCAAATTATGTAACATTCCATTAACATTATGTAAAAATTGTTGTTGTACTATAAAACAAACAAACTTTTAAGTGCTCACTAACAGGTATTTACACTATGAACGCAATAGGAACTATCGAAGGTCTACTCTCAATATCTTATAAAAACTCAGGAAGCATCTTAACAATCTTACTCGATCCTAAAAATGGTGAAATTATTTCTTTTTTAGTTGATGATGGCGAAGATGTAAGAGAATTCAACTTACACGAAAAAAAATCTTCTATAGAGTACGGTACAGATCCTTTGCAGTGGGGACTGTTTGCTTAAATAATTCAGATCCAAAATTCAGATTCAGATTCTTAAGTCATGAAAAGGCTGAATGGTAATACTGAGATCTTTCAGAATTCGTTCAGAATTTGAATTAAAGCTGATTTAAACTTGTATTATAACCGTTATTCATTCGATGTTTATACGTGTTTTATACGTGTCAACACGTATGAAACACGTATAAAACACGTATAGAACACGTATATAATACAACTTCTTTACAACTTCTATTCGACTTCAGATCATGTTTTTTAATACTTATTCCTGCCCCTAAATTTTCCATATCTAATGTCAATTATACCTGTATAACATTAGGGAATAATTCGCAATTGGTTAGTGAGGAAATTCAAAATTCAGTAACACTTACTGACTTTTCAGCGTTTACTTTGTTTAGCCTTTACCCTTCGGTCTCTGAGGACTCCCTTGAGCTTAATCGAAGGGTAAGCGCCGCATCGAAGTGTAAGCCTTTAGCCTTTAGCCTTTAAAAAAAGAGACATGGAAAACAGCGTATCCCTACACAGAGTATTGAAAGCATCGCCTGAAAAGGTTTTTCGTGCATTTGCAGACCCCGTTGCTTATGCCAATTGGATTCCGCCTTACGGATTTTTAGGAGTTATCCATCATATGGACTTCAAACCGGGTGGAAGTTATAAAATGTCTTTTGTGAATTTCACTTCAGGCAACAGCCATTCATTTGGAGGAAATTTCTTAGAGATTGAGCCAAACAAGTTTATCAAAATAACAGACAGGTTTGATGACCCCAATTTACCGGGAGAAATGATAACCAGTATCTGGCTGGAAAAAGTATCAGCCGGAACAGAATTAAAGGTTCTGCAGGAAGGCATTCCATTAGCAATTCCAACCGACATGTGTTACTTAGGCTGGCAGGATTCAATTGATAAATTAATGAAACTGGTAGAACCCGAAATCCCCGATGCTGTTTAGAAAGGCTAAGCCTTTAGCCCTTAGCCTTTAGCCTTATTTAATTTTCTTTCCTACATTTGTACAAAAAAGGAGCCATGACCTCAAACCGCCTCTTCGTCTCCTACGCCATTGAGGAGAAACAACTTTTTGACTCATTCATTGAGCAGTCAAAAAAGGAAAAAGTACCTTACGAATTAGTTTACCTGGAAGCCAAAGAACCCCTTTCACCTGAATGGCGTGAGGAGTGTAAAAATAGAATTGAAAGTTGTCAGGGAGTAATTTTCCTGATTTCAAAATTACTGAGCATTTCAGAAGGTGCTTTCTGGGAAATGAAATACAGCCACGACCTCAACAAGCCAATGATCAGCGTATTTGTAGGTGATGCAGGCATCAGGGATAAACCAAGGGACCTCACCGGTGTTATGGCAATGGTGTTATCCTGGGAGAGAATCACCGATTTCATGGAAAAAATCCAAACGGTATCAGTGTAAGCGTTCAGCACTCGGCTATCAGCTGTCAGCTATCAGTGGTCAGCTGTCGGCCTTTCCTATTTTGGAACGATTATAAAATACGAGCCACTTCCGCAAACGTTTTCGCCTGAAAGCCTTGAGTGGCATGACTTAGGTGAAATGGTTGATTTTATTAAAAAATTAACTCTCAAATTCGTTTGGAAATCTCAAATTTTATGAGATAACTTTGCACTGTTATTCAGTTAACAATGTTTAAAAAATCACATAATTAATAATTCTAAAACATCTGTAAGATGAAGTTGGAAAAAATCATGACTGACCTGGAGAAAAAGCATCCGGGAGAAGTTGAGTATTTGCAAGCGGTTCATGAAGTACTTGAATCCATCGAAGAAATTTACAATGAGAATCCACAGTTTGAAGCTGCCGGAATCATTGAGCGTATTGTTGAGCCTGACCGCATTTTAACTTTTAAGGTGCCATGGGTTGACGACAGCGGCAAGGTACATGTTAACATTGGTTACAGAGTACAATTTAACAATGCAATTGGTCCTTATAAAGGAGGTCTTCGCTTCCATCCAAGTGTAAATTTAAGTATCCTGAAGTTCCTCGGTTTTGAGCAGATCTTCAAAAACAGTCTTACCACATTACCTATGGGTGGTGGTAAAGGCGGAAGTGACTTCGATCCTAAGGGCAAGTCAAATGCTGAAGTAATGCGTTTCTGCCAGTCATTCATGCTCGAACTGTGGCGCCTGATTGGTCCTGAAACTGATGTTCCTGCCGGTGATATCGGTGTTGGTGGTCGTGAAATTGGCTTCCTCTATGGAATGTATAAGAAATTAGCCCGTGAAAATACAGGAGTATTGACAGGTAAAGGACGTAACTGGGGTGGTAGTATTCTACGCCCTGAAGCTACCGGTTTTGGCGCTGTTTATTTTGCAAAAGAAATGCTGAAAATGAAAGGCACCGATTTTAAAGGCAAGATCGTTGCTATTTCAGGTTTTGGTAATGTTGCATGGGGTGCTGCTACAAAAGCTACAGAGTTAGGTGCAAAAGTTGTTACTATTTCTGGCCCTGACGGTTATATCTTTGATCCAAACGGAATTTCAGCTGAGAAGATTGAGTATATGCTTGAGCTCCGTGCTTCAAACCAGGATATAGTTGCGCCTTATGCTCTTGAATTCCCAGGTTCACAATTCTTCCCGGGCAAACGTCCATGGGAAGTAAAATGTGATGTTGCTATTCCTTGTGCCACTCAGAATGAGCTTGGTAAGGCTGATGCAGAAATGCTCATCAAAAATGGTGTATCATTCGTTGCAGAAGGCGCCAACATGCCATGTACTCCTGAAGCTGTTATTGCTTTCCAGAATGCAAAAATCATGTTTGCCCCGGGTAAGGCTGTTAACGCAGGTGGTGTTGCCACTTCAGGACTTGAGATGACACAGAACAGCATGAAACTTAGCTGGAGTGCTGAAGAAGTTGACCAGCGTCTGCACCAGATCATGAAAGATATTCACCAGCAGTGTGTACAGCACGGTACCCAACCTGATGGCTATATAAATTATGTAAAAGGCGCTAACGTAGCCGGCTTCCTGAAGGTCGCCAGCGCTATGCTCGATTGCGGTGTAATCTAAAAACACTTAATAAATTAAAAAAAGCCCCGGAAACCGGGGCTTTTTTTATTCCAGATTTCAGATTCAAAATTGAGATTCAGATTCAAAATTCAGATTCAGATTCAAAGTCACTTTGAACAACCTTGAACACCTTGAACACCTTGAACAACCTTGAACACCTTTGAACAACTTTTGAACGCGAAGCTTTGAACAACATTGAACTAGTCACTAGTCACTATTCACTAGTCACTATTTTAACTAATTTTGCATTACAACTCTAAAATATGCAGTTTCTTAATCCATGGTTTTTGATTGGCCTGATAGCAATAGCAATTCCTGTTGCCGTGCACCTGTTTAATTTTAGAAGATATAAAAAAGTATATTTCAGCAACGTACAGTTTCTTCGCGAGCTGAAGCAGGAAACCCGAAAGCAGTCGAACCTTATTCACAGGCTCATTCTTGCCTGTCGTATTCTGGCTTTTCTGTTTATTGTACTGGCATTTGCACAACCGGTGTTCCTTGCAAATAGAAATGCAAAAGTCAACAGGTCGAACATTGTGAGTGTTTTTGTTGATAATTCATTCAGCATGGAATCACAAGGCACTCGAGGCACTCTGCTTGATGAAGCGAAACATAAAGCAGCTGAACTTGCCGCTGCTTATCAGCAGGATGACCAGTTCCAACTACTTACAAACGATTTTGAAGGCCGGCAGCAGCAACTGGTAAGTCGCGACGAATACCTTACCCTGGTTAATGAGATAGAAGCATCACCTTCAGTGAGAAGCCTTAAGGAAGTTTCATCACGACAGAATGACTTACTGCAATCGAGCCGGGGAAACGCCGTAGTTCATTACATCAGTGATTTCCAGCGGAGTACTATTTTACAAGCACTGCCTGACAGCGGAATAGCGAAGGGTTATATTATACCGGTAGTTTCTGCCTCTAAAAACAACCTGTTTATTGATTCATGCTGGTTCTCTAATCCTGTGCTGCAAATTAACCAGCAGGCAACACTTACAATTAAAATTACCAATGTTTCAGACAAAAAGCTGGAAAAGATTCCGGTTAAACTGATGATTGATAATGCACAGCGGGCTGTCGCTAGCATCGATATTGATGCTGGCAAATCGCATGAAATAAGCCTGTCATTTACAAACAATAAGCCAGGAAATTATAGCGGATATGTTGAAATCAATGACTTTCCGGTAACGTACGACGATATATATTACTTCACCTACAGGATATCACCGGAAATACCTGTACTATGCATATATGAGGACAAACAGGATGATTACATCAGTTCGGTATATGCGGTTGATTCGATTATAAAATTAACAAACACCAGTTCAAGACAAATTGACTTGTCTTCGTTTATTAATCACAGGCTTATTATACTCGATCAGCTGAAAAATTACAGCAGCGGATTAATACAGGAATTGACAAAGTTTGTGGAAAATGGCGGAAGCATTATTATTATACCTTCATTTGAAACTCCTGCTAACATTATCAATCAATTGCTATTACCCATTGGCACCGATCTGGTAAATACTATAAATGATTCACCGGTCAGAATTTCAAAGATCAATGTCAACCACCCGGTGTATAAAGAAGTATTTGAAAGTGGAAGCCTGAAAGCAGAAAATCTTGATCTGCCTTCTATTAACAAACATTTTAACCTTGTCAGTTCAAGAGCTGGTAATTCAGAGACATTGCTGGAACTTGCCAATGGTGAGCCGTTTTTAACCTATTCATCAAAAGGAGCCGGAAAAGTTTACTTCTTTTCAGCTGCACTTGATGAAGAGTCAGGAAATTTTATCAGGCATGCGCTGTTTGTGCCAACTATGCTCAACATCGCTTTCAGAAGTGAGAAGATTACCCCGTTGATGTATTATACCGATAATAATACCCCTATTCCCATAACCGGAATTCAGGCCGGTAACGATAAACCGGTTAAAATTTCAGCCACTGAAGGTGACTTTGATTTTATACCTGAAATCAGGAAAATTAATGGGCTTGACTACATTTTCACTAATGGGCAGGTTACTGCGGCTGGATTTTACAACGTGATGACAGACGACAAAAAGCTTGAATTACTGGCTTTTAACTATAATAGGAAAGAATCATTGCTGGAACCGGGCAATACATCTGATTTTGATGCTTTACGAGAGAAAACCGGCCTTCAACTGATTAATAATAGTCAGAAACCAATTGACAAGGTGATCAATGGTGACAAATTGCAGAATCACATGTGGAAATGGTTTGTGGTAGCTGCATTGCTTTCACTTTTAGCTGAAGTATTGTTACTTTCTTTTTTTAAAAGCAGGACAACCACGGTATAAAAATTATTAAGTTTACGTGCTGAAAGAAATGGCTCAAAGCAGCGTTAATTTACGCATCATAGGAAAGAAATAAATGTCTGACGATCTCGAATTAAACAACACTGAAAATAATCTACCCGAAGAAATTCCTGAAGTAGAGGCAACTGATTCATCTGAATTGCATAAAACCATCCAGTTATCAGGTTTATATGAGAACTGGTTCCTTGATTACGCTTCATATGTAATACTTGAGCGCGCCGTACCTGAGGTTATTGATGGATTCAAACCTGTGCAGCGGCGTATTCTGCATGCGATGAGTGAATTGGATGATGGTCGGTTCAATAAGGTTGCCAATGTGATTGGGCATACAATGAAATATCACCCTCATGGTGATGCTTCTATTGGTGATGCGCTGGTTCAGCTCGGACAAAAAGATCTCCTGATTGAAACCCAGGGTAACTGGGGAAACATTCTTACAGGTGACAGTGCAGCTGCACCAAGGTATATCGAAGCACGGTTAAGCAAATTTGCCAAAGAAGTTGCTTTTAATCCGAAAACAACCAAATGGAAATTATCTTATGATGGCAGAAATAAAGAACCGGTTACATTACCTGTAAAATTCCCGCTGTTGCTTACCCAGGGCGTTGAAGGTATAGCTGTTGGACTTGCTTCACGCATTCTTCCCCATAATTTCAATGAACTGATTGATGCATCCATCAAGATACTACAGGATAAGGATTTTGAAATTTATCCTGATTTCCCAACCGGTGGTTTGGCTGACTGTTCAAAATACAACGAAGGACTCAGGGGAGGCAAAGTAAGACTAAGGGCCAGGATTTCACAGCTGGATAAGAAAACCCTTGTCATTTCTGAGATTCCATTTGGTTCAACAACAGGTAGTTTAATTGATTCTATAATTGCCGCCAGTGAAAAAGGCAAGATCAAGATACGGAAAATTGACGATAATACTTCACACAGCGTTGAGATCCTTATACATCTCACTCCCGGGGTATCGCCCGATACTACCATTGATGCGCTATACGCTTTTACCGATTGTGAGGTATCAATTTCACCTAACAACTGTGTAATACAGGGTGGTAAACCAAAATTCAGCAGTGTAAAAGACATTTTAAGGGTTTCAACTGATACTACTGTCAAGCTTCTAAAATTAGAACTAACCATTCGCAGGATGGAGTTGATGGAAAGCCTCCTCTTTGCTTCGCTTGAACAGATCTTTATTGAGAACAGATTGTATCACCAGATTGAAGAAAGTCCAAGTTGGGAAGAGTCTCTGGCGACAATCGACAAGAGTCTGGAGCCATACAAACATCAGTTTTACAGGGCTATCACTATTGATGACATACTAAGGTTAACTGAGATAAAGATTAAGCGTATCTCGAAATTCAACACCTTTAAGGCTGAGGAGTACATGAAAAACCTATCGGACGAAAAAGCCCAGGTTGAACATTATCTCGCTAACCTTACAGAATTTGCCATTGAATATTTCAGGAACATTAAACGCAAATATGGTAAAGGCCGCGACCGAAAAACTGAATTGAGAAGCTTTGATAATATTGAAGCTGTAATGGTTGCTGCTGCCAACCAGAAGCTCTATGTCAACAAGAAAGAAGGTTTTGCGGGCACATCTCTGAAAAAGGATGAGTTTGTGTGCGATTGCTCTGATATTGATGATATTATTGTTTTCAGGGAAGATGGCTCATTTATAGTGACCAAGGTTGCAGAAAAGTCTTTTGTTGGAGAAAATATCCTTCACATTGATGTCTTCAGAAAAAGTGATGAGAGGACCATCTATAATATTGTATACCAGGATGGAAAATCAGGACCTGCCTATGTCAAAAGATTTGCTGTAACCAGCGTAACCCGTGATAAGGATTACAACATAACCAAGGGAACACCCGGATCAAAGATTCTCTATTTTTCAGCCAATCCAAATGGGGAAGCTGAGATAATCAGGGTATATCTTAAACCGGCGCCACGACTGAAGAAAAACTCATTTGACTATGATTTTAGCGAGTTGAGCATTAAAGGTCGTAACTCACTCGGTAATTTACTTACAAAACATGCTGTAAAAAAAGTTACCCTTTCAGAAGCCG
Organism: Lentimicrobium sp.; assembly: GCA_035298745.1. Taxonomy (GTDB): domain Bacteria; phylum Bacteroidota; class Bacteroidia; order Bacteroidales; family Lentimicrobiaceae; genus Lentimicrobium. Next base: position 188,119 of record DATGXS010000020.1, on the reverse strand, counting down.
GTTTATCAACGCTTGGTGCCAGGGATATCTGGTTTGATGAGTCAATTAAGAGATTAAATACTGAAGGAAGAGGAAGACACCTGGGTGCATTTGCCGGTGACGATAAAATTTTGACACTCATGCAATCAGGCGATTACCGGTTATATAACTACGATTTGAGCACTCATTTTGATGAGGACTTATTGATAATTGAAAAATTCAACCCCGTAAAACCGGTTACTGCCATATACTTTAACGGAACTAAACAGCACTATTATCTGAAACGTTTTGAAGTAGAAGTAACTGACAAAAAGACTGACTTCCTTAATGATGATGCGGGTTCAAAGCTGATTCAGGTATCAACCGACTGGCTGCCTGTATTCAAAATCATCTTTGATGAAAAACAGAATAACAGGGTAATTGAAGATGAAATGCTTGAGGCATGGGCTTTTATTGATGTGAAAGGGCATAAGGCAAAAGGTAAAAGGCTGACCACTTATGCGGTTAAAAAAATTATGATGCTCGATCCCACTCCCTATAATCCCCCTGTTGAAGAAACAACCGTTGAAGCTGATGAAATAAATGAAGAGACAACTGAGGTTGATATTGAACTCCCCGTTAGGGATAAAAAACCAGATATAATTGATGATGATGCCGTTCAGATGTCACTGTTTTAATAATTGATAAATAATACACTAACTAATTTTCTGGAATACAATGATTGATGCAAAAGTGCTTGACATTACAAATGATGTAAAATGGATTGGGGTACTCGATTATGATCTGGTAACCTTTGATGTGGTAATGGAAACGAAGTATGGTACTACTTATAATTCTTATTTGATTAAAGCAGATAAACCTGCTGTTGTTGAAACCGTTAAATACAAATTCTGGGATACCTATCTTAATAAAATAACCAATGAGATCAACCCTTCAGATATTCAATATATTATTCTTGACCATACTGAACCCGATCATTCAGGTAATGTAGGGAATCTTCTTGAAATTGCCCCCCTTGCAACTGTTGTTGGCAGTGGGAATGCTTTAAGATATCTGAGAGACATGCTTGGACACGATTTCAAATCACTACAGGTTAAAGATGGTGATACTTTGTCGCTGGGCAATAAAACGCTCAGATTTATCAGCGCACCAAACCTCCACTGGCCTGATTCAATCTACACTTACCTTATTGAAGATAAAGTACTTTTCACCTGTGATTCATTTGGCGCACACTTTTGTCATGAAGCCATGTATGATGATCTTACAGGCAGTTATGACGATGCCTTCAGGTATTATTTTGATGTAATTCTCAAACCATACAGCAAATTCATGTTAAAGGCAATTGAGAAGATAAAGCCGCTTGATATAGCTGTAATTTGTACCGGGCATGGTCCTGTTTTAAGGTCAACCTGGAGAGAAAAAGTCGCCCTGTCAGAAAAACTTTCAAGGGAAGCTTTATCTGATCCTGTTGGGTTACGGGTATTTATCCCCTTTGTTTCGGCCTATCAGAATACCCGTTCACTTGCTTACAGTATTTCAGAAGGAGTGCGCAGTATCGGTAACATTGAAGTTCATGTTTGTGACCTCGAAGTAATGAGTACGGCTGAAATTGAAGAACATCTTTCAAAAGCATCAGGTTATATAATTGGTTCACCCACAATCAACCAGAATATTCTCCCACAGATTTATCAGATATTTGCATTAATTAACCCAATCAGAGACCGGGGAAAGTTAGCTGGATGTTTTGGATCATTTGGCTGGAGTGGTGAAGGTGCTAAAATTATTGAATCAAATCTACAAAACCTCAAACTCAAACTAATTGGTGAACCACTTTTCTTTAAATTCACCCCTCATGAAGATGAACTGATGAAGGGGTATGAATACGGACAATTATTTGGAAGTGCAATTATTGAACAGAGTAAGGTAGAAACCGAAAACTAAAAAACCGAATTATAAGCTGATGTATAAAGGTATCTACAACCTTTTTATTTTATTGCTTGCAATGGTGCTGTTATCATGCGGTCCTGAAAGACGGTTGGCACAAAAGTACCTGAAAGAAAATAAACCTGGTGCTATCTTACTGATAGCACCTGATTTTCTTTACAAAAACAGTTACAAAATACCGTACATCAAAAATTTTGAAACGCTCCCACAAGAAAAGAAAGATTCAATAGCTTACTTTACGAGTGATGTTTTACAATATACCCAGGATTCAATTTACATTAAGAATTTCATGCAGTCACTGACAAGGGGGTTGAAATATTTCGGCTTCTCAGTCTATTTTAACCAGCCTGCTGATGAATTCCTGAATAAAGGATATGAATCGTATATTCTAAATTTTGTCCAAATCCAGTTGGAAGAATATTTTGATTCAATAAGTGATGAATCGTCATACGACTCTGAATCACAAAATTACATGTCTTTATTTGTCACAGCCATGAACCTTAATAACTGGATAGAGGTCACAAAACTTAATCATGAACAGTATAAGCCAAAACTACTCTACAGTTCGCAAACAATTACTGATGATTTCAATGGAAATTTCGTTTATTATCCTTTAACCGGTAAGTTCGACTATGACTATGTAATTGATAGTCTTAACGTTGATAAATTATATACTGCATCTTCAGAATTGGGTTATAAGCATGCCCAATGGATTTTTGATTACATTCTGAATGATTACATTAAAAGAAATATGCCACCCGGGGTTGCTTATGATCAACGATTTACCTACGATTTTAAGAATAAAATGCTGAAAAGGTTAAAATGGCAACCTTTTCAGGAAATGTAAATAATTTCATCAAAAGATTCCAATGAAGATCTATCGCTCTGAATCAATTGGTTTTATACTGGTAACGTTAGTATCATTGGCTTTTGTTTTCTATTATTACTCTGATGTCCTTTCGGATCCAAACAGGTATCTTTTCAGTGATAAAGGCGATGCAATAAAAAACTATTTCACTTATGCTGATCATGCTAAGGAAGCCGGGGTTATTAACACCACCATGATGAACTATCCTTATGGTGAGAACTTCCTTTACCTTGATTGCCATCCGTTATTAACAGTCATAATAAAGTGTGTTGCCATTCCTTTTCCGGGCATAACCGATTACAGTATAGGAATCATCAATTTCATGATGATCATTTCGTATGTTATCTCGGCAATATTAATTTACCTGATACTACTGCGGCTAAAAGTAAATCCATTGTATGCAGCGCTTGGGGCTTTCTCCGTTTCTGTATTTTCGCCCCAGGTTTATCGTTTTTACGGTCATTTTGCCCTGTCATACAGTTTTATGATACCATTAACCTGGTATCTTTTCATAAGATTTACAGAGAGTAAATCACCTTTACGCTGGTCAGTTTATATTCTGATTAACAACCTTTTCTGGTATCTGATGCACGGATACATGGGCATGATTGCTGTGTCGTTCACCGTCATCAGCTATTTATCGCACTTCATAATTTTTAAAACCAATAAACTAAAGAACTGGAAATGGTGGTTGTATTTTGCACTGCAAACAGTTGTACCCCTCGTTATATTCTGGAGTTTTATTAATTTTTCTGATAGTCATATTGCAAGGAATAAAACTCCATTCGGAATTCTGGAATATGTAGCAAACATATTCTCTGTTTTTATTCCGCACAGGGAACCTTTCAAAGTATGGTTTGAGAAATTTATAACAACTGATCCACCCTGGGAAGGATTGTCGTATGTAGGACTTGCATCCTCATTCATGATTGCGGTTTTTGTTTTCAATAATCTTTTAAAGATTGTCAGACTCAACTTCGTCAACGACCGGTCTTTTTTGAGAAGTCCAATTCTTATACCGGCGCTCATTTCATCGGTTTTATTACTTTTTCTTTCGATGGGATATCCTTTTAAACTTAAAATGGAGTACCTGCTTGATTATGTGAAAGTAATTAACAATTTCAGGGCAATTGGCCGGTTCGCCTGGGTGTTTTTTTATGTAATAACAGTATGGGCAATTTATTATGCATACCTGTTTTTTGAAAGCAGGAAAAAATATAAAGTCTTTTGGATTCCTTTTATAGTAATCATTCCCTTTTCATTTATTTATGAGGCACTGCCATATCACCGCGAAGCTTCACCACAAATAAATAAAATTGCTAATTTCTTCTCAACGCACTGGTTGCCCTACAATTTAAATTCAGGAATAAAGGCTGTTAAACCTTCCGACTATCAGGCGATAATACCTCTGCCCTATTATCTGATTGGATCAGAGGATTATAAAAAGTCGGCCACAGATAAAATCTACCAGATTTCAATGGCTTTTGGTTACTATACCGGTCTTCCAATAACCGGCAATTATTCAACCAACTCAAGTATACTTGAAAGCAGAAAGTTATACCAATTATTTGCCCCACCGTTTTATACAAAAGAAATAGAGAAAGATTTATCAAGTGATAAGCCTTTTCTGGTAATATTCAGTAAAGAGGATCTGAACCCTGAAGAAAAAAGTATTCTCAGTCGTTGCAAACTATTATTTGAGAGAGAAGAATATTCACTGTTTTCAATCAGCAGGGAAATGCTCTTTATTGATTCATCAACTAATTATATCAATGCCTATAATGGAATCAAAAAAGACCTTGTTTCAAAAGCCGGCTTTCTTGTAAAACAAACTGATTCAGATAAATTCATACGCTTTGATACCTATGATTCATTAGAAAGCGATGTAGTTAAGTCAGGTGAAGGTGCATTCAAGAGTGAATTAAAAAAGTATAATAAGATTGCTGAAATTAAGCCAGGTGTGCTGAAAACCGGAAAATCCTATATAATAAGTTTCTGGATATTTAATGACGGTCCTGATAATGGCCAGAAAGTGCTCGACGGGATAGCAGTAATAGAACACAAAGACAATAAAGGGCAAGTGCAATGGCCAGTGATTGTCCCACCTGCAAAAAGTGTAAATATTGACGGACAATGGACTCTGGTTGAACTGGAATTTACCGTTCAGGACAATAATTTGGAATATTCTGTATTACTTAAAGGTAACGACAAATCAAAATTAAATGTTTACGTTGATGATTTACTTATCCGTGAGAAAGGGAGTGTTATTTATAAAGAACTTAAAAGTGATAAAAGTGGAGTAACTGAATTATTTTACAATAATCATCACATCAGAAAAGATACATAATAATTGATCAGCACATTAATAACATACTGTAAACTAACCTTATACAAAATCATATGAAAAGATTCCTGCTTCCTGTTTTAATGCTCATTTCGTTTTTTGGTGTAAGTCAGCCACAGTATTTTTCCTCAGTTGATTCTTTGGATAAGAAATACTTCAACTGGTTCAATCTGAGTCCTGACGAGAAATACCAGGGTGCTTCCGTAGATAAAGCATTTAATGAATTACTGAAAGATCGTACACCTGCAAAAAAGGTCATCGTGGCAGTTATTGATGGAGGTGTAGATATATCACATCCGGAGCTGCAGGGAAAAATATGGACTAATTCTGATGAGATTGAAGGAAATGGGATTGATGATGATAACAATGGCTACATTGATGATGTGCATGGGTGGAATTTTATTGGCGGTGCTGATGGCAGGGATGTTTATTATGAAAACATGGAGTTTGTCAGGATATTAAAGGAACTGACTCCGAAATTCGGCAATATAGTAAGTGAAAAAGAGGTTGCTGCCGGGGACCTGAATAATTACGATCTTTATCTCCGTTGCAAAAAGGAATATGACAAGGAGTATGAAAATTATTCAGCGCAGCGAAAAAATGTTGAAAAATTTGAACAGAAATTTAAAAATCCTAAAGAAATAATCCAGGCTTATCTGAAGAAAGATAAATTCACTTTAGAAGATCTTAAGAATATTAAGACTGATAATGAAATCATCAAACAGTCGAGAGATTATCTCATTGACTGGAACAAAAAAGGTGTTACACCTGAATTTATTGCCAGCTACAAGAAACAAATCAATGAATGGCTCGACTACCGGTTGAATATGGATTTTGATCCAAGATCTACAATTGTTAAAGACAACCCTGCAGATATCAATGACCGGTATTATGGAAATAATGATATTAAGGGCCCCAGTGCATTTCACGGCACTTTCGTATCAGGTATTATTGCTGCCAACAGGGAGAATGGGATCGGCATTAAAGGGATCAACTCAAATGCCGAAATTATGGTTCTGCGTGTAGTCCCTGATGGTGATGAGCGAGATAAAGACGTTGCTCTTGGAATACGGTACGCCGTTGATAATGGTGCCAATGTTATCAATATGAGCTTTGGCAAATATTTCTCATTAAGAGGTGCTTTCATGGAAGACGCGATCAGATATGCAGAAGCACATAATGTACTGGTTATTCATTCTGCTGGTAACGAAGCAGATAATACTGATTTGACAGACAATTATCCATCGGCCAGATATTCTGATGGAACAAAATCTTCCACAATGATTACTGTTGGTGCCAATACTTATAAAAAAGGCAAGACCTTCTGTGGGAGATTCTCAAACTACGGAAAAGAAACCGTTGATATTTTTGCTCCAGGAGTTGATATTGTTTCTATCAGCCCTGGCAGCAAGTACTCACAGGGCGACGGAACAAGTTTCTCAGGACCCGTAGTAGCTGGAGTTGCTGCACTGGTATGGTCATACAATCCCAATCTGACTGCAAGCCAGTTAAAGGACATACTGCTAAATTCAGCAGATGTTTATCCAAAGATGAAGGTATACATTCCTGGAAAGAAAAAAGAAAAAGCTTTATTCTCTGATTTATGTGTTTCAGGCGGTTCAGTAAATGCCTTTAAAGCACTAAAGGAAGCTTCAAAGATTCAGGTTACAGCAAACAGGACGCATTAAACGATTAAAGGGCATTCTAATAGTTGTACAAATAAAAACCCTTAAAGTCATATCTTTAAGGGTTTTTGTTATAATGTGCTTTACTGCAGATTACGCTTCAGCAAACATTGTTTTTAATTCATCTTTTGCTTCAATTTGAGCATCGAGAACTGCAATAGTGGCCATATTTGAAATATCGCGTACTGAACATTCGGTTGGTACCACATGAATAGGCTTCTTCATTCCCATTAAAATAGGACCAACGACTTCAGCACCACCCAATTCACACATTAATTTGTGTGCAATATTTCCTGATGTAAGGTTGGGGAAGATTATGGTGTTAACATCCTTATTCTCAAGTTTGGTAAATGGGAATTTCTTACTTCTAAGCTCTTTATTTAATGCGAAATCCATTTGGATTTCACCATCAACAATTAACCCTGGATAATCTCTGTGTAGAATAGAAATTGCCTGACGCACTTTAGCCAGGATCTTTGTTTTTTCTGAAAGTTTTACTGAACCGAAGTTGGAGTATGATACCATTGCAATTACCGGCTCAACATTGAACTTACGCACTTCTTCAGCAGCCAGCAAGGTAGTGTCAACCAAAGTTTGCACATCAGGATCAAGGTTCACGGTTGTATCGGCAAAGAACAAGGGTCGCTTCTTTGTCATTATAATTGACATACTTGAAATACGGTTAAGGTTTTTCTTAGGACCGATAAGCTTAAGCGCAGGACTTATCACATCACCATAATGGCTTGTAACTCCAGAGATCATGGCATCTGCCTGCCCTGTCTCAACCATCATTACACCATAGTAATTTCTGTTAAAAGTCAGGTCATATGCTTCCTCTTTAGTAATACCTTTCCGCTTACGTTTTTCCCAAATAAGATCAGCAAATGCAAGTCGTGCTTCCCTGTTAGCATTGCAATGAGTGTCTATAATCTTCACATTGCAAAGATCCAGGTGGTTTTGAGCAATCAATGTTTGAATTTCTTCCACACTGCCCAATAATATAGGGTGTGCAATACCTTCACGACAAACCTCACTGGCAGCTCGAAGCACCTTAATGTTGTTTCCTTCAGGGAAAACGATCCTCTTTGGTTGTTGTTTTGCCTTTAGAATGATACTATGGAACAATTGGTTTTCAAGTCCTAAACGCTGACTCAATTCAAGCTTATAAGCATCCCAATCGAAAATTGGTTTCCGGGCAACACCGCTATCCATTGCCGCTTTGGCAACAGCGGGAGCAACATGGGTAATCAGGCGGGGATCGAGTGGTTTGGGAATAATATAATCTTTCCCGAATATCAGGTCATTTACATTATACGCTTTACTAACCGTTTCGGGGACAACTTCCTTTGCAAGTTTAGCAAGTGCATAAACTGCAGCTTTCTTCATTTCCTCATTAATGCAGGTTGCCCTGACATCAAGTGCACCTCTGAAAATAAACGGAAAACCAAGAACATTATTAACCTGATTAGGATAGTCAGACCTGCCCGTAGCCATGATCATGTCTTCACATGCTGACATTGCATCGTCATAAGTAATTTCAGGATCAGGATTAGCCATTGCAAAGACAATAGGCTTTTTGGCCATTGAGCGCACCATATCTTTCGTAACACAGTTTGCCTTTGAAAGTCCCAGGAAAATATCAGCACCTGCCATGGCGTCTGCCAAATCATGAACATCGCGGCTGGTTGCAAAGTCAAGCTTATACTTATTGAGATCTGTACGATCTTTGCGTAATGCACCTTTTGAATCGAGCATTATCAGGTTTTCTTTTTTGGCTCCCAAAGAAATTAGAAGCTTTGCACAGGCAATAGATGCAGCTCCTGCTCCATTCATAACAATAACAGCTTTGCCAATCTCCTTGCCTGATAATTCAAGTGCATTTAAAACCCCTGCTGAGCATATGATTGCTGTTCCGTGCTGATCGTCATGCATAATTGGAATAGCTATTTCATTTTTCAGCCTTTCCTCTATTTCAAAACATTCAGGTGCTTTAATATCCTCGAGGTTAATTCCACCGAAGGTAACAGCGATATTTTTAACTGTTTCAACAAACTTGTCAATATCCTTTGTATCGACTTCAATATCAAAAACATCTATGTCAGCAAAAATCTTAAACAAGAGACCTTTGCCTTCCATTACAGGTTTTCCGGCTCCGGCTCCAATATCACCAAGACCAAGAACAGCAGTACCATTTGAAATAACCGCCACCAGATTTCCCTTTGATGTATACTTGTATATGTCATCGTTATTCGCCTGAATTTCAAGGCATGGGTGCGCTACACCCGGAGAGTATGCTAATGACAGGTCGCGCTGGGTTGTATGCGGTTTTGTAGGGATGACCTCCAGCTTGCCTGGTCGTCCTTCAAAGTGATATCGAAGGGCATCTTCTTTTGTCAACTTTGCCATGATAAATAATTTTTAAGTTGTGATGAGATGAATAGTAAAGATAAGTAAATTACAAGTCGCTGTGAATCAAAAAACAATTAAAAAACACTAGGCTCCCCTAGAAAATGGTGCTGTGTTTAGCGGTGCGAAATTGCCTTTTAGATATTTATAATAACCGGCCACTGCAATCATTGCAGCATTATCAGTTGTAAACTGGAATTCGGGAATAAAAACTTTCCAGCCATTTGACTGCTGATCCAGAATAGCCTGTCGTAATCCTGAATTAGCTGAAACCCCGCCAGCAATTGCCACCTGTTTAATCCCAGTTTCTTTAACCGCCTGAGTTAATTTTTTCATTAAAGCTGTAATGATAGATTTCTGCATTGAAGCACAGAGATCGTTGAGGTTTTTTTCTATAAACTGTGGATTATTTTTCAGGTTGTCCCTGATGGTATACAGAAATGAGGTCTTTAATCCACTAAAACTAAAATCAAGCGCCTGAATATTAGGTTTTGAGAAAGTGAACGCGTCAGGATTACCTTCTTTGGCATATTTATCAATCAACGGTCCACCGGGATATGGAAGACCTAAAATCTTGGCAGCTTTATCAAAAGCTTCTCCAGCAGCATCATCAATAGTACGGCCGATTATTTCCATTGTATAATGGTCTGTCATCTTTACTATCTGGGTATGTCCTCCTGAAACAGTAAGGCACAGGAATGGAAATTGAGGGATTTCATTAGGCTTATCATTATTAATAATAAAGTGAGCCAACACATGGGCTTCCATATGATTTACAGCAACCAAAGGAATATTAAGTGCATATGCAAACGATTTTGCAAATGAAGTGCCTACCAGCAAAGAACCCAAAAGTCCGGGACCACGGGTAAATGCAATGGCATTCAACTGCTCTTTGGCAATACCGGCTCTCTTTAATGCTGTTTCAACCACGGGAATTATATTCTGCTGATGCGCCCTCGAAGCTAGTTCAGGTACAACACCTCCAAAAGATTCATGTACAGTTTGATTTGCAATAACATTAGAAAGCAGATAGTTATCGCCGAGCACAGCGGCTGAAGTATCATCACAGGAAGATTCAATCCCCAGAATATATTTTGGCATAAACAAGTCAGTAACTCCGGTTAATTAAGTATTCTATCAAACAATAAAAGAGTGAAATGACACTAATTAACAAACCTTATAGATTATATAATTAAATTTCAGATTTTTGCAGGTAATTGCACAATCTTTGTTGCACTTATAAAAAACGCTCAAAGTTATCAAAAAGTACGTAACCATTCCGGCTCTTCTTGTTATTGCAATAGTCGGAAATTTATTATGCTTGTACTTAATTTTCAGGAGTCCGGCGGTACAAACCCGTCTGGCACAGTATTCTGCTGCCTTATTCTCTAAAGAGCTAAAAACAAAGGTTACTGTTGGCAGTGTTGATATAACATGGTTTTTTGACCTTGTAATTAAAGACGTTAAACTATACGATCAACGGAATAAGATACTTTTTGCAGTAGATGCTATAAAGCTTGATTTTCAGAAAATCAACCTAAAAAACCATTATGCGGGTTTTAAAGAAATTACACTTGAGAAAGCTGAAATAAATCTAATAAAGTACAAGAACGACAGTACTTTTAACTATGGATTCCTTATTGATCATTTCAATTCAACACCCGATACACTCGTTAAAACTGAAGAAGCTTTACCATGGTCATTCAATGTCAGTAATATTACTTTAAAGAACTCATCCTTAGTATATAGTAATGAACACAAGCCTTATTATTATACCTCGATGGATTACGACCATCTGAAAATTTCGGATATCAATCTTAAATTAAATAGCCTGAGTTTAAGAGGCGATAGTACCGTTGCCCATATCAGCAGTCTTTCAGCCCGGGAAAAATCGGGATTTATACTTTATCAATTTACTTCCGGTCTGGTATTTAAATCAAATGAAATAAGAGCTAAGGGACTACATATTAGTACGCCTGGTGCTGACCTTCAGCTTGATCTGAAATTTGCTTTTAATCATTTGAGTGATTTTAATCACTTCATTGATAGTGTGAAAATGGATGCAAGTTTCAGGCCTTCAATGCTTGACATTAATGAAATAAGGTATTTTGCCAAAGAAGTCAAGGGAATGGAAGACCTTATAAACTTTGAGGGAAACGTAAAAGGGACTGTCTCATCTTTAAAAGCCAGGGCATTCAAATTCTCTACCGGTGAAAGCACTTCCTTTTTTGGAGAAATTAATATGGATGGATTGCCTGATATTGAAGATACATTTATTCACCTCAATGTTAAAAATCTCACTACTGATTATTATGATATCTCTAATATCCAGCTTCCCGCAAATGAAAAACCAATAATACCTGAAGAACTTAAAAATCTGGGACTGATAGATGTTAAAGGGTTCTTTACCGGATTTATCAATGACTTTGTTTCTTCTGCCGACTTCAATACAGCTATTGGGAAGTTAGGAACCGATATAAGTCTTAAAACAAGTAGAGGAAAATCTTTGAAATACAACGGAGCGTTTAATCTCACCAATTGGGATCTGGGAAAAACATTCGATATCAGTGATAAAGCAGGGATTATTAGTTTAAACTCACGAGTGAACGGTGAAGTTTTGAACAAAAAGAACAACAATGTAAACATGGATGCACAAATTCAGAAAGTGCTTCTGCTTGGCAATGAGTTTAATGATATAAAAATTAACGGTACGCTGGTAAATCGCCATTTCAATGGCGAATTACTGATGAATGATGAACTGGCTAATCTGGATTTTAAAGGGATAGTTGATTTTTCTGATACAGTCCCGGAAATGAATTTTACTGCTTCGCTGAAAGATGCTTATTTGTCGAAATTAAATATCTGGGACAGGGATACAAGCTCAAGAATTTCAACTACCATGGACCTGAATTTTAAAGGCTCAAATATTGATAATCTTCTTGGATATCTTAGATTTGACAGCACATATTATTCAGAAGGTTCCAAAACTTTCTTTGTAAACAAGATTGAACTTGCCACGACTGAGATTGGCAGAGATACCAAAAAACTATCTCTCCAGTCTGATCTTGTTGATGCCTCTTTCTATGGTGTTTTTTCATTTGGCGATTTTTATGTGTCACTTTCTGAAATAATAAATGCCTATCTGCCCTCTCTTAATCTGAAGCTTAAATCAAGTTCTAAAGTCAATGTAGACCAGCTTTTTGATTATACTGTGCAGCTAAAAAACGTTGAACCACTTACCAGCATATTCTTACCGGCATTCTCTTTAAAATCAGAAGCATCATTATTTGGTAGTTACAATTCGAAAAATAAAACAATCATTCTGAATGGATTGGCTGATGAGTTCCAGTATAATGACATGAAGTTCTCTGACTGGTACATAAGGGGTAAAAATCTCGGTAATTCACTACAGATATATACAGGTGTTCACCAGATACAATTTAATAGTTCAGAGACAAATGTTGAAAGAAAATTAGGTATTGAGAATTTTACTTTCAAAACATTTATGCAGGGTGATAGCATAAAATACGATGTTGCCTGGAATGATGAAGCACAGGTGGACAGAAACAAAGGGCATATTGATGGTTACTTGTCTTTCAACAGTCCGCCATACATTAAAGGCCGTTTTAATGATTTCAATCTGCTGATAAACAATAAGCCATGGATTGCACACCAGGAAAATGATATCATCATTGATTCAACATCCATATCAATTGATAAGATTTCAATTCAAAGCAATGAACAGAAATTAGCACTGTCAGGAGTCATTTCAGAAAATCCGGCTGACAGTCTATCCTTGAATTTTGACAAACTGGACATATCAAATGCTGATATTCTTATAGGAGTTAAAGGAGTTGACTTTGATGGTATATTAACAGGGGGAGTTACCATTAAAGATCTTTATAAATCACAGCAACTGGAGGCCCAGGTTGAAGTTAAGGATTTTGCTTTTAACAAGGAGAGAATGGGTGATGCAGTGATAAGAAGCAACTGGTTACAAGACATTTCTGCCCTTGATATTCAGGCTGATATTATCTACAAGGGAAATGCAGGAACACATCTGCCGGTCTCAGCAAAAGGACTAATATATACAGCAAACAGGCCTGAGGGTAATTTCGATATGGATGTTAAAGTGATCAATTACAAACTTGCATCACTTAATCCATTTCTAAGAGGTATTGCATCAAACATAAAAGGGTTTGCTAACGGAAACCTGAAACTGGAGGGTACATTCCGAGATCCGGTAATAACCGGTGAGCTTGATCTTTTAAGAACGCAAATGAAGGTTGATTACCTAAATGTAACCTACTCTTTTGCAAATAAGGTTAAAATTGAGCCTGATCTTATTGTTGCCAAAGGCGTTACTATTTATGATTCACTGGGGAACACTGGAAATCTTGATTTTGAAATCAGGCACGACCATTTCAGGAAGATCATGCTCAACATGGATATTACCGCTAAAAATTTAAGCAGTTTAAATACCACTTATAAGCAAAATAACCTTTTCTATGGCAAAGCTTTTGGAAGTGGCAAGGTTAATATAAGTGGTTCGCTGGAAGACATCTCTATTAATATTGATGCCAGCAGCGATGCAAATACAATGGTTTATATACCAATTAACCTGGCAGTTGGAGCATCTGAAAAGAACTTTATCAGGTTCAAGGCTGCTGCTGTTGACGGTAAACGGCCTGTGGAAGAATACATTCCCGACCAAACAGGCGTTGATGTGTTCATGAACCTGCTTGTCAAGAAAAATGCCGTAATGCAACTCTTCTTACCCGAAAATATCGGAAACATTAAAGGTAATGGAACCGGTATCATCCAAATGGGTATCAACAAGCAGGGTGATATGAGTATCTATGGGGATTACAAACTTGAGCAGGGAAATTTCCTTTTTACACTGGGTAATATTATAAACAGATCGTTTAATATTCAACCAGGCAGTACAATATCATTTAATGGAAGCCCTTATGATGCAAACATCAATCTCAGTGCTGTTTACAAACTGAAGGCATCAATAAAAGAACTTACTAACCCACCTGTCAGCAGAAGTATACCTGTTGATTGTATTATTATGCTTAAGAATGACCTTTATAATCCTGATATTTCTTTCAGCATCAGACTACCACAGGCTGATGATGAAATTAATCAAACAGTTTATTCAACCATTGATACTACCAATCAGATTGTAATGACTCAACAAATTGTCTCTTTACTTGTACTTAAGCGGTTTGCTGTTAATGCACCTCAAAACTTTGCATCAAGTGTAGGTTCTTCGTCAATTGATGTTTTAACTGACCAGCTGAGCAATATGCTTTCGCAGATTATCAAAGATGTCGATATCGGAGTAAAATACCGGACCGGTGATGAATTAACACAGGAAGAAGTGGAAGTTGCTTTGTCAACCAATCTTTTCAATGACAGGGTTTCAATTGATGGAAATGTTGGTATGTACACTCAGGGAACTACTGAAGGTGCAAATTCAATTGTAGGTGATGTTGAAGTTGACGTCAAAATAACACCCGACGGACGATTCAGGGTTAAAGCATTCAACCGTTCAAATCAGTATGATATGTTAGTTAATGATCTAAACACTTACAAACAAGGTATTGGAGTTTATTACCGGTATGAGTTTGATCGTTTCTCTGATATTTTTACAAGAAAAAAGAAGAAAGTTAAAAAGGATTAATTGATTAAATTTAGCCGTTTCTAAGAAATAGCGCAATGACAAAAACTTTACTCCGTTCATTTATCATTTTCACCTTGTTGTTTACATTTCAATCGCAGGCACAGGTGATTATCACTTCAGCAAATATGCCTGACCCAGGTGATACAATCAGGGTTAGTGATGCAACTTATCCTATAAATGAAATTGCAGACCCGTCACTCACCGGTTTCAGTTACTCATGGGATTATTCTGCACTGGTGCCGGTTTCGCAACAATTATTGAGTTATGTAAGTCCTTCACAAACACCTTTTCTCTACCAGATCATATTTAACAGTTCAGTTGCTAACCTGGCTGCACCTATACAAGGGTTGGACTTCTTTGATGTTCAGGTGACCGATGCATTTGAATTTTACAAGAACACCTCTAATGAATTTGTAAGGGCGGGGTATGCTGCTAATATTATTAGTTTACCCGTACCAATGAAATTTGATGTGCCAGAAAGGATTTATAAGTTCCCATTATCGGCAAATTCAACACCCGACAGCAGCATATCGCAACTTGAAATCCAGTACCCTTCACTCGTTTATTTCAGCCTGTACAAAAAAAGAGTAAATACCGTTGATGGTTCAGGAACCCTGGTAACCCCTTACGGCACATTCAGCACACTCCGGTTAAAATCAACCATTTATGAAAGAGACAGTTTGTACATCGATTCATTGCAGACAGGTGTTCCAATAATAAGGGAAATAACTGAATACAAGTGGTTAAATCCTTCATTTGAGGCACCACTTCTTACCATTTCGCAGGAAGGACCATTTTATTCAGTTCAATACATTGATTTTTTCAGGAATATAATTCCATTCACAGTTGACCTGGGTGATGATGTGACCATATGCCAGGGCGACGCAGTTGAACTTCAAGCCGTGGTTGCTGGTGGAAATGCGCCCTATTCTTATGTCTGGAGTACTTTGGAAACCACTTCATCAATAATTGTATCACCTGAAACAACTACTACATACACAGTTTCGGTGCTCGACAATAACGGTAATTTTATTTTTGATGAAGTTCAGGTTGTAGTTGTACCATTTGACAGGATATCACTTGGACAGGATACTGCATTATGCGCTGAACATTCCATTGAATACAACATCAATGGAGATTATGATGAAATTACATGGTTTATTAATGATGTGCAAAAAGCAACCGGTCCTTCCTTTTCACTTGATTCAACAGGTATTGGGTTGAACCCCGTTGTATTAAGGGTTGATTTTCGTCAAAATGATTGTATGGCCAGTGATGAAATAAACATCACTTTCCACACCTGTGATGCAATTGATGAAGTGCCAGGTTCTATTCTAACAATTAGTCCTACCCCGGCAACCAACGATATAATTATAACTAACACTCAGTCATTTACTAATCCAAAAGTTTTTATTTACAGTCTTAGTGGAAACAATCTGCCTGTTGACTATTTGAATACAAAAGGCCGGTTAAATGTAAATGTTAAAGATTTAAGTCGTGGCGTGTATTTTATCAGAATAGAAGACGCCAATAAAATCTATGTTGGAAAAGTCATCAAACTTTAAAAGAAATATCAACCGTGAAAAAGGCTGTTTAATCAAACAGCCTTTTTTTTCAGGGATGAGGCAATTAATCAAACATCGCTTATTATTTCAGGGAAGTGGTTTTTTACGAACTGCATCTTTTATTTCAGGGAAGAGCCAGTTCACACACAGCCCCTTTTTAATTTTCACTGGCTTGATGACCGTACATTTATGCAAAAGAAATATCCGAAAACGAACACTTACTTGAGTCAAATATTTTCAAAAACACGCTGAAAGCTTAGACAGATAAGGCATACAACAGTTTGGCACACTATATGTAAAAGAGGTTGTGAACGCGGTAAAACAAATTGCCATGAAAACAAAACTTAACCTGACAGTAGTACTTTTCTTCCTTATTACAATAATTCCAGCAGGAAGAAATGTATTAGCAACCACAACCGGAAAGGACACTCTTGCAGTGAATACAATCTCTGTAAGTTTACCAGTAGCTGAAGATGAGAGCTATGTAGATGATATTCCTTTTGACACTAAAGAAATTGCATTAAAATCACTGTTTATGGGGTTGATGCAACCAGAAGAAGAAGCATATGTTAATGACATTCCATTTGACACCGAAGAAATAGCAGCAGTTAATAACAATAAACTACTCTCATTTCAACCTCAGGAGGAAGAATATATCGATGATATTCCATTTGAGACTGCTCAAATTGTTAGTGATTATAACCTGAACCTAACCAATATGGCTGCCCGCGAAAAAAGCGATAACTGTGACGATTAAATAAGAAAGTTTTTTGGTGAACTTGAAGTCTCTGAAAGAGCCCTTTTGAAGGGCTCTTTTTAATTTAAACAGAGGTTAAGATAGCTATGATTTTCTTTTCCTGATTACATCACGAAGTTGGGAAGCCTTTTCATATTCTTCATGTTCAATAGCTTCCTTCATCATTTGTTCCAGTTCATTTATGGAAAACTTGTTGTAATCATATTCATCAGAAACATCAACACCGCCCGTGGCCAGCTCGTCAATATCGGGTTCTTCTTCAACCGAAACACCTGCCCCTGTTAAAACAGCCTCATAAGTAAAAATCGGACAATTAAACCTAACAGCAAGGGCTATTGCATCTGAAGTTCTGGAATCAATTTCCTTAACAGAGATACCATCAGAGCAGATTAGTGTTGCGTAGAAGATGCCTTGTGCAAACTTACTGATAATAACCTCCTTAAATTCAATAGCGAAAGTATCGGCAAAATTCTTAAACAAATCATGAGTCAACGGACGCGGTATTTTAATTTGTTCAATGTGGAAAAGTATCGCTTGTGCCTCAAATGTATTTATGAGAATAGGCAATCTTCGTTTTCCGTCAGTTTCGCCAAGAATGAGAGTGTATGCCCCACTCTGCGACTGGCTATTAATCATGCCTAATAATTTAAGCGGAATCTTTTCCATCCCCTGTTTGTTCTTTGTAGTAGTAATAAAGGTTATAAAATTAAAAATAAATCAGCCTAAAAGTTCAATCACTCACCATTTTTACGGGTGTCAAAAAATATTTATCGCAATTTAACATTTTTTTTGATCAGTGCAAACGATTGCAAAAAGTTAAAAATATTCTTTAAAATCAAGCCTTTTGATAAACACTTCTGTTGCTAAATGGTTATTAGATAAGCTTATTTATCGATCATAATTAAATATATCGATTTGGAATTTATCCAATCTTCTCTACATTTGTGAAATCTTAGTAATCATCATATACAAAAACCTAAATACCGCATATGAAGAAAGTTCTATCGTTGTCGCTTCTTAGTATTTTGCCATTTATTTCTTTCGCGAGTGAAGCCGATTTACCCATCCCTGATTTAAGTACAAGTTATTTTAAAAATGTAGGTCTCAATGGCCATGCACTTTTATCCTGGGGAATATTTATTATCGTCCTTGGAATGTTATTTGGCCTGTGGCAATTTATGAGAATAAAGAAACTGCCAGCTCACCGTTCTATGCTGGCTGTATCTCATACGATTTATGAGACTTGCAAAACATATCTTTTTCAGCAGGGAAAATTCCTGGTAATTCTTTTTCTCATAATCGGTTCAGCCATTTTTTACTATTTCTATGGTTTGAATCAAATGGCGCTGGGAAGGGTTTTACTGGTACTCTCCTGGTCGGTACTCGGTATATTGGGTAGTTATGGAGTTGCCTGGTTTGGTATCAGGATAAATACAATGGCCAACAGCCGGACAAGTTTTGCCGCATTAAGGTCAAAACCGTGGAACGTAGTTTCTATTCCACTTCAGGCAGGTATGAGTGTTGGTGTTCTCCTTATTACAGTTGAACTCATCATGATGATCTTTATCCTGTTGTTTGTTCCGGGTGAAAGCGCCGGTGCTTGTTTTGTTGGTTTTGCAATTGGCGAGTCTCTTGGAGCCTCAGCACTCAGAATAGCCGGTGGTATTTTTACCAAGATCGCCGATATTGGAGCTGACCTGATGAAGATCGTTTTCGCTATTGGTGAAGATGACCCACGTAACCCTGGTGTTATTGCTGACTGCGTTGGTGATAATGCCGGTGACAGCGTTGGTCCTACCGCTGATGGTTTTGAAACTTATGGTGTTACAGGTGTTGCTCTGATCTCTTTTATTGTACTTGCATTAGGACTTGAAATACAAAGCACTTTAATTGTATGGATTTTTGCAATGCGTATTTTAATGGTCTTTACTTCAATTTTCTCCTATTGGATTAATCAAATGATCTCTAAATCAAGATACAGCGACAAACTTGATTTTGATTTCGAAGCTCCTTTAACATCACTTGTGTGGATAACTTCCATAATATCTATTATTGTGACCTTTATTGTCAGCAATTTGTTAATTGGCGATCTGGCTGCCGGGCTATGGTGGAAACTGGCAAGTATTATCAGTCTTGGAACTCTTGCTGCTGCAGTTATTCCTGAATTTACCAAAGCTTTTACAAGTTCAAAATCACGTCATGTTCAGGAAATTGTGACAGCCTCAAGAGAAGGGGGCCCTTCATTGACAATTTTATCAGGAATGGTTGCCGGGAATTTTAGCGCATTCTGGAAAGGCATGGTTATAGTTGGACTGATGGCAAGTGCTTTTGCTATTTCTACTTTAGGATTAGGTGATTTAATGACTTATCCGGCAATTTTTGCTTTCGGTCTTGTAGCCTTCGGTTTCCTTGGAATGGGTCCGGTGACAATTGCTGTTGATAGTTATGGACCGGTGACTGACAATGCACAATCAGTATTTGAACTTTCACAAATTGAAAGACTACCCGGTATAGAAGCAGAAATAGAAAGAGATTTTGGATTTAAACCTGATTTCACGCAGGGTAAGCACTTCCTTGAAGCAAACGATTCAGCAGGCAATACATTTAAAGCAACTGCAAAACCGGTATTGATCGGAACGGCTGTCATTGGTGCCACCACTATGATCTTTGCTATCATTCTTATGCTGACCCATCTTGGTTTATTGCATCTTAGTCTGACTGATGCACCTGTTCTTTTAGGATTTATTACCGGGGGTGCCGTAATATTCTGGTTTTCGGGCGCCTCCATTCAGGCAGTTACAACTGGTGCTTATCGTGCTGTTGAGTATATTAAGAGAAACATAGCTCTTGATAAAGCAGAAGCTGATATTAATGATTCAAAAGCAGTTGTGAAAATTTGTACTCAATATGCCCAGGCAGGGATGTGGAATATTTTTGGTGTAATCTTTTCTCTGACACTTGCATTTGCGTTCTTCGATCCTAACTTCTTTGTTTCATACCTTATTTCAATTGCCGTTTTTGGTCTTTTCCAGGCTATGTATATGGCTAATGCCGGTGGTGCGTGGGACAATGCCAAGAAGGTTGTTGAAGTTGACCTTAAAGAGAAAAATACACCATTACATGATGCAACAGTAATTGGAGATACCGTTGGAGATCCATATAAAGATACATCCTCAGTAGCTTTAAATCCCATCATTAAGTTCTCAACCTTATTTGGATTACTTGCTGTAGAGATTGCAGTTAAAATGAGCCTTGCCGCAAAAGCAAACCTCACAACTGATTATTCATCTATTATAGGGGTTGTGTTCTTCCTGATCGGATTATTCTTTGTATACAGGTCATTCTATGGAATGAGAATTAAGAAATTAAAAGGTTAGTGACAAGTTTACTAAATGAAAAAAGGCTGTTCTTTCCAGAACAGCCTTTTTTTTTATTTTTCGGCAAACTCAAGATTCAGGGCTGATCTCCACCAGGGATAATAGTGCTTCTGCAGTTCATCAGTTTCAGGAAATTTATAGAAAAGGAATCCTTCTCTGGCTCCAACAAAGAAACCATTCTTCACAGTACGGTACAAAACATCACCCTGATAAAATCGGTTAACGGTTTTTGTCGGTTTTTCATAACCCATATGAAGACCAATAAGGCAATCACGCAAGTGATCTTTATTTGCGTATGGAAGGTTACCTACTGGTGCAGTAACAGGATCTTCAGCAAGGCGGTTGAGTATCAACTCAACAAATACTAACTTAGGAAAATATATTGGGTTCTTACTGTCAGTTACCCATTCAGTGAATTTTACAGGATCAAGTTTACTAACAACACGCGGAGTAACAGGGCATAGTTGCTGATAAAAGTGAAGGAGTGGTTTTGCTTCAGGAAGAAATTCAGACTTTGTAAGTTCCAACACTTTTCCATCTGCGGTAGTGAGATAAAGGTTTCTAAAAGCACTTAAAGGGATATTCTCAAGAACCCTGTAAGTTGATAAATACACCGATCTCTTAGGCTTACCGTCAATGTGCGGAACACAACGTGTTGCAATACTTTCCATATTGAAATAATCGCTCTTGAATTCAGGATCTATTTCAAAGAAAAAAGCTTGTCCCTGTGTGCGCTTATTTGTGCCGACAGCATAGTAGATACCAAACTCTTCCGGTGGTAACATTGAAGCTATTAATGCTTCGGGTGTCATCGATAGATACAAGTAATACTTATGGCTCATGTTCAGAATGTTTTACAAATACAAACCTACGCTTTTTAAGAAGAATATGCAAACTTAAATATTCAACGGGTAATACAGCCTTTATCAGCCATTGCTTGTTAAAAAGTTATCAACCAATTATGCTACAACTTGAACTACAATCACTTACAAGTGTAAAACTTTGTATTGTAATATTTACGGGTTGAAAGAGAATATTTATCTTTGCCACGAAATTAAACAACTTCAACCATTTTGTTCTAATCAATTCAGACATGTCGAAACTATTAAATGATTTCATTAACCGGCACAACGGCCCAAGGGAACATGAAATTTCTAAAATGCTTGATGTTATAGGTGCTAAAGACCTTGATTCATTAATCAACGAGACAGTTCCATCTGTGATTCGTTTACCAAAACCTTTGAATCTTCCTGAAGGAATGAATGAATGGGAATACCTCAATCATCTGAAGGAAATAGGCTCAAAGAACAAACTTTTTAAATCTTATATAGGCTTAGGTTATTATCCAAGTATCACTCCGGGGGTTATTCAGAGAAATATTCTTGAAAATCCGGGTTGGTACACATCATACACTCCATATCAGGCTGAAATATCACAAGGACGCCTTGAAGCGCTGCTTATATATCAGACTATGATCAGTGATCTTACAGGTATGCCTTTGGCTAATGCATCTCTTCTTGATGAAGGAACGGCAGCAGCAGAAGCAATGATTATGCTTTTTAATTCTCGTTCACGCGAAGCTGTTAAGGCTGGTGCAAATAAGTTTTTCGTTTCTGAAAAACTTTTCATTCAAACAATTGATGTCCTGAAAACCAGGTCAGCCCCGCTAGGAATTGAACTCATCTTAGGGGATCATGAAAACATTGCTTTCGATAATTCATTTTTTGGCGCAATAGTTCAATACCCCGATGAAACAGGAGAAATCTGTGATTTCAGGTCTTTTACTGAAAATGCTCATAATAATGGTGTAATGGTTGCTGTTGCAGCCGATCTCATGAGTTTATCACTCCTGACTCCCCCGGGTGAATGGGGTGCTGATGTGGTTTTAGGTTCAAATCAGCGTTTTGGACTTCCATTAGGTTATGGTGGTCCTCATGCCGGTTATTTTGCTGTTCGTGAAGATTTCAAACGTACAATGCCTGGCCGTATTATTGGCGTATCAGTTGATGCCCAGGGTAACAGGGCTTTGAGAATGGCATTGCAGACACGTGAACAGCATATTAAACGTGAAAGGGCTACGTCAAATATTTGTACTGCCCAGGCTTTACTGGCAACAATGTCAGCAATGTATGCTGTTTATCATGGACCGGTTGGAATTAAACAAATTGGTTGCCGTATCAACACATTAACTACTCTCCTGTCAGCAGAAGTAGCAAAATATGGATACAAGCAGCTTAATACTACCTTCTTTGACACAGTTCGTATTGAAGTCCCTGAACAGGTGCGGATGACTGAACTTAAAAAACTTGCTTTCGAAAACCAGGTAAACTTCAGGTATCTGAGCGATAAGTTAATCGGGATCTCAATTGATGAAACTACCAATCTTGAAGATCTGAAAACTTTGGTTAATATTTTTGCATCAGCAGCAAGGAAAGAATTTAACCCGAATATTGAAATCACTGAAAAGTGCCAGGGTCAGCTTTCATTGCCTGAGCCTTTGAAGCGCAAATCGCATTATCTGACAGATAAAGTATTTCATAGCTATCACTCTGAAACAGCCATGATGCGCTTTATCAAGAAGCTGGAACTAAAAGACCTTGCTTTGAATAAAGCAATGATTCCACTTGGCAGTTGTACAATGAAGCTGAATGCTGCTGCTGAATTATTTGCACTCAGCTGGCCGGAGTTTAACAGCCTTCATCCATTTGCACCCGCTGAACAAGCTGAAGGATATGCTATTATGATTGCTGAGCTTGAAAAAGCACTTTGCGAAATTACAGGTTTTGCAGCAGTATCATTCCAGCCTAATTCAGGTGCTGCAGGTGAATATACCGGATTGATGGTTATTAGGTCATATCATATCAGTCGTGGAGATGGAAACAGGAATGTATGTCTTATTCCGGCATCTGCTCATGGTACTAATCCAGCCAGTGCTGCAATGGCAGGGATGACTGTTATTGTGGTAAAGTCTGATGCAAGTGGCAATATTGATCTCGTTGATTTAAAAGAAAAAGCTGAAAAATACAAGGATACCCTTTCATCATGTATGATTACATACCCTTCAACCCATGGAGTTTTTGAAGAAGGTATTTGTGATGCTATAACGATCATTCATGAGAATGGCGGTTTAGTATATATGGATGGTGCAAATATGAACGCTCAGGTAGGCCTGACAAGTCCGGGTTTTATCGGTGCTGATGTTTGCCATCTGAATCTCCACAAAACCTTTGCAATTCCTCACGGTGGTGGCGGTCCGGGTGTTGGTCCTATTGGTGTTACTAAAACACTTAAACCATTCCTGCCAGGTCATTCAATGAGCAAAACAGGTGGTGAAAATGCTATAACAGCTGTTGCTTCAGCGCCTTATGGCAGTGCATCGGTACTTCCAATTTCATATGCTTATATCAAATTACTGGGAGGTAGTGGTTTAACAGAAGCGACTAAAGTTGCCATTTTGAATGCAAATTACCTTAAAGACAGATTAGCTCCATATTACAAGATTCTTTATACAGGTAAAAATCGAAGGGTTGCACATGAAATGATCCTGGATTGCAATGAATTCAGTCGCATGGCTGACATTCAGGTAGGTGACATTGCAAAACGATTGATGGATTATGGATTCCATGCACCTACAGTTGCATTTCCTGTTCATGGCACTTTAATGGTTGAGCCTACAGAAAGCGAACCACTTGAAGAACTCGATCGCTTTGTAGATGCTATGGCTTCTATACGTGCTGAAATTGATGAAATTGCAAGAGGTGAGTCTGATAAGCAAATAAATGTGATTAAAAAAGCGCCTCATACACTTGAAATGCTGACTGCTGAAAAGTGGGACCTCCCCTATTCACGTGAGAAAGCTGCATTCCCTATCCCATGTGACAAATCTGATAAATACTGGCCATCAGTTACCAGGGTTGATGATGCTTATGGCGACAGAAATCTTGTTTGCACCTGTGCACCTGTCGAAATGTATCAGGAAAGTTAAGAATTGATTAATAGGATTTTGATTAGAGGCTGTCTTAATAGAGATGGCCTCTTTTGTTATCTGATAAAAAAAAGGCTGCCCTTAGGCAGCCTTTTGATCAAAATTAACCGGTCGTACTTTGTCTGATAGTAGTTGTAGTAGTTTGTAGAAGGGTTTTGTTAACCGGTTGGTTGATTATCTTTATCTGGTTTGACTATGCTTTCAGAATTTCAGCATGTTTGTCAAGACATATTTTTATTCTTTCCCATGTACGCTCAATATCATTGTCCAAGCCTACACTGAATCTTACAAGTCCTTCGCTCATTCCCATTTCCTGCTGAAGATCTTCAGGCACTTCACTTGAAGTACTTTTCCCTGAGTTACTGAAAAGTGTTTTGAAATAGCCCAGGCTAACTGCGAGGTATCCAACGTCATTTAATTCCATTTCTTCCATGAATGCCGCTGCTCTTTCAGCAGTTCCCAGGTCAATTGTAATCATTCCACCAAAACCAAACTGCTCATTCATAATACGTTTCATTACTTCATGACCAGGGTGGTTTTTGAGACCCGGGTATGAAGTGCGTAAACCGGCTTCAGTAAATTTCTGAGAAAGGAACATGGCATTATAACTGTGTTGTTTCATTCTCAGATGCAGGGTATGCAGGTTTTTGAGTATTGATGAGGAACGTAACGGATCAAGAACGGGACCTAAAAGCATTGATGTACCATTGTTTACATCAATCAGTGAATTGATGAATTCTGCGCTGCCGCAAATTGCACCAGCAACACAATCATTTTTGCCATTGATAAACTTGGTCATACTATGAACAACGATATGCGCTCCCAATTTGGCAGGATTTACAATCATTGGGGTGAAAGTATTGTCAACCACCAGTGGTACACTGTTTGTGTTTGCTATTGCTGCCAATGCCGGTATATCAGATATCTGGAGCATTGGATTCGTCATAGTTTCAGTATAGATCAAACGCGTGTTTGATCGCATTGCAGCTTTTACCTGATCAAGATTTGTAATATCTACAAAGCTAACTTCAACATTGAACTTCTTTAAGTAATTTGACAAAAAGGCAAAAGTACCTCCATAAGTGGTTATACTGCTAACAATATGGTCTCCGCAATTCACAAGATGAAGAATTGTGTTTGTAATTGCAGCCATACCGCTTGCTGTAACCCATGCAGCTTCAGTACCCTCCATAGCGGCAATAGCATCAGAAAGATACTTATTGCTTGGATTCCAGTGCCTTGAATACAAAAAACAGCCAGGACCTTCACCATGAAAAGTATCGGTCATAGTTTTGGCCTGCATAAAAGTATACGTAGCAGAGTCAGTAATCGAAGGATTAACATCTCCAAACTCACCAAACTGGTGAAGATCTTGTATTTGATTTGCCGGATCGAATTTCATTGCTTTCCTGTTTTTGTTACACTGCAAATTTATTAATTGATAGTATATTTGCACATAATCCTAATATTCTTACATTAAAATGGCGATATTTTTTAAATAATGTAAGCAAATATGGGTAATAGCATCAAAATATTAACTTTTTAAGTTAAAAAAATGGAAAAGAACTTTCATATTGATAGTTTGGACAAGAAGATTATCAAACTGTTAAACTCCGATTCAAGAATGCCCTTTGTTGAAGTTGCCAGAAGATGCAAGGTCACAGGTGCTGCCATCCATCAACGTTACCAGAAAATGGCAGAGGCCGGATTGGTAAAAGGATCTTCTTTAACATTAGATCCAAAAGGCATGGGATATTTGACTTGTGCGTTTATCGGTATTCAGGTAAATCTAACTTCCACATCTACACATGATGAAGTATTTCAGAAAATCAGAAAAATTCCCGAGATCGTTGAATGTCATCATATTTCAGGAAAATACTCATTGCTGGTAAAACTATATACACGCAATAATGAGCATTTAAAGCAAATTATTGTTGAACAGATACAATCAATTCCGGAAATATCCTTTACCGAAACGTTTATTTCTCTGGAAACTGGTTTTGAAAGACAACTGGAACTATGAGTGAATCGCGCGAAAAGCAGGGGAAAACAACATTGTATATAGCAAGCAGTGTGGATGGCTATATTGCCGGCCCAAATGATGACTTATCATTTTTATCAATTGCGGAAATTCCCGGGGAAGATTACGGATATGCTGAATTCATGGAAGGTATTGATGTAGTAATTACAGGTCGCACCACCTACGAATGGGTTAAAGAACATGCATCAAACTATGTTCACAATGATAAAGAAGCATATATAATTACGCATGATCCTGAAACCCGGATAGAATATCCTTTAATAACCCTTGAAGAAATATTTGATGATGATCAGCCTCAGAAACGTGTCAGAACATTTACAGGCGATCTTGGCTCCTTAGTAAGTTTATTGAAATCTCAGGGCAAACGAATATTCATTGAAGGTGGAGCCAATATCATTCACCAGTTGATGCAACATAATCTGATTGATGAATACTTTATCGCCACTGTTCCGATTCTATTGGGTTCTGGTACAAGGTTGTTTACCGAAAATTACCCTGAACAAAAGCTTGAACTTATAGAGGTGCTGGCCTATGAGACCAGCCTGGTGATGATGCATTATATCCGAGTTGCGTAAACCAATATCTAGTGGCATTCATTTCATGAAAGTGGAAACAAAAGCCCTTATACCTTGTTGATGCGGTGAAAAATCTTTAAGTTTGCATATCATAAATAACATCTACTTATGAAGTATGATTTAATTGTAATTGGTTCAGGTCCCGGAGGTTACGTTGCTGCTATCAGAGCATCACAATTGGGAATGAAGGTTGGAGTTGTTGAAAAAGCTGAATTAGGTGGCATTTGCCTGAACTGGGGTTGTATACCTACAAAAGCCCTTTTAAAAAGCGCACAGGTATTTGAGTATATGAAACACGCTTCTGACTACGGAATTAGTTTATCAGGAGAAGTAAAACCTGATTTTCAGGCTGTTGTTAAAAGAAGTCGTGCCGTTGCTGATGGTATGAGTAAAGGCATTCAGTTTCTTTTTAAAAAGAATAAAATTGAACATATTGCCGGTCATGGAAAAATAAAGCCTGGTAAAATAGTTGAAGTCACAACAAATGACGGCCAGGTTGTTGAACACAACGCTGATCATATTATACTTGCCACAGGTGCAAGATCACGTGAATTGCCCAATCTGAAGCAGGATGGCCAAAAGGTGATAGGATATCGTGAAGCAATGGTTTTACCTTCACTTCCCCAATCAATGGTTGTAGTAGGTTCTGGTGCCATTGGTTCTGAATTTGCATATTTCTATTCATCAATGGGAACTCAGGTTACATTGGTGGAATTCATGCCAAATATTGTTCCTGTTGAGGATGAAGAGATTTCAAAGCAATTGGAGCGTAGTTTTAAAAAAGCCGGTATGAAGGTAATGACCTCATCAACCGTTGAATCAGTTGAAATTGCCGGAGATAAATGCAAAGTCACGATACAAACGAAAAAAGGCCAGGAAATTGTTGAAGCTGATATAGTACTTTCTGCTGTAGGTATTACAACCAATCTCGAAAATTTAGGTCTTGAAGAAACGGGTATAACCATTGAAAAAGGCAAAGTAGTAGTTGACGAATATTACCGCACCAATGTAGAAGGCGTTTATGCTATAGGAGATATTGTTCATGGACCAGCACTGGCACATGTCGCTTCTCATGAAGGTATTCTGTGTGTTGAAAAAATTGCCGGTAAACATGTTGAACCATTGGATTATGGTAATTTACCCGGTTGTACATATACCCGTCCTGAAATTGCATCTGTTGGAATGACTGAAAAAGCTGCGCGCGAAGCAGGGTATGAGGTTAAAATTGGCAAATTCCCTTATTCGGCATCAGGTAAAGCCAGTGCTGCTGGCAATAAAGAAGGCTTTGTTAAAGTTATTTTTGATGCTAAATATGGAGAATGGCTTGGTGCTCATATGATTGGTGACAATGTTACCGAACTGATAGCTGAAGTTGTTGTAGCCCGTAAACTTGAAACAACAGGAGAAGAAATTATTAAGGCAGTACACCCGCATCCAACAATGTCAGAAGCCGTTATGGAAGCTGTTGCTGCCGCTTACGATGAAGTAATTCATATTTAAGGTTAAGAACCTGACACCAGATTATGGAGATCCTGCAAACAGAAATACCTGGATTGCTGATAGTTAAACCAGATGTTTTTGCCGATGAAAGAGGTTATTTCTTTGAATCGTATAACCGAATTAAATTTGCCAACCTGGGTATTGATGTCAATTTCGTGCAGGATAACGAAAGCAGATCAATGAAAGGTGTACTCCGCGGCCTGCACTTCCAACGTAAACCCTTTGCACAGGGTAAACTTGTAAGAGTAGTTAGCGGTGCGGTTTTAGATGTTGCCGTTGACTTAAGACCTGATTCTCCAACTTTTGGCAAATGGGCGAGTATTGAGCTAACTGGTGAAAACAAGTTGATGTACTGGATACCGGAAGGATTTGCTCATGGCTTTCTTACATTGCAGGATAATACTGTTTTTACCTATAAATGTACAGGAGTATATAATAAAGAAGCTGAATCTTCCATAAAGTGGGATGATCCTGATCTGAATATAAATTGGAACATCTCAGATCCATTATTATCACTAAAAGACAATGATGCGCCATCTTTTGCTCAGTATCTCAACTCAATAAAATAAATAATAGCTTTAAAGTTTCAAACTCAGGTCTCACTGCACTTGATTTAACTTCTTATTTCTTTAAAGGGAAGTAAATCTGGTAATTATTTCTGCTTTAATTAAACGAAAAAAGCCTGTATCACGTTAATATCTCGTTAATTACAGATCATTTACATGAAATTTCCATTCTACAAGACCTCATTCTTCATATTATTAGGTGCAGTTGCAGGAATACTGACATTTGCATTTTTCACTAGTCCCAACCAGGACAATGATAAACTATATTACGAATCTTTTGCCAGGCATAATAAAGCACATGCACTAATTTTGCCCGATACTATTTATTTTGCAAAAGAGTATGTGCCGGTTGATATGTATTATGTTCGGGAAGGGTTAGACAGAGAACTTTTAGTTAACACTTACTGGCATTCAAATACAATATTGATGCTAAAAAGGGCAGCTCGTTACTTTCCGGTGATTGAACCAATTCTTAAAAAAAATAATATCCCTGATGATTTCAAGTATGTTGCTTTAATTGAAAGCGGGTTGTTGAATGTTATTTCCCCGTCAAATGCAGCAGGGTTCTGGCAATTCCTTGATAATACCGGAAAACAGTTTGGATTAGAAATTACTGAAGAAGTAGATGAAAGATATAACCTGGAAAAGGCTACTGAAGCAGCTGCCAGATACTTTCAGAGTTCTCATGACAAATACAACAACTGGACCCTTTCAGCAGCTTCCTATAATGCGGGGGCTGGAAGGATTACAAGAGAAACAGCAAGGCAAAAAGTTAATGATTTTTATAATCTCTATTTGAATCAGGAAACCTCCAGGTACTTATACCGGATTATAGCTATGAAATTGATTTATGAAGATCCAACTGCCTATGGTTTTTATCTTCGGAAAAGAGATCTTTATCCGCCCATTCCAAGTAATTCAATTGAAATCAGCACAGGTATCCCTGATCTTGTTACCTTTGCAGCCGAGAAAAAAGCGAATTATCGTATCCTTAAGGAATTCAATCCCTGGCTGAGATCAGATAAATTAACTAACTCAGCAGGAAAGACTTACCGGATTATTTTACCAAAAGAAGGTTATACCGGCTATAAGAAACTACTTAATGAGATTAAGGATGCGGACGAGATAATTGGAAGAGGTACACTGGATTTGCCTGAGTCGACGGTTCAGTAGTGATCTGTCTTTCTGAAGCGCATATATTTAATGAAAACTGAGGAAATCATAGAAGATCAAAATAATCTTTCAGCATCAGAACCTGGGTATCTGGAAGTTTTTGGTGCAAGAGTTCACAATCTACAAAATATTGATGTAGTCATTCCACGCGATAAGCTTGTGGTTATTACCGGATTGAGTGGTAGTGGAAAATCATCGCTTGCTTTTGATACCATCTATGCTGAAGGACAAAGAAGGTATATGGAAACCTTCTCTTCCTATGCACGTCAATTCATTGGCAATCTGGAAAGACCTGATGTAGACGAAGTTAATGGCCTTAGTCCTGTTATCTCAATTGAACAAAAATCTACATCAAAAAATCCACGTTCAACAGTCGGTACCATAACTGAGATCTACGACTTCATGCGACTTTTATTCGCCCGTGCTTCTGAAGCCTTTTCTCCGGTAACAGGACAAAAACTTATAAGATATACTGAAGATCAGATTTTAAAACTGATACATGATGATTTTGCAGATAAGGATATTCTGATTCTGGCACCTCTTGTAAAAGGTCGTAAGGGGCATTATAGGGAACTTTTTGAACAATATCGTAAACAAGGATTCCTGAAAGTTCGTATTGATGGTGAATTGAAAGAGATATCTTTTGGTATGCAGCTTGATCGTTACAAGGTGCATGACATTGAGTTGGTTATTGATAAGCTGAAAGTAAATGAAAATGCAACTCAGAGAATCAGACAATCTTCTCAAACTGCTTTAAGGCAAGGCAAAGGAACAATCATGGTTATTGAACCCGCCACAGGTATAATGCGGTATCTGAGTAAAAACCTAATGGACCCGGCTACTGGTGCCGCGATTGAAGAACCAGAACCAAATACTTTTTCATTCAACTCACCTTATGGTGCATGTCCTCGCTGCAGTGGTCTGGGCACCATTACTGAGATCGACCTTAAGAAAATTATTCCTGATCCACGAAAGAGTATTAAAAAAGGTGGTATTGCACCTCTGGGAGAAGGAAAAGCGACCTGGATTTTCAGACAAATTGAAGCCCTCGGTGAAAAATACGGGTTTACATTGGATACTCCCGTTGAGGATATTCCTGAAAACGCTCTTAATTCTATTCTTTATGGAAGTGAAGAAATATTAAAGGTTAAAAACGAATATCTCGGAGTAACTTCATCATATTCTTTGAATTTTGAAGGAATTATAAATTTCATCGACAATCAACTAAAAGAAGATGCATCAGGTGTAAGAAAATGGGCAGGCGGATTTACCAACATTTCTGACTGTCCGGAATGCAAGGGAGCAAGGTTGAAAAAAGAATCCCTTAATTTCAGAATTGACGGGAAAAACATTGCAGACCTTTCATCTATTGAACTTACGGCACTTGATGAATGGTTTGAAAAGGAGCACTTTAACGTTGATTCCCGACAACATTTGATAGCACAGGAAATAATAAGGGAAATCAGGAATAGAATAAAGTTCATGCTCGATGTTGGGCTTGATTATCTAACAGTTAACAGGTCAACAGGAAGTCTGTCTGGTGGTGAAGCTCAACGCATCAGGCTGGCTACACAGATTGGATCACAGCTTGTAGGTGTTCTCTATATTCTCGACGAACCCAGCATTGGCCTTCATCAAAGAGATAATGAGCAACTAATCAAAGCATTAAAAGATCTTCGTGACATTGGCAACTCAGTTATAGTTGTTGAGCACGATAAGGACATGATCCTCGCTGCCGACTACATTGTAGATGTAGGTCCAGGTGCAGGGAAACATGGTGGTAAAATTGTCGCTACCGGAACTCCTGCCGAGATATTAAAGAGTAATACACTTACTTCTCAATATCTCAATGGAAAATTGCAAATACCGGTTCCTGAAAAAAGAAGAATAGCCAATGGAAAATATCTTAAAATAGAAGGTGCAAGCGGGAATAATTTAAAAAATATTGATGTTGAGCTACCTTTAGGACTCTTTGTTTGCATCACAGGAGTTTCAGGAAGTGGTAAGTCATCTCTGATTAACGAAACACTCTATCCCATATTAAGTCAGCATTTTTACAGGTCCGATAAGAAACCCCTTGCTTATAAAAAAGTTAAAGGGTTGGATAATCTTGATAAAGTTATTGAAATTGACCAATCACCAATTGGCCGGACACCTCGATCAAATCCTGCTACGTATACGAGTGTTTTTGACGACATACGGAAACTTTTCACAGCATTACCAGAGGCAAAAATCAGAGGTTATCAACCCGGAAGGTTTTCGTTCAATGTAAAAGGCGGTCGTTGTGAGACATGCCGTGGTGCGGGAGTTAAGGTTATTGAAATGAACTTCCTGCCCGATGTTCAGGTGCCATGTGAAACTTGTAATGGAAAACGATATAATCCAGAGACACTTGAAGTCAGATACAAGGGGAAGTCAATAAATGATGTTCTTGATATGACCATTGATCAGGCTGTTGAATTTTTTGAAAATATACCACACATTATTCAAAAAATAAGAACCCTCAGAGATGTTGGACTTGGTTACATCACCCTCGGCCAGCAATCAACAACCCTGTCAGGTGGCGAAGCCCAACGAGTTAAACTTGCTTCTGAATTATCAAGAAAAGACACTGGAAAAACACTTTATATCCTTGATGAACCGACAACAGGTCTTCATTTTGAAGATGTTAACGTTTTACTTAAGGTGCTGCATAAATTAGTAGACAGAGGAAACACAGTCGTTGTAATTGAACACAATATGGAAGTAATTAAGGTGGCCGACCACATAATAGACCTCGGTCCTGAAGGTGGTAGAAAAGGCGGCCTGATAGTTGCACAAGGTACACCTGAAAGCATAATTTACAATACTGAAAGCCTGACATCCAAGTACTTAAAGAAGGAACTTAATCTGTAATATTTCTTAAAATCAGGTTCTAAATCAATTTGTTTGGTATATTAATTGTTAAAGTCGTTATATTTACGCCCCGTTAATAGTACTATTACTTAAACAATATTGAATTGATGCATCCACTTGGCCTTAATGAAGAGGATAGAATAAGAGAAGCCATTACTCCAAAAAGCTGGAATGAAATAATGACCAGCGATTCATGGGAGGTATTCAAGATAATGGCTGAGTTTGTTGAAGGCTTTGAAAAACTTGGCAGAATAGGACCGTGTGTTTCTATTTTTGGCTCAGCAAGAACTCATTCATCCAACAAGTTTTATAAAATTGCTGAAGAGGTTGCATACCTGTTGACAAAAAAAGGTTTCGGTATTATATCAGGGGGAGGCCCTGGTATTATGGAAGCTGCAAATAAAGGGGCACATTTTGGCGGAGGTAAATCAGTAGGTTTGAATATTGAATTGCCTTTTGAACAGAGCTCAAATCCATTTATTGATCCTGATAAACTGATTACTTTCGACTACTTTTTCGTCAGAAAGGTAATGTTCATGAAGTATTCGCAAGGTTATATAGTGTTACCAGGTGGATTTGGTACTATGGATGAATTGTTTGAAGCAATCACACTGGTACAAACACACAAAACTGTGAGGTTTCCTATTGTACTTGTTTCAAGTGACTACTGGACAGGTTTATTAGATTGGATTCAGAAAAAGATGTTATCTGAAATGAACATTCACCCTGCTGACATGGATATATTTTCAATCGTCGATACTGCTGAAGAAGCAGTTGAAATTATTGAAAAGTACTACAATAAATACGCCTTAAAACCTAATTTCTAAGATTGGCCGGGAAACCAATCTTATGAAATATTTTACTAACAAAACTTAAACCATGACATCGTTAAAGTTAATTCAGTTAAATTTTGAGACTGGGGGGTATAGTCTCTTAGCGAGGGTTACAATTAACAGCAAACCTGCGCTATTGATGGTTGATACAAGTGCACCTAAAACTGTGCTTGATACCGACCATCTGCAGAAATTCGTTAATCAAACCGAATTAAAGAGAATTTCTCGCCGTGGACTTAGTACAGGCACATCAAGTGTCTATTCTTACATCGCTACAATTGAGAAAATGGAGATCGGCTCAGTAGTGATTAATGACTATAAGGCATCAGCTGTTGATCTTGGACAAATAAATCGTTCTTTCCGTGCAATGGGTAATCCTCAGATCGATGGGTTATTAGGCTGTGACCTCCTTCGTCATTGCAAAGCAGTTTTGCGTTTTGACGACAGAATACTTGAATTAAATGCACTGGAAGAACCTAAAGAAGTACCTTCTAATATGGTTATTGAAGAATAATCATCTTTCCAGAATATATTCTATTCTTATTATACAATTGAAAAGCGGTGACTATGTATAGCCCGCTTTTTAATTTTTGAGAATTATAGATTAGTGTATCACCATCAAATTCCATCTCATCTATAGACTGACCATAAAGGTCAGCAATCTTTAATAACCAAACCGAGCTACAGGGCAATACCAGTTTAACTTTTTCTGATGAAGGGTTTGGCGTTACAAGTATATTGTGAGTCTCATCATAACCTGAATGATTAAATCCGGATGGGCCAGGCAATACTCCTTTATAAATTACCACGCCTCCAGCGTAATTTCCTACTGCCATATCAATAAAATTATCACCATTTATATCTTTTAACGAAGCTGAGCACCTGATCCCATCTTTAAGGGTTAGAAAAACGTCAGCCCTGCTGATTAATTTTTCTTCAGGATCTTGCCTGATTTCAGGGTAATAAAATAAATTACCTGATTCTGAACCAACCAACAACCTTACATTGTTCATATTATCATGGAAAAAAGCAGGAACACTATAGCCTGTATATGATTGACTTGAATCGGTTACGTTTATCTGACCAAAATGACTGGTAGTAAATGTAAAAACCGGGTTTTGTAATGTTCCGGTGTTTTTGTACAAACTTAAACTTCCGGCTTTATTGCCGACCATTAAATCAGTCAACCCATTTCCATCAATATCAATAAAAGCCGGAGTTGAAAATTCGCCAATTGGACCAGGGTTTACCCTTACAGGATTCAAATAATCAGGCAAATCACCAATAGTACCCCTGCTCAGATATAACCACAACTCACCTGAGGCATTACCAATCATCATGTCAGGAACTTCATCATTGTTTATATCAGCAAACGCTGGATGTAATGCACGTACCTTTAAGCTACTCAGTGATTTAAAATCATCCGACTCGTAAGTAAACTCCGGATTTTGAGTTGTTCCAGTATTCTTATAAAAATAAAGCGAAGAGTGATACACACATTGTAACCGGCCTTCACCATCATAATAGCATGAATCCAGGTTACCATAGTTACTGATAACGAGATCCGTAAGACCATCGTTGTTTAAATCAGTAAAAACCGGATATGCACCTATTCCCAAATCAATCATTTCATCCTGCAGAAATGATTTAGTAGCTAGAGTCATTGATGTATCAGTGATTTGATATCTCCATAAGCTGTTGTATCCTGCAGATTTTACCAACCCAGGATCAAACGGTGAAATTAAAAGATCGGGTTCACCATCATTATATATATCGGCATTTTCAGCAACAGGAAAAGAAGCCATTCTAACAGGCACTGATCCGGGAAAAGAGTCAATAACCTGGACCATCCTGGCACTCATATCAGAACCACCATTAATAAGGCACTTCAAGTTCAGAAAATCAACATCACCCAACAGCAGGTCCAGGACTGAATCATTATTTGCATCAATAAGCGAAATAGTCGACCCTGTGTGACGATCATCATTCCTAAAACTCAGGCAGGTATCCAGATAGATGTCGTTTGCTTCCTGACTTTCAGCAAATTGCCCCCAGCAATTATCAACCTTATGATAAAGCAGCGAATCAGAATTTCCGAATGTCTCAACTGACATATTCTGATGCAAATCCATAAATGAACCAAGACCCCAGAAAGTAATAATGTCTAAATCCCCATCATTATCAAGATCATAAATACCAGGATAATCAACATTTGTAACTAAAAGATTTGTGAAAACACTTCCCTGCAATGATCTGATATAAGGGAAAGTGGTTCTCTTAAAGCTGATTGTTTGCTCTGAAATATTTTTATATACCAATAACCCGCCGGTTGTATAGGTGAAAATATCCGGCTTACCATCATTGTTATAATCCCTGAGCTGGAAAATACTCTTAATTGGTGGAAATAACTTTCGGTAAGATAAATCTAACTCATACCATGGAATTGGGGAATAACGAGAAGCTTCATGGAAAATGAATGGCAGAATACGGTTGCCATGTTTATCAAAAAGCACCAGATCATTAGAACCATCCATGTCAAGATCAATTTCTCCAACTTGTATATTATTCAGCCCACCACTCCAGGGATTCGTTAATTCCAGTCCATTCCTCTTAACCTTAACGTCTTTCCAATAATCAAATCCAAAATGGTTATTCGTTTGCGAAAACAAAGGATCTAAGAGAACAAGCAGAAAGAATGCCATGAAAACAGAATAAAAAAAAATAGCACGTCTCATTGTTTATGTGATATTTAAAGCCAGTTAAGAATAGTTTCTATCGCTGGCATAATTGTCATGTTAGTACAAAGATACATATCAAAAGCTGCATTCTGTAAGAAAGATGTTAACGCTATGTACTGAAAATTAAGCAAAAAAAACTTTAAAAGGGTACATTGGTAATTGTCAGACTTATCCTATATTTGCAAGCTCAAAAAAAAGTCTATTTATTTTATAAATCTATCCACCACATGCAGAATAAAGGTGCTATTAAATTTTTCGCGATTGCGTTGGCAATTGTGTGCCTTTTTCAGCTTTCATTCACATTCTTTTCAAAAAGGGTTGAGAGTAAAGCGAGGAATTACGCAAGAAATGAGGTCGCTATTCAGCAAGCAAAAGAGTTGTCAAAAGGTAACACTCAACTTGAACCAATAATACTTGATTCAATTGCTAAAGCACGCGAAAGCTATTATCTTGACTCAATGGCTAATCAGCCCGTTTATAACATACTGGTGAGAAAATACACTTATCAGGAAGTAAAAGAACGTGAGCTTAATTTAGGTCTCGACCTTAAAGGGGGTATGAATGTTACCCTTGAAGTTTCAGTTGTTGATATTGTTAGGGCATTAGCTGATCATAGCGATAATCCTGTTTTCACACAGGCAATTCAAAAAGCAATTGAAAAACAAAAGAACAGTCAGAAAGATTTTGTTACCTTGTTTGGTGAATCTTTCAGGGAAATAGATCCAAATGCAAAACTTGCTGCTATTTTCAATACGGTTGATTTGAAAGACAGAATCAACTTTAATTCGACCAACGATGAAGTATTGAAGGTTATTAAGGAAGAAACCAATGGTGCTATTGATCGCACCTTTAACATTTTACGTACACGTATTGACCGGTTTGGAGTGGCACAGCCAAATATCCAGAAATTACAAACAGCAGGCCGAATACTCGTAGAATTACCAGGTATTAAAGAACCAGAACGAGTTCGTAAACTCCTGCAGGGAACTGCTCAACTCGAGTTCTGGGAAACATACCAGTTTGCAGATGTTGTTTCTTATTTTGAAGAAGCAAACAAACGCCTGGCAGCCGCCGGTGAAACAGTTACCGACAGCACTACTGTTGAGGCTGTTGC
The DNA here is from genome assembly GCA_035298745.1 of Lentimicrobium sp. Taxonomy (GTDB): domain Bacteria; phylum Bacteroidota; class Bacteroidia; order Bacteroidales; family Lentimicrobiaceae; genus Lentimicrobium. The sequence goes on along the minus strand of DATGXS010000020.1, from coordinate 150,085 downwards.
AGGAAAAGAATCAACTGTTTCTCCTACTGACACCACTAAAGTGGCTGATACTTCATCTTTGGCTTCTGATAGTGCATCACTGCTTGACAAGATTAGTGATACTTCATCAAATGCTAAACAGAAACAATCATTTGAAAAGTATGCCAAAGAAAACCCTCTTTATGCATATTTGAGGCCCGCAATTTTCCAGAATGAGCAGGGCCAATATTTCCCAGGTCAGGGTGCAACCGTTGGATATGCATCTATAAAGGACACATCACGCGTCAATAAAGCGCTTAAAAGAGTTTCAGGCATTTTCCCAAGAGACTTGAAATTAGCCTGGACAGTAAAACCAGAAAAAGAAAGACCTGATGTTCTTGAACTCGTTGCATTAAAGGTTACAAACCGCGATGGGAAAGCTCCTCTTGGTGGTGATGCTGTTATTGATGCCCGTCAGGATTATGACCAGAATGGAAAAGTTGAGATTACAATGCTCATGAATACCGAAGGAGCAAAAGTATGGAAACGCTTAACAGCCGATAATGTTGGCAACCAAATTGCCATTGTTCTTGACAATTATGTATATAGTGCTCCACGCGTTAATGGTGAAATTCCTAATGGCCGTTCTTCTATCTCTGGTAATTTCAGTGTAGAAGAAGCACAAGACTTAGGAAATATCCTTAAGGCTGGTAAACTCCCGGCTCCGGCACGTATTGTTCAGGAAGAAATTGTTGGACCATCACTTGGACGTGAAGCTATTAATGCAGGTCTTGCTTCATTTGTAATTGCATTCTTACTGGTTCTTATATACATGACCGGTTACTATAACAGGGCTGGTTGGATTGCTGACCTTGCACTTGTTGCTAACGTATTCTTCATCTTCGGAGTCCTTACATCACTTGGTGCAGTTCTAACACTCCCCGGTATTGCCGGTATTGTTTTAACACTCGGTATGGCAGTTGATGCTAACGTTATCATTTATGAACGTATTAAGGAAGAACTCAGGGCAGGTAAAGGATTACGGCTTGCTATCACAGATGGTTATAGTAATGCATACTCAGCTATCATCGACGGAAATGTTACTACAATCTTAACAGGTATTGTCCTTTACATTTTTGGTAGTGGTCCTATTCAGGGTTTTGCTACTACTCTTATCATTGGTATTATCACCTCATTATTTACCGCAATCTTTATTTCAAGGATTATTTTTGAGAATCTTCTGAAACGAAACAAGAGTATCACTTTCGATAACCAATACACCCGTTATGCATTTACTGATGTCCATATTGACTTCATTGGAATAAGAAAGAAACTATATGTTTTCTCTGCAGTAGTAATTTTAATTGGAATAGTTTCACTTGCTACAAAAGGTCTTAATTTTGGAGTTGATTTCACTGGTGGAAGAACTTATGTTGTTCGCTTTGATCAGGATGTTAAAACAAATGATGTTCGTAAATCGCTGGGTGATCAGTTTGGAGAAGCACCTGAGGTTAAAACTTTTGGTGGAAACAATCAGGTTAAGATTACAACCAAGTACAGAATAGCAGATGACACTAAGCAAATTGACAGTCTGGTTGAAACTAAACTGTATGAAGGAGTCAAGGGGTTCTATACTACACCTATTTCAAGGGAAGAATTCACAGCTGACAATGATGCGAAGGTTTTTGGCCGTTTAAGTTCTCAAAAGGTTGGGCCAACCATTGCTGATGACATTAAACAAGGTGCAGTTATGGCAGTATTTTTTGCACTTCTCGTAATCTTTATATACATCGCTATCCGTTTCAAAAAGTGGCAGTATGGACTTGCCGGTCTAATTTCGCTTGCTCATGATACATTAATAACCATTGGCCTGTTCTCAATATTTTATGGGATTCTGCCATTTAACCTTGAAGCGGACCAGGCATTCATTGCCGCGTTGTTGACGATTATTGGTTACTCAATCAATGATACCGTAATTATCTTCGACCGAATCAGGGAATATCTTGGCTTGCATCCAAAAAGGACTTTGAAGGAAAATATGAATGATGCTATGAATAGTACCTTGGGGCGTACATTTAATACTTCTGGTACTACACTTGTGGTTCTCATTGCTATTTTCATCTTTGGTGGTGAAGTGATCAGGGGGTTTGTATTCGCATTGTTGGTTGGTATTGCAATTGGTACTTACTCATCAATTTTCAATGCAGCTGCGCTTGCTTATGATTTCATAACTATAAAAGATAAAAAAGCAGCAAAAAAAGCACTTGAACTGAAGAAAGCCAAGTGATTGCCGCAATATTATAAAAATTGAGAAAAGCTACCGTAAATCATACGGTAGCTTTTTTCTTTAAAACAAGCCTGATTAGCAATTTCATAATTGCGTATCTTTACATCCTAAATTACCATATTCATGGTTACCCCATTACTTTTTCTTGATGTCAGCGGTGGTGAGTTCCTGATCATTATGCTTGTCGCTTTCCTTGTATTAGGTCCAAAGCAATTGCCCCAGGTGGCAAGAAAACTTGGTCGTACAATGAACGAAATCAAAAGCATGTCAAACGAGATAACCCGTGAATTTAAGGATGAAACCAAACACATTGCTTCAGAGCTTAAGGCTGCAAGGGAATCTTCAAAAGTTGAAGTAAATGATCTTAGTGTTGATCTTTCAAATTCATTAAAGGTTGAACCACCAAAAAGAAAAAATATTTTTGAGGATAAACCTACCTCCGAAGTAAGTGTTAATAATCAAAGCAACAATATTCAATCTGTAGGTAACGTTAACGGTGAAACAGATAATATATAATCACTCTGGCCTGTATAAAAATTGGAAAGAATTTCAACCATATACTTCATGAATTTAAAAGCTATTTTATCCCTTTTGGTGATACTTTTTTTTGCAGCACCTGATTTATCTGCGCAATCAAGAAGGATGGCAGCCGCCGATGATGCATTTAACTCCTTCCAGTTTAATGTCGCAGTGAATAGGTATAAAAAGGCGTATTCCCGTACAAAAAGCCGTCCCGAGAAAGATAGAATCTCTTTTAAGATGGCAGAGTGTTACCGGATGATGAACGTCACTAAAAGAGCTGAGGTGAATTATAAACGTATGATTAATAGTGATTTTGCAAAGAAAAATCCTATTGCATACCTTTATTATGCTGATATGCTCAAAGCAAATGAGAAATATGATCTTGCAAAAGAATATTATACTACCTATTCAGAGAGTGTTCCTGACGACCCACGGGGGCCGAATGGGGTTCAATCTTGTAATTTAGTAAAACAGTGGATTGAAAACCCCACAAAATATACAGTCACCAATGTTAAAAAGCTCAATTCTAAGTCTGATGACTTTGCTGCAACATATTCTGACAAATTCTTCAATGCCCTGATCTTCACATCAACTCGTGAAGGAAGTACAGGCAAAGGACTTGATGGATGGACAGGACAAAATTTTAGTGACCTTTTTCAATCACGGCAGGACCGCAACGAGCAATGGAGCGAACCAACACTTGCTGAAAATGAAGGAAAACTGAATACTACCTCAAATGAGGGAGCACCTATTTTTAATAGTGCTTTCAATACAATGTATTATACCCGTTGCGGTAATGAAGAGGCTGAAAGTAGTAATTGTAAGATCCTGATGGTTAAACGAACAGGTAAAGGATGGGGCGATCCTCAAGTCCTTGATCTCGATAGTGATAGTACAGTAACGAATGGACATCCGGCAATTAGTCCTGATGAACTTACAATGGTTTTTTCAAGCGACAGAAAAGGCGGTCAGGGGGGTAAAGACCTGTGGATTACAACACGAAGTTCTACCGGTGATAAATTCAAAAAACCATTAAATTTAGGTCCCCTTGTTAATTCACCCGGAGATGAGGTATTTCCATTCCTGAGAAATGATACTACTTTATACTTTGCTTCTAATGGGCAACCAGGTTTGGGTGGTTTAGATATATTCAGAAGCACAAAAAGAGATAATCAATGGACTAAACCGGTTAATATGGAAGTACCGGTTAATTCAAGTGGAGATGATTTCGCAATGGTTTTCAGACCAGGAGAGGATGGTGGTGTAATGTCATCTAACCGCAAGGGCGGTCGTGGTGGTGATGATATTTACACTTTTAACAATCCTCCTTTGGTATTTACACTGTCGGGAACAATAAAAGATGAAAGAACTCTGCAGTTTGTTCCTATGGCATCTGTTAAAATGGTTGGATCTGATGGATCTTCTGTGGAAGCTAAAAGTGATCCAAAAGGATTCTATTCATTCAGTAAATCACAACTCAAACCTAATACAACTTACGAACTAACAGTTGTAAAGAATAATTATTTTAACAAAAAAGCCCGTGAGACAACTGTTGGGTTGGAAAAAAATAAAGATTTTGTGATAGATTTTATGCTTCAACCAATTCCTGAAAAACCAGTTGTTCTTCCCGATATCCTATATGATTTAGCAAAGTGGGATTTAAAGCCACAGTACCAGGATTCACTTCAGGGTCTTATTAAAACACTGCTTGACAATGAAACTATCGTTATTGAGTTGGCGGCTCATACCGATGCCCGGGATACTGAAGAAAGAAATGACATTCTTTCACAAAGAAGAGCAGAATCGGTTGTGAATTATCTTATCGAACGTGGAATAGATCCTGCACGGCTTGTTGCAAAAGGGTATGGTGAAAGAGTTCCAAGAACATTAGCAAAAGATATACGTAAAGACGGTTTCCTCTTTAAAGAAGGAACCACCCTTACAGAACAATTTATTGAATCACTTCCAACGGTTCCTGAAAAGGAAGCTGCTCATGCACTAAACAGAAGAACTGAATTCAGGGTTTTAAGTAAGGATTTTGTTCCAAAAGCTAAAAACCAGGAATTTAGTCAACAAAAAGTGGAAATTAAGGTAAATCCTGAAGATAACACAATTCAGCTGGAGTCAGGCAAGGGAAGTTCTTTAATGGTTCCTGCTGTGGTAAATGGCATTACCATTAACCTGATGATAGATGCAAACGACAGGGGATTTATATTCTCTTTACAAGAAGCCCAGAAACTATTGCAAAGTGGTGCTATTACCAAAGATGATTTTGTTGGTGATCCAAATATTATACTTGCAGAAGGAAGCATAGCTGACAGGGCTGTCTTTAAAATCAGGGAATTCAGAATTGGTCCGAAAACTGCCTCAAATATTGAAGCTTCTGTATCTCATAAATTAACCGAAGGTGTAATAATTGGTGAAAGTACTATCAGCACTTTAGGCAGGTTTAAAATTGATCAAGCCAAAAAACAATTAATTTTCAATTAACATAACTTAGATGATTAATGAGGGTTGATTTAATGTGCTTAACCATTAAATTGACCTTTTATTATTAAAATGCTATGAATGAAGTAAGTAGGTATAACCAGAGAGGAGTTTCTGCTGATAAGGAAGACGTACACAATGCAATAAAGAATGTTGACAAAGGAATCTTTCCAAAAGCATTCTGCAAGGTTATTCCTGATATTTTAGGTCGTAACCCTGACTGGTGTAATGTAATGCACGCTGATGGCGCTGGTACAAAATCATCACTCGCATACCTGTACTGGAAAGAAACTGGGGATTTGTCGGTATGGAGAGGTATTGCGCAAGATGCAATTGTAATGAATACCGATGACCTTCTTTGTGTTGGAATAACTGATGATATACTTCTTTCAAGCACAATTGGCAGAAATAAAAACCTGATTCCCGGAGAGGTTATTGCAGAAATTATAAATGGTACCGAGGCATTTCTTGAAAAACTAAGGTCTTATGGCATTGGAATATTCTCTACAGGTGGAGAAACAGCTGATGTGGGTGACCTCGTAAGGACCATCATCGTTGATTCAACCGTTACTGCACGAATTAAACGAGAATATATCATATCAAATGACAGAATCACAGATGGCGATGTCATTGTTGGTCTTTCCTCTTACGGAAAAGCATCGTATGAAGAGACATACAATGGTGGAACCGGTAGTAATGGTTTGACTTCAGCGAGGCATGATATGTTGAGTGATGAATATGCAACCAGTTATCCGGAATCTTTTGATCCTCAGATTCCTGAAGAACTAATTTATTCAGGGCAGATTAAACTCACTAATCCATCAGATATTGAGGGACTTGATTATGGTAAATTATTGCTCTCCCCCACCCGGACTTACGCGCCGGTTATTAAAAAAGTACTTGATGAAATTAGGCCAGTAATTCACGGAATGGTTCACTGTTCAGGAGGTGCCCAGACTAAAGTGATGCATTTTGTTGATGACTTGCATATTGTGAAGGATAATCTCTTTGAAATTCCTCCATTATTCCAGATTATAAGAGAACAATCAAATACTCCCCTTCGCGAAATGTACAAGGTATTTAACATGGGACACCGCATGGAAATATACTTACCTCATCAGTTTGCTGAAACTGTTATACAAATTGCACAATCGTTCAATGTCGATGCAAAAGTAATAGGCTATACCAAGGCAGGTTTAGGAAAGAGATTAACTATTCATTCACCTGAAGGAATTATTGAATATTAGTTTTTCCCAATCTGCCATACCGGCTCTCCTTCCGATACCGGGATCATCGGCAGTTACTGTTGGCCAAACCATGTTCAAAACTGTTTACTTTAGGTAGTGTCTGATTGACAGCACTTACCGCTTATGAACAGCCCTTCAGGGTTGTCTGTTTTTTTTGTAATTTTGCACCCTCAAATTGAATCAATATGCTCGATAAGCTTGAAGCCATTTATAACCGTTATGTTGAGATTGAAAAACAAATGAACGATCCCGACATAATGTCGGATATGAAGGCGTATATTAAACTAAGTAAGGATTATAAGGAATTGCAGCCTGTAGTTAAAGCTTATAAGGAATATAAGCTTGTTATGGATAATATAGTATCTGCCAAGGATATTTTGTATCAGGAGAAGGATGAAGAGTTCAGGTCAATGGCCAAAGAAGAACTTAATATGCTGACTGAGAAGCGGGATATTATGGAAGAGGATATCAGATTAATGCTAATACCTTCTGACCCTCAGGATGGTAAGAATGCTGTAGTTGAAATCCGGGCAGGTACCGGTGGTGATGAAGCAAGTATTTTTGCCGGAGATCTATATCGCATGTACTCCAAATTCTGTGAAACAAAAGGCTGGAAAATAGAATTGGTTGATTATACTGAAGGTACAGTTGGCGGTTATAAGGAAATCATTCTCAACGTAAGTGGTGAAAATGTTTATGGCCAGCTTAAATATGAATCTGGTGTTCACAGGGTTCAGCGTGTGCCTCAAACCGAAACGCAGGGGCGTGTGCATACTTCTGCCGCGTCAGTGGCTGTGCTTCCGGAAGCTGATGAATTTGATGTTGACCTGAAACCATCTGACATAAGAAAAGATACGTACTGCTCATCAGGTCCCGGAGGACAGTCGGTTAATACTACATATTCAGCTGTACGTCTTACCCATATCCCAACCGGTATAGTAGTTACTTGTCAGGATCAAAAATCACAATTAAAGAATTTTGACAAAGCATTAACAGTTCTTCGTACCCGTCTGTATGAACAGGAATACCAGAAGTATCTTGATGAAATTTCAAAAAAGAGAAAAACTATGGTATCTACAGGTGACCGGTCAGCTAAAGTAAGAACATACAATTACCCGCAGAGCCGCATTACCGACCACAGGATTAATTTAACCCTGTATAATCTGGCAACCTTTATGGATGGTGATATTCAGGGAATGATTGATGCACTGCAGTTAGCCGAAAACGCCGAAAGACTGAAGGAAGCGGTAGGTTAAAACTTTTTAAGAGACATGGCAACATGTCTCTTTTTCTATAAACCCAACAACCAACACATGAACCGCAAAGAACTTATCGAACTCATCAAACGCAAAAGGTCATACTTATGTGTAGGACTTGATAGCGACATTACCAGGATCCCTGAGCATCTGCTCGGTACTGATGACCCGGTGTTTGAATTCAACAAGCAGATAATTGATGCAACCATCAAATACACCGTTGCCTATAAACCGAATCTGGCATTTTATGAGGCCCGGGGATTATCAGGTTACCAGTCGTTGCACAAAACAATGCAATATCTTGCAAAATATGAAAATCAGTGCTTTACTATTGCAGATGCAAAGAGAGGTGATATAGGTAACACCTCAACCCAGTATGCCACTGCTTTTTTTGACAAGAACTCATCAGGGTTTAATTTCAATGCAGTTACTGTAGCTCCTTATATGGGAGAAGATTCAGTAAGTCCATTTCTTAAGTTTCAGGATAAATGGGTTATTGTTCTGGCGTTAACATCCAACAAAGGGGCATCAGATTTTCAATTGATAAAAGATTCAGACCATAAAATGCTTTTTGAACATGTCTTGAAGACCACTGCATTATGGGGTTCTCATGAAAACACAATGTTCGTTGTTGGGGCAACCCGTGCCGAGATGCTTTCAGATGTCAGAAAAATTGTTCCTGATCATTTCCTGCTGGTTCCAGGTGTTGGTGCACAAGGTGGCAGTCTTGAAGAAGTAGCCCGTTATGGACTAAACGATGATTGTGGAATTCTTGTAAATGCATCAAGAAGTATAATATATGCTTCTGCGGGTTCTGATTTTACCAGCAAAGCAGGTGCAGAGGCCGCTGTTATGCAGAAGCAGATGGAAGAAACTTTGAAAATCAAAGGGATTATCTCGTAAAAATTAAGTTTTAGTACTTTCTCCATCTTTGGCGAATGAGTATAAATAAAAAGGCAATCCTTTGGAGATTGCCTTTTGTAATTTATTGGAATGCTTTGATTAATCGAGTATGTAATTCCAATTGAATTTGTCTTCTGTATCTCCGTACTGGATTGCCTGCAGTCGTTTGTAAAGTTTAGTAGAAACAGGACCAGCTTCACCATCTTTGCAGAAGTTATAGACTTCACCGGTAACACTGTCAACAATTTTACAGACCGGTGAAATAACAGCTGCAGTTCCACAAGCACCTACTTCATCAAAGTTCTTTAATTCTTCAACTTCAATCGGACGAACTTCAACTTCCATACCAAAATCATGAGCAATATCCATTAAGCTCTTGTTGGTGATTGAGGGAAGTATTGATTCTGATTTTGGAGTAATATACTTGTTACCCTGAATCGCAAAGAAATTAGCAGGGCCGGCTTCATCAATATATTTCTTTTCACGGGCATCGAGGAAAAGAGCTGCAGCATAGCCTCTGTCATGAGCTAATTCGCCAGCAGCAAGACTTGCTGCATAGTTTCCGCCAACTTTAAAGCGACCTGTTCCTTTAGGAGCTGCACGGTCAAAATCCCTGGCAATCTGCAGTGCCACCGGTTTAAAACCTTCTTTGAAGTAAGGACCGACCGGGGTAACAAAAACCATAAACAAATACTCATCAGCAGGCTTAACTCCAACCCTGGCACCAGTACCAATTAAAAGCGGGCGGATGTACAATGAAGCGCCTGTGCCATATGGAGGAATGAACTTTTCATTCATCTTAATTGCAGTAACGATTGCATTAAGGAAGATTTCTTTTGGAACTACAGCCATCATAACACCTTTGGCTGAGTTTTCCATACGAATTGCATTTTCTTCCCACCTAAAAATCCTTATTTTGCCATCCTTACCCCTAAATGCCTTCATTCCTTCAAAGGCCTCTTGTCCGTAATGGAGCGATGTGGCAGCCATGTGGACATTAATAAATTCTGAGGATGAAATCTCGAGTTCTCCCCATTGTCCATCTCTGTAGTAGCAACGAACATTGTAATCAGTTTTCACGTAGCCAAAAGGCAAGTGACTCCAATCAATTTCTAACATAGCAAAAATATTTTAAAAGTGTTCAAATGCATCGTTATATGTGGCTAAATTAATAAGATTCCTTCAGTTAACAATGCTAAATTGAAAATAGTTCTTATTCTCCGTATCATAAAAAAAAGCGCCATTTTGTCAGTAAATTTCCATGGCATACCATTTGCGATTTGAGCATCCAACTAACAGTAAAACATTCAGAATATGCAAACAGGAAAGATCAACGTCCAAACAGAAAACATTTTTCCTATCATTAAGAAATTTCTCTATTCAGATCATGAAATTTTCCTCAGGGAATTAATCTCTAATGCAGTAGATGCAACTCAGAAACTAAAGGCTTTATCGTCGATGGGACAAGTTAAGGAAGACCTTGGTGATCTCACTATTGAAGTTATCCTTGATAAAGAAAATAAAACCCTGACAGTGCGTGATAAGGGTATTGGCATGACTGCGGAAGAAGTTGATAAATACATCAATCAGATTGCTTTTTCAGGTGCTGAGGAATTTGTGAAGAAGTATAAGGGAAAGAGCGAGGCTGATGCAGCCCAGCTCATCGGTCATTTTGGCCTTGGATTCTACTCATCTTTTATGGTATCAAAAAAAGTAGAAATACTTACTAAAACCTTTAAAAAAGGCCCTGGTTCAAAAGCTGTTAAATGGGAATGCGACGGAAGTCCCGAATATACTCTGACTGAAGCTGAAAAGAATACGCGTGGCACCGATATCATCCTGCACATTGCTGATGATTCAGTTGAATTCCTTGAAGAAGGAAAAGTCCTCGATTTACTCAAAAAATATTGCAAGTTCCTTCCTGTACCAATCAGGTTCGGAAATGAGAAAAAGTGGGAGAAAGTTGAAGGTGAAAAGGACGAAAAAGGTAATGATAAGTATGATGAGCGTGAGTATGAACGCATCATAAATAACACTAATCCCGCCTGGAAACGCAAACCTTCAGAACTTACAACCGAAGATTATAATAATTTCTATCGTGAGTTATATCCTTTTACTTTTGAAGAACCTCTTTTCAATATTCACCTGAATGTTGATTATCCTTTCAATCTAACCGGTATACTCTATTTCCCAAAAGTCAAGAAAAACATTGAAGTACAAAAAGAGAAGATACAACTGTACTCAAATCAGGTATTTGTAACTGATTCTGTGGAAGGTATTGTTCCCGATTTCCTGACTTTAATGCATGGAGTCCTTGACTCACCCGATATTCCTTTAAATGTATCACGTTCATACCTGCAGAGCGATTCCAATGTGAAAAAGATCTCGAATCACATTACAAAAAAGGTAGCTGACAAACTTGAAGATATCTTTAAGAATAACCGCCAGGAATTTGAAAGTAAGTGGGATGATATCAAGATCTTTATAGAGTATGGAATCATTAGTGAACCTAAATTCTGGGAAAGAGCTGAAAAATTCACACTCTTAAAAGATACAAACGGCAAGTATTACACTTTTGAAGAATATAAGAATCTAATTAAGGATACACAAACTGATAAAGACAAGAAACTCGTTTATCTGTATGCCTCAGATGTTACTGAACAACACGGCTTCATTGAGCCGGTTAAGGAAATGGGCTATAATGTCCTTGTGATGGATGGAGTTTTAGACAATCATTTTATCAATACCCTGGAGCAGAAATTTGAAGACACCACATTTGTCAGGGTTGATTCGAATGTACCTGACAAACTGATCAATAAAGAGGAAGCAATGCCTTCAAAACTAACCGAAGAAGAGCAGAATGCTATTAAACCAATCTTTGAGAATGTTGCGGGCAAAGACTATCACGTAAGTTTCGAGAGTATGAGCGAATCCAGTATGCCGGTACAAATAACCCGTCCCGAATTTATGCGCCGTATGAAGGATATGTCAATGCTTGGTGGAGGTGGAATGAGTTACATGGGGTCCCTGCCTGATTCCTATAATCTTATAGTGAACTCCAATCATCCCCTGATCTCAAAAATCCATTCTGAAAAGAATGATGAAAGTAAGAAATTGATGACAAAACAACTCATTGACATTGCCAAACTTTCGCAAAACCTTCTTAAGGGTGAAGAGTTAACAGGATTTATCAGGCGAAGTCTGGAAATCTTAAAATAAACAGAATTAAGCCCGGCAATTCTTGCCGGGCTTATTTCATGCTAATCCGCACTAATGCGGAACATGAATATAGTGTTAAACCTCCTCTAAAATATATTACTTTTACATACAATTAAATAAACCAACACCATGAAAAAATCAATTATTGTTCTTATTGTAATAGGCGTTGTGATCCTGTTCTCTTACCTGGGAATAAAAGGTAGTTATAATAATCTTGTAACTTCAGAAGAAAAAGTAAACAGTTCCTGGGCACAAGTTGAAAACGTTTACCAACGACGTGCTGACCTTATTCCAAATCTTGTTAATACTGTTAAGGGATATGCTGATTTTGAAAAAAGCACCCTTACCCAGGTAATTGAAGCAAGGGCTAAAGCGACTAGTGTTAATATCAATCCCGAGAATCTTGACCAAAATTCAATTCAGCAATTCCAGCAGGCGCAGCAAGGACTTAGTTCAGCTTTATCGCGTTTAATGGTAGTTGTTGAAAGGTATCCTGACTTAAAAGCAAATCAAAACTTCATGGATCTTCAATCACAACTTGAAGGAACAGAAAACAGGATTACCGTTGAACGCAGGAATTTCAATGAAACTGCGCAAAACTACAATGTCCAGATAAGGAGATTCCCGACAAACATCATGGCACGTCTTTTTGGGTTTGAAAAGAAAGCATATTTTGAAGCAGAACAAGGTGCTGAAAAGGCTCCGGAAGTTAATTTTAATGATGAAAATAAGCAATAAATAAGCAATCTGATGCCCACTTCAGCTAAAAATTTCTTCTCACCCGAGCAACAGGACGATATAAAGCAAGCCGTTTTAAATGCTGAGTTGAATACTTCGGGAGAGATCAGGGTACACATTCAAAAAAAATGCAAAGGTGATATCCTTGATTGTGCTGCTGATATATTCAAGCAACTCGGCATGGATAAAACAGCAGCCAGAAATGGTGTGCTTATTTATGTTGCGCTTGAAAACCGAAGTTTTGCCATTATCGGCGATAGCGGAATAAACGCAGTAGTTGCCCCCGATTTCTGGGAAAGCACCAAACTACTTATGATTAATCACTTCCGCGAAAACAGATTTGCCGAGGGATTAATTGCCGGTATTGAAAAAGCAGGTGAACAGCTCAAAAAACACTTCCCGCATCAAAAAGATGACGTGAATGAGCTGACTGACGAAATATCATTTGACAATAATTAAGTTCTTTGATAGCAGCATTCAATTGCTGCTATCATTTTAAAGAAGCAATCATGAATACAAGATACCGGTTAATTCTACTCATTATTATTCCATGCCTGTTATTTTCCTTTAATGGGTATACTCAGGAGGTGCCTGAAAGGCCCAACCCTCAGCGGTTGGTTAACGACTTCGCCGGAATATTATCTGCAGGCGAAGTTCAACAGTTAGAACAGCGGCTGGTATCATATAATGACAGCACTTCAACGCAGATTACCGTGGTTATCATGCCTGATTTACAAGGATATGACCCTAATGATATGGCTCAGCGTATTGGGCAGGCATGGGGTGTTGGTCAAAAAGGTACAAATAATGGATTGGTTATTCTAATTAAACCAAGAAACGAAAACGGGAAAGGTGAAATCTCAATACAAACCGGTTATGGCCTGGAAGAGATAATCACTGATGCAGCAACGAGAAGGATTATTGATAATGAAATGATCCCGCACTTCAAGCAGAATGATTACTATGGAGGTATCGTTCAAGGAGTTCAGATTATTTCTGATCTTTTGAATGGTCGTTATAAAGCTGCTGAATATGCCAAACAAAATACAGGTAATAAAAAAGGTGGCGGGTTTATTTTTGTAATCATTTTTCTGATCTTCATTTTTCTGGCATTGTTTGGCAAGAATAAAGGTAATAATCACACCATCGGACGACGAAATAACAGCTTACCATTCTGGCTTTTATTATCAATGCTTGGCAGTGGCAACCGAAGTTCAGGTGGCTGGGGCGGTTTCTCAGGAGGTAGTGGTGGATTCGGCGGAGGCGGTGGAGGCGGCTTTGGTGGCTTCGGTGGCGGAAGTTTTGGTGGTGGCGGAGCCAGCGGTTCATGGTAATACTGCTCAGTCTCTGGCTAGTGAGATTACTTCTCTTCAGGATATTCTATAGTACCGTCTGAATACTGTGCAAAGCGTGGTTTATCTCCATGCACATACTCCTCAGCAGGCCATGGCCATCCTCCAAATTCTGTTCTTCTGTACTCTGATATAGTTTGTTGTATCTCATTCTGAGTATTCATAACAAATGGCCCATATTGTGCAACTGGTTCATTTATTGGCTTTCCCTGCAACAGCATGATTTCACTTTCGGTTTGACCATTTTTTATTAATAACTCCATATCAGGCTGTACATCAATTGCATTACCTGATGAAACAGTGATTCCATTTAAGGTAATTTCCCCACCCTGATAATAAAATAAGCTCCTGTTGATGCCAGCACTTGCAGGTTGCATAATATATTCAGCATTTGGTTCGAGCTTATATCTGATTATTGCAACTTCATTATCAGGATTTGCAGCCCACGAATCAGGTGAAGGTGCCTGGACCGAAATATCATTCATTTTGCCTGTTATAACAATAACCTCAGTCTTTTTACCTGATTTATCCTCCAGGGTGATCTTTGGAATTAGTTCTTTCCAAAGCATTTTGAAGTAAGGTTTGACCAGCTTCTTAGACCCTGGCAGGTTAAGCCAGATTTGGAACAGCACCAATGGGTTTGGTTTATCCTTGAAGATAAGCGGAAACATTTCCGAATGCTGGAGTCCTGTGCCAGCTGTCATCCATTGAACATCACCATTGCCATAACGACCTGCCCCACCAGCCGAATCAGTATGGTCAATATACCCCGATAATACAATAGTAATAGTCTCGAAGCCCCTGTGAGGATGAACGGGAAAACCGGGGACCTTCTGACCATGATACATCCTCCATGAATTTTGAGGATCAAAATCACTGCCTAAGTTTCTTCCCGAAAGACTTGAAACCGGCCCCATCTCACTATTTCCCTCGGGATACACGTCATTGTGATGGGCACAAAAAAGGAATGGATCTTTTGTTATCCATTGAAAACCAAGCTTGCGAGTTGATAATACTGGTGATGCCATATGATTCAAAAGTAAATTGAAGAATAAGTACTTGATAATGGTATTTGCTTAGCAATAAACAAGTTATCAACCATCAAGTTTACTACTGGGGATAAAAAACGCCATAGACTAAAAGATTTTTCTTGTTGAAAAGAAAAAAAGTGTAATTTTGCCCCCGGAAAGATGGCAGAGTGGTCGATTGCGGCGGTCTTGAAAACCGTTGACCTGCAAGGGTCCGGGGGTTCGAATCCCTCTCTTTCCGCCAGAAAAAAATAAATGCCCTGATTTTCAGGGCATTTTTCTTTTTATATACTCCAGCAATTTTACTTAACGACCATCTTCTCAGTCATAGTCTCATTTCCAGCCTTGAGTACACATAAATATGTACCGCTCAATAAACCATACTTATTGACATCAAAATCCACTGTGTATGTGTCTGAAGGTTGAACTTCATTTACCAACACTGCTACTTCTTTACCCGACATATCTATAATACTCAGCTTAACCTGGCATTCATCCTTCAATTCATATTTCAGCCTTGATTCGCGATAGAAAGGATTAGGATAGTTTTGATAAAGATAATTTCTGTTTGGTGTTGTATCATCAACAATTTCATAAACCAGGCTTACCTTAAACCAATTCAGATTGAAGCCTCCTTTTTTAACAAAGAATTTAAGCAATGTAAGTCCTTTATTCAACTTAAGGCTCACACTGTTGGTTTGCCACTTTTGCCATCCACCACTAACCGGAATGCTGATACTTGCCAATGTGGAATCAGCAATTTTAAACTGGATTTCTCCGGCATCGGAAAGTGATGCCGATCTAAGATCGAAATTATAGATACCATTAACCGGAACACTCAAGTAATACTCCATCCTGTCACCAGCATCAATCCAGCCAACATTCATTCCACCGCCAATATCTGTTGTGTTTTCTGTTTGCACACCCACCATACTAAAGAAATCTTCGGCCTGAACGATCCCAGGAACCACATGAATTTTATTCTCGTCCATGAGGTTGTAAACTTTTACAGCAGAAAATGATTGAAGCAATCCTCCATCAGAAGATTTTATACTGCCCGGAATGTAACTTAATGTAAGCCTGTCACCCTTCTTGATTGGTTGGGCGGGTTTTAAGATTATAGTTGTTGAATCACCTGCCTTAAGCAATGCATCACTTAATTGAATGCCTGCTGTGTTTGATTTTAATGCAAAACCGCCAAACTCCGCAGGTTCTGCCATAGACTTGTTAAATGAGACCTCAATAGCTGTACCATCCATCGTGACTGAAGAAGAGTAATAAAGAGGAGAAGAACCGACTTCAGAATCAGTCAGACTCGTAATACCATATCCGTATCCGAACAATGGATTATAGTTCGCATCATTAACATTTACAGGGACTTGCTGCATATCACGGGGCCATGAATTTGAGAGTAGTCCCGAAGGTTGGAAATCACCAAACAGGATATCAGTAATTCCTTCACCTTCAGTTCCCGGAAGCCATGCTGCAATAATAGCATCACAATATGGAAGTATATTATTTATGAGCATTGGCCGGCCTGAAATTAGTATTACAATTACAGGAATACCTGCCTGCTTTAGTGTTCTTACTGTATTTACATCATCAGTTGTCAGTGAAAGGTCAGCACGATCACCCTGCCCTTCAGCGTAAGGAGTTTCTCCTACCACTGCTATTGCAATATCTGCATCACCTACCCCACTGCCGTTGGAAGAATAAGTGACCAAGTCCTCGCCTGCAACATTTTTTACAGCTTCAAATACTGTTGTTCCCTGGGTTATATCTCCGCTTGAACCCTGCCAGGTAATGCTCCATCCCCCGCATTGGTTACCTATATTATCGGCGTTTTTGCCGGCAACATGAATTTTCACTCCCGATTTTTTCAATGGTAGAATATGATCTTTCTTTTGGAGAAGTACCATTGATTGCCTTACGCATTCACGAGCTACTTCACGGTGCTGATAATAGCCGATTTTATCAGTAAACGTCCGGTCAGAATACGGGTGTTCAAATAATCCTGCTTTAAACTTAATCCTTAGAATTCGCCTAACTGCATCATCAATTCTTGATTGAGTAATTCTGTTCTGACTAACAAGCGCTGTCACGGTCTCAATAAATTCTTTGTAATTATATGGAAGCATTATCATGTCAACACCTGCATTTATAGAAGATTCAACCTGAGCAGTATAGTCTCCGGGTAATTGATCAATAGCTGCCCAGTCAGATACAACAAAACCGTCAAATCCAAGCTCAGTCTTAAGCACATCTGTCAGCAGGTACTTATGACTGTGCATCTTTTGACCATTCCATGAACTATATGACGCCATAACCGTACCAACACCAGTTTCAATAGCAGCCTGATATGCCGGGAGATAAAGCTGCCTCAGCTGGGTCTCACTCACCTCCGTATTTCCCTGATCCTGACCGTTAGTGGTTCCGCCATCGCCTATATAATGTTTAGCACAAGCCAGAATACTGGCTTTACCGTGGAGGCTGTCGCCCTGAAAACCTTTGATTGCGGCGGCTCCCATTTGAGTTACCAGCTCGGGCGTTTCACCAAAACCTTCATAAGTTCTTCCCCATCGCTCATTCCTTGTTACCGCAATACATGGTGCAAAAGTCCAGTTGAGACCACTACCTTTTATTTCACGGGCAGTAATCTCTGCAGCTTCCTGAACCAATTGAGGATTTCTGGTACAACCCAATCCTATATTATGTGGAAAAATCACAGCATTCATTACATTATTATGCCCGTGCACTGCATCCACTCCATAAATCATTGGTATTGAAAGCCTGGTTGCTAAAGCTTTTTGCTGGAAAGTGTCATACATATCAGCCCAACCTTTGCCGGTATTAGGTGTTGGAGCAGAACCTCCACCACTAAGAAGAGATCCTATATAGTATGTAGTAATATCATCAGTATTTGAGAACGCCTGTCGTTCTGCCTGTACCATTTGCCCTATTTTCTCTTGTAATGTCATTCTGTTTAAAAGGTCATTTACCCTGACTTCAACTGACTGAGTTGAATCAAGGTATACCTGTGATTTAACCTGACCATTAAAAATTAATAATAAGCTGAATAGCAGTAAACGAGCATACTTGGTTTTAGGAGTTTCAGGTGAGATTTTCATATCGTTTTAAGTGAACTTATAAGCTGCAAAGGTATTCTAAAAATTACTAATTTGCGCCGCTTTTTAAAGGCATTAAAACATGAAATCAATCACTTACACCCTTAATCCTAACGAGAAATCATCATTAGAGTATTACCGCACTGTTAGTGAATTTACCGACAAAGTTCTGGAAAATAGTGGCCATTTACTGAATTTGGTGAGTGATTTCAAAGAATACCTGCGATGTAACATTATTGAGGATTTAAGGCACGATGAGGAATATCTGCTTGAGCTTCTTAGTTTTGGTATCTTATGGCAGACCTATGCGCATATTGCCCTGAAAGTCAGAATTGCACCTTTTGGAACCCTGTCAACGCTGGCTGAATGGAGGAAGAAGCACCAACGCTTAAAACCCTATATTGACAATGCCAGGGGAGTATTGACTACCCTGTTTCTGATTCCTGAAAAGACATTCAAGCAGATACCTGCACCACCACCAACACTCGATCAATTGGAACATGTTTATAAATGGTTCATGGCGACAGGTGAGTTCAGGGAACAAGCCTTGCGATTCATTAACTGGAGGTCATTCTGGCTTACCAGGACAAAAGAGGAAGTTTCGGAAATTTTTAAAACCATTGAGAGCTTTACCCTATGGTTTAAAGAACACGCAAAGATCGAATTAGGAAAATACACTGAAAATGTGCGACCATTTCTCAGAAATGCAGCAGATACATACAAATGGAGAGAAGATCGTATCTCATGCACCCGTTCAGAAGAAGAATATCATTTAAACATGGTGGGCGCTGAATTGATGAACCGTGCTTTCAGGCAAAATTTTGAGAACACCGACAAGAAAGCGGTGCTTTTACCGGGTTGTATGCGAAAGTCCCCTTTTTCAAACTGTAAAGCTTCAAAAGTTCCCGGCGGACTTAAATGCGAAGGATGCACACCCGGTTGCAGGGTTAATGAATTAAGAAAGACAGGCAGGAAGAATGGTTTCGATGTATACGTTATTCCCCATGCATCTGACTTGTCACAATGGTCACCTTCAAAGCGAAAAGATAGTCTTGGCGTCGTTGCCTCAGCCTGTTTAACCACGCTTGTTGAAGGAGGCTGGGAGCTTAAACGATATGGCGTTCCGGCCCAATGCGTTGTTTTGGAATATAGTGGATGCAAAAAGCACTGGCATCCCGAGGGAATTGAAACAGAAATAAATCCCGAAATACTACTGCATCTTATCAGACAATCAAGAATCAAAATTGCATAATGATGTTTACATCCATGCCGCTAATAAGATAATTAGTTGCAATGATTTTGCTGATAATCTTATAGTTCTATTTAGAATTCCTTTAAATGTATGCTTTCAGGATTTCCTTCATGCCGGCGGGTTTTCGGCCTAACAGTATCTCAAGATCTGAGTGGTCAGCTTCAAAATAGCCTACCCTGATTCCTTCAATAAAACCCGTTACTCCAGCAATTGAAGCGTCAGGCATGCCTGCTTTCTTTAAAGTCTCCTTATATTCTGACGGATCAGGACTCATGTAATGTATTTCCTTCCCTGTAAGTTCGGTGAGTAACCGGGCTATTTCATGAAATGAGTAATTCTCAATATTCACCGTCTTATAGTACTTATTCTCGTGTCCGCCTTGTATCAGCACATTGGCCGCAGCTTCAGCAAGGTCCTTGCGGGTAGTAAAAGGAGCTTTACCATCGCCTGCAGGAGTATAAATACCGGTATGAGTAACATCAGGACCCAGGAACATGGGCATTGCTTCCGCGTAAAGTGCATTCTGTAAAAATGTATACGTAATGCCACTCTTTATGATATTCCTTTCAGTATTGATGTGTGTATTTGCAATTGTAGCAATAGGTGAATCGGGACTGTCATCTTTTCGAAAGAAACTCGTATAAATAATATGCGGAACTTTTGCTTCCATTGCAGCATCAATGACATTAACATGTTGGGCATCGCGTTTGAAGACATCACTCCCTGAAATAAAAAGTAGTTTTTCAATTCCCTGAAAAGCCTTAATCAGGGAGGTCACATCATCATAGTCACCAATTCTGAATTGAATGCCATACTTTTCTAGTTCCTTTGCCTTTTCTTCATTTCTTGCCAGACCAATAATATTTGCGGCAGGAATTCCCTTTATAAGTAAAAACTCTATAGTTGCTTTGCCAAAATGTCCTGTGGCGCCAGTTAAAAAAATCATGTTATCTCCTTTTTTGTTTATTTGTTGATTCCCACATAATAAAGATCAAATCCGCCTTTACCGCCATCCCTGTTGGAAGAAAAGATCATCAGGTTATTTTTGTAGAAATTAAAACGCGCTACAACCGGGCGATATTCATCTTTTTCAGTATTGATTTCTGCTCCAAAATTTACCGGTGTAGTCCAGTTATTGCCCACTTTTTTTGAATAATACAAGTCAAAACCTCCAAAACCGCCGGGACGATTAGAGGTGAACACTATAAAATCACCATTTACATATGGACATTTGTCATCATAATCAGATGAAAGAACCATTTCTTTAGTAATTTCAGTACCAGCTGATCCGGTAAGCTTTGCTTCGAAGTCTCCATTTACCGGGGTAGAATAAACATCGAAATTGCCTCCCCTGTCGGAAGTGAAATACAATGTTGTATGATCTTCATTAAATGAAGGATATGCATCATTGTGGTGCGTATTAATCAAAGTAACAGGTACAGGAGCAGAGAAATCTGCCTGATTTGCCGTATTGCTTGTATAATATACATCAAGATTCCCATTTTTGTCACTTGCATATAAAACCCTGAACAACCCATCATACTTATTATAGCCTTCAGGATATGATTCCATTATATAAGGGCCCATCTCGTTTGAATCAGTATTAATGAGTCGCGGTATTTTGCCAAGTACAACATAAGAATTTGAAATGTCAAGATTTCCTGACATCGAATTATTAAGATTAAAATCGCCATCTTCCCGATCGAAAGAAATAGAAACGTATTCCTTTACAATATCATAATTTCCACCGCCTCTGTCAGATGAAAAAAGTAGTGGAAATACATCAATAAGACTGGCAGGCATAGCCGAATTATAGTCGTTGAATTCAGTATTAAATTCAACCATGTTAACAGGCTTATCAGGAAATTGTCCTTCATCGTATTTGTATGATTTAATACAGGAGGGAAGTAATAATACAGCGAGTAATAGAGCGACAACGATTTTCATAATTATGATAATAAAACGACATACAGCTGGTTCTTAGTAAAGATGCTCAACTTTTTAATGGTTGCATTACAACTGACATAAAGATACCAATTAAAATGATTTATCTTTGTACTATACATGCCAACTGGCAGGATATTTGCAGCGCTACCATAAGTGATATGCATTTAAAAACAAATTTATCATGAAAAAACTTGTACTTTTTTTCGCAATCATCTTATTCAGTGCCATTGGTTCAGTATCGGCACAGGGAATAGGTGCATTTTTATCACATGCTACCTTCAATATTCCGGGTGAAAGTCCATTCGTGGAAGTGTACATGGAGATAATGGGAAATACCCTTGTTTACAAACAATTGCCATCAGGCAAATTCCAGGGAAGTGTTCAGGTAACCATGATCGTAAAGCAGGATTCAGTTATTAAAGACTTCAAAAAGTATGAGTTACTTAGCGACGAATTAACCGATACAACTGCTGTTGGAGTTAATTTCATTGACCAGCAGCGGTTCAAATTACCAAACGGAAATTATACATTGGAACTTTCCATAGCTGATAACAATGTCAAGAAAGAACCTGTCAAATTGGATTATCCATTTGAAATTAATTTTCCAAATAACAACTGTTCATTATCGACCATTCAGCTAATCAATTCGTACACAAAAACAGTCAGTCCAAATGTATTAAGCAAAAGTGGCTATGACCTCGTACCACTTGTGGATAACTTTTATCCGTCTGAAAAGAACAAGCTTATATTCTACTGTGAAATCTATAATCCTTTATTTAAGGAAGGCCTTAATGAAGGATATCTGGTTGCATACTATATCGAATCATTTGATAACCATCGGATCCTTAATGAATATGCCCGCACAAAGAGAGAAACTTCTAAACCTGTTATGGTGGTCTTAAATGAATTTGATATCACAAACCTTCCAACCGGTAACTATAATCTGGTGGTTGAAGTAAAAAATAAGGAGAACAAGGAAATCGCTGCAAATTCTACTTTTTTTCAGAAGTCAAATCCGGCTATGGAAAAGCAATCATTTGATTTCTCAACTATTGATTTAACCTCAGCTTTTTCTACTTCTATTACAAATGCAGATACGCTGAAAGAGTTTATACAATCACTCAATCCCATTTCAACTGAAATGGAAAAAATGTTTATTAAATATCAGTCTCAAAATGCAGATCTTAGAGCTTTACAGCAATTCTTCGAAAAGTTTTGGGAAACAAGAGACACATTTGAACCCAGGAAGGCCTGGGAAACATACAAAGAACAGGTTGCCAAGGTCAATAGGGCTTATGGTACTCAGGTTAAAAAAGGATATGACACCGACATGGGATATGTTTATCTTAAATACGGAGAACCCAGTGTGATTCAAGATGTGCCTTTTGAAACCAGTTCTATTGATGGTGAAAATTCAGTTCCTTATCAAATCTGGCAGTACTACTCACTTTCAAATGGAAAAGAAAGAAACAAACGATTTGTGTTTATAAACAGTGAGGTCGGTGCACGCGACTACACCTTGGTACACTCAGATGTTAAAGGTGAGATTCAGAATTATAACTGGCAGACACAACTTATTAGAAAACTCCGTCGCGACGTCCCCATTGATGATTATGACCGTGATATGCTAAGAAAAGATGGCTCACGTTCAAGCACGCGATATTTTAATCCGTATTAATAAATATATTCTGGCTTATTATTCAACTAAATCAACTTAAACAAACTTTGAATTAGCTTGAAAAGACAGAATTTTAGTATGTTTGCATCACCTAAGTGTTTTTGACCGAATCTATCATTATTAGTGCGAACAGCCGTTGTCATTTTAAATTGGAATGGAAGTGACTTTCTTAGAAAGTTCCTCCCTTCTGTTTTGGAGCATAATCAACCTGATGTAAGATTGATTGTTGCCGACAATGCTTCTCATGATGATTCGGTAGAAATGCTGAAACGCGAATTTCCACAGGTTGAAATCATTCAGAATGAATCTAATGGTGGTTTTGCAAAAGGTTACAACGATGCCCTTGCATTAATAGATGCTGAGTATTACATCCTTCTGAATTCTGATATTGAAGTTACGAGTGGATGGATCGAGCCTATAATAAAGCTTATGGACAGTGATGCTTCTATCGCAGCCTGCCAACCCGTTATACGATCATACCATAATCCTGAGTATTTTGAATATGCAGGTGCTAGTGGTGGTTTCATCGATGAATACGGTTACCCCTTCTGCCGTGGTCGGCTTTTTACAGATCTTGAAAAAGACAATGGTCAATATAATAATAACCGTGAAGTGTTCTGGGCAACCGGCGCATGTATGTTTGTAAGGGCTGAACTTTTCAGGAAGTACGGCGGATTCGATGAAGACTTCTTTGCGCATATGGAAGAAATTGATTTCTGCTGGCGGATGAAACACCTGGGTTATAAAATAATGGTCTGCACCGATTCAAAGGTATTTCATGTGGGAGGCGGTACATTGCCGAAAAAATCGTCGTTCAAGACTTACCTGAATATGCGCAACAATATTACGCTGCTTTATAAGAATCTTCCGGCTGAAAGATTAATCCAGGTTTTCCTGTCACGATTATTGCTTGATGGTATTGCAGCTTTCAAATTCCTTGTTGACGGTGGTCTTGCCGATTTCTGGTCGGTCGTTAGAGCCCACATGAGCTTTTACAGGCATTTTGGCAAACACAAACACAAGAGGCGACTGATAAAACATAAACACGTTTCACAGGTTTATAAAGGGAATATTGTTATTGATTATTTCCTCAGGGGTAAAAAGAAATTCTCACAATTATCACCTGATAAATTCACACGGTAAGTAATGGCTTGGTTTTATCTGATTATAGCAGGACTCTTTGAGACCGTTTGGGCTGTTGCCCTTAAATATTCCGAGGGCTTTACCAAATTATGGCCATCTATATTAACAGGTGTATCAATGGCTGTTAGTGTTTGGTTGCTCGCCATTTCTCTCAAACATCTCCCTCTTGGTACTGCTTATCCGGTATGGACCGGTATCGGTGCAGTGGGAACTGTTATTTATGGGATGATTGTTTTTGGCGAATCGAAAGACCTGCTCAGAATTTTGTTCGTTATTATGATTGTGGGTGGTATTGTTGGCCTGAGGTCAACAACCAGAAATGAAAATAACGTCAACAACAACCAGTCGATTACGAGAGAAGATTAATATAATAGACAGTCTGTCTATTATGATAGCAGACTAATTAAGGCTAACCTATAAGAATCTAATCCAAATCCAGCAATAACACCGTTTGCAACTGGAGAGATATAAGAAACATGCCTGTAACTTTCTCTTGCCCAGATATTACTCATATGAACCTCAATCACAGGACTATTGACCGCCTTAACAGCATCTGCAATTGCAACAGAAGTATGTGAATAACCGCCTGCATTCAGAATAATACCCTCAGAAATAAAACCTGCTTCCTGTATTTTATTGATTAATTCTCCTTCAATATTGCTTTGAAAGTATTCCAGGTCGACTGCTGAAAATTCTCTGGAAAGATCACCCATTAATGATTCAAACGACTTGTCACCATAAATATGTTTTTCCCTTACCCCTGTAAGATTGAGATTTGGACCATTTATTATTACAATTTTCTTTCGTTCAGTCATGATGATCAAAGTTAATTCACAAGTATAATTCAAAGTTAACTCATTTCCGCACAAATACGGTCTGCGATTCAACACCTCCCGATGCTGGGTATAAACTGAATATGGTCATTTGCTCAGTCTTTGAATCATAAGTGACCTTATAGGTAGTTCTTTTTCCGTCAGGGAATTCAGCAAGATCGAATATTTGCAATTCATCGGGCTTATCAAGAAGGTATTTATAGTCCCTTATGGTATCACTTCTTAGTCTTAGCTTAAGATTATTCTGTTTCTGGAATTCAATCTCGGTTTTATTCGTATCGGCAATTTTTTCCCACCACTTTCCATTTACACTGAATTCATCGGGGAATGTTTCCTTTTTGCATGCCAACAAAATTAAACCGGCTAAAATTAGAAAATAAACAAGGCGCTTCATTAGAGAATATTTGAACTTAAAACGACTGCTAAATTAGAATATTGTTTCGTATCTTTGAGCCCGATTTCCTATTGGGGTGCCCTAAAATACGGGCTGAGATCATACTCATTGAACCTGCTCCGGGTAATGCCGGCGAAGGGATAAACAGAGAAAACTTGTTAACGGATATTTAAAGACCCCTTTAAATGTCCTGAGTTTAATCTTAAGTTAAATCAAAATGCTTAAAAAAATTCTACTCATCTTTCCGGTATTACTACCATTACTACTTTCTGCACAAATCAATATCAAAGGCAGAGTGCTGAGCTCAACTGACGGATCACCACTTGCCGGTGCATTCATAAGCTTAAACAACAACCTCAAAGCTGCAGTAACCAAGCCCGACGGAATCTTTGAATTAAACAACATACAGCCGGGTGATTATAAAATGAAAGTGACTTATCTGGGATATGAAGACTGGCTTAGTGATGTTTCATTTACAATGAGTCGTACTATGTTAATCACCATGGAGGAGACTACTTATAAAATAAGTGAAGAAGTTATCATTTCATCCACCAGGGCAGGTGAAAAAACTCCCATGGCAGCTACAACCGTTAACCACGATGCTATTGAAAAACTGAACCAGGGTAAAGATATGCCTCTTATTCTTGAACATCTGCCGGCCACCGTTTCTACTTCTGATGCCGGAACAGGTATCGGTTATTCAACTTTCAGAATCCGGGGGACTGATATGAACAGGATAAACATTACTGTTAATGGTATTCCTTTAAATGATGCAGAATCACATAGTGTGTATTTCGTAAATATGCCCGACTTTGCTTCTTCAGTGTCCAGTGTCCAGGTTCAACGGGGGGTGGGCTCCTCAACCAATGGAGCTGCAGCTTTTGGAGCCAGCGTGAACATGCAGACCCAGCCTCCGGCGCATGATGCTTATGGAATTATTGGTAGCTCCTATGGATCATTTAACACTTTCAAAAATACAGTATCCGCAGGTACCGGCTTGATGGATAATAAATGGGCTGTTGATGCGCGACTGTCAAAATTGTCTTCCGACGGCTATATTGACCGGGCAAGTGCTGATCTGAAATCCTTTTATCTTTCATCAGGATATTATGGTAAAAGTACAATTCTTAAATTCAATGTCTTTTCAGGAATCGAAAAAACCTATCAGGCCTGGGATGGTGTCCCTTCGAACCTGCTTGGTATTAACCGAACCTTTAACGGCATGGGCGCTTATTCTGATAATAATGGAAATTCAAAGTTTTACGAAAATGAAACCGACAACTATCAGCAGGATCATTTTCAATTCATACTGGCCCAGAGTTTCAGCCCAAAAACAATCCTGAATTTTGCATTGCATTATACCCGCGGAAAAGGTTATTATGAACAATATAAAGACAATGCCAACCTATCAGATTATGGCGTTATTGATACAACTGGTGGTAATATGGAAACCGACCTGATCAGGCGTAAACATCTTGACAATGATTTCTATGGCTATACCTTTTCACTCAATTACCAGCCCATCAACAGATTGCGTTTGACATTCGGCAATTCTGGAAATATATATGATGGCAATCACTTTGGAAGAATTATATGGGCTGAAAATGCTTTGCCATTGGGACATGATTTTGAATGGTACAGAGGTACAGGCAAAAAGAAAGACCTCAATGTATTCACAAAGGCTAATTTTCAGGTTACAGGCCGCTTAAGCCTTTATGGCGACCTCCAGTTAAGAGCAATCAATTATGAGATTTCAGGTATTGATGATGATCTGAGGAACATTGCACAAAAACATAATTTCCTCTTCTTCAATCCAAAAGCCGGTGCTTTCCTTGATATTCATTCATATGGAAGTATATATGCCAGCCTTGCCGTTGCACACCGTGAACCTAACCGCGACAACTATACAGATGCAGATCCATCTAAACAGAAACCTGTGGCTGAAAAGCTGTTCGATTATGAACTTGGTTACCAGTACTCAAAGCCCACACTACAGCTTAATGCCAACATTTATTATATGTCATATCGCGATCAGCTCATCTTAACCGGGGATATCAATGATGTTGGTTCAGCAATTATGATGAATGTTGACAAATCATACCGTACAGGGATTGAACTTTCAGGAACATATATGACAACCAATAAGTTGAGCTTTGGTGCAAACCTGGCAATCAGCCAGAATAAAATAATCGATTTTACTGAGAAAGTTGATAACTGGGATTCAGGAGAACAGGTCGAAAACTCAATCGGCACCACCAACCTCGCATTCTCACCAACCATGGTTGGAGGATTTGACTTAACCTGGAAGCCAGTCAACAATCTGAGCGCCTCGTTCGATGGAAAATATGTATCACGACAGTATATTGATAACACTTCCTCTGAAGATAGAAGCCTTGACCCTTACTTTATAAATAATTTAAGATTCAGTTATTCAGTAAAGCCAAAATTCATAAAAGAACTGGTTCTTGAATTGAATGTCAATAACTTATTCAACGTGAAATATGAAACCAATGCATGGGTATACAAATTCTATTACGAAGGCCAGTATTGGAAATATGATGGCTATTTCCCACAGGCAGGTATCAATGTCATGGGAGGCATTACAGTTAAGCTGTAAGATTCATGAAGCTTTATTATGCCGTTAGGAGTAAAATAATGCAAAAAAAACCAATACAGGCTATCTGATAAGATAGCCTGTTATTTGGTTATGTGAATAAAAATAAAACTTTCAACGCCTTATTTGGTTTGATTATCTTTGCAAACCACAATTAATTTCAATGGGCTCAACAATCAGTATCAGAAATAAAAAGGCATCTTTTGAATATTATCTGACCGAAGTATTTACGGCAGGTATAATTCTTACTGGTACTGAAATAAAATCAATACGCGAAGGAAAAGCCAACCTGACTGATGCCTATTGCGCTTTTACAGGAACTGAATTGTTTGTAAAGAACCTGCACATAAGCGAGTACAAATACGGCACTTATGCAAACCATGAGCCTAAACGCGACCGCAAACTTTTACTTAATAGAAAAGAATTAAGAAAACTTCTCACAAAAACCCAGGAAAAGGGACTTACAATTATCCCAACTGTGCTATATATTAATGATAACGGTCTGGCGAAAATTGACATAGCTATCGCAAAAGGAAAAAAGAATTACGATAAACGTGAATCGCTGAAAACTAAAGATACTCAGCGTGAAATTGACAGGCATAGAGATTAAACCACATTAATAACGCTAACCATGAAAAAACAATACCTGTTGCTTATTAGTATCTTAATGATCAACCTCTGCTGTGTTTCAACACTGAAGGCTCAGGATAAACCCTCCGGCGACAAGGAACCGGCTGGTATTAAATGGATGACTTTTGAGGAGGCTGTTAAGAAAAATAAGAAAAAACCAAAAAAAATCTTTATTGATGTTTACACTGACTGGTGTGGGTGGTGCAAGAAGATGGATAAAGAAACTTTCCTGAGCCCCGCAGTAGTTGATTACATTAATAAAAACTATTATGCAGTAAAATTCAATGCCGAACAAAAAGAACCTGTCACTTTCAAAGGACAGGAATTTGTAAATACCGATCCTTCAAAACCAAAAGCAGCCCACCAACTGGCCATTGCACTTTTAAAACAGGAGTTAAGGTACCCCTCGTATGTTATCCTCGATGGCGAAAGCGAATGGCTATACAAGGTAAAAGGATATAAAACTGCCGAAGATCTCATGCCAATTCTAAAGTACTATGGCAGCGACCAATATAAGGTAATGTCGTGGACTGAGTTTAATGAAGCGAAAAACTTGTAAGTCACTAGTAACTAGTGACTAGTGACTAACTAGTGACTAGTGACTAGTGACTAGTGACTAGTGACTAGTTAATAGTTACTAAATCTTAATCACTCAATGCTTTTCAACTGCATTCGGGTCTTTCCTATCGGCTTTTTTCTTGCAGCAGTCGGGTAATTTAGCATAAGCTTTTGCATCGGCGGCTACATCATCAGCATCGTAACCGGTGAGTGAAATGGCTTTCTTTATTGCTTCCGGTGTGGTCTTTGTTGGTTTATACGTAACTTTAAGTGTGTGGGTTTCAACATCCAGGTTACTGTTTACCACCCCTTTCTCGAATGCAAGCATTTTTTCAAGGCGCTCTTTGCACATATTGCACTGTGAAGATACATTGATGTCAATTACGCTATTCTTTGAATTCTGAGCAATCAATGAGCCTGTAATAAAAACGAAAATTAAAACTAAAAATCCGGTTAATTTTTTCATTTGTCTTTGTTTAAATGGTTATTATAATCTGATTATCTGCAATCTTTGATTAACTGGCTTACTATTATTCTTCTTACTGTAAGTTAATTCGACAATTATTCATGTGCTATTGAGAATCTGACCCCGGCATAGATCATCCTGCCGAGAACTGGTCCCCATATCATACCTGCATCAAATCCGTCTGCAAAAGGCTTATCATAACCGAGAACGGGATGCTTCTGGATAAAGTTGGTCAGGTTCTCCCCTCCTGCATAGACGTCCCAGTGTTTGAATTTGCGGGTTATCTGACTATGGATCGTTATATAGCCAGGTGAACTGGTCACTTTTCCATCCTCTGTGTGGTATGTTATTCCTACCGGTAACCGGGTTTTACCATTATACTGGCTGGTGAAATCAAATTTCCACTTTTCGAATCGGGTGGCATACGATGCAGTGAACAGCCCTTTGTGTCTTCCCACAAGGGCACGATCGCGCAATTCACCACCTGTAGTTATTTTGGTATCATTCAGCCTGTACGCTCCGGTGAGTTCCAAACCTTTAACCACTTTAGCTGTAAGGTCAACCTGGAAACTGTTGGAATACGATTCACCGTTCAGGTTAGAGAACACAACTTTGTTGACTGATTCATCAAGGTCAATCACTACCTGATTGATAAAGTGTGTCCTGTAAAAATCAACAGCAAGTGTAATAAGCCTGTCGTTCGGTATATTGAAATCCTGAGTTACGTTTGCCCCATAGTTCCAGGCTTCTTCAATCTTGAAATCATCCCTGAATACGATTTTACGCGAGCTCACAAGTATGGACGAATTCTCAGAAAGAATAGAAGGACTCCGGTAACCTTTACCCACCGACGCCCGTAAAACTGTATGCTCCAGAAGATTAATCTTAAAGTGCAGGCGGGGCGTAATCAGCGTACCATACATATTATGCTCGTCGGCCCTGATACCTGCAATAAGGTTCATCTTTTTATTAGGTGTAAAGGTATATTGTGCAAACACACCTGGTACCGATTCAGTCCTTGTAAAACTACTGTCAGCCAGCGTTTCATCATAATTATCATACATCAGGCTTAAACCGGTACTATAACCATGAACGGCAGAGCCTGACTGAAATATGGCATTTCCATAAAAGCCTGTCTGCGCCGCCTCATAAGCTGTATGGCCAAAAGTACTTTCCTGGGTATGGTATAATCCACTAAAGATCAAACCAATACTGGTGTTTGGCTTGTTTTTGAACATAAAGCCGGTCTTATCATACAACTGAAGGCGACGGGTAGTAACTTCCATAACATATTTTCCGCCAGCCAAAGCTTCATCAGTTGTCATATCCATCAGCTGTCCACCGCTCCTGTTATCCTGCAGGAAATTAATTCCAAATTTGCTTTCAGTTACCCCAGCATTTTCATAACTCCACCTGTTTGACAGGTTGATCTGAGTAGCCAGTGGCAAGTCAAGAAAACCATCATGGTTCATATCGGTTTTCAATAACTGCTGTGAAGTATGAAACAACAGCAGTGTGCTGAAATTGTCATTCAGACGTTGTGATGCATGGGCGTTTAGTTCATACCGTCCCTCGTTATTAAGATATGCATTTACAAATAGCTTATCAGTATTCCAGGGTTTCCTGAACTCGGTGTTAATCTGGCCGGTTGTAGATTCATAGCCGTTTATCACGGATGAAGTTCCTTTCGAAATTTGAATTGACTCCATCCAGGTACCTGGCACATAAGTTAACCCGAACGCCGAACCCAATCCTCGTGTAAATGGTATATTCTCCACCATTATCTGGCTATAAACACCTGCCAGTCCCAGCATCTGAATCTGCCTTGCTCCGGTAACCGCATCAGAATATCCCACATCTACGGTGGCATTGTTTTCAAAGCTTTCCGATAGGTTGCAGCAGGCCAGCTTTTGAAGTCCGGCCACAGTAATCACCTCTGTTTTTATCGGCTTCAGCTTTGAAATATAACTTCCCTGCAACTTGTCTTTAATTTCAACCTGTTGCAGCGACGATCCCTTTAATAGAATAAAATCAAAAGTTTTCTGGCCCCGGTATTCCAGGGTATCATTGGTATAACCCACAAAACTGGCAATTAATTTTGAAGAACCCTGATCAGTAGGTAGTTTAAAATGACCCCTTTCATCGGTGACAGTTCCTTTTGTAGTCCCCGCCCAGTGAATATTGGCAAAAGGCAACACTACCTTCCTGTTGTTCGCGTCAAGCTCACTCACTGTTCCGTGAACCTGATCCTGTGCCTTCACAGGAAGTACAATAATAAGTGCAAGTAATAATAGAAATGATGAATATAGTGCTTTAGTCATTTAAGAAAAGTGATTTAATTGGACAATATAAGACAGCTGATAAAAATATCAGTACGTGGCAGATAAAGGCCTTTAAATCAAAGTCTGAAGGAAGCGAAAAGAAGGAAAGGTGGCCCGCCTGACTGAACGGGCATATATTTTATTGAAGTGCCAGCGTCAACCCCTGTGGTAGCCAGAAGGTTTGTTGTGGAAGAATTAAAGTTCATAACAGCATAATCCCCTCCAGGTACTTTCATTCCCTGGGCAAACAAATGAGCACCCAGTTTTACAAAAACCTTTGAATCGTTGCAGCAGGGAATTTTCTTAATAACTGCATGATGGGCGTCATAAAGGTCATGTGCAGAACTACAGGTGTCACTGCAACAGTGTTCAGGGGTTGAACTGCTTATTCTTGTAATATTACTCATCGAACAATGGTGCACGTATAGCATCATCCCGGTTGCCGGCACTATAAATACCAGAAGCATGAAAATGCTGAGAATACGTTTTAACCCTTGTTTCATTATTGCAGATTGTGATGCAAAATTAAGTACTGATAGTATTGCTTTTACAATTTAAGAAATCTTTAACAAGTGACCAGGTCTGGTTAAATAGATACACCCGGTCGCTGAGCGAAATACTGAGCGAAATCACGGTGTTTTTTACACCGGAATGGAGTCGAAGTATGAGCAATCACAGCAACCTATTGTGAGTGAGATCCCTTTGATTTCGTCTTTTCAAATTTTTCTCTGCTATAAATATATGACATTGGGTGAATCTCAAATAAGACCTTATCATTCTCTGGGATCAGATCATTAACTAATTTTATGCACTTTACTAATTGTTTAGATTCTCCTGTGT
This sequence comes from Lentimicrobium sp., assembly GCA_035298745.1. Classification (GTDB taxonomy): domain Bacteria; phylum Bacteroidota; class Bacteroidia; order Bacteroidales; family Lentimicrobiaceae; genus Lentimicrobium. Next base: position 117,287 of record DATGXS010000020.1, on the reverse strand, counting down.
CCCAGAGTATATAATTTGAGGAATAATCTGGATGTATAATAAGAATATTTATCCATGGATGTTCATTAATTGAATTAGAAAATTGGAAATCCTGAATTAAAGAATCATGGTAGAACATTGAATCATTTTTGATAAACCATTGAAGTTTATTTAATTTATCTGAATCAAAATACGAAGTTACCAACAAAATTGGTTGTTTTAACCAAACGGCGGGTGTAAATAACCCTCCTCCCTTAATCCTACCGCCCTTCGACTTCGTATCGTTGTTGAAAAAACAACGATACTTCGCTCAGGGACCGGCTGCCCTCTTTTAACTAATGGGGTGGAAAGTGAGGGCGCCGCATCGAGTGTTGTCAACGATTAAAAGTCATTCCATGCGGCGCCCTCACTTTTGTAATTAGCTAATTTAATTTCACCAGTTTTTCGCAAAAGTAAATCATCAGTTCTAAGTTAAAAATTTAGTGTTTGTTTATCTGTTTTAAGAGAGAGGAGTTGCAACGAAGCGTAGCGAAGTTGCAACTCCTCTCTCTTATCAAATTTCTTGTTGATTACCTTCAATACCTTTTTTAAAGATGTTTTTCCGATGCTCCATTCGGTAACTGTTACCTTCGATCTTTATCACTTCACAATGGTAGAGTATGCGGTCAAGCAATGCAGTAGCCAGTACCGTATCATCAAGTGTTTCAGCCCATTCTCTGGGTGATTTGTTTGTGGTAATAATCAAAGAGCATTGCTCATGTAAATGATTTATAAGATTAAATAATCCAACTGCATCTTCTTTTTTGATAGGCAGTAGCATGATATCATCTAGAGCTAGTAAATGAGCTCTTAAGTATCTATTGTATGTATTTAAAGCTGTTGCGGTAATATCCTTCATCTTAAGGACTCCTATAAGATCTTCCATTGTGGTAAAATAAGCGCGGTACCCTTTTCTTACAGCATCATTCACTAAGCCACCCGCAATGTATGTTTTGCCAGTACCACTTGGTCCCATCAGTATGAGATTGTACATTTGTTCGACCCAGAGTAGCTCTCTTAATTCATTCATCTGTTTCTTGTTAATGCTGGCACTCATGGAGTGGTCGTATTTATCAAGATTATGTGTTCTTGGTAGCTTGGCCAGTTTGATCCTTCTCTCAAAATCATTTTTTTGTCTTTGATTGACTTCCTTTTCAAGAAGTGAGAGTGTATAATCAAGATATGTTGGCTTATCAATTTGAGCCTGGTGAATAAAGTCTTCCGCCTTATTACGCATCAGAGTTAGCCGTAAAATGTCGGCGTGCTGTTTAATTTGTTTTATTTTTTCCATTACATGATAGTTTCATAGATACTGATTTCGCTCACTTTAGGCTGATAATCAAACTCAATGGTACTAGTCTCAATTTTATCAATCAGAGGCATTTTGATATTCTTTAATTGGTTGTCTTGCTGCTCATAGTGGCTCGTTACTTCAATGAAGGTAAAAGCGTTAAATACATTGTTTTCAAGACAAAACCGGCAGGCTTGTGATATGTACTTCCTCTCATAAAGTGGTAGTTTTTTAACCAGTACACGCAAATTATCACCCAGATACCTGCCTTTATGCTTACTTAATAATTGGATGTATAAATCAGCTTCGGTCGTATTTTCCAGGAACTCAGCAACCTTGGATTTCATGTTTTCGATACTATCACTCTTATCTCTTCTATGATCTGTTCTTCTAACTGTTATCCCTCTGTCATGTGATATGTCGTGTATGGTCAGAAGCTCGTAATCCTTACTAAAAACAAGGAGCTTGTCGTTTTCTTCTTTAACCAGTATCTGACTACCATTACCCTGATAAGTCCCTAATGGAAGTGTGTAAAAATTACTATGGTAGTTAATTGTATTATCCTTACGAACAAGATATTCTTTGTAACAGTCGACTGGTTGCATATAACCTAATAGTGGCTGAAGATACGTTCGTTCAATCAGCCATTCCTTATGAGGGATTTTCTTAGTTGAAGCATGCATTTTGCCATTACCGGTTCTGGATAACCACCCGAGTACCAAATCATTAAGATTGTCGATCCCATGGTATTTTCTACCTCTTAGGAAGTTTTGCTTAACGTATTTTACAACATTCTCGATCTTACCTTTTGACTCCGGATCACTCTTTCTGCAAAACACTGTGGTAAAAGCCATTTCCTTACAATATGCGCCAAATTGAGCAGTCAGCACCAAATCACCCAGATTCTCATTTACCATCAATACCCTATCCTGATCATAAAGGATTTCTTTTGGCTGTCCTCCAAAATACTCAAAAGCACGATTATGACATTCGATAGTACTTTCTGTGGTAAATGGATAGCTCCTAAAAAAGACGAACTTTTGCCTTGAACGACTTAATACCATCGTGAAGAAATAGACTTTTTTTGGAGCTGTTTCTGTTGACATATTGAATACGCCAAAATCAACCTGAGCCTGTTGTCCATAAGCTGTATCTGGTAATTTTTGATAAACCCTTATTGAAGTCCTCTTTTTGTTAATCCCACATTCTTTCCTGATTGATTGTACAAAATTGTAAACCGTCTTACTATGTACATCCGGAAGATCCTCAAATCGTTCTTTAAGCCTGTCTTCTATTTGAGCAGCACTTAAATCTGGTACATGTTCAAGTTCTAATTTAATGAAATCATAGTATTGTTGAAGCTTCTTAGGTAAGTGCCTAGGCAGCTCAATCCATTGATAGAAAGCAGTTTCATCCATTTCTAAATACTTTCTAACAGTCGCCCTGTGGATATTCAACTGGCGGGAAATTTGGCAGTTACTAAGATTTTTCCCTTTTAATTCTTTAATTTTGTGCCACATAAATGCCTTTCTAAGGTGTTTTGGAGTCTTCATTTTTAAGATGTTTGCGCACTTAAATTTGGAGACTTTTTTTATTGCTTCAACTGGCTATTTATTGTTGCGAAAAATTGATCATGCAATGTTGCTGATTACAACTTTCCCCCCTCCATAAAAATCATGCACCCGGTCGCTGAGCGGAATACTGAGCGGAATCCCGGTGTTTTTCACACCGGGATGGAGTCGAAGTATGCAGTCGAAGCGCGGTTGAATTAAGGTTAGTGGTTTTTTAGGACTTAACAGTTTTTATTTTATACCTTTATGTTCTCTAAGAAAAATTCTCAATGAAAGGGTACATGTACATTCTTTTATGCAATGATGGTCATTATTATACCGGGAGCACTAAAGATCTCGATTTAAGACTAGCCGAGCATAACAGTGGTGTTGGTTGCAACTTTACATCAAAGCATCTCCCGGTCAAATTGGTGTATTATGAAGAATTTGATAGGATAGACCAGGCTTTTATTAGAGAAAAACAAATACAGGGCTGGTCTCGGAAGAAGAAAGAAGCTTTAATCAAAGGAGATAAAATAGCTTTAAAAAAAGCATAAGTTCCTCCCTTAATCCTACCGCCCTTCGACTTCGTATCGTTGTTGAAAAAACAACGATACTTCGCTCAGGGACCGGCTGCCATCTTTTAACTAATGGGGTGTTATCAAAAAAGTCTCCACCAAAATTAGTGTGTACCACCATCATCAATTCCAATTACTTGATTACCGTCTCGTGTATTCAGTTGGTAAGTAAGAGTTTGAAAGATGATGAAGTCAAATTGACATCATAAAGAATTTGTTGAGAAATTGTTTAGAAGCTGAATAGAAGTTGTATATTATACGTATATTATACGTGTTTTATACGTGTTTCATACGTGTCATCACGTATAAAACACGTATAAATAGTGCATGAACTACGCATATATTACAACTTTAATACAACTTCTGGACAATTTTATTACTACTTCTCTGAAAAACTTAAATAAAAGTCACTAGAACCATGGATGTTTTGTAGCAAATGCGGGTATGTGTATTGGTTGAAACGTTTGAAATCTTTACATTTGTGTTAGCACATAGTTGAGCAACTGTTTCAAACGCTATAACAAATTCGCATTTGAGCGCCAGGTTAAATCCTCATGCAACTAACAGAAATCATTTGATTGCTTTAATAACCATGACAACAATTACATCTTGTAAATCATCAGTAAAGATTTTTCAACTCAATAAGTCCAAAGAATTCGCTTCACAGCCTATTAAAGAAGTAAGAGCACTTAGCAAACACGAAACGGCTCATTTGCCTGCTTGTGTTCAAAAATATCTGGACATTACAGGCGCTTTCGGCAAAAGCATTCCCCAAAATGTGTGCATCGAATTTGATGCTGAAATGTATCGTAAACCGGGCGACAAACCCATGAAATCTTATTCCATCCAGTATAACTTCTATGGTGATTACTCAAGGCTGTTTCTGATGAAAGCGCGTAAAATGGGCATCCCTTTTCGCGCACTGCATATTTACAAAAATGAACATGCAATCTTCCAGGTAAAAGTCGCTGAACTGTTTAAAGTGGTTAATATCAGTGGTGAAGAATTAACTAAAGCCGAAACAGTAACCCTGTTAAACGACATGTGCATTTTCGCCCCGGCATGTCTTGTTGATAAGCGATTATCATGGAGTGAAATAGATTCGCTGTCAACTAAAGTTACAATTACCAATGGAAAGTATGTTGTATCGGCAATACTTTACTTTAATGAATTAGGTGAATTAGTCAATTTTTTGTCCGATGACAGGTCTGCGATGCAAGATGACGGCACTCTGAAAACAATTCGATGGACAACCCCGATGTCTAATTATAAGGAAATTGATGGAAGGAAGATTCCAACAATCGGTAAAACCATCTGGCATTATCCGGAGGGTGATTTTATCTATGGCGAATTTACCTTAAAAAGCATTAAATATAATGTGACAAAATAAGTAGTCAAAAATCCTGATGGAGACGACGGTCCTGGAATAAGCTTTGACCATAGCTTTTGGTTTGGAACTTTAATTGCTTAGATTAAAATCGTTCTAAATTAGCCCCGTTGTTTCGAATTGTGCAAAATCTTTTACACTATTTTCTACTTTTGCGCACTGTTAAATGTAGATACTTGTATATATATGGAAAGTCAGTCACTTGTATTGTTCTTTATTCTTGGAGTGGTACTGGTTGGAGGTGCTATTCTCTTTTCAACGTATGTGCCCCCCACTTCTTATAATCCATTAAAGTTTGAGCCTTATGAATGCGGCATTGAGACCATTGGCGGTTCATGGCTCCAGTATACTGTTGGATATTACCTGTTTGCCATAATCTTCCTGATTTTTGATGTTGAAGCGGTATTTATTTTTCCCTGGGCTACTGTAGTCAGGGAAACAGGCATCACGGCATTTGTCGAGATTCTCATATTCTTTGCCGTACTTGGTCTTGGCCTCTTCTATGGATGGAAGAAGCACGCTCTCAAGTGGGAATAAACCTTTTTTTGAATCCTTTTTTAGTCCGGTATATAGCATGAAAGAAAAAATAGGACCAGATTATCCGATTATAGAATCACATGAGGGTGGCAGTATAATACTTACCAAGCTCGATGATCTTCTGAACTGGGCACGATCAAATTCATTGTGGCCGTTAACATTTGGAACCCGCTGCTGTGCCATAGAATTTATGGCTGTTGGTGCTTCAAGGCACGACTTTTCGAGGTTCGGCATGGAGGTTGCACGTGCAACCCCACGCCAGGCTGACATGATTGTTATCAGCGGTTCAATTAACTACAAAATGGCACCTGTACTCAAAAGGTTATACGACCAGATGGCCGATCCCAAGTATGTGATGGCCATGGGTGCATGCGCCATTTCAGGCGGACCATTTTATTATAATAGCTACTCTATTGTAAAGGGTGCTGACCATGTTATACCGGTTGACGTTTACATACCTGGTTGTCCGCCGCGCCCTGAAGCATTTCTCTATGGCCTGATGCAGTTGCAGAAGAAGATACGCCATGAGAAGTATTTCTCAAAGAAAAAAGAAGTTACTAAATAATTCAAAGAATAAGCCCAGATATTATGACAAACGATTCGCTTATTCAAAAGCTCAGCGCCATGTTACCTGATGGCCAGGTTAAGATGGGTTTTGAGTTTGTTGAAGCCCTTGTTCCGCGCGAACAGCTTCGTGATTTCTTCATGAAGATTAAAAATACGCCCGAACTGGCCTTCGATTATATGATTTGTTTGACAGGTGCCGATTTTGCCGATCACCTTCAGGTTATTTACCATATGGAATCGACCGTCAACAACCATATGATGGTAGTGAAGGTAAAAACTGCCGACAGGGAAAATGCGGTAATTGAAACGGTTAGTGACATCTATCCAACCGCTGAACCGCATGAGAATGAGGTATTTGACCTTTTAGGCATTAAGTTTAACAATCATCCCGAACCCCGCAGGCTCTTCCTTGAAGACGACTGGGGATACCCGCTTAGGAAAGATTTCAGGGATGATGTACATGTTGTTACCCGATAGTGTATGGAAGAATATAAAGAAGTAATGATAACCACCGACGAGATCAAGACTGATGACTATCTCGTTAATATGGGCCCACAGCATCCGAGTACCCATGGTGTTTTGCGCCTGCTGGTAAAACTGGAAGGTGAAAAAGTACTCAACGTTCAGCCTCATATAGGATATATCCACAGCGGTATTGAAAAAATGACCGAGTATCTGGGCTATCATCAGATCCCTCATCTTACTGACCGGATGGATTACCTGTCGGCTCACATGAATAATGAGGCCGTTAGCCTTTGTGTTGAAAAAGCGCTGCAGGTTGAAGTACCTGAGAGGGCAAAATACATCAGAACAATCTTTGATGAATTACAGCGTATTGCCTCTCATCAGTTGTGGTGGTGTGCTTTCGGCATGGATATGGGTGCACTGACAACCTTCTTCTATGGTTTGCGTGACCGTGAAGATATTCTGGACATCTTTGAAAAAACCTGTGGTGCCAGATTAACGCTCAATTATAGCCTGCCTGGCGGTGTAATGTTTGATATACACCCCGATTTTCAGCGTGATGTAAAAGCATTCATTAAGAAATTCCGCAAAATATTACCTGAGTACGAAAGATTACTCACCGGTAATGTGATCTTCAGGGAAAGAACTATTGGTGTTGGTATTCTTTCAAAAGAGGATGCCATTGCCTATGGTGTTACCGGTCCTTCGGGCCGTGCATCAGGGTTTTCTTGCGACATCCGAAAGAAACAGCCATACAGCGCATACCCGCATGTAAAATTCAATGAGATCATGGGTACTGATGGTGATACTTACACCCGCTATCACCTGAGGATACTTGAGATGTATGAATCAATGAATATCATTGAGCAGCTCATTGACAACATTCCTGAAGGTGATTATGCCGTGAAGCTTAAAGGTGTAACCAAGCTTCCTGAAGGAGAATACTATCAGCGCGTTGAGACAGGCCGTGGTGAATTTGGCGTATATATTATTTCTGACGGGAAGAAAAACCCTTACCGTATGAAATTCCGTTCACCGGGCTTCTCAAATCTTTTTGCTATCAATAATATTGCAAAAGGATGGAAAATTGCCGACTTAGTTGCCATTATGGGAACTTTTGACCTGGTAATTCCTGATATCGACCGATAATGTATAATGATTCAAATAACTGAACTGTAATACGATGGCCTTTAATATTTATGACTTCACCCCATTCACAAAGTCGATTCACGAATCGCTTTCAGCAAGTCTTAGTCCGACAGCTACATTAGCGATTGAATGGACAATAGTTGGTGTGCTTTACCTGCTTTTTGTGGCAGTATTCGGGTTATTCCTCGTTTACGCTGAACGTAAAGTATGCGCGGCCTTCCAGCAACGCCTTGGACCTATGCGTGTTGGTCCGTGGGGATTATTGCAAACTATAGCCGACTTTATCAAATTGTTGATGAAGGAGCTGATCACACCAAGAAAAGCTGACCAGTTTTTATACAACCTGGCTCCTTTTATTGTGATTATTGTCACATTCCTCGCAATTTCAGTAATACCATTTGCTCCCGGACTTTCGTCATTTAATTTCGACATTGGTGTGTTCTTTGTAACAGCCGTATCGTCAGTAGGTGTAATAGGTGTACTGCTTGCAGGCTGGAGCTCAAACAACAAATACTCACTTATTGGAGCAATGCGTTCAGGTGCACAAATTGTAAGTTACGAACTATCGGTTGGAATGGCACTCATAACCATGATTATTCTTGCAGGCACAATGCAGATCTCAGGTATTATTGAAGGTCAGCGCGACTTGTGGTTTATATTCAGGGGACATGTTCCGGCTGTAATAGCATTTCTTGTATTTGTGATAGCCGGTACAGCTGAAACAAACCGCGGACCTTTTGACCTTGCAGAAGCTGAATCAGAACTAACTGCGGGTTTCCATACCGAATATTCGGGGATCAAGTTTGCATTCTTCTTCCTTGCTGAATATATAAACCTCTTCATTGTTGCTGCCATGGCTTCAATAGTGTTTCTGGGTGGCTGGATGCCACTGCATTTTGGAAGCTTTGAAGCATTCAACAACGTAATGGACTTTATACCGGGACTAGTATGGTTCTTCATAAAAGTGTTTGGTGTAATATTTCTGATGATGTGGTTTAAATGGACATTTCCACGTTTAAGGGTTGACCAGATCCTGAATCTTGAGTGGAAATACCTTCTACCTATTAACCTTCTTAATATCATCCTCATGACTGCGGTGGTATTATTTGGACTACATTTTTAAACCGTAAATCCATATGAAGTCAATTATAAAATATTTCGGGGAGATCTTTGGCGGATTCATAACGCTCTTAACCGGTATGAAGGTTACTGCCCGCTATTTCTTTACACCCTGGAACAATGTTACACAGGAATATCCTGAAAATCGCGCTACCCTTAAGATGGCCGACAGGTTCCGTGGTGAAGTTGTAATGCCTCACAATGAAAACAATGAGCATAAATGCACAGGCTGCGGACTTTGTGAATTGTCATGTCCTAACGGAACCATTGAGATCATACCCAAATTTGTGGTAGGTGAAGATGGCAAGAAAAAGAGGGCTATTGACAAACATATTTACCATTTGGGAATGTGCACTTTCTGCAATCTATGTATCAGGGCTTGTCCGACAGGAGCTATTGAAATGGCACAGACATTTGAACATACCGTATGGGATCGTTCAGAACTAACCAAGGTGCTAAACCAACCTGGTTCTAAGATCATGGAAGGAGTGAAAGAATAGTATTAATGAACAACCACAACCAATTATAATGGACAGTAATATTTTATTTATCCTGTTTGCCTGCGTTATATTGACTTTCGCAGTATTAACAGTAACCACCCGCAGGGTTCTGCGTGCTGCCGTATACTTACTCTTTGTGCTTGTAAGTACGGCCGGTTTATATTTCATGCTTAACTTTAATTTCCTTGCGGCCGTTCAATTAACGGTTTATGCAGGTGGTATAGTGGTTCTGATGATTTTCTCAATCCTTCTTACCAGTCACATCAGTGAAAAAGCAAGGCGTGCCACTTTAAGGGAAGGCATTTTTTCTGCCCTGTCTGCAGTTGCGGGTGCCATGCTCACAATTGTGCTGATTATGAACCACACTTTCACAGCGTCATCTGAGCCGGCCATTTCAACCGATGTTCAGAATATTGGCCGCCAACTGGTCTCTTACGGTGACAATGGATATGCACTTCCTTTTGAGGTAATTTCCATATTACTGCTTGCTGCAATGGTTGGTTCAATCATAGTTGCCCGCAAGGAAAGCTTAGCATCAAATATTAAATCACCCGACACTAATCAGGAATAAAACATAGCCATGACCGGAAACATACCTTTAGAATTTTTCCTGGTATTAAGTACACTGATGTTCTTTACAGGAATCTTTGGATTCCTCACCAGGCGAAACCTTATTACCATGCTGATGTCAATTGAACTGATCCTGAATTCAGTGAATATCAACTTCGTTGCATTCAACCATTACCTGTATCCGAATAACCTGCAGGGGCAATTCTTTTCACTGATCATAATCGCCGTTGCAGCTGCTGAAGCAGCCGTGGCAATTGCCATTATTATCAATATATACAGGAACTTCAAGTCAATTGAAGTCGACAAGGTAAATCAAATGAAAAACTAGGAAATTAATAAAGCCATACCAATCAATGACTATGAACGCATATTCCTATACATTACTGATTCCCCTGATTCCCCTGTTTGGTTTTCTGCTTATAGGGTTAACAGGACATAAATTCAAGCCACTGGTATCGGGAATCATCGGTACAACCGGCCTTGGAATCGTTGCTATACTTTCGTATATGACTGCCATAAGTTACTTCTGGACAAGTCATGTTGAAGGTACTGCATACACTTCAATGAAAGCACTTGAAGTCACATGGCTTCATCTCACACAATATCTGACTATCAACCTTGGTATCATGCTCGATCCCATTTCAGTTATGATGCTTATTGTGGTGAGCACTGTTTCACTGATGGTGCATATATACAGTATTGGTTACATGAAGGGTGAACGCGGATATCATCGCTTTTTTGCCTTTTTATCACTATTTACCTTCTCAATGCTAGGGCTTGTTTTGGCAACCAACATCTTCCAGATGTATATTTTCTGGGAACTGGTGGGTGTTTCTTCATTCCTGCTCATTGGTTTCTATTACGAAAAACCAAGTGCTGTTGCTGCGTCAAAGAAGGCCTTTATTGTTACAAGGTTTGCTGACCTGGGGTTTCTCATAGGTATCCTGATGTTATCATTTATGACCAAAACATTTGATTTCCAGACCCTCGTAAGCGCTAACGGCCCTGCCTTGACACATACAGGTGGAATTGCATTCCTTGGCTTAAGTGGAATTACATGGGCATTGACCTTCATATTTATGGGTGGTGCTGGTAAATCAGCCATGTTCCCACTGCACATCTGGCTGCCTGATGCTATGGAAGGTCCAACTCCTGTTTCAGCACTTATTCATGCGGCTACTATGGTTGTTGCAGGTGTATACCTGGTTGCACGGTTATTCCCGGTCTATGCTGTGGTTGCCCCCGATGCGCTAACTATTGTAGCATGGGTTGGAGGTATAAGTTCACTGTTTGCGGCTATTATTGCCTGTACACAGAATGATATAAAAAGGGTACTCGCCTACTCCACTATGTCGCAGATCGGTTATATGATGCTGTCGCTGGGTGTTTCAGGATATGGAGGACATAACGGGCTTGGTTTTATGGCTGCCAACTGGCACCTGTTCACTCACGCAATGTTTAAAGCGCTCCTTTTCCTTGGTGCCGGTGCAATTATCCACTCGGTACATACCAATGATATGCGCGAAATGGGTGGACTTAGGAAATATTTACCTATTACCCACATTACTTTCCTTATAGGCTGTTTAACAATAGCAGGTGTTCCTCCTTTATCAGGCTTTTTTAGCAAGGATGAAATTCTGGTAGCTGCTTTGCACCACAATCAGATACTCTTTGGCATTGAATTCCTTGTTGCCGGACTAACCGCATTTTATATGTTCCGCTTGTATTTCAATATTTTCTGGGGAAACGACAGGCACTACCATCATACACCTCACGAATCACCGCTTGTAATGACCATACCTTTGATGATTCTTACTTTTGGAGCCATCTTTTCGGGATTCCTGCCTTTTCACGAGTTAGTGACTTCCGACGGACTGCCATTTGAATCACATATAGACTTTGCTGTCGCTGTGCCTTCAGTTCTTATCGGACTACTTGGCATTGTTGTCGCATTGTTGATGTACCGCAAAGTGACAACCGCACCTGAAAGACTATCAACAGCATTGGGTGGATTTTACAGGGGAGCTTACCACAAATTCTATATGGATGAGCTCTATCTGTTTGTGACTAAAAAAATTATCTTCCGCTATATTTCTCAACCGGTTGCATGGTTCGACAGGCATATTGTTGACGGCACAATGAATTTGATCGGTAACACGATAGAACGAACTTCATACATGATTAAAGGTTTCCAGAGTGGCAAGTTACAACAGTATGGATACGTATTCATCAGTGGCACTATTGCTCTTGTTATCATCTTCATCTTTTTTTGGCAGCGGTAATTAAATTATAGGAAAGGACTCAATTATGAATATACTCACCCTCTTTGTTTTAATCCCGGTTCTAACCGTCTTTGGCATAGGTTATTCCAAAACCATGGAGCGCATACGTATAGTTGCGGCCATTGGAATGGGTATTCAGTTATTACTTGCTGCATACCTTGTATTTGCCTACCTGGGTGAACGGGCTGCCGGCAACACTGCTGAAATGCTGTTTACTTTTGATGCGCTTTGGTTTCCCAGCCTTAACATACATTATTTTGTAGGAGTTGACGGCATATCAGTTGCCATGATCGCCCTCACATCAGTTGTTGTTTTTGCAGGAATCTTCGCCTCATGGGAAGTTAGTTTTCTTTCAAAGGAATTCTTTATCTCACTTATATTACTTGCAACAGGTGTTTTCGGGTTCTTTATTTCACTCGACCTGTTCACCATGTTCCTTTTCTATGAAATAGCGGTAATACCGATGTACCTGTTAATTGGTATCTGGGGTTCAGGACCGAAAGAATATTCAGCAATGAAGCTTACCCTGATGCTAATGGGAGGTTCAGCGCTTCTGATGGTGGGATTACTGGGCATCTATTTCTATTCAGCTTCCGACGGTGGTCCACTGACATGGAACATGCTGGAGATCTCCAAACATACCATTCCAATTGAAATGCAACGCTTCCTGTTCCCATTTACCTTTATTGGTTTTGGAATTTTAGGAGCTCTCTTCCCATTCCATACCTGGTCGCCTGATGGTCATGCTTCTGCTCCTACAGCGGTTTCCATGCTTCATGCAGGAGTCCTCATGAAACTGGGAGGTTATGGTGCTTTCAGGGTAGCTATTTTCCTAATGCCTGATGCAGCGCAGGAACAGGCGTGGATTTTCTTACTCCTTACAGGTACTTCAGTATTGTATGGAGCGTTTGGTGCTATCTTCCAGAAAGACCTGAAATATATTAACGCCTACTCCTCGGTGAGCCATTGCGGTCTGGTGCTTTTTGCCGTACTGATGATGAATCAGACTGCCTTTAACGGGGCAATCATCCAAATGATTTCCCACGGTCTTATGACAGCCCTCTTCTTCGCTCTGATAGGCATGATTTATGGCAGGACTCATACCCGTATGATCAATGAAATGGGCGGTTTAATGAAAGTGATGCCTTTCCTTTCAGTTGTCTATGTTATTGCTGGTCTTGCTTCATTGGGTTTACCGGGTTTAAGTGGTTTTGTTGCAGAAATGACCATCTTTGTTGGTTCATTCCAGCACACTGATACTTTCCACCGCGTACTTACTATAATGGCGACTGCAAGTATTGTGGTTACAGCAGTTTATATCTTACGTGTGGTTGGCATACTATTGTTGGGACCTATTAAGAATGACCATTATCTGCATCTGACAGATGCAAAATGGTTTGAGAAATTATCAACAGTTACGCTGGTGGTTGCAATTGCCGGGATTGGTATTGCACCATTGTGGTTAAGCAATATGATCAATGTGAGTCTTGCGCCAATTATTACCAAGTTATCGGCAGCTACTTCAACCTTTGTCAGTATTTTTTAAATCGACAGACCGAATAAAAGCTTTTAAGCAAACAAACCTTAATGGTTAAAAGAAATATAGAATAAAAGTATGAACATCAACGACTTTATAATCATGAGGCATGAGCTGGTGCTGGTTATTACCGCCCTGCTGGTGCTAATTATTGATCTGGCATTAAAACCTGCCTCCAAAAAACACATCATACCGGTTGCAATAGGTCTTTTTATAGTAAATACTATACTGGGATACCTTCCTGCTCCGCAGGGCGTCCTTTTTGGCGGAATGTACCAGTCGACAGCTCTGAGCGTAATGATGAAAAATGTGTTGAATACAGGGGTGCTGATTATCCTGCTTCAGTCATATGCATGGTTGATTAAGCCGGAGAACAAGGATAAAATGGGTGAATTCTTTATGATCCTGTTTTCAACGCTTACAGGTATGTATTTCATGATCTCGTCAGGCGACTTCCTGATGTTCTACCTGGGACTTGAAACTGCCTCTATACCATTGGCTGCACTGGCTGCCTATACGCATCATAAAACCAAGTCAGCAGAAGCCGGCGTTAAGTTTATCCTGTCGTCAGCCCTTTCATCCGGTATACTGCTATTCGGTCTATCATTAATATACGGTACTACCGGATCAATCATGTTCAGGGATGTTGCCCTCAATATTACCGATTCGCCTTTACAGATCCTCGCACTGATATTCTTTATTTCAGGTATGTCGTTCAAAATCTCATTGGTACCGTTTCACCTTTGGACAGCCGACGTATATGAAGGAGCACCAACCAACGTTACATCATATTTTTCAGTAATTTCAAAAGGTGCAGCAGCTTTCATGCTCATGCTTATCCTTTATAAGGTATTCTATCCTGTAATGCATGTTTGGACTGAAATCCTTTATACGCTGTCAATTGCCACAATGCTGATAGGTAACCTGTTTGCATTAAGGCAGAAAAACATGAAGCGATTCCTTGCTTTCTCATCAATAGCTCAGGCCGGTTTTATCCTGCTTGGTATAATGGCTGGAAGTAAGCTTGGTATGACATCAGTAATTTACTTTGTACTTGTTTATATCTTCTCTAACCTTGGAGCCTTTGGTGTGGTTATAGCTATTGAAAACTACACCGGTAAATTAAGTATGAATGATTATGATGGTTTATACAAGACCAATCCTAAACTCAGTCTGCTGATGATGTTGTCCATGTTCTCCCTTGCCGGAATTCCACCGGTAGCCGGATTCTTTGGCAAATTCTTCCTGTTTACATCAGCTGCTTCAGCAGGCTATTACTGGTTAGTCTTTATTGCCGTATTGAATGCAACTATATCATTGTACTATTATCTTTTAGTAGTAAAAGCAATGTTCATCAATAAAAATGAAACCCCTATTGCTACATTTAAAAGTGATTGGGTAACCAAAACGGGGTTGTTTTTATCAGCAGCCGGTATTTTTGTTCTTGGTTTCTGGAGCCAGGTGTACGAATGGATCACAAACCTGAGTGTTGGTATTTTCTAAAATTAAACTAAGTAACTATGCCATTACAAGCCAAACATATAGTTGAAGAAGTTAAAGGTACCCGTTGCACTATTGTTGAAAAAGGTGCTACAGCTGACCGTTGTAAGTTTCTGACCGACCTGCTGACATTCAATAATTTCGAAGTTATCACCGATTGCCAGCCCGACGCTGAAGGGGTAGAAAAATGCACTGTGGGTGTTACTGACCTTGTATTCAATCCGGTAATCGCCGTTTATGAAATGAGTCTCAAAACCCCTTCTGGGGCTAAAGTATCACCTGCTTACTGGGATCAGAAAGAAACAACAGTAATTGACCAGTACTGGGTTTCAAGAAAAGAAGTTGACGAAGGAAAATCTCCCTGGCATTTCTAAAATCTGCCAATTACCCCCTTGTGAACGATTGTAGTTAACAGAGATAAAAAAAACATCATCTCTGTCCCCCGCTTGCTTTCTTAAACTAATTTTACTCTCTTCTATTGGCAAGTATGCAAGAGGTTATTGTTTTAGTTGGTTTAATCAGGAAAATTGAGTATGTTGGGTTTATTATCCAACCTTACCTCTGTTCGCTTTCAGATAATCCTTTCCTGACTCCCGTTGAAAGAATACACAGTCTGAATATCGATACCCTGGGGTTTATTCCTGCAGGCGGACGTGAAATATATGAGTTATCGCACCAACTGGAGCCTGAACAACTGATAAAACAATTTTCAAAGAAAAAAAATACAATTAAGGATCTGTTTGAAGCCAAAGCTGAATTTACTAATTCAGTAATTCAACCATACATAAATAAGAGGTTATCAGAACTGATTGAAATTATCATCAATTACAGCATACCTTTATTTGATGCTGTCTCAATGCCTCATTTATATCCGGCTGAGAGGATTGTAGTACACCCTGGGAAAGCCCAGACTACCTTAAAATTTGAAAAAACAGAAGATAAAACCATCTACAGGCTGGAAGCTTTTATTGATAAGAAGAAGATTAATCTTACCTATAAGGGCAATTATATTCTTACAAATCAGCCTTGCTATCTTGTGACTGAGCACAAGCTTGTTACATTTGAAAAGAATATCACCGGCAAACAGCTGTTTCCCTTTCTAACCAAGGAATTTATTGAAATTCCAAAAAGAATGGAAAATAAGTATTTCTCCACATTCATTAAAAAGATAGTCAATACTTCTGAAATCAAGGCTACCGGTTTTACAATTAAAAATGTCAGTATTGATCCCTCGGCTGTTCTTTTCTATGAGATTGACTGGCAAAGAAAGCCATGCCTCGTGCTGAAATTCATCTATGGTGAAAAAACAATACTGCCAACAAATCCTCAAAAGCACTTCACCGATCTTCAGTCAGATGACAATGGATTTACTTTTTTCAAGTCCAGTCGCCATTTTGCTTGGGAAGAAGAACAGAAGAAACTTATTTCATCACTGGGACTTACGCAGTATGACAACTGTTTCAGGGTGAATGAAGAAGAAGGCGCGACTGATCCATATGTGCTTGTGGAATGGCTGATTAAAAACAGAACATTGCTCGCCGGAAAAGGGATTTCCATACGACAGGAACCTGAAAAACCATTTAATCTTGATGAACCCGAAATAATACAGGAAGTAAGTGAAGCAAATGACTGGTTCGACCTGAATATTGTAGTCACTGTAAATGACTTGCAAATTCCATTTATTAAATTCAGGAAGTATATACTTCAAAACCAGCGAGAATACGTGTTACCCGATGGAAACATTTTCCTGATACCTGCGGTATGGATGGATCGATATCGGCAGCTAATGATACATGTGAACACTGAAGGGTCTGCACTTCGCTTAAAAAAGCATCACTACCCGCTTCTCAAATCACTGGAATTTAAGCAGGTTGATTCTTTCGCAGAAACTGAAGAAAGCGAAATTGAAATCCCTGAACTTAGTGATGTAACTCTAAGGCCTTACCAGATAAACGGGTTTAGGTGGCTTAAACAACTGTGTGACCTTGGATTCGGAGGAATTCTGGCTGATGATATGGGATTAGGCAAAACCTTGCAAACGATCGCCCTGCTGGCCTCATATTATGAATATGAAGCTCCATTTGAAATTGCGATTCCAGCCCATAAAGTTAAATTGACAGATAATGGTAAACAACTGGATATTTTTAGCCAGGTCCCTGAAATTGAAAGAACGGCTGTTCCGAATAAGCCAAAGATTGAATCAAAGAACTGCAGTATTCTGATTATGCCTGCTTCGTTGATTTATAACTGGGCAAATGAAATCAACCGGTTCGCTCCATATCTTAAGGTATTAATATATACCGGCTCATCCAGAAAAAAGTCCAAAAGCCTGTTCAGGAAATACAACGTGGTTTTAACTACCTATGGAACAGTTAGAAATGATATTGATTTTTTAAAAGATTACAAGTTTCTTTTCAGCATACTTGACGAGAGTCAGCATATAAAAAATCCCGTTTCGAAAACAGCACTGGCTGTTTCTGACATTAACAGCACCCATCGCTTTGTCCTTACAGGAACACCTGTAGAAAACAGTTTGAACGACCTGTGGTCTCAAATGAACTTTGTTAATCCCGGACTTCTTGGATCCTTGCAATCTTTTACCTCCTACTACGCCAATCCTGTTTCAAAAGAACCTGAATCAGAGCTGTCAGAAAAACTACTGACGATGATACAACCATTTATTTTGAGGAGAACAAAGGAATCGGTAGCACCTGAACTGCCCGAAATGATGGAGACGGTGAGTTATTGTACTATGACAGATGAGCAGAATGAACTATATGAATCGGAAAAATCGAAAGTCAGGAATCTGGTATTCGAGCAACTTGAGCAAGAAAATGCAGGTTCAAATCCAATAATGGTACTAAAAGCCCTGATGCAACTGCGTCAGATAGCTAATCATCCAAGGATGGTTGATCCTGACAGCACAATTGAGAGTGGAAAATTTGAAGAAGTTACAAGCAAACTTGAAACAATTATTGAAGAGAACCACAAGGTACTGATCTTTTCTTCTTTCGTAAAACACCTTAACCTGATAGCTGAATATTGTGAGAACAGCGGTTACAAATATTCTCTTCTTACAGGCTCATCGGTAAACCGTGGCAAAATTGTTGAGGAATTTAAGCAGAATAATGAGATAAGGATATTCCTGATTTCAATGAAGGCTGGTGGTGTAGGACTTAACCTGACTGAAGCCGATTATGTTTTTATGCTTGACCCATGGTGGAATCCTGCTGCTGAACGCCAGGCAGTTAACAGGGCGCATAGGATAGGCCAGCATCAGAATGTTTTTGTTTACCGGTTTATTACACAGAACTCCATTGAAGAAAAGATCTTAAAACTTCAGGAAAAGAAAAAAGCACTTGCTGAAACCTTTATAAGACCTCAGGAAATTATCTCAGGTTGGACAAAAGAAGAATTAATGAGATTGTTTGATTAGAGTACTTCTTAATACTTCTGAGCTGTCCGGCAAACAGCTCAGAACCGGTGAGGTTAAATTGAGATCATCAGCTCACAAAATTCAATAAAAAAGTCCGGTAAAATACCGGACTTTTTTAGGGTGAATAATGGGATTCGAACCCACGACCCTCAGAACCACAATCTGATGCTCTAACCAGCTGAGCTATACTCACCGTTTGAAGGTGCAAAAGTAATACATTTCTTTTAAATAGAAAAAGGTTGAGATTAACTTTTTTCAACAAAGGTCAAATCAGAATTCTTAGATTTGCGCTACTAATCATCGTTGGTTTTAAATTGGTTAATCCTGAAATTAGTTATCTAAACTTAAAGTTAAATAACCACGCACTTGTTCAGAATTAAATATCCTTCACAAGGCTCTCTATCCTCAAAAGCATTTGCTTCATTAATGAGGAACAAAACAGCGGTAATCAGCATATGGGCGATTGTAATCTGTACACTGGTCGCTTGTGCCGGTTATCTCATAACGCCCGATAGTACTCCTTTCGCGAATGAGCAACACCTGGAAATTGCTGCAAAGAAACCGGGGTCTGTAGTTAAAATGCTTAAAATAAGGAATAATGACCTTCCCGTGAAGCAATCAATAATTACCACGCTGGCATATGGCAGGAAGTCTGATTATTCTTACCTGCCAATCGCTTCATACCGGTTCAGTAATGACCATATTCTCGTAAAAGTAGCCGGTGAAAGCAACGACAGTAGCGCACTTGAATACTCTTTTCTGGTTCAGGATGTACTTTATGCGCTTGCAGATACTTCAACACTTTCTAAAACAAAACCTTCATTTGACCTTACAGGACACCAGATTAATAAGTCATTGCAGGAAATGAAGGAAGAAATTGAACAGAAAAATATCAATAACAGATTTTATCTGTTGGGCACCGACCGGTTTGGCCGTGATGTTCTCAGCCAGCTAATGATTGGTACCAGGGTAAGTTTATCGGTTGGATTTATTTCAGTACTTATTTCTTTGATTTTTGGAATACTGCTAGGTGCACTTGCCGGATTTTTCAGAGGCCGTGTTGATGATATCATCATTTGGTTTATTAATGTCATTTGGTCAATACCTACACTTCTTTTGGTTATTGCTATAACCTTTGCCTTAGGCAAAGGATTCTGGCAGGTTTTTATTGCTGTCGGTCTGACAATGTGGGTGGAAGTGGCCCGAATAGTTCGTGGTCAGATCATCAGCCTGCGTGAGAAGGAATTTGTGGAAGCTGCAAGAGCATTAGGTTATAAGAACTTCAGAATAATCTTCAGGCATATACTGCCAAACACCATGGGGCCGGTAATAGTAATCTCTGCCGCCAATTTTGCATCGGCCATACTGATTGAGGCTGGCTTAAGTTTTCTTGGAATTGGTGTTCAACCACCTATGCCATCATGGGGTACTATGGTTAAAGAAAATTATGCTTACATCATACTTGACAACCCATGGCTGGCCCTCATACCTGGTATTGCCATTATGTTCCTTGTACTCGCTTTTATGCTGATTGGGAATGCACTGCGTGATGCATTGGATGTAAAAACAAACTCTTCATTCTGATACACGCCAAATTACCTTACCTTAAGGCGTTTCATGTCACGCTGGTATTGGCGATATTCACTGTTTCCGCAGGTCATACCCCTACCCTTTCCAAGGCAGTGTCCTTTTATTAACGGGAATTTGACCATAAAATACAAATCCATACCTGTGAAGTCATGTAATCCGAAAAACCCGCCTAATTTATCAGTACCTATGATAATCTTTGAGAACCGGAAACTAAGGCCAATTCTGGGATACAGGTATTCATACAAAGTAATGGGGACTGCTACCTCAAAACGGTCACTTTCATAACGTGGTGTCAATGATATTGTAGATGGTCGCACCAGGGTTTTATCATTCAATACCAGAGGGTGAACGATGCTTGCGTTGATATAGATTCTTTCATTGTATCTGTAATCAAATTGTGCACTCAACGCTGAAGGCAGAAAAATCTTAAAACTTTCAGTTGTAATCAGTGCACTTGAATCAGGACCAAAAGTCCCGCTTACAGCACCAAAGAGAACGTCGAAAGTTTCAATATTCTGGTTTGTAAAATCATACCAGGTGCCCTGGGCATCTTTGAGTTCAATTTGCTTCGGCCTTTTGTTGAAATTAACATAACCAAAATCTATCAACGAAACCCCAATTTTAAAGTGGTAATCTTCAAAGGGTTGCTCACATGCGGCATACCGCTTGTTGGTATGTCCTTTTACCTTTAACTGGTATGTAATGCCGATATCAGCACCAACACCCATTCCACTTAAAAGTTGCCCCGGAAAAAGCACATCGTTATTGCTGTAATCCATAGGAATAGATATACCGGCTTTCCCATTTGCGTTGTATACGATCATAGTGTCGCCATTGGGTAGCATATAATCAGCATTATCAACATTCCAGTAAGCTCCACCAAAGCCAAAAAGCCCTTTAAGTGTAATACCGGCTGTCCAGTGTTCACGATTTTGCTTTCTTATAACCTGGGCATAGGTTGCAGCCACTTCACCAAAAGAAAGTGCACCAGCTCTGAAAGGATGGTTATCAGTAAATCTTATTCTGTGCAAGGGATAATAATCAAATCCTTCTGCCCCGAATTTTGCAATTTCATAAGGAATATCCTTTGCTGAAACAATGTTTCTTATAGAAGTTGATATACCAAATGCTTTATCATTTTTTGAATACATAAGTGCAGGGCCGATAATCTTTATCTGGGCATAGGCATTTTTAAGGTCCTGATTATAATAATCGTAATAAACACGATCATCTTCACCATGCTTGGGAAATTGAGAGCTCACAGATAAGAAACGGCTAAACTTATACTCGTTACGCGCCAGGTAAATAAAGTTGTTATCAACGCTCAGATGAGCACCAATTAAATTGGAGTCAAAATAAAGTTTTGAATTGACAATTGATGTTGGATTCATCTGAATACCAGTTATTCCGGCATAATTACTGTTCACGAAACCATACATTTCCTGAGCACTAGATATTCTTCCAACCAGTATAATTATCAGAGAAAAAAATAGAGTCTTTTTTGACACAAGAAGAAATAGTTTAAACAGTTAAGGATTCGCACCCTATTTTTTTATTTAAACGGCAAGTAAAGGTAATTGTTTTTGCAATATTCAACCAATAAATAACATGATTTCCTGAATATATTGTAAAACTGCATTAATGCCCCGAATATTGTGCTTGAAAAAAAACAAGGTTCTGAAAAATAATACAATATTGTTCTTCTAAAGCACATGGGTTTAGTTCTGTGATTAATGTTTTTTGAGATGGCAAAAAGCCCCTGCATTTGGGCTTTAGTCCGAATCGATACGTTTTATTGGACTATTGGGTTTATTTTGTCAAAAACTTTGCTTATTATTGCATTCAGATGTATCATTTTTTAGAATGTATCATGGAGAAAAACAGAACTCTTATTTACTGGATTATATCAGTCATATTGACTTTAATCATGGTTGTTTATCAAAGAATGACAGGTCCTACACAACCCGTCAGGGGAAAAGTTGAACTGGCAGGCGAAACCATAAAGTACAAGCTTATCCGCACATACGGTGGTTTGGATGATGCTGAAATCGTTATAAATGATCCAACCGAAAAATTGACAGGAAATATCACATACAAGAGGTTTAAAAGCTTTGATTCGCTTACTTCAGTTCCGCTGTCACACCAGGGAGGTAAACTTATTGCACATATTCCTCACCAGCCTCCTGCAGGAAAAGTGGAATATTGGGTAAAACTATCAGACGGGACTACAGAAGTCAATCTGACCGAAGAACCAGTAATAATGCGCTTTAAGGGTGATGTTCCTGCTTATATTTTAATACCTCATATCCTCCTGATGTTCTTTGCGATGCTTTTTTCAACCCGCACAGGTGTTGAGGCTATTGCAAAAGGGAAAAGGACTTTACGTTTAAGCATTATTACATTGGTGCTTCTTATTGGAGGTGGACTAATTTTAGGACCCATTGTCCAAAAATTTGCTTTTGGTGCTTATTGGACCGGATGGCCCTTTGGTCATGACCTAACAGATAACAAAACTGCCATCGCTTTCATTTTTTGGGCAATAGCTATTTACCAGTTAGTAAGAAATTCGCAAAAAAGAGGTTGGGCAATTGCAGCCGCTGTAATAACTGCACTTGTTTACCTAATTCCCCACAGTGTCCTGGGATCAGAAATAGACCACACTGCCAAAACTCCTAACCATACTGTTCAAACACCTGAATGATTACTTATATAATAATTGGCGTAACAGCTGTTGTGTCTATATTGGCCTTTAGTAACCGGAACCTGTTTGATAAACTTTTGTTTGATCCGTACCGGATCAATCACATGCAGCAATACCACCGGTTTTTTACGCATGGCCTGGTGCATGCTGATTGGATGCACTTGTTTATAAACATGTTTGTATTGCTTTCTTTCGGACAAATGGTGGAAGAAAGTTACAAACTCATCTTTGGCTTTGGCAAAGGCACTTATTTCTTCCTTCTCCTCTATATTGGCGCATTATTTATATCGGCTACCCCATCGTATGGCAAACACCGCAATGATGCCTGGTACACTGCTGTAGGAGCTTCAGGAGCTGTATCAGCCATAGTTTTTGCAAGTATTATTATTAGTCCCCTTTCGGGCATACGGTTCATTTTCATTCCTTTTGATATACCGGCTTTCATTTTTGGAATTCTCTACCTGGTATATTCAGCTTATATGTCAAGAAGAGCAACCGATAACATTGGACACGATGCCCATTTTTATGGTGCTTTATTTGGCGTTGCCTTTACCATACTAATAAAGCCGGCTTTTCTTGCCGGCTTCATTCACCAAATAAACACCTATATCTTTT
Source organism: Lentimicrobium sp. (assembly GCA_035298745.1). Classification (GTDB taxonomy): domain Bacteria; phylum Bacteroidota; class Bacteroidia; order Bacteroidales; family Lentimicrobiaceae; genus Lentimicrobium. Next base: position 93,895 of record DATGXS010000020.1, on the reverse strand, counting down.
AGTTGTATGAGGGGTCGGGTGGATACACTACCCAAAATTTGTACTCATTTCCAAGTCGTTTGAGCGTTTGAGCCCACATATCGAGTGGGTTGCTCTTAAATACCTGCGCAGGGTTTGTCATAGAAACCACCCAGGCCTTTTCTTCCAGTTCACGATTCAGTTGATCAGCAATCCAACCGGCATATCCTATAAAGAATCTGATCTCTGTTTTGTCTAATTTTTTTTGCTTAATCAGGTTTTTTACCATGTCTATGTTTCCTCCCCAATATAATCCATCGAGGATTGGAACACCTTCTTCAATAAGATCGGGACGTGTATGTATGAAATACAGGCTATCGGTTTTTACGGGTCCTCCGAGAAAGACCGGTGCATCAAAACCTTCAAATTCAGAGGCAATATCACTTAATTTTACTTCTACCGGCTTATTGATAATAATACCGAATGAACCATCAATACCATGTTCAGCTAACAATACTACAGACTTCTTAAAATAGAAATCCTGCAGAAAAGGAACCGATATCAATATCCGGCCTGTATTTGGTTTTATTCCTGTTGGTTCCATAGTATCTAAAATTAATGGCAAATTGTCTAAATTTGCTCTCTTAGAATCTCTAAATTACAAATTTTATACCACACTTTTATGATAAAAAGCAACAACAGGGCAACCTTCGATAGATTACGAACCGAATACCCTGTATTGTTTTATAATAGCTATCATTATTCGTTTGAAGGAAATAAAATAAAGTTCAGTTTTGAATTCCAACTCTCCGATACCCTGACTTTCAGGCCTTCTTCATCAGTAACTATTCCACACTTTCCACAACTTAGGGAACAATTACACACTTTTATTGATAACATGATCTTTCAGTTGGGAATGATTGAATTGGTTAGTTATTGGAAATCAACCTGTTCTCCTACTATTATTGTAAAAGCAGGTATGTTGGATGATGAGCGGATTGACTGGTGGAAAGACCTGTATTATAACGGATTGGGTGAATTTTTCTATCTTAATTCAATTGAAACTTCTATAAGTGAGTTTGTTACCATAAAAGCAGAAGGAAAGCAACACATTGTGTCAAAATTGCCACATTTGACCAATGAATATATTGTACCTGTCGGAGGCGGAAAGGATTCAAGCGTTAGCCTTGAATTACTTAAAAAAAATGGTGAATTGGTGCATCCACTTATCATGAATCCACGCGGTGCAACTGTTGATACTGTTGAAGCCGCCGGATTGCAAATGGATGATGTCATCATTATTAGCCGGGTAATTGATCCATTACTCCTTCAGCTTAATGAACAGGGATTTTTAAACGGGCATACCCCTTTCTCGGCCATGCTTGCGTTTTATACCTTGCTTGCATCTGGCCTAACAGGTTATAAACATATAGCTTTGTCAAATGAGTCAAGCGCTAATGAAGCCACTATTCCAGGCACAACAATAAACCATCAGTATTCTAAATCAATTGACTTTGAGACCAAGTTCAGGTATTATTATAGCAAATACATCTCACCTGAATTGAATTACTTCAGTTTTCTGAGACCATTGAACGAACTACAGATTGTATCCATTTTTGCAACGTTACCCAAATACCACCACGTTTTCAAAAGCTGCAATGCAGGCAGTAAAACAAATGAATGGTGCGGTGCCTGTCCGAAGTGCTTATTCACCCATATTATGCTTTCAGCTTTTAAGGGCGTTGACTATGCTGACCGTATTATTGGCAAACCCATGTTGAATATTGTTTCCAATGAAGGTTATTTTGATGAGTTAACCGGCATATCGCCCAACAAACCCTTTGAATGCGTGGGAACACTGAGTGATGTACAGGCTGCTATGTCGATGATAATCAATAGGGGAAATTTTGAAAAATTACCTCTTTTGGTAAGCAGATTCAAACAAAGAGCAGCACTGTCAGAACCCCTGGAACTGCTGAGCCAGATACAAACTGACCATTTCCTGAATGAACAACAACTGAAATACATCAACCTTGCGCTCAATGAAAGAGTATCTTAAATCGCATCTGAAAGGTAAAAAGGTACTTGTCCTTGGCTTTGGAAAAGAAGGTAAGTCAACAATAAAAATGCTTTCATCCTTAATGTCAGATATTGATATTACAATTTCTGACCAAAATGAAACTGCCTTCGATAATACGAACCTGATGACAGATCCTTCAATCTCAATAAAATATGGTGATAACTATCTAAGTGATCTAACAGAGTATGATGTTGTTATAAAATCACCCGGAATTAAACTTGACCCACATACAACACAGTTTAATAAAACAACCATTACCTCACAAACAGATATTTTTTTAGCGGTTTATGGCAAACAAACAATTGGTGTTACGGGTACGAAGGGTAAAAGTACAACTAGCAGTTTGATATATCACATTCTTCATACTTACAATGCAAATACAGTATTTGGAGGAAACATAGGGATACCATTATTTGACCTTGTAGATGATATAAATCCGCAAACCACGATAGTTTGTGAATTATCATCGCATCAGCTTCAGTTTATACGGAGTGCTCCGCATATTGCAATACTGTTAAACCTGTACCAGGAACACCTGGATCATTACAGCAGTTATCTTGAATATCAGCAGGCAAAGTACAATATTGCATTAAATCAGGAAGCGGAGGATTTCTTTATTTTCAATGCTTCAGATCATAATATCCTTGCACTGATAAATTCAAGCACTCCCCCTGGAATCTTGATTCCTTTTAATGAGAATTCCAGTACTCAACATGGAATCTGCATTTCAGAAAAAGAAATACTGTTTAACAACAAACCATTAATAAAGGCTGATTTCCACTCGAATTTGACCGGTACTCACAATAGAAATAATGCAATAATAGCTGCCGCAGCCGCCAGTTTAGCAGGTGTTCCTGAACAGGTGATTGAAGTAGCTCTCAGTTCTTTTATTCCCCTTGAACACCGGCTTGAATATGTAGGAACCTACGGACAGGTAAAATTTTATAACGATTCAATTTCCACTATTCCTGAAGCAGCCATTGCAGCTGTTGAAAGTCTCAAGCCAGTTTCTACTCTTATTGTTGGTGGTTTTGACAGAGGAATTGATTACAGACCACTGGCTGAATACCTGGAAAATGGAAATGTTAGAAATATAGTAGCTACAGGACCGGCAGGTCTGCGAATCTTTGAAATTGCTGCAGAAATTGCTGCTTTGGATGAATTGTACTACATTAACCAGTTTGATGAAGCTGTAAGAAAAGCGATTGAGATAACGCCTCCGGGAGGATCAGTTTTACTTTCGCCTGCAGCCTCCAGTTATAATGAATTTATCAATTTCGAGCAGCGCGGTAAAAGGTTTAAGGAATTGGTGAAAGTTTAGCCCAAAAAAAACCGGCTCAATAGCCGGTTCAGATTATTCTTCCTTGACTTTTTTCGTGGTCTTTGGTTTTGACTTAGTTTTAGCTGCATCGTCAACAGTTTTGATGACTTCTTTTTTAACAGCAACCGGGTTAGTTTTCCGTGGACGGGTCACGCCATGTGAACCGAGGATGATCTTGCCTCTCTTAGTTTTTTTATCTCCTTTACCCATAACAAAATGTAATTTTTAAAGAGTTAGATAAGTTCGTTGCAGTAAAGTTACGAAGAATAAAAAAATAATGTTACTTTTGCGCCACAAAATTTTAAACATCAATGGCAAAGAAGTCTGACAATACTGAAGAAAAAATCATGGCGCCTGTAGAGGAGGCTTTGGGTAAATCGGAATTATTTATAGAGAAGAACCAAAAATTATTAATGATAATTCTTGGAATTATTGCGCTTCTGGTACTGGGATACTTTGGTTTCCAGAGATTTATACTTATTCCCCGTGAAAAAGAAGCACAGTCGCAAATGTTTATGGCCGAAAGGTACTTTGAACAGGATTCACTCAGGCTTGCACTCAATGGCGATGGCAGCTATCCCGGTTTCCTTCAGATCATTGAAGACTATAGTATGACCAAGTCAGCAAAACTTGCTCATTATTATGCCGGAATCATTTACCTGAACCAGGGCAAGTTCCAGGAAGCAATTGACCACCTTGAAAAATTTAAAACCAGTGACGTGATGCTCGCTCCTATGGCAAAAGGTGCTATTGCTGATGCATATATGGAACTCGGACAAAAAGAAGATGCAGCAAAACAATACGTGAAAGCTGCTGAAACTTACATTAATGAATTCACTACCCCTGTTTTCCTTCAGAAAGCCGCCTGGGCTTATGAAGATGCCGGAAAAAAAGATGAAGCGCTTGATATATACAACAGGATAAAGACCGAATATCCAAGAAGTGCTGAAGCACGTGACGTTGAAAAATATATTACCCGCCTTAAGGCAGAATAATCTGTATTAGAATATTTAAACACCCGGGATGTTTATTCCGGGTGTTTTCATTATACATAGTAACCATGAACAAGGACAGGACCATAGTATACATGGGCACACCTGATTTTGCAGTTGAGCCATTAAAAAAACTGATTGAACAAAAGTTCAATGTGTCAGCTGTTGTCACAGTGGCTGATAAGCCTTCAGGGCGAGGGCTAAAAATGCATGCATCACCTGTAAAAGAGTTTGCAGTACAGCATGGTATCAAGGTTCTTCAACCACTCAAACTTAATGATCCTGATTTTCTGAATGAACTTAAAAAGCTTAACGCTGACTTGTTCATTGTAGTTGCATTCAGAAAATTGCCGGAAGCTGTATGGAAGCTTCCTCCATTGGGATGTTTTAATCTGCACGCTTCATTATTGCCCCAATACCGTGGTGCTGCCCCTATAAATCATGCAGTCATCAATGGTGAAACTATGTCGGGAGTAACTACCTTCTTTCTGGATGAAGAAATTGATACAGGTAAAATAATACTCCGCAAGGAAGTGCCGGTTGGTGCTGATGAAACAGCAGGAGAACTGCATGATAAACTTATGGTAACAGGCGCGCAACTGGTAATTGATACCGTTAATGCAATCTTTAACGGAAACTATCAATTACAGGAACAACCGAAACCTGTAGCTTCAGGCGATCAGCTAAGAAAAGCACCCAAGATCTTCAGAAACGATTGCAGGATCAACTGGCAACAGAAGGCATTAACCATACACAATTTTATAAGAGGTTTAAGCCCCTATCCGGGCGCTTATGGTATCATGAGGACTTCACAGGGCGAAAGTGAATTAAAAGTCCTTAAATCCACCCTCACCGACTTGCAGAACACAGGCATGCCTGGTGATATCAGAATTGAAAACAACAAACTGTTTATCGGCTGTCAGGATCACTTTATTGAAATTATCACCGTTCAGCCCTCCGGTAAAAAAGCAATGGCCGTGTCTGATTTCTTAAGAGGACTTCGGAGTGAGATTTCAATAGTATTCTAACTATATTTTGACTTTTTTTAGCAATCTTTGTAAATCACTGATGCGCTGAAACTATAAGAAAATAACGCAATTACAAAGAAAGTTATTAACAATCACCCTATTTTATTAACTTTTTTGAAGGTTTTTCTTCAAAATGCTTGATTTTACACAAGAATAGATTATATTTGTAGTAGGTTATCCAACTTATTATTAATCTAAACACTGGTAAAAATGAACAAACAAGAATTAATCGTTGCCATGGCAGCAGAATCAGGTCTTACTAAAGCTGACTCAAAGAAAGCACTCGATGCTTTTGTATCTGCAACTTCAAAAACATTAAAGAAGGGCGACAGAGTTGCTCTCGTTGGTTTCGGTTCATTTTCGGTTTCAAAACGTGCAGCACGTAAAGGCCGTAATCCACAAACCGGCAAGGAAATTAAAATTGCAGCTAAGAAGGTTGTTAAATTCAAACCAGGTACAGAACTTTCAAAGAACGTAAAGTAATTGCTTTAGTAACTGCAATTGAAAGACTAAGAAAAGGACCTTCAGGGTCCTTTTTTATTTATTGTATTTGCCACGGCTATGAAAGGGGGCCCCTGGCATATCTTACATCCCCTTATAAGAAGCTTTTAACAAGTCCTGCCAACTCTTTTTGAGTAATTACAAACCTGTATGGCAATAATGCATCTTCCCCTGCATAGGATACCCCTATTCTTGGGGTAAGTTTAACTAAGGTATCAGGTACTTCTATTCCTGCATCTTCAATCCAGATTTTATTTCCTTTTACAAGGTCTTCTTTGTCATCAGCAAAGGTCAATCCCAGCAGCTTAGTCACCCTTCCCGGTCCCACACCATCTTTATCTGAGACCTGCCTGCCTATGCGTTCAGTCATAATATTCATGCCCGTTTCCGGAAGAATGGTCCTGATTAGCACTGCATGGGGAATCCCATTGTGGTTAGTTACAACATTTAGCAGTGAATGCATTCCATAGCAAAAATATATATAGGCTATTCCTCCCTCGCTGAACATGGTCTCTGTTCTTTTGGTTCTTCTGTTGCCATACGCGTGAGATGCTTTATCAATAATTCCTTTGTATGCTTCTGTTTCAGTAATATATCCTGAAGTCAGCCTGCCATCAGCAAAACTAACCAGTCGTTTTCCAAGTAACTCCCTTGCAATGAGGGTTACATCATCACGTGTATAAAAAGATAGGGTAAGACGATGGTGAGTCATACAGTGTTAATTCATTAATTGTCAACAGAGACCACTTAGTTCCATTTATACAGATCAGTATCAAGCTTCTTCACTTTATCAGAATCAACAAGCCATGAAACAGCTTTTATCACCTTCTCCCTGCTGAGTGGTTCACAGGCATCAATCAGCTGTGCCATTTTTTGCTCATTTAGTTGCAGCATAGGCTTAATAATATCAACTATCCTGGAGTATTCGAGTTCACTTAAGGTGTTTTTGCTGGCTTCGAGGCAAACATCACAAACGCCGCATCTCCCTGCTTTTTGCCCGAAATAATTAATTAAAGTCTGACTTCTGCATTTATCAACAGATAAGTATTCAATTAAGGCATCCAGTCTTCTTCTGGCATCATCTTTTCGCAGTTTATAGTTTTCAGGTGAGATTGAAATATGGGTTGCATTTACCAGTTCACACGTAAATGAGAGCTGGGGTTTATCACTTACGGGGAAGTACGAAAGTATTTCCATTCTGTCCATCTTGCCGAGCATTCCTTTGATAACCTGCTCGGTTGTTTCCATCCTCCGGGCCAGCTCAGCCTCCACAACCGGCACCGGCTCATTAAATGACCCTCCGTATGATCGTTGCATAGTTTTAATAAGCATATCATACTGCGGATTTTCGACCTGGAATTTATAGAGTTCCTGTTTATTAACATTAAAAACAAATCTTGAGCTGCTGTACATTGCCTCGTTTAACGACAAGTATCCTTCACGTTCCAGAAATTTAAGTGCATTGAAGGCTATAACCGGGTTAAAATTATACTTTTTTGAAAAACCTGATATATCCATTTCAAACACGAGGTCGCGTCCTGTACCAATGGCAAGATCGTAATAATTACCCAAAGCCCTGTATACGTTTCTTATGATTTCAGGTTCAGGAAAATTGATTTCCTGATATTTCTCTGCATCAATGACATCTGCATCATCATATAAAAGCACAGCATACGATTTCTTACCATCCCTGCCTGCCCTGCCAGCTTCCTGGAAATATGCTTCAATTGAATCGGGAAGGTCAAGATGTACCACACTCCTCACATCAGGCTTGTCAATACCCATTCCGAAGGCATTGGTGCAAACAATTATCCTTGTATATCCCTGAATCCAGTCGTTTTGCCTGCTTTCCCGTTCCCTGGCCGGCAATCCTGCATGATAATAATCTGCGCTGATATTGTTAAAACGCAGAAATTCGGCTGTCTCCCGTGTTTTCTTCCGATTCCTGACATACACAATACCTTGTCCCTGAACACCCTTTAAAACTCTTAATAACCGGTTCAGTTTATTCTCATCTTTTGTGACTACATAAACCAGGTTTGAGCGTTCAAAATTCCCTGTAAAAACATTTTCCTTCCGGAATTCCAACCTGGCTTGTATGTCCTTTACAACATCAGGTGTGGCAGTAGCAGTAAGTGCCAATACCGGAACGTCCGGAAACATTGGTCTCAATCCGGCTATTTTCAAATAAGGTGGCCTGAAATCGTATCCCCATTGCGAGATACAATGTGCTTCATCAACAACAATCAGGCTGATCCTGATATTCCTCAGGATTTCCCTGAAGTATTCAGAACTTATGCGCTCAGGTGACATGTAAAGAAACTTTGCATTACCATGCATTACATGATTTAATGCCAGTTCCGTTTCTCGGGACGACATGCCTGAATAGATAGCTTCAGATGGAATGCCAAGCTTTTTAAGCCTTTCTGACTGGTCCTTCATTAAGGCAATAAGCGGAGTAACAACCAGGGTTAATCCCGGCAAACACAATCCAGGCACCTGAAAGCAAACAGATTTACCCCCACCGGTTGAAAGAAGTGCCAGTGTATCATTGCCTGACAGAACCGATTCTATGATGGCTTCCTGCTGTGGCCTGAAACGTGAATATCCCCAGTACTTGAATAACACTTCATGAATATCGGGGCTCTGCATCTTATTGTTTACTTGATTTATTTGTTAAAATTAACACAATTTATTTACTCTGACAGGCTTTTGAAACAAAAACAGGTTGAGCATTCACTCTCATCACTTCCCATTCCGGCTTATCTTATCTTTGCAAAACAAAATGTTACTTATGGCGAAGCCGGTATTTTTAATTGGGTATATGGGTTGTGGTAAATCAACAGTCGGCAAAAAACTTGCCACCAGGCTGAAGTTTGATTTTATCGACACTGATTCTGCCATAGAAAACATGACAGGAAAACCTGTATCTGTCATATTTGAGCAAGAAGGAGAAGATGCATTCAGGTTACTCGAGAATTCAGTTCTTAAATCATTGGCAGCCCGAAATAATATTGTAATTGCAACCGGAGGAGGCACACCCTGCTTTTATGATAATATGGCTATGATGAACAGATCGGGAATAACCATTTACGTCAAAATGCACCCCGATTCACTGGCTAAAAGAATAATTGACTCAAAAACAGAAAGGCCATTGCTGCGCCGCATATCAGATAACGACCTTCCATCATACATTGCCAACCACCTTAATGCAAGAGAACGCTTCTATAACCAGGCACAACTTACAGTAAAAGGAGAAAACCTGAAAGTTGACGAATTGCATTTGCTGATTCAGAATAATAGCTGATAAAAAATAAGGCTAAAGGCTAAAATTATGGTAAAAGAACAAGATCATGAGTCCGGTCAATGGTTATTGTTCGATAAAATCACCAGGATATGCCCCGGTCGCTGATCGGAATACTGAGCGGAATCTTATTGCTAACAACCAATTATATTGAGTTCCATTTGGGATTAAGTCGTGATTCATTCGAATATACTATACTTCAGCACTACTTCTGAACTACACCGGAACTACAGGACAGTCACCCCATAGGGGTAGCTGTCGGGTAGCGCCGGGTAGTCGCTGAAGTAGCGAAGCATCAAATAGTTCACGAATGTTTCCTAGTTTTCAACCTTCCTTTGAAGCAGGCAAATATTCTCTACATGATGTGTGTGAGGGAACATATCAACAGGCTGGGTTTTTACAATTGAGTACTTATCTGACATGAGGGCAATGTCTCTTGCCTGTGTAGACGGATTACAGCTCACGTAAACGACTCTTTCAGGTGCAGCTTCAATGATGCTCAAAACAACCTTTTCGTGCATACCAGCCCTCGGAGGATCGGTTATGAGTACATCAGGCTTTCCGTTTTGCTGAATAAAATCAGCTGTGAGTACTTTTGCCATATCGCCGGCAAAAAATGTGGTGTTTGAGATATTGTTTAATTCCGAATTCAGCCGTGCATCTTCTACTGCTGCTTCAACATACTCAATGCCAATGACCTTTTTTGCATTACGGGCAACAAAATTGGCAATTGTACCGGTGCCTGTATAAAGGTCGTAAACAGTTTCATTTCCGCTAAGAGCAGCAAATTCCCTGGTTAGTTTATACATGGTTTCAGCCTGGCGCGCATTGGTCTGATAGAATGAAAGCGGACCAATCCTGAATTGCAGGTCTTCCATTTTGCCTGTAATAAATGGCCGGCCTTTGTATAATATTGGCTGAAGATCACTTATTGTGTCGTTATGTTTGAGATTGATGACATAATAAAGGCTTGTAATCTGTTGAAATTCTGATGAGAGATAATTCATTACATCTTCAACAATTTCCGGGTTTTCAACTCCAAAAACCATGATTACCATTAAATCGTCACCCGCATTGCGAACAATTACATTACGCAGGTCGCCTTCAAATTTGCGGATATTATAGAAAGAATACCCTTTTGATTTTGCAAATTCCCTTAATCCGTTTCTGATGGCATTGGTGGGCTCCGGTTGAAGATAACAGGTTTGGATATCCAATACTTTATCAAACATACCCGGTATATGGAAGCCAAGTGCTTCCCTGTTCACAATTTCGGTTTCTTCACCAATTTCATCGGCAGTAAGCCAGCGGAAAGCCGAAAAAGTATATTCAAGCTTGTTGCGATAGTAATATATTTCAGGTGAAGGAAGTATTGCTTCCATGGGTGGATATTCCAGATGTCCTATCCTTGAGAATGCATCCACAACCTGTTTCTGTTTGTAGAAAAGCTGTTCGGCATACTCCATATTTTGCCACTTACAACCACCACAGACTTCAAAATGCTGGCATAGAGGTTGGGTTCTTTTATCTGACAGTTTATGGAATTTAATGGCACGACCTTCGAGGAAGCGGCGTTTTTTTGAAACAATCCTAACATCGCAAACATCGCCGGGCACAACGAAAGGTACAAATATCACCATGTCATTATGCTTTGCTATTGCATTACCCTCAGCGCCGGCATCTAAAATTTCAACATTTTCAATTATAAACGGGTCTAACCGGTCTTTCTTTCTTCTCATGGGGCAAAAATACAGATTTCTGATTTATAACCTGAAAGCGTATGAAAAGCAAAGAGGCTGTCTTGGTTAAGACAGCCTCTTTAAGTTATTTTAAAGATACTATTAATTTATAGTTCCGGTATTATCCTTGAAGTTCAAATTGATAGTATGTGAGCCTGCGGTTACAGGAACTGCAGCCTGGTCTCCACCGGTACCACGATAAACTATAGCACCATCAAAGATGTTGAATTCAGCCTGCCACCAATCGGTAAACCAGCCTTTATCCATCCATGCATACATACGGAGGTTCCCTGCTGCAAGTTCTTTGGTAATTGTAACTACCTGATTTGTATTATCAACGGTAAATAAGTTAGCAGCAACACCTGCATCCCAACTTCCAACTGCATCACCAATGAGGTAAACCATTGGCTGAGTAATTGCAATCTCGTTAGTTTCAAAGTTTACAGTAACCATATAATAACCGGCAGTTGCAGGCGAAGGAATATTATCACCACCCTTTGCATAAATGTCATTAGTCATCTCACCGGTTTTACCGAAATCATGACCCCATGCTTTTTCAGGAGCAAATTTGAATCCTGTTACAGGATCGCCGCTCATCCAAACTATTTTCCAGAAGAGGTGAGGTTTGCTATTTACAGGAACCATAGGAAGATCGGTATTAGCCCAATCCCAGTCACCAACTGCATCACCAATCATGTAAAGTTCAGTTGGGTAATTAAGTGGTTCAACATCACCAGTTTTAACAAGGCTGCTTGTGTAACCGCCATCAGCAGTCCAGTTGATTGTTACAGTGTAAATACCTTCCTGATCAGCAGTGAGAAGATAATTAGCGCCACCCGGAACTAAAGTTGTATTCAGGTTAGGTAAAGTACCACCTGTAACACCACCAAAATTGGTATTAACTTTAACAGAGTCACCTGATAATTCAAGTTTCCAGCCTCCACTATAACGGAATTTGAAATCACCGGCACGCAAAGTCAGTCCGGTAGCTTCCCATTTCATGGCATTCTGGCTGAAACCACCAACTAAAGGAAGTTCAGTATCTGACCAACCAGCTTCAGTAACTCCACCAATGATTGCCCATTTTAAAACAGGAGCAATAGCATAAGTACCTGTGTTTTTATCAATTATAATATGATACATACCATCAGCAGGAACACTGAAAGTTCCACTATTACCCAATGTACCCTTCTGAACATCAGCAGTAATCTGATCGTTTTCACCGGCCAGAGTAACAACTTCGTTTGTTGCAGGTCCCCATGTAGTCTGGGTTGTGCCTGATACTTCAATTACCTGGAAAGTAGAACCAGCTTTCAGCGTGCTGTACTTCTCATACATGTTATTTCTTGCAGCCTGGCCAACTTCATTAATACCGGCAGCCATTGCTGATTTTGTATTCAGGTCAGTATATGGAGTAGCATCACCCTTAATATACATTCCATCTTCAACAAGTACCGGAGGAGTCGTATTATCGTCATCCTTCTTACAAGCTGAGAAAACAAACATAAAAGCAAGCATTAAGAAACTCGCCTTCAGTAATAGATTCAATCGATTGTTTTTCATTTTACTGGTTTTTTGTGGTTAAACAATTAGTCAAAATATGAATTATCAAATATTGTCCCCTAAGTTTGGATTTGCGTCAATAGCCCATTGAGGGATTGGGAATATCTTTCTGTCAGGTGTAGAAGCAGGTTTTTCCCACCATTCATCATTGAACTTGCCAAAACGGATAAGATCCTGCCTGCGATGTGCTTCCCAGAACATTTCACGGCCTCGTTCTTCAAGTATCTGATCGAGTGTTGTACCACTCCAAGGCTCTAAACCTGCCCTTACGCGTACCATATTAACAAACTCATCACCATTTTTCCCTTGCCTGATCATTGCTTCTGCTTTCATGAGCAGAACATCAGCATATCTGAATATTGGGAAATCGTTGCTCAGGTTGTCTTTTGCACCTTTTTTAATTTCAAACTTTGCCACACGTGCACCTGACATACGGATTTGGGCAGCTGTAAAAGAAGCATCCATCAATAAAGCAGGAATATTTGGGGTAAAAACTAAATTGGCATTGGCAACTGCATCGGTGATAGGTTTCCCATCAGATGTGTATTGCTGTCCAACAAGGAAATAAGCCTTTCTGAGGTCATTTTCAGTGTAAGTGTTGTAATGATCTTCAGTAACTGCAAAACCATTCCAGGGACCAACCGACATATCAAAAGTAAGATTACTGTTGTAATGCAAGGTGCGCATGTGAAGGTTGTTTCCTTTGTAATTGTCCTCATCATAAGGAATAGCCCAGATATTTTCAACAGAATTCTGGTTGTTTGTAACAAATGGGGCTAACGGATTGGCTTCAAGCGAATATTGCCCTAGTGCAATAATGGCATCACATGCCTGTTCGGCTTTAACCCAGTAGTCAGGATTACTGGTACCTGTATACTGCTCTGCATTTAAATACAATTTAGCAAGCAGCGCATAAGCCATTGCAGGAGTTACAGCGGTTTTTGATGTACTTGGGGGAAGTTTTTCAATACCTGTTTCTATATCATTCACAATATTCTGCCAAATTACATCACGGTGTTCTTTTACCGGCAACTTGGGCGCATTCAGGTATTCAGTTACAAATGGTACATCACCGTAGTTATCAATCAACAGGTAATAGTAGTAAGCCCTCAGAATTTTACCTTTTGCAATACCGGCATCAACAACTGAATCACCGGCAAACTGGGCCTGGGCTTCAAGGAATTTATTTGCTTCAGTTACTCCACGGTTGAACCTTTCCCACATATTGTTAATAGCCTCAGTGTTATTCTCCCAGGTGTGAGTATGCAAAACACGCCACTTTCCACCATCATCCCAGTCACTTGCACGGGTTGGCCCCACCATTTCATCAGATGTAAGCTCCTGTGCAAACCACCATCCACCATTATCGAGGAATTCCCTCATAGGCTCATAAATAGGGGTCATTTGTAATACCGGGTCAACAACATATTGATCTTCCGGAATCCGGTCAAGTACTTCATCTTTCAGGTCAGTACAACCAACAAAGAATGAAGCTATGAATGTAAATGCTAAAAATATCTTTTTCATCTTTCTTACTTATTAAAGAGTTACATTAAGTCCTACTACAACTGTCCTTGTCTTTGGATAAACATTATACTGGTCTAATCCGAAAGATCTGCCAATAGCTGATATTTCAGGATCAATGCCTGTATACTTGGTTAAGGTAAGCACATTGTTTGCAGCAATATACACTCTTACATTCTGAATTTTCTTCATTGGTATGTTATAACCAAATGATAAATTGTCCAAACGGGCAAATGAACCGTCCTCCAGATAATAATCACTCATCTTTGGATTGTCATTTAAACCTCTTTCTTTTTCATCAAGAGCTGACTGAAGCACATTGAGGTTTGGAAGCAGGTATGGGTTTCCAAAGAAAAGCTTTGTAGTATTGAATATCTTATGTCCATATACTGCACGCACGGTGAAGCTAAAATCAAAATTCTTAAGGAAGGTAAAGTAGTTTGACCATCCAAGTTCAAAATCCGGATTTGCATCGCCCAGGTATCTTCTTTCAGCTTTTGAAATTTCACGTGTTACACCACCTGCTGCCGTATAAAACAAGAACTTACCATCTTCTGATAAACCGGCGTATTGAGGAATGTACCAGGTACCCACAGCATAACCCGGTTTAATCACCTGGGTCCAGTTATCAGCACCAACCAAACCACGTCCTGCAATATAACCTTCCTGGTCCTGTGACCAGAATAAACCTAATTCTTCACTTGAAAGATTAATTACTTTCTGCTCATAGGTTGAGTATGTAAGATTTGTCCTCCATTTTAAGGCACTTGTTCTAACAGGATAAGCCTGGATAGTAAATTCCATACCTTTTATTTCAATTTCTCCAACGTTAGCCCAAAAGTTTCTGCTTGCGTTAGGTGGCACGGGTACGTCATACAGTCCCAGAAGCTTAGAGTTTGTTTTATTGTAATACTCAATGGTTCCTGAAATCCTGTCATCTAAAATTCCAAAATCAAGTCCTAAATTAAGCTCGGTATTAACCTCCCACTGTAAATTTGGATTTGATTCATTTGCAAATACCATAGAGATAACTTCCTCACCGGTTTCAAAATTGTATGCAGACCCGCCTGAAACATAGGTTCTGATATCTTTACCAATACCTATCTTTTCATTACCTGCTTGTCCGTATCCAGCTCTCAAACGAAGGTTACTGATGAAATTTACATTACTCATAAAGTTTTCACCTGTAATATTCCACATAACAGAAGCCGAAGGGAACCATCCCCATTCTTTATTTGCACCAAACTTAGACGAGCCGTCTCTTCTAATGGTTGCAGTGAGGTAGTACTTATTATTGTAATTGTATACACCTCTGCCAAAGAATGATATCAATTTACTTGAATTAAACCATGAATCAATGTCGTTACCTGCAACAACCGTTTGAAGCATACCTAAATCGTTGGCACCACTATAATTGAGGAACGGGCTGTTACCCTGGGCATAAAAACCATTAAACACCTGGTCCTGCCATGAATAACCACCCAGTAATTCCAGATTATGCTTGTCAAAACTGTGAATGTATTTTAAGGTAGTTTCAATCAATCTTGAACTGTGGTTATCATAATTCCTTTTACCGTAACCCTGGAATTTGCCTAACTGCAAATAATCAGGTTCGAAATAATAGGTTTGGTTGTCATCTCTAACATATGACAAGTTAACACCACCAAACAAGCCTTTAACGATTTCAAGATCAGCCCTGAGAAAACTAAAAAAGTCTTTAGCATCGCGCTTGTTCGTGATATCCTTGGCTAATGCTACCGGATTACCATATTGAAAGTCACGTTCCAACTCATAATAGCTGCCATCAGCATTGTAAACAGGGTCGGTGGGATTTCTCTGAATCATCTGATAAATTACATCAAATGGACCATTTGAAGAATAATTGACATAGTCATTATTTTCAAAAGCACCTGAAATACCTGTTGATACAACCAATCTGTCATTAAAAAACTTGTCATCGGCATTTAACCTTGCAATAGTTCTCTTTTTTTCAGATCCGATAATAACCCCTTTATTGTCCTGATGTGAAACGGAAGCTCTGTATCCGCCTTTAGATGTACTGCCTGAGAAGGCAAGGTCGTAATTCTGAGAACTACCGGTTCTGTATATTTCGTTCTGCCAGTCAGTATTTGCGCCTCCGTCAATAAAGTTCAGGTTATATTGCTGAACATATTGCCTGATTTGATCAGCATTCAGAAGATCGAGTTTATGTGCAACTGTTTCAGTAGAAACTGATGATGATAATTCAATTCTGTTTCCTTTGGCAGTCCCCTTTTTAGTTGTGATAATAACAACACCATGAGCACCCCTGGATCCATAGATAGCAGCAGCTGAAGCATCTTTAAGAACGTTAAATGATTCAATATCTTCAGTTGCAATGGTTGTAGGATCAACGCCCGGCACACCATCAACTACATAAAGCGGATTGGTTTCAGTTGACAAACTCGAAGCGCCCCTGATTCTGACAGCAAAACCTTCATTCGGGTCACCGCCCTTTTTGGTGATGAGAACTCCGGCTGCTTTACCCTGCATACCCTGGATTGGGTCGGTAAGTACACCTTTGTTCATATCTTCTGCCTGAACCGCAACAACTGCACCTGTTCTGTCCGATTTACGCTGGGTACCGTATCCAATAACAACCAGTTCTTCAAGTTCAGTTAACTCAGGCTGTAAAGTAACATTAATTGATTTGTTATTGCCGACAGCAATTTCCTGTGTGGTATATCCTATAAAGGAGAATACCAGGGTTGAGCCCGGAGCAACATTGATATTGTATTTTCCATCAATATCAGTTGTTGTTCCTGATGTGGTATTCTTGACTACAATGGTAACACCTGGCATGGTGCTGCCATTTGATCCGTCTGTTACTACTCCGCTTATCTTTATTTCCTGTGCTATTGCACTGACAGAAAATAGAAAAGCGATGAAAATAAACAGTACGTTGAGCAAATGTCTATGCTTCTTCATACTACCGATTTTATTTTATGTGTGTGATTATGTGGTTTTATATAGATTTTTACCGATATCTTTCGTGGTACAATAATAAGAAAATTTTAACTATATACATCCTGCTTCATCAACAAAATCAATGATTTGACGAAATATTTTTATGCAAACGTTTGCACTGAAATACATCTTTTGATACTTTTATGGCGATTAATAAGTCAAAAACAGACTGCTGACAACATGAATAGCCATTAATTAAAAAGACCAGAAACCTATCTTGACTAAAGAATTAACTAAGTTAATACATTTTTTGCACTTTCCGTTAAATAGTGCTAAAAACACCACAGTCACAATAGTGTTTGAGAAAAAAGTATACTTTTATCCAAATTTCAGTAAACCCAAACATGAAATCTCACCTGATCTCTATAAATGATATTGCGAAAGCACTTGGTATTTCACCTTCTACTGTATCAAGAGCTTTAAAGGATCACCCTGATATTAGTATTGAGACAAAGAGAGTTGTGCAACAATATGCAGCAGAGGTTAATTACCGTCCTAACGCCCTGGCCCTCAGCTTGAAAAAACAACGATCAAATACTTTGGGTTTAATCATTCCTGAAATTGTCCATCACTTTTTTTCATCAATTATTAGTGGTATTGAGGATATTGCTTATTCCAAGGGATATCGTCTAATCATTTGCCAATCAAATGAAGACTATAATCGTGAAGTTATAAATACCCAGGTTCTTCTTGATAACAGGGTAGATGGTATTTTAATTTCCCAGAGCAAAACAACACACGACTCGGGACATTTCAAAGATTTGATTGACAGTGGCATTCCGCTTGTTTTCTTTGACCGGATTTGTGAAACCGTAGCAACCGACCGAATTGTAACTAATGACTTTGAAGGTGCCTACCTGGCAACTTCACACCTTATTAAACAGGGTGCCCGGCGAATATTACATTTATCATCGCCTGCGCACCTGCAAATTGGCAAATCAAGGATGGAAGGCTTTTATAAGGCAATGAGCGACAATAGCCTAAAGGTTGATGAAACGCTTATACTTCAGTGTGATACAAGGAATGAAGTTTTGGCCGCAAAAGATAAACTGCTGTCCCTATCAAAGGATATTGATGGCATATTTGCTGTAAATGATTTCACTGCAATTGCTGCGATGCAAATATTGCAGCAGGCTGGCTACCTGATACCCCAACAAATCAAGGTTGTAGGATTTGGTAATGACCCTATTGCAGGAATTGCCTGTCCGACGCTAACAACAGTTGAACAGGATGGTTATATGATGGGAAATCAGGCAGTGGATATATTACTTAAAAGAATTGAGAACCCATCCACTTTTATAGATTTTCAGCATATTGTTATTCCGGTTAAACTCACGCACCGGCAATCAAGCTAAATAACAATTATTGGTCATAAAATCTGCTGCAATTCATTTCAATTTCATCTGATCAATTTTACGAATTCCGGTAAAAATGCTACGTCTGATAAATAGATAGTGACGTTTGATAAACGGATCACCATAGCTAAAGATTTGATCACACCTTTGCAGTATTAAAAATTCCACTTCGTACAATGGAACTTTCCCGGCACCATTGTATATTTTCAAGTGTGTAATGTAACTTTCCCGGTACTCATTATGCACAATCTCACCAAATAAAAAAAACCTGCGATCCCGGCAGGTTTTTTTTCTTTATATATGCCATGCAGATTTTGGATGTGGCATTAAAAAAAAAAGGCTGTAATGAACAGCCTTTATTTTAACTTATGATTTGCTGATTAACTAACCATGTTAGGCAGTTCCAGTCCGTATCCTTTTTTCCTGTCTTCAGCTTTTAAAAGGAAAGCAAATACAAGTGCAAGTACTCCTAAGCCCATGAATATAATCATAGGAAGCGTATAATCGTATTGGGTAACTTCAAGGCCATCCTTATTTATAACCTTTCCTATGATACAATATCTATCAAGCACCCAGCCAATTAAAGCAGGGACACCCATTAATCCCCAGTTCTGAACCCAGAAGATCATGGCATATGCAGTTCCGAGTTGTTTCTCAGGAATAATTTTTGGAACTGATGGCCACATTGCAGATGGAACAAGGGAGAATCCGATTCCTAAAAGAACGGTAAGACCGATTGCAATGATATAATTATTAAATAATGGAATAGCAAACATTGCATGCACCAAAATAAGTATAATTGCTCCAATAATCATGATTGTTGCACCTTTACCTTTACGGTCATAAAGGTTTCCAAAGAATGGGGTAAGGAATATTGTTCCAAAAGGAAGCAAGCCAGGAATACTGCCTGCAAGTTCAGGATCAACACCAAACTTATTAACCATAAGATTTGAAGCAAATTTCAGGAATGGGAATACGGCAGAATAAAAGAGAACGCAAAGAATAGCTATGTACCACCATCCCTTGTTTTTAATGATATAGACTATATCTTTCATACTGAATGCTTCTTCTTCAACGTAGTCTGCGTCGCCGGCATTTCTGGCATCTATTGAAGCATCAAGCTTTTTATCCATAAAAGTGTAGATAAAGAACGCGATTGTTCCTATACAAAGCATAATGAGACAGAGGAGGATTGGGAAAGACACATCACCCATTGCACGTGCAATTGGATATGAAGTTGACAATGCAAGTGTAGTACCCAAACGTGCGGTAGCCATTTCAAGTCCCATTGCTAAAGCCAGTTCTTTTCCTTTAAACCATTTTACAATAATTTTTGAAACGGTAATACCTGCGATTTCAACACCAACCCCAAAAGTTGCATAACCTAAAGCGGCAATTAATACCTGAGCTTTCCATCCAAAGATTATCATGCCATCTAAAGAATGGGTTGAAATAGCCCAATACTTCACAGCGGTACCTATTACCATTATAATAGTTGCACCCATCCCGGTGAATCTGACTCCCATTTTATCGAGCACGATACCACCAAAAATCAACATTAATAAAAATACGTTGAACCATCCGTAAGCACTGGTAAAGAAACCATACTCACTTCCGTTCCAGCCTTTTTGTGCTTCAAGTAATTGTTGCAATGGTGCCATTACATCAGCCAGGTAATATCCTGTCAGCATCGTAAATGCGACCACTGCCAGGGCAGTCCATCTTGCTGCTTTGGATTCACTGAGAATACTTACTAGTTTCTCTTTCATAAAGATAGGTTTAGGTTGTTAATGAAATGTTTTTGATTGTCTGGTATTAAGGATCTTTAATGTTCTAATATTCCGTTAACCCGGTTTTTAAGGACGTAAATGTAATTAGTTTTTTATTATGCCTGCATCGTTAAAGCTTAAATTGTAATTTTGCCTGACTAAATTAATTGTCATGCAAATAAGAGCTTTACTTGGTGCACTATTTTTTTTCTTTCAGATAGTTTCTCCTATCAGTGATCTGTCAGCGCAAACAAGAGTTAACATATCTGGTAAACCCAAAAATGTTATTCTTCTTATAGGTGACGGTATGGGCATTACAGAAGTTTATGCAGCAATGCTGGCTTCTAAAATGGATCTCAATATGCAGAGATGTTCTAATACTGCACTTGTAAAAACGAATTCTGCAGATAGTGATATAACAGATTCTGCTGCTGCAGGTACGGCTTTAGCTACCGGCACAAAGACTAACAATGGATTTATTGGAGTTGACAAGGATAAAAAACCATTAAAAAGCATACTTAAAATAGCAGAAGAAAACGGACTTGCTACAGGCATGGTGACAACCTGCGACATTACACATGCTACACCGGCATCTTTTATTGCCAGTGTTGAAAACAGAAATCAGGCAAGTGAAATAGCACTGCAATTCCTCAAAACCGATATTGATGTATTTATCGGAGGCGGCTATAAAACTTTTTCAGAAAGGCCTGACAGCTTAAATCTTATAGATAGTTTGAAAGCACATAACTATTTTGTTGCAACTAATACCGATCAACTTAATAACGCCCCTGATTTCGGTAAATTAGCTGGTCTGCTTTATCCCGTGCATGCCCCGAAAGAAATTGATGGCCGTGCAGATATGCTCTCTCAGGCTGTTATTAAAGCACTTGACATTCTTGACAACAATCATAAAGGATTCTTTCTCATGGTTGAAGGATCGCAGATTGACTGGGGGGGACATGAGAATAATATTGAATACAACACCAGTGAAGTCCTTGATTTTGACAAAGCTGTCGGTGTAGCTCTTAATTATGCTGAAAAAGACAAAAATACGCTCGTGATAGTAACTGCCGACCATGAAACAGGTGGCTTAACACTCATTGAGGCAGATGCCTTAAGGGGTGGTGTAAAAACCGCATTCTCAACAACCCATCATACCGCTTCACCTGTGCCATTGTTTGCTTTTGGCCCCGGTTCTGAAAACTTCAGGGGATTAATTGAAAATACTGACGTCTTTAAATTAATGGTGTCACTTTACGGATTTAATAAATAACCTATACCGATGATTATAGTAACCGGAGCAGCCGGATTTATAGGCAGTTGCCTGATTTCCAAATTAATTTCAGAAGGACATTCAGATATCATCGCAGTTGATGATTTCTCAAAAACCGAGAAAAGTGGCAATCTTGAAGGAAAACAAATACTTGAGAAAGTTGATAGAAACCACTTTTTCTCCTGGTTTATCAAAAATAGTGAGACCATTGATTTTGTATTCCACATAGGTGCCAGAACTGATACCACTGAATTTAATGTTCAGGTATTCAATGAACTAAACCTGGGTTACTCCAAAAACATCTATACACTTTGCAGTCAGTACGAAGTACCGCTTGTATACGCTTCTTCAGCTGCTACTTATGGTTTAGGCGAATTAGGGTACGTTGATGATCATTCAGTAGTTGAACAATTGAAGCCACTAAATCCATACGGCGAATCGAAAAATGATTTTGACAGATGGGTGTTGAGCCATTTTGAGGCTCCTCCTTTTTGGGCAGGTATGAAGTTCTTCAATGTTTACGGACCTAACGAATACCATAAAGGAAGAATGGCATCGGTAATCTTTCATGCTTACAGGCAAATAAATGAGACTCAAAAAGTAAAGTTGTTTAAATCTCATAAGCCCGAATTCAGGGATGGAGAGCAACTGCGCGATTTTGTGTATGTGAAGGATGTCGTTAATGTGCTCTACTTTATGATGAAAAAACAACCTGCTCCGGGCTTATACAATCTTGGCACCGGTAAAGCCCGTTCTTTTAATGATTTGGCGAAAGCCACCTTCAATGCCATGCAAGTTGCTGCAAACATTGAATATATTGAAACACCACAGGATATAAGGGATAAGTACCAGTATTTTACTGAAGCCGTTATGGATAAACTTATAAAAGCAGGGTATAATGACGGGTTTACCTCTCTTGAAGAAGGTGTTGCTGACTATGTCACCAATTACCTGTCAGCGAAGAAATATTTTTAAAGCTTTTCGCTATTGAGTGAGATTCAGCTAACAACAATTTGCTGAGTGAATCATGATTTTGAATCTGGAATGTGAAATCTGGAATTAATCAAGGTTTTCTTTCAAATCGAGAAGAAAGGCTTTAATCTCCTGCAGTGTTTTTACAACCTGGTGGTTCTCAGAAACTTCAGCATAATTGCTCTTGAGTTTCTCTTTTGCACCCTGAAGTGTATATCCTCTTTCTTTCACAAGGTGATAGATAATATGGAAGTTCTCAATATCAGCCTCGGTAAAAAACCGGTTGCCTTTTTTATTGCGGAAAGGCTTTATAATGGTAAATTCATTTTCCCAAAACCTGATCAAGGAAATATTAACACCGAACATGGCTGCTACTTCGCCAATGCGGTAATAAACCTTTTTAATAACAGGCTTTTTATAGGGCATACCAGATTAATCAAGAGTTTGTGAAGGCCTTTGTGATAACTCAATCATTAATTCGTACTCTTCAGGGGTAAGGTCATTAAAGAAGAAGTTAATCGGGTCTATAGACCTGTTCCCTTTATGAACCTCATAGTGCAAATGTGGTGAAGTTGATTTTCCGGTATTCCCAACCCTTCCTATGACTTCTCCCCGCTGAACTTTCTGTCCGGGCTTTACATTCATTTTCGACAAATGCGCATAAAGGGTTTGATATCCAAATCCATGGTTGATGATGATACAATTTCCATAACCACCCTTACGGCCAACATTTACAACGGTTCCATCGCCAGTTGAATAAACTTCGGTACCAACACTTGCTGTGAAGTCAATACCTTCATGAAATTTGGTCACTTTATAAAAAGGATCAGTTCTGTACCCAAAATATGAACCAATTCTTCTGAGATCCTTATTTGAAATTGGTTGAATGGCAGGAATAGCAGCCATCATTTTTTCCTTGCCTTTGGCAAGTTCAAATACTTCATCGTATGACTTTGACTGCACTACCAACTGGCTGGCAATCATATCGAGTTTTTTAGAAGTATTTTTAATGATTTCAGTATTCTTGTAACCTTCAAGCTTTTCATATCGGTTAGCGCCACCAAAACCAGCTTTTCTGACAGATGAAGGAATAGGTTCTGACTCAAATATTACTCTGTAAATATTATCATCCCTGTCCTGCAAATCAGCTACCACCGTTTGAACCTGCTCAAGCCGGTCATTCAATATCTTGAACTGAAGTTCATACTGGTCAAGCTCTCTTTTAAGCATCCTCTCTTTTGGTGAATCGAGGAAATTATACGCTATAATAAGAACAACGGATGAAAAAACAAGACCGGTGGCTATAACCGAAAGTAACCGGGTAAATTTCTGTCGGAAAGTTACCTGAACCTTCTCAATCTTCAACGATAATGGGTTGAAATGATATCTAACCTTTGACATTTCTACTATTTATAATTGAACTAAGGGAGCCGGCTATTTCCCATGTTTAATTTTAGGTGTCGCAAAATTAACATTTTAAAGTAAATTTGCAAGCTTTTAACAGCCTAAACTTCAATTTTCAAAACTGCCATTTAAGATAACCCACTGAATATGAATGCTAAAGAAATAAGACAGAGCTTTTTAAATTTCTTCGAATCTAAACAACATCATATAGTTCCTTCAGCACCCATGGTGATTAAAGATGATCCTACGCTGATGTTCACAAATGCAGGTATGAACCAGTTTAAGGATATTTTCTTAGGTAATTCACCGGTGAAATATCCCAGAATAGCGAATACCCAGAAATGTCTCAGGGTTTCTGGTAAGCACAATGACCTTGAAGAAGTAGGTCATGATACCTATCATCACACAATGTTCGAGATGCTTGGCAACTGGTCATTCGGCGACTACTTTAAAAAGGAAGCTATTGAATGGGCGTGGGAATACCTTACTGAGGTGGTAAAAGTAGATAAAAGCCGTATCTATGTTACAATTTTCGGGGGTGACGAGGGTGATAACCTTCAGGCCGATATGGAAGCATACAGCTATTGGGAAAAATATATAGCAGTTGAAAGAATATTAAGAGGCAGTAAAAAAGATAATTTCTGGGAAATGGGCGATACCGGCCCTTGTGGTCCGTGCTCTGAAATACATGTAGATATCCGCGATGATGAACAACGGAAACTTATTGACGGTGCTTCACTTGTAAATACCGGTGATCCGTTGGTAATTGAAATCTGGAATCTTGTGTTTATGGAGTTTAACCGCCTGGCTAATGGCTCTCTGCAACAACTGCCGGCTAAACATGTCGATACAGGGATGGGTTTTGAACGTCTTTGTATGGTACTCCAGGGTAAAAAATCAAATTATGATACTGATGTCTTCACTCCTATAATAAGGGAGATTTCAGATTTAAGCGGAATAAAATACGGTACATCACCTGAAACAGATATTGCAATGCGTGTAATAGCC
Source organism: Lentimicrobium sp. (assembly GCA_035298745.1). Taxonomy (GTDB): domain Bacteria; phylum Bacteroidota; class Bacteroidia; order Bacteroidales; family Lentimicrobiaceae; genus Lentimicrobium. The sequence continues at coordinate 69,098 of DATGXS010000020.1, read as the reverse complement.
GATCATTTAAGAGCTATTGCCTTTGCAATTGCCGACGGTCAGCTGCCCTCTAACAATAAAGCAGGTTACGTCATCAGGAGGATATTGCGACGAGCCGTTAGGTATGGTTACACTTTCCTCAACTTTAATCAACCCTTCATTAATAAGCTGATTCCTGTGCTTATTGAGGAGATGGGCGGCTACTTTACAGAATTGCAGTCACAAAAAGAACTAATCGTTAAGGTAATTACCGAAGAGGAAGCATCTTTTTTACGCACTCTTTCACACGGTATCAATAAATTTAACAGTTATATAGCATCAAATCCAGGCAAAGAAATTTCAGGTGAGTTCGCTTTTGAACTTTTTGATACATACGGGTTTCCAATCGACCTGACAACTTTAATGGCGAAAGAAAACAATCTCAGTGTTGACATGCAGTCATTTCAGCAAAATCTTGCACTTCAGAAGGAACGTTCAAGAAAAGATGCTAATGTAGAAGTTGATGACTGGGTTGTTTTAATTGACACTCAGGAAGAGAAGTTTATTGGTTACGACACATTACAGGCTACTACATACATCACCCGTTATCGTAAGGTTAATTCAAAAGGAAAAACTTTCTACCAGATAGCATTGGCAGAAACACCTTTTTATGCTGAATCGGGCGGACAAGCCGGCGATACTGGTTTTCTGAAGATAGGTGATGAAACTATTGAAGTTCAGGATACCAGAAAAGAGAACAACATGATCATTCACCTGTGTGGTCAGCTTCCTTCCCAACCCCGACTACCGGTTTACGCAGCAGTGTCAGAAGAAAACCGTATAAATACGGCTAATAATCACTCTGCAACGCATTTGTTACACCAGGCATTAAGGATAGTTCTGGGAACACATGTTGAACAAAAAGGCTCATATGTGCATCCTGATTACCTGCGATTTGACTTTGCACATTTCCAGAAAATGAGCGAAGCGGAAATTGAGGAGGTCGAGAAAATTGTAAATAACCTTATTCGTAAAAACTTCACACGTGAAGAATGGCGCTCAATACCAATTGAACAGGCTAAAGAAAAAGGTGCATTGGCCCTGTTTGGTGAAAAATACGGTGACAATGTAAGGATGATCAAGTTTGGAGATTCTATTGAACTTTGTGGTGGAACACATGTACCTGCCACCGGACAAATAGGAATGTTTAAAATTGTTTCAGAGTCTGCCATCGCAGCCGGCGTGAGGAGAATAGAAGCAATAACCGCAAATAAGGCTGAAGAATATTATCGTAACCAAAACGAGTTATTGAACGAAATAAAAACATTGCTCAAAAATAACATTGATCCACTCAGGGCTGTCAGGAGCCTCATTGAGGAAAATGTTGAATTAAAATCTGCTATTGATAAAAATAATGCAGAAAAAGTAAACAACATCTACCACGAACTATCAGAGCAATACAAACAATATGAAGAATTCAGGTTAATTACTGCAAAGGTGCAACTTGATGCAAATGCTGTAAGGGACCTAACTTTTAAATTGCTTCATGAAAGTAATGACCTTATAATCATCATTGCTTCACATTTCGAAGGTAAGCCATTAATAACAGTAGCCATTTCAGAACCTCTGGTTAAGAAGAAAGGTTTGAATGCATCGATATTGGTTAAAGAACTTGCAAAAGAAATTAAAGGAGGTGGTGGTGGACAGCCTCATTATGCAACGGCCGGAGGAAAAGATATAACAGGATTGGATAATGTGTTAACAAAAGCAGTTAGTCTGGTATAATTTGTGTTATTTTGTTTGACGGTTGACAGTCAAATCTGAAACATTTTTAAAGTTGCATTGTTGTTAACCATTAATTCAATTTTGGCAATCTTTTACAAAACAAGATGATCAGGTATTCCATTAAAGATCTGGAGCAATTATCAGGCATAAAAGCACATACAATCAGAATTTGGGAAAAACGCTACGGCTTGTTTGATCCTGAGAGAACACCTACTAATATAAGGTATTACTCTGACGATGATTTAAAAAAGCTTTTAAACGTTACCATTCTCAACCGCAATGGGTTTAAGATCTCCAACATCGTTTCAATGGATAACCATGAAATGAATGACAGAATCATTGAAATCTCTGATTCGTTTCATGATTTTACTAACCAGATTGAACAGCTAACGCTGGCAATGATTGATTTTGATGAAGTACGTTTTGAAAGAGTACTTTCATCGTCTGTAATTAAAATAGGGTTTGATGAAACCGTAACCCGCATTTTGTATCCATTCTTTGAACGAATCGGTGTATTGTGGCAAATCGGAACAATTTATCCGGCACAAGAACATTTTGTATCAAACCTCATACGCCAAAAGTTAATTATTGCAATAGACGGACAATTAGGTAATTTAAAAGAAAAACCATCAACCTTTCTATTATTCCTGCCTCCCAATGAATGGCATGAGTTAGGCCTTCTATTCTTTAATTACCTGATTCGGAAAGCTGGTCATAATGTAATTTATTTAGGACAGTCATTACCATTGGAAGACCTGGCTGAGATTAAGAGCAAACAGCATATTGATTATCTGTTTACATCTTTCACAACACCAATGACCAATAAGAAATTCATTGAAATAGTATCACAGATAAGTGATTCATTCACAGACAACAAGATCTACCTTACGGGAATTCAGGTAGCCGAGCACGAAATAGAATTTCCATCAAACATTGAAGTGATTAAACAACCCAGAAAATTTTTAGAAGAAATAGGATTAGGCGTTGTTTAGAGTATACTGATTTTCAACTATTTCATAAAACATTCAGAAAAACGTCCCTCATTGGGACGTTTTTTTCGTCATTTCCTACAGGTATTTTTATCATTATCAGCTAATTCCTTTAAACAATTGGAATAGTTCGCTTGTTTTTCCTATAATTGGACAAATATTGTCCCATATTTGAATTGAATGCATTTTGTTAACATTTAAATATGCATAGAGGGGTTATTTCTTAAACACTTTAAACACTGTTTACACCCTTTAATTTCAAATGTTTAAGCTTTGTCAAGAGCATGAGGGTTATTTTTCTACAATTATTTTTACCGATTTGTTTAAATCAGCATGCTATTTGTTAAACACTTTATAACTATTTAAAACAAAAGCATTATGACAGCAGTTGAATTCAATAGCAAACTAATCAGTCTTCATGAGAATCTCTCATTTTTTGCTAACACCCTAACCAACGATCGTGAAGAAGCTAAAGACCTTATTCAGGATACTTATTTGAAAGCCTTAATTCATAAAGATAAATTTGAAGCAAATACTAACTTAAAAGCCTGGACATACACTATAATGAAAAATACCTTCATTAATAATTACAGGCGTAACCAGAAAGCAAATACTATAGTTGACCAGACAGAGGATTTATACTTTTTAAACATTCCTCGCCGATCAGATTTTGTTTCACCCGATTCACAGATGCAAACAAAAGAAATTGAAGCCAGTATAGCTAAACTTGAAGAAGATCAGCGTACACCTTTTGAAATGCACACCGAAGGTTATAAATACAAGGAAATAGCTGAAAATCTTAACCTTTCAATAGGAACGGTAAAAAGCAGGATTTTCTTTACAAGAAAGAAACTAATGGATGCACTGAAGGAATTTAATAGTTAAATCAATATATATCCAGTAAAAAGGCTATCACTCCGATAGCCTTTTTCTTTTTATATAATGTTAACTGCTTCTTAACTACATGGGAAATTATGCTGTTTGGATTTGTTCATTAGCAGTTACATTCTTTTGCAAATAGGGTAAGGTGAAATAAAAAGTCGATCCATTACCCGGCACAGAAACAGCCCACATATTACCACCCATCATCTCAACAAACTTCTGCGAAAGGGTAAGGCCTAATCCAATACCTCCAAAACTTCTTGTATTACTGTCATCAACCTGCCTGAAACTCTTGAAAATGACGTCAAGTTTCTCCTGTGGAAATCCGAGACCGGTGTCTTTCACATAAAACTCTATCATTGAGTTTTCTTTAAGATCATAACCTACTTCTATATAACCTTCGTTTGTATACTTTAAAGCATTTTCTACAAGGTTGTATAATGTTTGACGAAGTTTACGCGGATCAGTATATATTGCGAATGATGTATCTTTTGCCAGCTTCTTAATCCTTAAAGCTATATGTTGCTTGTCCATCATTTCTTTTTCCATATTGAAAAATGCAACCAGGCTTGATATCATTTCATTAATCTGGCATTCTTCTTTATACATCTTACTACTGCCCGATTCTATGAGAGCAATATTAAATATCTCATCCATCATGTCAAGAAGTTTATTGCTGTTACGATGTATGATTTCTATATATTGCTGATTTTCACTTTCATCAAGAGGTGATTGTTGTAACAGTGACGAGAATCCCATTATAGCATTAAGAGGTGTTCGCAGTTCATGCGACATATTGGCCAGAAAAGAAGATTTCAATTTATCAGATTCTTCCGCTTTCTTCTTTACTTCAATTAATTCCTGTTTAAGTGAATTTATCTGTTCACCGGCCTTTGCAATCTCCTTATTCAGCTTCAAATTGTTTCTTAAAAGCCGCACGGAATAAACGAAAACAATAGCAAAAGCCAAGGTGAGGACGGACAAAACAGCAGGATTAAACCACTCTACTGCAGCAAGAATCAACAATTTTGACATAATATGGGGTTAATACTTCAAAGATAATGAATAATGAATGTCATTTTAAGAATTCTCATATACAATTCTGTGTATTCCCATTTCATAGGGTTGAAAAATTACATTTTTAAGCCATTCGTAATGCTCGGCCCTATTTACGAAATCCAACTTATTGGTATCAATAATCAGAATCCTCATATCGTTGATCTTTGACAAGTACTCAAAATAACCTTCCTGAATCCTTTGCAGATAAGAATTTTCAATATTCTGTTCATAAGTCCTCCCCCGTAGAATAATATTTGATTTTAAGCGATTGACTGATGCATACAGATATACAATCATATCAGGCCATGGTAATGACAAATTGATAATATTGAATAATTTAGAATAAAGGTTGAATTCATCTTCCTGAAGTGTTGCTTTTGAAAAAATAAGCGATTTACTGATAAAATAATCCGAAATAATTACATTTCTGAAGATGTCAGTTACGGAAAGTTCAGTTTTCAGCTGTTGAAATCTGCTTGCCAGAAAAGAAAGTTCAAGTGGAAAAGCGTATTTCTCTGGGTCTTTATAAAACTTAGGCAAGAAGTCGTTTTCTTCAAATTGCTCAAGTATCAGTCGTGAATTCAGTTCCTCCGACAGCATTGTGGCAAGTGAGGTCTTACCTGCTCCTATTGTCCCTTCTATGGCAATGTAATTATAAATATCCCTGCTCATTAGTCTATTTTTTTTACCCAGAGTGTATCTTCACATATTTCAAGTAGCCTGGCATTCGTCATCTTTAAAACAGGATGCAAAAGTTCAGGGGCTATCTCAGCCAGTGGAGTCAACACAAATCTGCGCTGATGCAGCCTTTCATGCGGTATTGTAAGATTTTGTTGATTTATTACCAGATCACCATAATATAATATGTCAATATCAATAGTTCTTGGCTCATTTCTGATGTTACCTCTGGTTCTGCCCAGGGCTTTTTCAATTTCCAGGAGCGTTGAGAGCAATTTTTCAGGCAATAGCTGAGTTTGTATTTGTATGACCTGATTTAAAAAGGGTGTTGTATCTGACGACCCCCATGGGGCAGTTTCATAGAGAGATGATGATTGAACCACTTCACCCACTTTCTCAGAGATTATATTTTTTGCATCATGCAGATATAACTCCCTTGATCCTAAGCTACTTCCCAACAGCAGGTATGCATCATTCATAAATGAATATTTACAAGCAAATGTAGTCGGTTTTTCAAAATATCATAACTTTGAATTGTTAACAAACACTCTCACTCGATGAAACAATTTTTTAAATTTATGTTGGCCTCAATGGCAGGGTTTATCCTGACCATGTTGATCATGTTCTTCATATCAGCCATCTTTATTGCGTCAGTTGTGACAATAGCCAGCAAACAGGAAGTTGTTATAGATTCAAACTCAGTTTTGCATCTGAAACTTGATGAAGCAATACCTGAAAGAAGTCCCGCTGGTCCTTTTGCATTCAGTAATACAAATTTCTTTAAGACCACAAATGTTCCGGGATTGCTGGAAACACTTGATCTGATAAAGGCTGCAGCTGATGATGATAAGATTAAAGGAATCTATCTTGAACTAAGTGATATTCCGTCTGGAATGGCAACTCTTGAAGAAATCAGGAATGAACTTCTTGAATTCAAAAAGTCAGGGAAGTTCATCTACGCTTATGGCGAAGTATATTCACAAAAAGCATATTATCTGGCAACGGTAGCCGATCAGATCTGTGTCAATCCTGAAGGTGCCATAGATTTCAAAGGATTAAGCGGGCAGGTAATGTTCCTCAAAGGGCTTTTGGCAAAATTAGAGATTAATCCGCAGGTTATCCGTCATGGTAAGTTTAAAAGCGCCATTGAACCTTTGATCCTGGATAAGATGAGTGATGCAAATAAAGAGCAAACCATGACTTATATCAGTTCAATCTGGAACCATCTTTTATCAGGCATTAGCACAGCCCGTAAAATAGATACTGCTCAGCTTATGAAGCTGGCCGACTCTCTTTCTGTTGAAACTGCCGAAGATGCTGTAGAATACGGACTGGCTGACCAGGCAACCTACAAAGATCAATTTATTGATATGCTCAAAGGAAAACTTGGGATAAAAGATAATGACAAGATCAATCTGGTATCGTTAAGTAAATACAGGGATGTGAAGCCGGGTAAAGAGAGGAAATTCTCTAAAGATAAGATAGCGATAATCTATGCTGTTGGTGATATTGCCGGTGGTGAAGGCTCCGACGAATCAATCGGGTCAGAAAGAATCTCAAAAGCAATCAGAAAAGCCAGAATGGACAGTACCATAAAGGCAATCGTTTTCCGTATAAACTCACCAGGTGGTAGCGCATTGGCATCAGATGTTATATGGCGTGAAGTGGTTCTGGCTAAAGATAAAAAACCGGTTATTGTATCAATGGGTGACTTAGCTGCTTCAGGTGGTTATTATATTGCCTGTGCTGCTGATACAATTATTGCTAATCCTACAACGCTTACCGGCTCTATTGGTGTCTTTGGTATTATCCCTGATTTCCAGAAGTTCTTTAACAATAAACTTGGTATAACATTCGATAATGTAAAGACCAATGAAAACGCAGATTATCTGACTATTACCCGTCCGATGAGACCTTACGAGGAAATGGTTATTACAAGGTCAGTAAACAGGATTTATAATACTTTTATTACTCATGTAGCTGAAGGACGTAACTTGACCACGGATGATGTGGACAGTATTGGACAAGGCAGGGTATGGAGCGGACTTGATGGATTGCGAATCAACCTTGTTGATGAAACAGGTGGTTTACGCAAAGCTGTTTCAATTGCTGCTGCTATGGCTGGGTTAGATAATTACAGAATCATAAGTATGCCGGCTCAAAAGGATCCATTTACACAAATAATGGAAGATCTTTCGGGCAATCCTTCTGAAGCAAAACTTAAAGCACAGTTTGGTATATTCTATCCATTTTACAAGGAGATACAATACCTCTCAACAATTAATGGCGTGCAGGCAAGAATGCCATACACCATTGAGGTCAATTAGATTATAATATAATTACAGGGGCGGCAAGTGCCGCCCCTGTAATTATATTTACAAATCGCAAATCTCCCACTCCCTCACTCCCCCACTTTTATACTCACCCACTCAAATCAAGACCCTCTCCCCACTTTTATACTCACCCACTCAAATCAAAACCCTCTCAATACCTGATGTCTCAATATCGTTTTCATGCTATCAGAGGGATTATCAGCTTTCATGTAGAGATTAGTTTCCCAATCGCCATAAGTTGAATTTGGGAGTATTATAAACCTTTTACCAAATTCTTTATATAGTTCATCAGTTTTCTTTATTCTGTTCCCGTTGTTGTTATCATCAAACACGTTAGTAAAATCGCTCAGGTTATCACCAAACAGCAGGGCAATATGATACTTATCGGCTAACACTTGTCGTCTTCCTTCTTTACTGTTTTCCGTAGTCCTCATTATCACATGTTCCTCATCGGCTTGTGGAAATCCTAGTTTTTGAAGGTTCCTGATGGTTTGATCTTTAAGGTTTTGTTTCCTGTTAGTGACATAGAAGACGCTAACACCACTTGAGCGGGCATAATTAAGGAATTCAAGTGAACCGGGAACAGCTTCAGCCGAGGCTTTTGTGCACCATTCTTCCCATCGGGTTGGGTAATTGATATCCTGAAGAATACAGGCTGCCTCATAAGGACTGTTATCTAAAACAGTTTCATCAATATCAAGGATTACAATTCTGTGTTTATCAACGGTCTTATCTTCAAGATCTTTATCCAGGATCATCCTGCCAATGTTATATGCCTGATAACATAAGGCCCGGTATTCAGCAGCCTGCTGATGATATAAGGTTCCGAGCACCATATGCTCGTTTTTCGAAAAGTAACTTTCAGGTTCTGTGATGTTCTTTTCAATTTCTTTAATGTGCTTTGATGATCTTTTTGATTGGTCAGGATCACGGTGACATCCCTGGGAAATGGTAATAAGAATGATTGCTGAGAATAAAATTGACTTCATAGTGTTTAGAGGATAAAAAAAGAGCCGGGTGAACACCCGGCTCCAAAATTACTAAGATTTTGATTATTCTTTGGAAGTTTCATAAACCATTCCTGCAAGACGGCGATAACTGTTATGTCTCCATTTTGCATTATCTTCTGCTGCTTTGAATAATTCAGCTGCTTCAACAGGGAATGATTTTTTTAGTGATGTATAGCGAACCTCGGAGTTGAGGAATTCCTGGAACTTGTTAAAATCAGGTTCTTTTGAATCAAGCTGGAATGGATTCTTTCCTTCAGCTTCAAGCATTGGATTATACCTGTACAGAGTCCAGTAACCTGCTTCAACTGCGTGGCTTTGCTGTTCCTGTGCCTTACCCATACCAGCTCTGATTCCATGGTTGATACAAGGAGAGTATGCGATAATGAGTGATGGTCCTGGGTATGCTTCAGCTTCACGAAGTGCTTTAATATACTGAGTCTGGCTTGCACCCATTGCAACCTGAGCAACATAAACATAGCCATAACTCATCGCCATCATGCCAAGGTCTTTCTTACGGATTTTCTTACCACTTGCAGCAAATTTAGCAACTGCACCAACCGGAGTTGATTTTGATGCCTGACCGCCTGTATTTGAATATACTTCAGTATCCATTACGAGAACATTTACATCTTCTCCTGAGGCAAGTACATGGTCAAGTCCACCGTATCCGATGTCATAAGCCCAACCATCACCACCAAACATCCATACTGACTTTTTAATAAAGTACTGTTTAAGTTCAGCAAGTTCCTTAGCTATTGGTGAATTTTCTTTCTCTAGTAAAGGAAGTAATTTCTCAGTTGCTTCTTTAGAAGCAGTTGCATTATCTTTACCAAGTATCCACTCGTTAGCAGCAGTCTTTAATTCATCACTGCACTCACCTGCGATTACTACGCCAAGTTTGAGAGCAATTCTTTCACGTAATTTAGAAATGGCTGTTGCCATACCAAGTCCATATTCAGCATTGTCTTCAAATAAGGAGTTAGCCCATGCCGGTCCTAATCCCTGTGCATTCTTGGTATAAGGAGTAGAAGGTGCAGAACCACCATAAATTGATGAACAACCTGTTGCATTAGCCACCATCATCCTGTCGCCGTAAAGTTGGGTGATCAGTTTGATGTATGGAGTTTCACCACAACCTGTACAAGCACCTGAGAATTCAAATAAAGGCTGTGCAAACTGGCTATTCTTTACATTTTGTTCTTTTGAAGCCAGAGTATCTTTGTATGTTACCTTCTTTGAAATAACATCCCAGAGTTCCTGCTGTGGCATCTGGCTTTCAAGTGACTGCATGACAAGTGATTTTGTCTTTGATGGACAGGTATCAACGCAGTTTCCGCAACCTGTACAATCAAGTGGACTTATCTGAATGCGGAACTGGAGTCCGTCGAAAGTTTTTGGAATAGCTTTCAGTGAAGGAGTTCCTGCTGGTATTGTTTCCATTTCTTCTTTACTGATAAGGAAAGGACGGATACAAGCATGAGAACAAACAAATGAACACTGGTTACACTGGATACAGTTTTCAGGCATCCATTGTGGTACATTTACTGCAATACCACGTTTTTCGTATGCTGTAGTACCTGCAGGGAAAGTTCCGTCTTCACGTCCAAGGAATGCACTTACCGGGAGATCATCACCCTTCATTGCATTTATAGGCTGAACAACTTTCCTGATAAACTCAGGAACATCACTATAATCATCAGATTGTACTGGCACAACATTCTTCCATTCAGCAGGTATATTTACCTTAATAACCTCACCGCCCCTGTCAATAGCCGCGTTATTCATTCTTACAACTTCCTCACCCTTCTTTCCGAAGTCCTTTAATACTGCTTTCTTCATGTAATCAACTGCAGTAGCATAAGGAATTACTTCTGAAATTTTAAAGAATGTAGACTGCATGATAGTGTTGGTTCTTCCACCAAGACCTATTTCTTCAGCAATAACCGTTGCATTGATAATGTAGAAATTAATGTCATTATCAGCAATGTAACGCTTCATGTAATCAGGAATGCGTGTCAGGGTTTCTTCCTCACTCCAAAGACTGTTAAGCAGGAATGTACCACCTTTCTTTAACCCCTTAAGCATATCATATTTTTCAAGATAGGCAGGAACATGGCATGCAACAAAATCAGGAGTATTTACAAGATACGGTGAACGGATAGGCTGATCACCAAAACGAAGATGAGAAGTAGTTACACCGCCTGATTTTTTTGAGTCATATGCAAAGTATGCCTGACAATATTTATCGGTTGTATCACCAATGATCTTGATTGAGTTTTTGTTGGCACCTACAGTTCCGTCAGCACCAATACCGTAGAACTTTGCCTGGTAAGTACCTTTATTAGCCAGGTCAATCTCAGGTAATAATGGTAATGAAGTGAAAGTCACGTCATCAACAATTCCTAAAGTGAACTGATTCTTGGGCTCATTCATCTTCAGATTATTGAAAACTGAGATGATCATTGCAGGAGTAGTATCTTTTGAGCTTAAACCATAACGGCCACCAACGATAATTGGTTTTTCGGGACGATCGTAGAAAGCATCTTTAACATCGAGGTAAAGAGGTTCGCCGGCAGCACCGGGCTCTTTGGTACGATCAAGTACACAAACGCGTTTTACGGTTGCGGGCATAGCTTTAAAGAAATATTTATGTGAGAAAGGCCTGTAAAGATGTACAGAAACCAAACCCAGTTTTTCACCTTTACCATTCAGGTAGTCAATTACTTCCTTAATTGTATCGGTAATTGAGCCCATTGCAACGATAACGTTCTCAGCATCAGGAGCACCATAATAGTCAAATGGGTGATATTCACGACCAGTAAGTTTTGTTATCTGCTGCATGTATTCTTCAACCATGTCAGGAAGCGCATTGTAGAAAGGATTAGAAGCTTCGCGTGACTGGAAATAAATATCAGGATTTTGCGCTGTACCACGGGTAACAGGATGCTCAGGATTAAGAGCTCTGTCGCGGAAAGCTTTTAATGCGTCCCAATCGAGTAACTGAGCCATATCATCATTTGAAGGGGCTTCAGCCTTCTGAATTTCATGAGAAGTACGGAAACCATCAAAGAAATGGAGGAAAGGAACTCTTGAATGGATTGCTGTAAGATGAGCAACACCGGCAAGGTCAAAAATTTCCTGAACGCTGCCAGTTGCTAACATTGCAAAGCCCGTTTGACGGGTTGCATAAATATCTGAATGGTCACCAAAAATGGAAAGAGCCTGAGCAGCAAGGCTGCGTGCTGATACATGGAAAACTGCCGGTAAAAGTTCACCAGCCATTTTGTACATGTTGGGAATCATCAGCAATAATCCCTGAGATGCTGTATATGTGGTTGTTAATGCGCCTGCCTGCAATGAACCATGAACTGCACCTGCAGCACCGGCTTCTGATTGCATCTCGGTAACTTTTACCGTTTCACCAAAAATATTCTTTTTACCATGTGAAGCCCATTCATCAACATATTCTGCCATTGTTGAAGAAGGTGTGATTGGATAAATGGCAGCTACTTCACTAAACATGTAGGCGATATGTGCCGCTGCATAATTCCCGTCACATGTAACAAAATTTTTCTTTTTTGTCATATCGTTTTTTGATTTAAAACACTCATTTTCAATACCTTTAAGGTTGCACTGAAAGGCTTTGCAATATTACTCATTTTTAAAATATTAAGAATGAAAATGACACTTAATCTATTGGTATTGCAGTAATTTATACTGATTTTAAATTATCGGCAAAATCTTGTTACACTTTCTCCTGATTTTGTCCAACAAAACATGGTTTGTATTGTTAATAGGCAAAACATTTTAAAGAGGAGGATACAATGAATGATGCATCTGTAAACTACATGGGATTAAAGCTGGCTAATCCTGTCATTGTTGGTTCCAGTAATATGGTCGATGACCCCGAAATGATGGTGAAGCTGCAGGAAGCAGGTGCTGCAGCTATTGTTTATAAATCATTGTTCGAAGAACAGATCCAACTGGAAAGTCTGCAATTCAGTACTGAAATGGAACTTTACAATGAAAGAAATGCTGAGTCAATTCATCTGTTTCCGGAAATGCAACATGCCGGACCAGCTGAACACCTCTATAAACTTACTCTTGCAAAGCAAAAATTAGCTATACCTGTCATCGGTAGTCTCAACTGCATTTTTACTGAAACATGGGTTGACTGGGCTCAAAAAATTCAAGCTACAGGAGTTGATGGCCTGGAATTAAATTTCTTTGGAGTTCCTCGAAACTTTGATACCTCTGCTGAATCGATTGAAAACGAACAGGTGGCCATTGTTAAGCAAGTATGCCAGTCTGTAAAAATTCCAGTAAGTGTTAAACTTAGTCCTTTCTATACCAATACATTACAGGTAATTAAAAGAATGGAGGAAGCCGGAGCTAAAGCATTTGTATTGTTTAACAGGCTTTTTGAACCAGATGTATCTACGAATTCATTGAAACATATTTCTCCTTTCAATTTGAGTGAACACGGTGACTATAGATTGTCATTGCGTTATACCGGAATTCTTTATGACAATGTCAAGGCTTCAATTATTAGCACTAACGGAATTCATACCGGACTTGATGTAGTCAAGTTACTACTTGCCGGTGCTGATGCAGTGCAGGTTGTGAGTGCTTTGTATTTAAAAGGTCCGCAAGCAGTTACCGAGATGTTAAATGAAATAAGAAATTTCATGGAAGAACATCATTTTACATCATACAATGACTTCAGGGGCAATCTTTCACGTAAAAACACTAAAGATCCTTATGTGTATAAGAGAGCTCAATATGTTGATCTATTGTTGCATTCCGACAAATTAGTCAATCAGCATAAGACAATTTAAGAATTCTTCCATATAACAAAATATTGCAGGCTGCCTTTTTGTGTCAGCCTGTTTTTTTTGTAATCCAGATTTCATTTTCCAACTTGGGGAGAGAGTGTAAGCCTGATAATTGCATATAACATTACAGCAGCACTCAACCATTGTATTGGACTCAGTAAACGGTCGTTGAAAATATAATCAAAGACAATTGCCGACATTGGGAAAAACAATTCAAAAATAGTTGCAAGCATCGCCGGCACTTTTCTTAATCCATAATAATATAGAAAAATCGCACCCGAACCTACTGTAACTGAAATGATAATTATTATCAGCCAGTTATGAGGTGTTACTACCGAAAACTCATTCAATTTGCCGGTAAAGGAAATGAAAATGAGCATTATTAATGATGTAAAACCGTATCTGAAAAAAGAAGCTGAAAAGAAGGTTAACTTTTTCAAAACGCTCTTACCTAAAACGGTGCCTGATCCAAATGCAAATGCAGCTATCAGAGAATAGCCGGCTGCAAGTGGGGTATTTGATCCGGTATGAAAATCAGGCAACGCAAATCCAAAAGTCAGGAAGTAGCTAGCCATAACTGCAATACCTGCCCACAGAAAAAACTTCTCACGCATTTTTTCCCCAAGAAAGAAATAAGCTAATGTGATCGCAAACACAGGTTGTAGCTTTTGTAACAACACAACTACTGACAAATCTTTGAAGTCAACAAGGAATAAAGCCCTAACAATAGCCATTGTACCCAAAGCCCCACCCGCAAAGGCAACAAGCACTAATAATCCTATGTCTTTTCCTGAAAGCACTGTTAATTGCTTATATTCCCTGTAAAGGAAAATATTCATCATCAGGAATGGAATCAAATGAACAATAAATACAACAAACCCAATGTTCAGATTATATAACTGAGGAGTTAATGCTATACCATCAAGTCCCCACATAATGGCGGCAAGACAGATAGCCAAAGAGCCGGTGAAAAGAGATGATTTAAAGATTTTATTCACAGTAGCAGACACGAAATAACATTAAATCAAAACAGTAATCTGGCTTCACTTTTAACAAATTCAAGTGCTTCACCTATCTGTGATCTCTCCGAATTTAATTCTCCCTGGAAAATTTGTTGTGCCAAATCACTTGCAGGTGCATCGGGGGCAACTTTCGAAGCAGCTTCGTTAACAGCTGTTATGGCAGCCTCCCTGGCACTCTTAATCAATTGCCAGGCTTCGGAAGAAATATATAATTGCTGTGACAAATTATGGTCAAATTCATCACGGATGTTATTCACCAATGACTGTTGAAGCTGTGCTGCAGTTTGTCCGATCAAAACATTACGCATAACAATCTGTGATGCTTCTATACGCTCAAGTAAGAGTACAATTCGCTCGTAAGCCTGAAGCCTGACAGGAGTTACAAGCTCTTTATTCTTAAGCCCAATACGAACCACTAATTTTTCTTTTTCAGTTTTGAGGTAGTATTTTACTATCACCCATGCACAAACTGCAATAATTATTGCAGGTATTAAAAGCAAAAAAAAGTCCTTTAGTAGCGTCATATGTCGGAATATAAATAAGATGCAAATATCGCAAATCTTTTCATTTTAACGACCTAATCCTTGCTTAAGGTGTTTTTATTTCATTATTTTGCCCTTCGTAATAAACCGTTTTAGGTCATGTACACTACAGAAAAATATATGCTATCCGAAAGAATCAACCGGCTATCAGAATCTGAAACTCTCGCCATGACCAGGCGATGCCGTGAACTTAAAGAACAAGGAATTGATGTTATTAACCTTAGCATCGGTCAGCCTGATTTTAACACTCCTGAGTACATTAAGGAAGCAGCCCGTAAGGCGATGGAGCAAAATTTTACTGCCTATCCACCCGTCAATGGCTTTGCTGACCTCCGTAATGCTATCAGCTTAAAGCTTAAACGCGATAATAATCTCGACTATTCACCTGATCAGGTGGTGGTATCTACAGGAGCAAAACAAGCCCTGGCTAATACAATTCTCAGTTTAATCAATCCGGGTGATGAAGTGCTGCTTCCAACACCTTACTGGGTATCATATAAAGAGCTTATTAAACTTGCAGAAGGTACTACTGTTGTCATTCCTGCATCAGTTGAGAATGAGTTCAAGATCACGCCCAAGCAGCTGGAAGAAGCAATAACAGAAAAAAGCAAGCTTTTTCTGTTCAGTAGTCCATGCAACCCCACCGGTTCAGTATATTCAAGGGAAGAACTTGCTGCTTTAGTTGAAGTATTTGAGCGCTATCCTGATATTTATATCATTTCTGATGAAATCTATGAGTTAATCAATTTTATCGGTAAGCATGAGTCAATAGCTCAGTTTGAATCTATTAAGGACAGGGTTATTATCATCAATGGCGTATCAAAAGGTTTTGCAATGACCGGCTGGCGATTAGGTTACCTTGTTGCTCCATTACCAATTGCTAAAGCATGTGATAAACTTCAGGGACAGATTACTTCAGGCGCAAGTAGTATTTCGCAGAAAGCTGCCGTTGCCGCTCTTTTAACTGATCCCTCAGTATCAGAAGAACTGCAGCACATGGTAAGTGTCTTCAAAAAAAGAAGAGAGCTATACTACAACCTGCTGAAAGAAATCCCCGGTTTAATCATTAATAATCCAGAAGGTGCTTTCTATTTTTTCCCTGATGTCACATCTTATTTTGGCAAAAAGTGGGGACATACAGTTATCACCAATGCTACTGAATTGTGCAATTATCTTTTAGATACACAATATGTAGCTATTGTTTCAGGTGAAGCTTTCGGAAATCCAGATTGCATCAGGTTATCGTATGCTACCTCAGAACAGGATTTAATTGAATCAGCCCGAAGAATTAAAGAAGGACTGGCACTACTTAAATAGTACAATTACTGTCAAATTAGTTTTACAGTATAAAAACAGAATCTTCTTTTTAAACCTTAAAGGTTTATTAACTTTGTTGTTCAAAATTCGTTTAAGAAATGTCATCTCATTTCAATATGACATATTCCTGCATTAAATTCTTATGATGGAGATAAACAACCAGCAACCGGTTAATTTTGCACTTATAGGTGCAGCCGGGTATATTGCACCCAGGCACATGCGTGCAATAAAAGATACAGGCAACAACCTTGTTACAGCGCTTGACAAATTTGACAGTGTAGGAATAATAGATAGTTATTTCCCGGATGCCGATTTTTTTACAGAACCAGAAAGGTTTGACAGGCATCTTGATAAATTGCGTCGCAGAGGTGAAAACAAAATTGACTTTGTCAGTATCTGTTCACCAAACTATTTACATGATTCGCATATCAGATTAGCCCTTCGTAACCAGGCTAATGCTATATGTGAAAAACCATTGGTATTGAATCCATGGAATGCCGTTGCACTTCAGGAAATTGAAAAGGAAACAGGTAAATCAATTAATACAATCCTTCAGTTGCGACTCCATCCTGCAATCATTGCTTTAAAAAAGCAAGTTGATGAAGCCCCTGAGGGAAAGATATTTGATGTTGACCTAACATACATCACAAGCCGTGGAAAATGGTATTTTATCAGTTGGAAGGGTGATATTGAAAAATCAGGTGGAGTGCCGACCAACATAGGCATTCATTTCTTTGATATGCTTATGTGGATTTTCGGTGATGTTAAAAAGAGCACCGTTCACATGTCAGAACGGGATAAAGCAGCCGGTTATCTGGAGCTCAGAAAAGCCAGGGTCAGATGGTTTCTAAGCATAAATGAAAATACACTTCCAGAGATGGCGCGACTTGCAGGTAAAAGAACTTACCGTTCAATTACCATTGAAAATGAAGAGTTTGAATTTAGTGAAGGTTTTACTGACCTTCACACCGAATCATACAGGCATATTCTTGCAGGCCAGGGCTTTACAATAAAAGATGCTTTGCCAAGTATTGAAATTGCCCATCAGATCAGGAATGCAGCTATCACCGAACTTAAAGGTGATTATCATCCTTTCCTGAAATCTTTATAAGCATATCTTCATGAATTTGGTTTATATCCTGTAAGTACTCCACTTAAAACGAAATTTAAAATATTATGAACGATTCAATAAATATTTGCATCATTGGTCTTGGTTATGTTGGGTTACCTTTAGCTGTAGAATTTGGAAAAAAATACCCGGTTACGGGTTTTGATATCAACCAAACAAGAGTTGATGAATTGATGAGGGGTCACGATCGCACACTCGAAACTTCTGATGAAGACCTCCGCGCTGCTACTCATCTGAAGTATACCACCAACATTGAAGATACCCGAAAATGCAATTATTATATTGTGACTGTTCCTACTCCTATCGACCATCATAAAAGACCCGACCTCACTCCGCTGATAAAGGCTTCAGAGACTGTTGGAAAAGTGCTTAAACAAGGTGATATTGTAATCTATGAATCAACTGTCTACCCTGGTGCAACAGAAGAAGATTGTGTACCTGTACTTGAGAAATTCAGCGGATTGAAATTTAATAAAGACTTTTTCTGTGGTTATTCACCTGAGAGGATTAACCCGGGTGATAAAGTACATACCGTTACAAAAATTCTGAAAGTTACTTCGGGTTCAACCCCAGAAGTGGCTGATAAAGTTGATCAGCTATACAAGAGTATAATTACTGCGGGCACTTACAAAGCTTCATGCATTAAGGTTGCTGAAGCTGCAAAGGTAATCGAGAACTCACAACGTGATATTAATATTGCCTTTGTAAATGAACTTGCATTGATTTTTAATAAAATGGGGATAGATACTCATGAGGTTCTGCAGGCAGCAGGTACCAAGTGGAACTTCCTGAAATTTACCCCGGGTTTAGTAGGTGGTCATTGCATAGGTGTTGATCCATACTACTTAACGCACAAAGCCCAGGAGCTTGGTTACAATCCCGAAATCATACTGGCAGGCCGTCGCCTTAACGACAACATGGGTTTTTATGTAGCTAACAGGGTGATAAAGAAAATGATCGGCAGAGGCCATACCGTTGCCGGTAGCAGAGTGCTCATTCTTGGTATGACTTTCAAGGAAAATTGTCCTGATATCCGAAACTCAAGAGTAATTGATGTTATCAACGAATTCAAAGAATACTCCTGTGAAGTTGATGTATTTGACCCATGGGCAAATTCAGATGAGGTAAAACACGAATATGGTGTTTCGCTTATTGAGAAGCTGGGGAAAGGATACGATGCCATTGTTCTGGCAGTTTCTCACAATGAGTTCACTGACATAGACCTGAAAGCATTAGGCAATGGCAACACAGTGATTTATGATATTAAAGGACTGTTGAATAAAGAGTTGATCGACGAACGGCTATAAACTAGTTAGTTTACTCCCTTATTTTAAAACCTTTGGTTTTCCAGCTATTCAAAGTACCGTGGTCATCATAGATCAGGTAAGCTTCCAGTTCGGAATTCTTTGAAAGAAACTCTTTGGTTTTATCAAGTCCAAAAACCATGAAGACTGTTGCGTAAGCATCGGCAGTCATACAATCTTTGGCTATAACCGATGCACTTAACAATGAGTGTTCAACAGGGAAACCGGTTGACGGGTCAATTGTATGTGAATATTTATGACCTCCATCAATGAAAAACTTCCTGTAATTTCCACTGGTAGCAAGTGCTTTATTTTTTAATGGCACTTCGATCTGAACTTCCCTTGCACTTTCAGCAGTGGCAGCAGGTTTCTCTACACCAACAATCCATGGTGAACCATCAGGCTTTCCGCCTTTTGCGAGCACTTCACCTCCAACATCAACAAGATAGTTATCTATGCCCCTTTTATGAAGGAAATCGCCTATAATGTCACAAGTATATCCCTGGGCTATGGCATTATAATCTATCATCATAGCAGGGTTCTCTTTTATGAGTTTGCCATTAACTAGTTTAATTTTCTTATAACCAACCAGTGGTAATAAACTGTCCACTTTAGCTGAATCAAGCTTAGTTCTCTCAGTAAATCCAAATCCCCAGGCATTAACTAATGGCATAACGGTAATATCGAATGCCCCACCCGATTTTTCTGAAACTTCCATTGCTTTTTTAAATACCGCGGTGAAAACAGAATCAGCAATTACTGTAGTATCATTATTATTGAATCGGGAGATGATTGATTCTTTTTGATACACCGAGGCAGACATGTCGAAAGCTCTGAATAAGCTATCAAGTTCAGTTTGAAAGTTTCTTTCCTGATTATCATAATAAGTGATGGCATAATAAGTTCCTTGTGCTTCACCAACCAGTTTGACTGGTTTAAGGTCCTTATTGCAGGAATCAAGACTGATTATTCCAATCATTATCATTAATAGGAGATTGAAACTTCTTTTCTTGCATGATGACTGTTGTGAGGAACAATGCAATTTCAAACGATGTAATTTCATACTATGGCTACCATTATTTGGAAAAGCTAAATTACAAAGCTTTCTTTTAAATTATATGTGCGCACTTACTGTTCTTGGAATAATTGAGTTGATTATCCTTTAAAGGAGTTTGGCTTCAGCTGAGATTCATTTTGCCCCAGTTACCAGACACTCACCACTTAATAAATACCAACTTACTACCCTCTCTATTATTTTAATAGGGTGGATACTGAGTGGGTATAGAGTGGATACTGAGTGGGGTAAACTGAATCCCAGCTCCAACATCAGTTTAACACATAATTGAAATTCAGAAAGAAATCAATTATGTGTTAAAAAAGGTCGGCTATCTTACTAAAAACGTATAGGAAAGTACTTAACCACCGAAATCGTCGTATGCGATATTTTCCTTCGGTACACCAAGATTATCAAGCATTTTGAACACTGCATCATTCATCATTGGAGGCCCGCAGAGGTAATATTCAATTTCCTCAGGTTCAGCATGTTTACTCAGGTAATTATCTAACACAACCTGATGAATAAATCCAACATAACCATTCCAATTGTCCTCTGGCAGTGGTTCTGATAGTGCGAGATTGAATTTAAAATTTGGGAATTGTTTTTCAATAGCTCTAAAATCATCTTCGTAGAATACTTCTCTCAATGATCGTGCACCATACCAGTAAGAAACCTTTCTATCAGTTTTCTCGGTTTGGAAGAGGTGGAAGATATGTGAACGCAAAGGGGCCATACCAGCACCACCACCAATATAAATCATCTCTTTACGGGTTGGTTTGATGTGGAATTCACCATATGGACCAGAAACCATTACTTTATCACCGGGTTTTCTTGAGAAAATATAGGATGAGCAGATTCCAGGATTAACGTTCATAAACTGGTTCTTTGACCTGTCCCATGGCGGAGTGGCGATACGAATATTCAGCATCACGATATTACCTTCGGCCGGGTGGTTGGCCATAGAATAAGCCCTGAAGATTGGTTCAGGATTCTTCATTTTAAGATCCCAAATCTTTAATTTATCCCAATCTTCCTTGTATTTATCTTCAATAACCATATCCCTGAAATCGACCTCACATTGCGGAACATCAATCTGAATATATCCACCTGATTCAAAATCCAGAGTTTCACCTTCAGGAAGTTTAACAACAAACTCTTTAATGAAAGTAGCAACATTCTTATTACTGATTACTTCGCACTCCCATTTTTTGATTCCGAATACTTCTTTTGGAACACCAATCTTAAGATCTCCGCGTACTTTAACCTGGCAGCCAAGTCGCCAATGGTTCTGCTGTTCTTTACGTGAGAAATAAACCTGCTCGGTGGGTAAAATTTCACCTGCACCTTCAAAAACCTGGCAGCGGCACATAGCACAAGTGCCACCTCCACCGCAAGCTGACGGCAGATAAATTTTCTCACCAGCCAGCGTACTTAAAAGTGTTGACCCCGGTTGAACTTCTATTTCTTTTTCGTTATTGATGGTAATCTTAACATTCCCTGCGGGTGTCAGTTTTGTTCTCACATAAAGCAAGATACCGACAAGCATCAGGATAACAATAAGAAAGACGGCTATGCTTATTAAAATTATTGAACCAGTTCCCATACTTATTTCTTCTTAAAAGGCTTTAAAATAATAATATCACAATTTGATTCCCATAAAGCTCATGAAAGCAATAGCCATCAAACCGGTGATGATAAATGTTATGCCAAGACCCCTCAGAGGCGCAGGTACATTTGAATAACGAATCTTTTCCCTGATAGCTGCAATAAGTATTATAGCTATCCACCAACCAACACCGCTACCAATTCCAAAGACAGTTGCCTCAGCTAGAGTTTCATACTCACGTTCCTGCATAAATAATGCTCCACCCATAATAGCACAGTTAACAGCTATTAGAGGGAGGAAGATTCCGAGTGTATTGTATAGTCCAGGACTAAAACGTTCAACAATCATTTCCACTAATTGCACAATACCTGCAATAACGGCAATGAACATGATAAAACTAAGGAAGCTGAGATCAAGACCGGCAAAACTGGTACCTAACCATGATAATGCTCCTTTTTTCAATAAGAAATTATCAATCAGATAATTTACAGGGACAGTGACACCGAGAACAAAAATTACGGCAACACCAAGTCCCATGGAAGTTTTAACTGTTTTAGAAACAGCAAGGTATGAACACATTCCAAGAAAGAATGCGAATATCATATTGTCAATAAAGATTGACCTGATAAATATGTTTATTAAATGGGTCATGGTTTAAATACTTTATGATTTATCAATAAGGTCACTATTTTTAGATCTTTGGAACCAGATGATGACCCCGACCAGGATTAATGCCATAGGAGGCAGAATAATAAGGCCGTTATTTACGTAACCTGCGTCGTAAAATGATTG
The DNA here is from genome assembly GCA_035298745.1 of Lentimicrobium sp. Classification (GTDB taxonomy): domain Bacteria; phylum Bacteroidota; class Bacteroidia; order Bacteroidales; family Lentimicrobiaceae; genus Lentimicrobium. The sequence continues at coordinate 46,800 of DATGXS010000020.1, read as the reverse complement.
TGGTACTATATGTACACCCCACAATGTTCCTGACCCAAAAAGTTCTCTTATGAATGATACAACTACCAGAATTAGGCCGTAACCAACACCATTGCCTATACCATCAAGAAATGAAGGCCATGGCTTGTTTGCCATTGCGTATGCCTCAAGTCGTCCCATAACGATACAATTGGTTATAATAAGGCCTACAAATACTGAAAGTTGTTTACTTACATCATAAACATAAGCTTTAAGTATTTGGTCAACCAGAATAACCAATGCGGCAATAACCACAAGTTGCACGATGATTCGGATACGAGGCGGAATAGTATTTCGTAACAATGAAATTACAAGATTAGAAAAAGCTGTAACAACCGTCACTGAAACAGCCATAACAAAAGCAGGCTCCATTTTAACAGTTACTGCTAAAGCAGAGCAAACACCTAATATTTGAACAGTAATTGGATTGTCTTTATTAAGTGGTGCGGTCAACAACTTCCTGTTATTGGCCGAAAAAATTGGTTCTCTTACTTTCTCAACACTCATTTCCTGTGATTTTTGATGTAAGTAACATAGTTAGTCAAGTTATTTGCAATCATTGCATTAACACCCATACTGGTGATTGTACCACCTGAAATGGCATCAACTCCGTGTACAGGATCAATATTGGAGTTTTTAACTCCTCCTTTAATGACTTTAATAGAGGTAAATTCACCTTTGTCATCAAGGATTTTCTTACCGGGAAACTGTTCTTCAAATATGGGTGTAGAAATTTCAGCACCTAAGCCGGGGGTTTCACCCTTGTGTCCGAAAGTAACACCTTCAACAGTCGATAAATCACTCTTAAAGGCCATATTACCCCATACAGGCCCCCAGAGTCCGTTTCCTCTCATTGGTATAATATACAGTGTATCTTTGCCCTTTTGGCATATAAATAACGGATATACAGGCTTTTCTGTTGTCTTTCCAGCTTCAGCATCGAGTTTTATTTTCAATTGTGCTTTAAGATCTATATCAAAAGCCCTCAATTTACCTTTTTCAAACTTTCCGTCACTGTATACACTTAACTCTTCGCCTTGCTCATCTAATACGATTTCTTTTAGTATATGCTCATCGTATAGTTTCTCAGCATTTTCGGGTGTTGAATTGATTTTTGCTGAGGCAAGCATATCCTGGATTTTTTCAACCTTGATATTCCTGTCCTGAGCAGGCTGTAGTAAAATAGCGGCTCCGGCAAGCAGTGCTGCTACCAGAATTACCATTACAGCCGAGTATTTGAAAATATAGCTATTACTAAACATGGTCTTTTCTATTTGTTTGTTTTACGCAATTTTAAACTGCTCTTAGTTTAGCCTGTAATTTAGTATCCTTGTTTGCTCTTTTAAGCCTGCGCTTTATATTAGATTCAACAACATAGTGATCAATCAATGGAGCAAAAACATTCATAAGGAGAATAGCAAGCATCATCCCTTCAGGATATGCGGGGTTAAACACCCTTACCAGCAAACAAACCACCCCAATAAAGAACCCAAACCAAATTTTACCAACATTGGTCTGTGCAGCAGTTACAGGGTCGGTAGCCATATACACCGTTCCAAACATAAAACCACCCATAACCAGATGATAATAAAAAGGAACCTGCATGTAAGAGTTAAGTGCCAGAACATTGCACAGAAGTCCCATAAATACGGCACCCGCAATGGTTGACAACATAATGCGCCAGCTGCCTGTACCTGTTATCACTAAAATCAATGCTCCGATCAGAATGGCAAGAGTTGATGTTTCACCAATTGATCCGGGGATAGTACCAAAGAACATATCTGATAAAGAATGTGAAAATTTAACCACACCATCACCTGTACCAAGAGCGGCTTCAGCAAGAGGGGTTGCACCTGAATAAGTATCGGCCTTTTCAGCTATCCATACTTTATCACCTGACATGAATGCCGGATAAGCAAAGAAGAGGAAAGCCCTGGCGGTGAGTGCAGGATTCAATATATTCATACCGGTTCCTCCAAATACCTCTTTTCCGATAATAACAGCAAAAGCAGTAGCAACTGCAACCATCCACAATGGAATATCAGGAGGAAGTACAAGTGGAATGAGCATACCTGAAACCAGGAAGCCTTCATTTACTTCATGACCCCGATATTGTGCAAATGCAAACTCAATTCCCAAACCAACTACATATGACACAACTACAATAGGTAGTACTTTCCAGGCACCGTATGCTACATTATCCCAAAAACCTGCATCTGCACCCTGTGATAGAAAATGCTGGTAACCAACATTCCAAATCCCAAATAATAAAGCCGGAATCATGGCGAGTACAACAACACTCATGGTGCGTTTCATGTCGATACTATCCCTTATATGGCTGCCATTATGGGTTGTATGTGCAGGAACGAAAAGAAAAGTTTCAAAAGCATCAAAAGTAGAGTGAAGCTTTTCATACTTACCCCCTTTCTGAAATTGTGGCTTTATTTTGTCAAGATATCTTCTGAGTGATCTCATCAGTGTATTCTTAATTGTTAAGTTAATTAATTCATTTCTTTGCGCATGATCTCCAATCCCCTTCTTACAAGTGATTGAATATTCGTCTTTGATGTATCAACAAATTCTACCAAAGCAAAATCCTCAGGCTCAACTTCATATATACCAAGACTTTCCATCAGGTCAATATCTTCGTAAATAATTGCCTTAATCAATTGGAGTGGAAGAATATCCATTGGAAATACTTTCTCAAATTTGCCTGTCATGACATAAGCACGTTGTCCCCCATGAAGGTTTGTATCGAGGACATATTTCTTCTTTGGTGTCAGGAATGAAGGATATGAACGTGAAGTGCTGAATTTATTAAAGCCCGGCAGCGCCCATCCCAGGAATTCACTATAATTACCTTCGGGAATGACAGTAACCATTGAATCATAAAAGTGGAGATAATTGTCAGGCCTGATCTGTGTACCGGTAAGAACATTACCTGAGATGTACCGTGGATCAGTTGTATTAACGTTTGATTCAACCATTTTTTTAATACAACCTCCTCTTATCGTCTTAAAGTATCTGGGTCTCAACACTTCAGAACCTGCAAGAGCTACAATAATTTCAGGACTTATTACTCCCTTATTGAATAAGTAACCAATAGTAATTACATCCTGCATTTTTACAACCCAAACGATTTCACCTTTATTGATTGCATCAAGGTGATTGATGTGAACACCAACATTTCCTGAAGGATGAGGGCCTTTAAATATATTTAATTCTACATTTTTTGCGTTCAGGAATTCAGGAGCCTGTGTGTTAGTACCAATACTCAAATAAACCTTTCCATCAGTCAGACCTTTAAGTACATCTAAACCAGTCTGAAAGTCGATTCCTTTTCCTTTAACAATAAAATCATAATCAGGTGCCAGAGGGGCAGAATCAAAAGCTGATATAAAGATTGCTTTCGGAGCATGGTCAGGATTTGCAATTATTCCATAAGGCCTTTGTTTTATCATAGGCCACAAACCACTTATTAATAGCTTTTGCTTAATATTTTCACGTGATAAAGAAGCAGGATTAGCAGGTCCGAAATCAATCTGATCGTTAGATGCACTCGTTTGTAACCTGACTTCAAGTAATGCCCTCTTATCACCACGTTTTATTTCTAATACTTTGCCACTGTGGAGCGCAGTGAAAACAATATTTTCGCGATATTTGTCAATGAAAAGAGGAGTTCCGGCTTTTACTTCATCTCCTTCTTTTACAAGCATACGAGGAAAGACGCCAATAAAATCAGTTGGCTTTAATGCAAAACTTTCGGGCTTTATCTCAGTTAGAGTTTTTTCAGCTTCGCCCGCAAGCTTTATGTCTAAACCTTTGGTTATTTTGATTGTCTTAGGCATGGTTTATGTTTATCAGAATTTGATAAAATTTTTAGACGGCAAAAGTAATGTTTTTCAGATAACAACAGGAACTTATGCAGTATAATTTTTATGTAGATTATTGAATATATTACTTGACTTAACTAATGGTTATCTTTGCACTTAAAGCCTCTGAAATAGTACTTGTAAATAACACCTGCCAATAACAAAAGCCCTATTACTATTGTTCACACAATAACAATGAAAAAACAAACTCTAAAATCATCTGCTTTTCTAATCATTATCGGTATTTTGCTTCAATTTGAACTATCCGCCCAAACTTATGAGAATAAAGTTTTTAAACCAGGCATCAGAACTGTTGAATTATACAGGACGGGGACTCCCCTGTCACCACCGGTGATCAATTTCAATTCAGGCGAATTGCTCACCCTTGCATTTGATGATCTGGAAGCGGGATATCAATCATGGCAGTATACTTTTATCCATTGCAATGCCGACTGGACACCCACCGATTTGTGGCAGAATGAATATTTAAACGGATATACAGATGATTACATCAGGGACTACAGTAACTCATTTAATACACTCCAACCGTATACACATTATAGTATTACTATTCCTAACGATAATATAAGTTTTAAAATTCCGGGAAATTATATTGTAAAAGTATATCCTGAAGGAGATCCTGATAATCCTATCTTAACAAGAAAAATATTTGTTGTTGATAAGCGGGTTAGTGTAAAAGCTGCAGTCAGGCAAGCTATGAGTATTGAAAACCGGTTCACCCATCAGGAAGTGAATTTTTCAGTTTTCAATCCAACTTATAATATTGATGAACCATATAGTCAGCTCAAAGTAGTCATTCTCCAAAATTTCAGATGGGATAATGCAATAGTAAATGCAAAACCGCTCATGCTAAGATCCGGGGAAATTGATTACCAGTATACTGACGGTACATTGTCATTTGAAGGAACCAATGAATTCAGGTATGTCGATTTGAAAAACCTCAGGTCGAATACTGAAAGGATTCGTTCAATTGAGATTAGAAATGACAAATATATTGTAGACCTTTTACCTGATCTCCCGCGGCCTTTTAAACCTTACATAACGCTCGAGGATATTAATGGCCGATTTTTGGTGAGAAGTGATTATGGTAATGATGCTTCCAATGAAGGTGAATATGCATGGGTTAACTTCTTTGTTCCATACGATGTCCCATTTCCGGGAGGGACACTTTTTGTTGTCGGCCAGTTTAATGACTGGAGAACAGATAAAGGTATAACACCCGATTTGGGAAGAATGACCTATAATTTTGCCCGCCAGGGTTATGAGGCAAGGGTTCTTTTAAAACAGGGGTACTATAACTATATGTATGCCTATGCTGACGATAAAAAAGGAGGTGTTGATCTTAGCCAGATTGAAGGTAACCATTCAGAAACAAGCAATCAGTATACTATTCTTGTTTATAACAGGGAGCAAGGATACAGATACGACAGATTAATTGCTGTTGAGTTTCTTGAAAAGTAAAAAAACACTAAGTTTGGCAACGAAAACGAGAGTCAATAATGGAGAATTTTATAGTTTCGGCACGTAAGTACAGACCAGCAACTTTTACTACAGTAGTTGGGCAAGCGGCAATAACCAACACTTTAAAGAATGCTATCAGGAATCAACAGATAGCACAGGCATTTCTTTTTACCGGACCAAGAGGAGTAGGTAAAACAACATGTGCCCGTATTCTGGCGAAGACAATCAATTGCTCGAATATTTCACCTGATGGCGAGGCGTGCAATGTATGTCAGTCATGCCAGTCGTTCAATAAATCTGCATCTTTCAATATTTTTGAACTTGATGCTGCCTCCAATAATACTGTTGAAGATATCAGAAACCTGGTTGACCAGGTACGTATTCCACCACAGCAAGGTTATAAGGTATATATCGTAGACGAAGTCCACATGCTTTCGCAGGCTGCTTTTAATGCTTTTTTAAAAACATTGGAAGAACCACCTGCTTATGCTAAATTTATATTGGCCACCACTGAAAAGCACAAGATATTACCTACCATTTTATCGCGTTGCCAGATTTTTGACTTTCGAAGAATCAGTGTTGATGATATTGCTAAACACCTTGAATATGTTGCAAGCAGCGAACATATTGAAGCTGAACCTGAAGCACTACATATTATTGCCCAGAAAGCAGATGGAGGACTTCGTGACGCTCTTTCAATGTTCGATCAGTTGGTTAGTTTTGCAGGTAATAAGTTGACTTATAAACAAGTAATTGAAAATCTCAATGTGCTTGATTATGAATACTACTTTAAGATTACAGATTTCATTTTAAACAGCGATATAAGTAATACCCTGCTTACCATTAATGAAATTATCGAGAATGGTTTTGAGGGGCAACATTTTATTACAGGTCTTGGTCAGCATTTAAGAAATCTTCTGGTAAGTAAAGACCCCATAACGTTACAACTTCTTGAAACAAGCAACAGTGTTAAGGAGGAGTACAATAACCAGGCTCAACAATGCAGTTTGCCATTTCTTCTTAAAGCTCTGGAAATTACAAATGAGTGTGATATCAACTATAAAACCAGCAATAACAAAAAACTGCATATAGAGATTACCCTCATGCAATTGTGTAAGATTTCAATGCCTGCAGAAAGTAACATTCCTACTATAAAAACACCTGTTGCCCAATCAGCAGGTATACAACCTCAATCTGAAAAACAAACTAAACAGATTGAAAAACAGCCTCTTGAGAATAAACAAACTACTTCTGCCGTTAATCCACTTCCTGAAAACACTGCTGAAAACCAGTTTAACCATTTACTGGAAAAAACTACCGGGGGATTAAATAGTGACCGAAAAACAGATTCATCAAACAAATCAACAACAACTGGAACACCGTCATTATCAGGCTTAAACTTTGGCCATCTTATGTCAGGTAAAAAACCAGAAAAGGAAGCAGAAAATGAGACAGAGGAGGATTCTCCGGGTGAGTCTTATGGCTCTGAGCATGTGAGTTTGAGTGACTTGCTTAAAGTCTGGCCTGATATGGTCGGGCAACTGACAAGGGAGCTGCCACTTTTGGAACACACGTTAAGTTCCAGGAATCCTGATCTTGATGATACCACTATTAATATCCTAATAGAGAACTCATTACAAGATGAAGAGGTATTCAGAAACAGAGCTGATATGACGAAATATCTCAGGAAAGCCTTAAAAAATGACAGTATACGAATTGAAACTGTTATGATTGAAACTGCAACTGAAGCAAGACGCCCATATACTGACAATGAAAAATTCGAATACCTGGCAAACAAAGCCCCGGCCCTTAAAATTATGAAGGACCAATTGGGGCTTGAGCTGGATCTTTAAACGGTTTATTCGTTTCTGAAAATCAGGTTTCCGTCTCTTGCATCAAGAATGATTTTTGCATCCTTAATTACTTCTCCACTTAAGATCTTTTTCGAAAGTTCATTCAGAACATTTCTCTGTATAACTCTCTTCACAGGCCTTGCTCCGTAATGTGGATCGAAACCAAGTTTTGCAATAAGTTCAATCGCCTGAGGTGTAGTTTCAAAGAATATATCATTCTTTTCAAGCATGAGCTTTAATTGATCCAACTGCAATTTCACAATACTGGTGATTTCATTTCCCGTAAGAGGTTTAAACATAATTACTTCATCAATTCGATTCAAAAACTCAGGCCTGATAGTTTTTCTCAGCATTATCATAACCTGTTCTTTCATTTCTTCAAAAACCCTGTCGCGATTATTATCATTAAGCTCCTCCATCTTATCATTGATGTAGTCAGAGCCCAGGTTTGAAGTCATTATGATGATTGTATTTTTAAAATCGGCTGTTCTGCCTTTATTGTCAGTTAGCCGTCCTTCATCAAGCACCTGAAGCAAAATATTAAAAACATCGGGATGTGCTTTCTCTATTTCATCCAAAAGGACTACTGAATAGGGCTTACGCCTGATTTTTTCAGTTAGCTGTCCACCTTCATCATATCCTACATATCCCGGAGGTGCACCAACCAAACGTGAAACAGTATGACGTTCCTGGTATTCCGACATATCAATCCTCACTAAAGAACTCTCATCGTTAAAAAGGAATTCGGCCAACGCTTTAGCAAGTTCAGTTTTACCAACACCAGTTGTGCCGAGGAAAATAAAAGAACCTATCGGGCGTCTTGCATCCTGAAGCCCGGCCCTGCTTCTGCGGATGGCATCAGATACTGCCTCTATTGCTTCATCCTGGCCTATTACTCTTTTATGCAATTCAGCTTCCAGCGATAATAATTTCTCTCTTTCACTTTGAAGCATCCTCGTAACAGGAACACCAGTCCATCTGGATACAATTTCGGCTATTTCTTCCGAACCTACTTCTTCTTTAATAAGAGCAGTTGATTCCTGCATTTCATGAAGCTTTTGTTGCAGTGAATTCAATTTATCTTCAGCCTCTTTTATACGTCCATAGCGAATTTCGGCTACCTTTCCGTAATCCCCTTCTCTTTCAGCTTTTTCGGCTTCATATTTTAAATCTTCAATCTCTTTTTTGGTTTGCTGAAGTCCTTCAACTACCTCTTTCTCAGCCTGCCATTTGGCAGCAATATTATTACGTTCCTCCTGTAAATTGGCTAATTCTGCTGAAAGGGTTTTCAATCTCGATTCATCACCTTCCCTGGCAATACCAGCTTTTTCAATTTCCAGCTGCTTGATTCGTCTATCAGCCTGGTCAAGTTCTTCAGGAACAGAGTTAATTTCAAGCCTCAGTTTAGCAGCCGCTTCATCAATCAGGTCAATAGCCTTATCCGGCAGATACCTGTCACTGATATACCTCTGTGACAATTCAACGGCAGCAATAATTGCCTCATCTTTGATCCTCACTTTATGGTGTGACTCATACCTTTCCTTGAGTCCCCTTAATATAGAAACTGCACTAATAGCATCAGGTTCATCCACCATCACAATCTGGAACCTTCTTTCAAGCGCTTTATCCTTTTCGAAGTACTTTTGATATTCTTTCAGGGTAGTTGCCCCAATAGCCCGCAATTCGCCTCTGGCCAGTGCAGGTTTCAGAATATTAGCTGCATCCATAGCCCCTTCTCCTCCACCGGCACCAACAAGTGTGTGGATCTCATCAATAAAGAGTATAATCTCACCATTTGACTCAATCACTTCATGGATTACAGCTTTTAGCCTTTCTTCAAACTCGCCCTTATATTTGGCTCCTGCTATAAGAGCACCCATATCAAGTGAAAAAATCAGTTTTGACTTTAGGGTCTCAGGCACATCACCATTAACAATCCGGTGTGCAATACCTTCAGCTATGGCTGTCTTTCCAACACCAGGTTCACCTATAAGTATTGGATTGTTTTTAGTCCTGCGGCTTAATATCTGCAAAACACGCCTGATCTCTTCATCCCTGCCTATAACAGGATCAAGTTTTCCGGCCTGGGCAAGGTCATTCAGGTTTCGGGCGTATTTATTAAGTGCATTCCAATTTTCATCAGCTGAAGCTGTGTTAACCTTTGATCCCTTCCTTAGCTCATTTATTGCAGACTGGAGATCTTTTTCATTTACACCATTTTTCTTTAGTATATCTGATATATCATCATTTGCAGCTAAAAGGCCTAACAGAAGATGTTCCACCGAAACGAATTCATCATTCATTTTCTTTGCATATACTGATGCTTCCTGCAAAGCCTTGTTTGCTTTATTACTTAAATACTGCTCTCCACCACCAGTCACTTTTGGAAAAGAGGCAATCATCCGGTCAAGTATTCTTTGTATATTATTGACATCACTTTCAAATTTCTTCAAAAGAAATGGAGTAACATTTTCATCCGATTCAAGTAATCCTTTAAAAAGATGTGCTGTTTCAATGGCCTGGTTATTATTTGCGATTGCAATTTCCTGTGCTTTTTGAATTGCTTTTTGCGATTTGATAGTCAGATTATCCATATTTATTATTTTTTTACAAAAGCATCCAAAATGCCTGCCAGTTAGATAATTGAAGTCAGATTGTCAAAGGCCGGTTACCACAGATGACAAGGTGACATAAATAAATTCCCTGGAAGACAAACAATAATCCACTAGTCATGTTAACTTTGCCAATAAATTAAATACAATTATTATGGCTAACCGTTTGATGGATCCTATTGGCAGGCTAATGGGCTTAAGATATAAATCTCACCCCTGGCATGGAGTGGAAATTGGTAAAGATGCACCCAATATTATCACATGTTTTGTGGAAATGGTTACCACCGATACAGTAAAGTACGAAGTTGATAAAGTAACCGGTTACTTAAGAATTGACCGCCCGCAGAAATATTCAAATGTTTTGCCGGCATTATATGGCTTTATTCCGCAAACACTTTGTGCAAAGAAAATTGCTGCCCTTGCAAACACCAAAACTAATCGTACTGATATAGTAGGTGATGGTGACCCCTTAGATATTTGCATCCTTACAGAGAAAAACATTTCACACGGTGATATCCTTGTTGAAGCCATGCCTATTGGCGGATTCAGGATGATTGACGGCAATCAGGCTGACGATAAAATTATTGCTGTACTTAAGAATGATGCCGTTTATGGAAAGTATAAGCATTATAATGAATTGCCACCACTCATTGTCGACAGATTGAAACACTATTTTCTTACTTATAAGGATCTACCCGGTGAACCTCGTGATTGTGAAATTACACACATTTATGGGCCCGAAGAAGCACATGTTGTAATTAAATCTTCAATTGAAGATTATCATGATAAATTTACGAATCTCGACACGTTGTTATCAGAAGTATAACGCTTTTCAATTTTTTTAGGATATTATTTGTTAATAATCAGTAAGATAGGACTTATAATCCTTCCATGACAGACTCAAAAGACAAAACAACCCTGGTACTCGGAGCAAGTTTAAATGAATCAAGATTTTCTAATATTTGTATTCATACACTCACAGAAAACCATATTCCAACAGTAGCAGTTGGATTAAGAGAAGGAGAAGTTTCAGGCATCAAAATTCATACAGGAATGCCTGATTTTGCTGGTGTCCATACTATTACACTTTACCTTGGGCCTCAAAATCAAAAACAATACTTCAACTATATTTTAAGTCTTGAACCAAAGCGTATAATTTTCAATCCCGGAACCTGGAACCAGGAACTTGTGGCCATAGCCCGACAACAAAATATTGAAATCGTTAATAATTGTACTTTGATGATGATTTCGGGTGCTTATTATTGATGATTTTTAGTTTCTTACACACCAAAATTGTACTTTTGTCGTTCATGTGCTAATCAAAAAGAGTTAATTTCGCCCAATTAATTCTTATAATTTGCTGAAATCGGATAACACCTGTATGATACACCGTATACTGGGACAAGTAACAACATTTCTGACTCTGATTTTGATACTGGCATCAGTCAGTGCTTCTTCTCAATCTATCGTTTCACTAACCCGGCCAGATAATTCTATTTGTCCTGATACTATTTATTATGCTTCAGTAAATGTCTCTGAAATTCAGGATGTTGATTCCATTTTTATTTCAGTTACTTACGATCCCCAGGTTTTAAATTACATTTCATTCAGGCAGGTCAATACTGTGTTGAATCAAAATGGCACAGCTCAGGTGGTTGACCTAAATGAAAATACCGTGACTTTCAAATGGGATGCAACAGGAACCAATGCTGTAAGTTTGACCAACACAAAATTGCTTGACCTATTATTTGAAACAAAACCCGGCAGCGATAGTGTAAGGTTTAATGAATCAGTCTCTGTCTTCAGAACAAGACAGGGAACCAACTTAGAAGTCACATATATTGGCGCACCTGTAAACATCTTCCCCCGAATTGCAATAAATATTGAAGAAATAAACGCAACATGTCCTAATAGTTGCGACGCTAATATAGCAGCATTTGCATCAAACGGGGTAAGGCCTTACACCTTCCTTTGGGGAGGAAAAGAATCTGTTTTTGACAGTGTATTTGCAGGTGCTTGTGGAGGTCCTTTACTTATTCAAGTCAAAGATGCCAATAATTGTAAACTTGACACCATATTCAACGTAAGTTTGCTTGATTCAGCATTGGTTGAGTTAATGAGTGACCCCGACACAGTTTACATGCAAAATCCTGTTGTTACCTTCTCATTTGAAGCTGATGCAAGTGTTGTTGACTGGACCTGGGATTTTGGCGATGGCTCTCAGCAATCAAAAGAACAGAATCCTTTTCATGTATACAGCCGGGCATCTGATCCTAACATTGATGGTTTTATGGCCAGATTGATCACCGTTAGTGAAAGTGGATGCACTAAAACCGATAGTATATTCTTGACTATTAGTGAACTACCGATTTTTATACCAAATGTGTTTACCCCCAACAAGGATGATCAAATTAATAATTATTTCAAAATCGCAAAAAAGATCAATGATACCGAAAAAGTTCCTATAGATTCAGAGTATATGCGAATGGAACTGATCGTACTTGACCGTTGGGGCCGCAGAGTTTATGAAAACTTAAACTATAAGAATGACTGGGACGGTGATAATCTTCCCGATGGTACCTATTATTACAAACTGAACACCTATGGATACTACAAAAATGAGAGTTTTAAAGGTTCTGTTACTATTCTGAGATAGCTAGACTATTACCCTGCTTTTATTGAAATCCATTTTTGATACTTCTACTCCCTCAAGTGATAACAAATCATTCTCCAGTTTTGTCCATTCACTGCTTTCACCTGTTAATTCCAGTAAAATTAATCCTTCATTACCATAATCGTTATCATCAGGATCATTTAATCCCAATCTCGTTTTAATTGAACATCCGTAGCGGGTGAGTACATTTTGTACTTTATGGGCCGATTGAGCCTTATTATTGACCTTTATTCCAAGAATTCTGATTTTAGTCATGACAATAGCAGTTAATGAGTGAACGACATTTGCTGTATTTCAATACCTTCAATACTTTCAATCTCCTTATTAAATTCTGTCCAAGCACTTTCATCACCAGTTAGTGTAAGGACGATAACACCGGTTCGACTACAGGTGTTTTCATTAAGTTCATGAAACCCCAAACGGCTTCTGATAATATGAGAGTATGAAGATAGTGCGTTTTGTAATTTGCCGGCTTCCTTTATTCGGTCACGAATGAGTAAGCCAATAATCCTTGTTTGTTTCATTGTATTCAATAATTAGAAGTATAGGTCGCGTTTACCGGTTTTAATCAGATCAAGCCGATTTTTCAATTCACTGATATTCACTGCATCAGAATGACCTGTTAAATCCTCGATATTTTTTTCAATAACATTCCATCCTTTTATTTTAGTCTCTGCCGGTGCATAATCTTCCAGATATTCTGCAAGAGTGAGCATTGCATTGGGTGAGCAGAAACGTTTAATGAAACCAGGTACTGAAAATTCCATGAAATGTTCTCCTGTTCTGTGGTTTCTGTAACATGCAGTGCAGAATGAAGGAAGGAAATCCTTATTCAATAACTCATCAATGATTTCATTCAACGAACGGTTATCGTTGATCTGAAATTGCTCCCTGTTAAGGTCCTGCGCTTCATTGAGTGAATGATCGGCATAAGAACCAATTTCAAGCTTAGTCCCCCCATCAATTTGTGAAACACCAAATTGAATTACCTCTTCACGTAGTTCTGCTGATTCACGGGCAGTCAGTATCATACCGGTATAAGGTACAGCCAACCGGAGTATTGCAACCAATTGTGCAAAATCTTTATCATTTACTGTATAATCACTGCCAATTTTAAGGGAAGAGGCATTCTGAATCCTTGGGAAAGAAATAGTATGAGGCCCCACGTTATAACAGGCTTCCAGATGGTTGGTATGCCTCACAAGCCCCATCACTTCAAACCTCCAGTCATAAAGACCAAAAAGAGCACCAATTCCTACATCATCAATACCGGCTTCCTGAGCCCTGTCAAGGGCTGTCAGCCTGTACTCATAATTGCGCTTCATACCGCCCAGATGGTATACTTTATATGCTTCAGGATGATATGTTTCCTGGAAAATCTGATATGTACCAATGCCAGATTCCTTTACAATTCTGAAACCGTCGATATCCAAAGGAGCAGCATTTATGTTTACCCTTCTGATTTCTCCATTATCTTTTTTTACTCCATAAACAGTCTTTACGGTATGAGCAATATACTCAGGCGAGTATTCACGGTGCTCACCATAGACTAGAATTAGCCGCTTTTGACCATTTGCTTCAAGTGCCTCAACCTCACTAATCAGTTCCTGGTCTGATAAAGTTTTTCTGATAGCTTCTTTATTTGATGACCTGAAACCGCAATAATCACAATTGTTAGTACACTTATTACCAACATACAATGGGGCAAATAAAACAATTCTGTTACCATAAATCCGCTTTTTAAGCTCCCTGGCACCTTCTTTTATTTCCTCAATCAGCTCAGGATCACGGGCATTGATCAACATTGCCGTTTCACTGAGAGTAAGCCGCTGTTTTGATAATGATTTGCCAATTATTTCTCTTATGGCAATCTTATCAGGTTTTGTGTTATTTATGTAGTTCCAAATTTCATCAGCATCGATGAAAGGCTTCATCCGCTGATCAGGAATACTACACTTTTCAGGATTAAATATCATGATAATGAGTTATTTATCAGTAGTTACATTAGTATTGCAAAGATACGAAATACCGCTCGATTTTATCCTCTTTTATACCTCTACAATTAAGTTATCATAGGCTAAGTGCACATTTTCAGGAAGCTTTTTTTCAACTTCATCATATAACCCCAGGAAGTGGCTAATATGGGTAATATATGCACGTTCAGGATTTATTTCATTAATAAACTCAATTGCTTCAGAGAGTGAAAAATGAGATACATGTTTTGAATTTCTGAGAGCATTAACTACAAGTACTTTTGAACCACGCACTTTTTCCTTTTCAGGTTCTGAAATATAACTGGCATCAGTAATATAAGTGAGGTCTCCTATGCGATAACCCAGAATTGGCAGCTTGTCATGTAAGATAGCAATAGGTTTAATGCATGTATTTCCAATCTTAAAGCATTCAATATCAATTTCGTTTACTGTAAGTTGTGGAGCACCAAAATATCTTCCTTCCGAGAAAATATATGGAAATTCAGTTTTTATTGCTTCTAAAACATGTTTTGACCCATAAATCGGGATACTTTTATTTAACACATAATTGAATGCCCTGATATCATCAAGTCCGGCTATATGGTCACGGTGTTCATGTGTAAACAACACGGCGTTTATGTCATCAACATTTTGCTTAAGCATCTGAAATCTGAAATCAGGACCACAATCAATCACAATATTCTGATTATCAACAGTCACCATAGCAGAAGTACGGAAACGCTTATCTTTTGGATTGTCAGATTTGCAGACCGGACAATTGCAGGCAATCACAGGGACGCCGATTGATGTGCCTGTACCAAGGAAAGTAAGTTTGATCTTTTTTGGTTCTGACATAATTTCTAGTATATAAGTTCTTCTACTTCCTGAAGGTCTCTCGACAACTGAAATTTCATCTCTTCACCGGTTGAAAAGTTCAGTTCATCACGAATGCGCTTTGCAAAAAATATAGTTGCTTCTTTTCCAATATAGCTGGAAAAATCTGTATTGCAGGCTTCCTGAAATAAGTGGACATCAATAAGAATATCTTCAATCTTTCTTATTTCAGGTGGAAGTGAATTTTTAATGTTTAAGATACCTTTAAAATAGAGGCCTTCAACCAAAATACTTACAGCATAAACACCATCAGGTGGCACCAGTTTGCATTCTTCGGTTATGGGAATTCTTAAAGTGTCAAAATTCAGTGCTTTGCATGAAGTGCTGCCCCCTGTAAGTATTCCAATTATGATGTACAAGTGATCGAGGTAAGCATTAGCCCGCTGAATTTTTCCCTCAAGAAGTGCTTTCCTGATAAGTGTTGAACTTACGGTCTCTTTATGTATGTCTTGCTCAGGTATTTCCTCAACACCAAAGTGATAGAATTGCCCGAGCTCAAAGAGATAATTGAAATCGCCTTCACGGTTATGTCCAAAATGATGGTTAAATCCAATAACAACTTTTTTGGTATGCAACTTTGCTACCAGGATTGATCGAATAAAATCAATTGATGATAATTCAGAAAATTGTTTTGTAAATTCAACGATGATGAGATGATCAATCCCAGTTTTTGAGAGCAATTCAATCTTCTCCCTTTGTGAATTGATGAGCAGAAGATTTTTGCCTGCCGTATCAGGAAACAGCACCTTACGGGGATGAGGGTAGAATGTAATCAGGACCGATTCACCATCAATTGATGAAGCAATCTCTTGAATACGGTTCAGAATAGTTTTATGTCCAACATGTACTCCATCAAATGAACCTGTAGTTACTACAGCATTTCTGATTGTCCCGGTTGTTCCGAATCCGTAATGAATTTTCATTCAGTTGTTAAAGCTTAGGCTTTCTTTACGAAATATGCAATTTTCTCAAGCATAGTAATTACATCATATTCCTGCAGATACACATGAGCAGGAACATTCAGCGGCTTAGGTGAAAAATTAAAAATCCCCTTTATGCCAGCCATAACCAGTGTTTCGGCAACGGTAACAGCTTCTTCACCAGGCACTGAAATAACGGCAATTGAAATACCCTCACTTTTGATGATATCAACCATTCTGTCAATGTGATAGCAGGGTATGCCTGCATATATTTTGTCAACCTTTTCAACATTGGTATCAAAAGCAGCTACAATTGTAAGCTTGGTTCTTTTACCACTAAAATAGCCCATGATTGAGCGTCCAAGATTTCCAATACCAACAACCGCAATTTTTTGTCCGTCACGGGTATCAATAATCTTTCCGATGATATCAATCAGTTCCTTAACATCATACCCCTGCCTGAGGGTCCCTGTGTAACCTATAAGCATTATATCCCGGCGCACCTGCACTGGTGTGATATGAAGCATGTTTGCGATCTCATGGGAAAAAATATGATGTTTTCCGCTGGCCAGATAATTAAAAAGTGAGCGCCTGTACATGCTCAGTCGTTCAACTGTTTTGTCGGGAAGTTTTTTATTCGCCATAAAAATTTATTAAATTAATTTAAAGGGAAGGTAACACTGAAAGTTGTTCCCTTATCGGGTACACTTTGAACATCAACCTCTCCATGATACATGTCAACAATTTTTTTCATTATTGACAGGCCCAGTCCTGAACCTGTTATATTCCTGGTTTTTTGATTTTTAATTCTTACAAAATCCTGAAACAAAGTGCTCTTTTCGTCGTCGGTCATTCCTATACCTGAATCACTAACTTTAACAAGTATGTTTTCTTTTGATTCCTTAATAAACACATCAACCCTGCCGCCGTTTTTATTATACTTAACAGCATTTGAAATCAGATTATTAAAGATAATCTCTATTTCATTTGGGTCAGCCTCCATAAACACTTTTTCCTTCGTATTCAGATAAAGGTCAACATCC
This sequence comes from Lentimicrobium sp., assembly GCA_035298745.1. Classification (GTDB taxonomy): domain Bacteria; phylum Bacteroidota; class Bacteroidia; order Bacteroidales; family Lentimicrobiaceae; genus Lentimicrobium. The sequence continues at coordinate 29,459 of DATGXS010000020.1, read as the reverse complement.
TTTTGAATAGCATACGGACGCATTGTATCCATTGAAATTAAAGCCACTTTGGTAATATCAACCTGTTGCATTCTTTGTACAGGTTGACCTGATTCAATTTTAGTAAGGTCAAGCAGATCCATGATAAGGCTGCGCATACCATTGATCCTTTCAAGAGAACGGTCAATCATTTCCTGGTATGATGACATATTTTCTCCATATGGCCTGTCGTGCATAATCTTAAGATATCCTTCAATGGCATTGATAGGAGCTTTTAATTCATGTGACAGAACTGAAAGAAACTGAAAGCGTATTTGTTTACCTTCCTTGTTCATTTTTTGTGTCATTCTCTTGAGGAATAACTGTTTGGTTATATTCTCAATTGAAGATCTCAGTTCCTGTGGTGTGAATGGTTTAGGAATGAAGTCATAAGCCCCGTCACGGGTGGCTTTAACAGCAAGCTCCAGCGATGCATATGAAGTGATCATAACGACCACAATATCATAAAGTTTTTTCTTTACATACTCAAGTACTTCAACTCCTTGTATACCGGGAAGTTTATTATCAAGCAACAGAATATCGGGTTTCTCACTTTCAATGAGTTCAATCCCTTCTTCTCCAGTTGCAGCTTCAAGCACTTTAAATTCAATGTGTTCATCCATGAAAGGATAGTCCACCTTGAAATTCTGCAAAATCCGATGCGTGCCCATGCGTATGCCGGGTTCATCATCTACAACCAGGATTTTATATTCTGACATAGGTCTAAATTTTTAGTAACTTGTTTATCTCCCGGTGAAGCTGATCTGCCCTTATGCCTTTGTCAAGAAAAAGATCTGCCTTGATCCACTGTTGGTTTTCTTCCCTGTTGGTATCAAAGGTCATTCCTGTTTCGGAGGTAACTGCTGTTGCAATTATAATTGGCACATCCTTATACTTTCGCTTAATTTTATATGCCAGTATAAATCCACTGTCATCAGTCTCCATCATCAGATCGAGTATGGCAAGATCAGGCTTTATTGTCTCTATTATGCTCTCAGCTTCTTTTTGTCCCTCAGCAGTGATCGTTTCAAAGCCAAATTGCTCAATTTTTAATCGCATTTGGAATAAATAATCAACATCATCATCCACTATAAGAATGGTCTTTTTCATTTTTTAACTGATTTCTTTAGGTTCTTCAGTATGATTTAACATTAAACGTGGCAGCGTAATTGTAAACGTTGTCCCTGTTGGTCCTTTGGCAGTGTCAGCATTTGATTTGACAGAGATACTTCCCTTATGCATCTTGACAATACCATAAATTATTGGCAAACCTAAGCCTGTTCCTTTACCAACTTTTTTCGTTGTAAAAAAGGGTGTGAAAAGTTTGCTCATATTCTCTTCAGGAATTCCAAGGCCTGAATCTTTAATATGTATTGTGATCTCTGATTCTGAGTCATTTATAATTACATCAATCCTACCACCTGTTGAAGGCATTGCTTCTACCGCATTTTTGAGCAGATTTGTGAATACCTGCGACATCTGGTCATAATCCAGATTAATTATCCGGTCATGAACCTGGGTCTGAAGTGAGATTTTAACATTTGATGGTTTCATAACAGAGCTGATGGAACGCTCCATTATTGAATTAATGTCAATTTCAGTAAGTGATATCTGATTTTTCCTGGCGAAATTAAGCAACCCCCCAACAATCTTTTTGCACCTTTCTGCCTGTTCTACAATAAGATCAAGATCCTGCCGTATCGGGTCATCAATTGATGATTCATCTTTAAGTATATTGCTGTACATGGTGATGATCCCTAGAGGATTATTAAGCTCATGTGCAATACCGGCTGAAAGTTGTCCCATGCTTGCGAGCTTCTCTGATTGTTTGAGTGCCTCCTGGGTATTGGCCAGCTTTTCTTTAGAAATATTCAGTTCACGGATGTAATTATGTAATTTTTCAATGGTATAAGGAAGACACATCTCATGTTCCGCCAATCCCATAATAATGGCAATGGCATGATCCTCACATGAGTCATAACCGCAAGCACCACAATCTAAGTTATCCTGAGGCTCAAATTTACCAAGTTTATTCAGTACTTTTTTGATCTGGTCCTCATCGGGTCTCTCGAGCCTCATATCCCTGTTGATGAAATTGCGGCTTAAGTCAACTTTGCTGTATTCATCAATATCAATAAGCCACTGTTTTTGATCAAGCGTATCGAGTTTATCAAGAACATAGTCACTTACGCTTGCTCTTTTTCTGAATCTTTTGCTGCTGGATGAGAAGAAAGGATAGGGTGACATACCCGGTCCCATTATACATCCCTCACAACAAAGGAGTTCCAGGTGCTCCTGCTTAATATGTCCGCTTTCAAATTCCTTGATTGCTTCCTGAAAATCACTTCTTCCTTCTGCTATGATAATGTTTCTTCCAAAAATATCTTCATTAATGCCTGCGGTATTTAACAATCCACGGCTGACTGGGAAAATAGCACCTTTTCCACCAAAAGGAGGGTCAAATTCAGTTGGATGTACACTGCCAGTGGTGATATTCCGGGCTGAGAAGATTTCCCTTAATTCTCTGAAAGTCAATGCTGCCGATATCTCCTCTGATTCATCCTTTTTCGCAATACACGGTCCAATGAAAACAATCTTTAAATCTTCGCCATATTTCTTTTTCATTACCCTTGACATTGCGACCATTGGCGACACCACACTTGCCATGGACTCTATCAGATTGGGGTGATACCGTTCAATATAACTTACAATGGAAGGACAGTCGGAGGTAATTACCGGCATTGCAGGTTCATTCTCAAAAACTTTCTTATACTCTCTTGCTACGAGGTCAGCCCCAAAGGCAACTTCAGCAACATAATGAAATCCAATGGCCCTTATCATTGATACCAGCAGCCTGTGGTTCATTATCTCATTGAACTCTGCAGGGAAACTGGGTGCTATAATAGCTGCTACCTTCCCTTTTTCCTGGAAAAGGTAATCAAGCTTATCAATTTCCTTACGGAAAACTTTGGCATTCTGACTGCATACTTTTATACAATTACCGCAACCTATGCATCTTTCAGAGATCACCTGCGCTTGCCCGCTTGATATTTTTATAGCTTTTGCAGGACATTCACGCACACAGGTATAGCACACACGGCATCTTTCTTTGATAGTGCTCACCAATGGCTTCTTCGTGACCTTTGTGTCCATATTTTAAATTGAAACTTCCCTGATCTGATATGAAGTATGGAGTAAACTTTGTGAAAGGTCACTCATTGGTGTACCCAGGAATTCACGGTATAAATCAACGATTGCCGGATTCTTATGGGCAAACCTGATGGGATCTTTCTCATCATTATCATAAATAGCTCTAATTCGTGTTTTCAGTGCCGCCTGATCTTCTATGAAAGGCTGTCCACCTCCGTTTACACAGCCATAAGGACAAGACATTACTTCCACAAAGTGAATATCGTCGCGATTTGCCTCCAGTATTTTTGAAACGTTTTTCATTGTACTTGTGACGGCAAAACCAAGTTTATAATCACCAATCTTAATATGGTATTCTTTATAATCTTTAATATTCCTCAGTTCGGCAATTTTAGGCTGTGCCATTTCTTTTCCTGTCATCCGGTAATAAAGTGTCCTGATGAGTGATTCTGTCAAACCACCAACAACACCGGTAAGTTTACCTGCCGAACTTTGAACATGGAAAGGGAAATCTGCTATTTCAGGTTCTAACTGATGAGTCTCTATTCCATTCAGCTTAACAAACTGTACAAATTCCCGGGTTGTCAAAACAGCATCAACATCACTTATTCCTTTTTGTGTCATTTGCTCCCTCTTCGACTCAAATTTCCTGGCGGTACACGGCATGGCCGATACAGTATAAAGGTCTTCAAGTTTAACATGGAACATTTTTGTGTAATAATTCGTAATTATCGCCCCAAACATCTGCTGTGGCGATTTGCATACACTAAGGTTATCCAACCTGTCAGGATATTTTTGTTCAAGGTATTTTACCCATGCCGGACAATCGCTGCTCAACACAGGCAGTTTACCGCCATTCACCAGCCGGTGTTCAAACTCAGCGGCTAGTTCAGTTACATAAAGGTCGGCAGCAAACGAAGCGTCAAACACCTTGTCAAAACCGGTTTTGCGTAAGGCGGCATTGATTATGCCATACAGATCTTTACCTTGCTTAATTCCAAAATCCTCTGCAATGCTTACCGATATGGTAGGAGAATATTGTATCACAACATGCTTTTCAGGATTATGCAAAGCATTCTGCAGATCAGCCGAATGTCGTTTTTCATGTAGTGCACCTGTTGGACAACTCATGATACACTGACCACAAGTGATGCAACTCGACAGGTTCAATTGTCTGTTAAAAGAGGGGCCTATTACCGTTCGGTTGCCACGGTTAATGAAACCGAGTGTTGATGCACCAATAACCTCATCGCAGGTTCTCACACACCGGCCGCACAAAATACATTTTGCAGGATCCCTTACAATACTTGAACCTGAGGGGTCTGATTTAAGATTACTCTTCCTTGTTGGAAATCTTCTTTCCCTTACATTCAACTCTTCAGCAAATTTCTGGAGCTCACATTTGCCATTACGTTCACAATAAAGGCAGTCATCGGGATGATTGCCCAATAATAACTCAACATTTGTTTTTCTTGCATTAACAACCCTCGGAGAATGTGTTTTAATCTTCATCCATTCTTCAACCGGGTGTGAGCATGCGGTTATCAGATTGTTTTTGCCTTCAACTTCAACCACACACATTCGGCATGATCCCGTAGGATTTAGTTCAGGCATATGGCATAATGTTGGCACCTTTATGCCATTCCTTGTCAGCGATTCAAGAATAGTTTCACCCTTGCGGGCGATAATAACCTTGTTGTTTACTTCAATCGGGAAATTCATAGCGCAGGTTATTTAACTGAAATTGAATCAAATTTGCAGACCTCATAACAGATACCACAACCGGTACATTTTTCTTCAATGATAAAGTGAGGTATCCGTGGTGAACCAATTATCGCATTTACCGGACATTTCTTTGCACAAACTGTACAACCAGGGCACTTTTCAACATCAATGTAGTATACCTTAAGGTCTTTGCAAACTCCCGAACGGCAATGACGATCGAAAATATGCTCTTCAAACTCGTCTCTGAAATATTTCATTGCACTGATCAATGGATTTGGAGCTGTTTGTCCCAGACCGCATAAAGATGTATCTTTTATCACCATTGCCAGGTTTTCAAGCTGCATTACACCTTTAAACCTTTCAAGTGTTTCATGTCCTGTTTCATTTACTGGTCGTCGGGTTATGTTATGAAGTATTTCGTGCATTCTGCGGGAACCTTCACGGCATGGGATACATTTACCGCAGCTTTCTTTCTGCAGGAAATCAGCGAAAAACCGGGCAATATCAACCATACAGGTATCTTCATCCATTACAACAATACCACCAGATCCCATCATGGCACCGGCATTTTGAAGCGATTCGTAATCTATAACCTCATCAAGGCTTTCCTCGGGCAGGCAACTACCCGTTGGTCCACCAATCTGAATAGCTTTTAACCGCTTATGATCTTTAACACCACCGGCAATTGAATAAATTATATCTCTGAAACTAATTCCCATATCAACCTCAACCATGCCGGTATTCATAACTTTCCCTGATACGGCAAACACCTTCGTACCTTTACTGTTTGCAGTTCCAATTGAAGCATACCATGATGGCCCCCTGTCAATTATTTCGGGGACATTGGCAAGGGTTTCCACATTATTTACAACTGTTGGTTTGCCAAATAAACCTTTTAAAGATGGGTATGGTGGTTTGGGTCTGGGCATACCTCGTTTCCCTTCAATACTTGCTATCAGGGCAGTTTCTTCGCCACAAACAAAAGCCCCTGCACCCTCCCTGATATGTATGTTCAGGTTAAAACCGCTGCCAAGAATATCCTGGCCTAAAAAGCCTGCTTCTGCGGCAGTCTTTATGGCAATGCGAAGCCTTTCAACTGCCAGCTTATACGATGCACGCAGATATATATATGCCCTTTTTGCCCTTATTGCATAAGCGGCAATTATAACGCCTTCAATCAGTTTATGAGGGTCACCTTCAAAGATTGCCCTGTCCATAAATGCACCGGGATCACTCTCATCCCCATTGCAAATAAGATATCTTTCATCATCAGGAGTATTTAAAGCCAAACGCCATTTGTGCCCGGTTGGATACCCTCCTCCGCCTCTGCCTCTTAAGCCGCTGTCATCAATTATTTCACAAACTTTATCACTCGAATATTTCCTCAATACCCTTGTTAATGCCCGGTAACCTCCTCTGGCTTTATACTCTTCAATTGACGTTGGGTCAATGATTCCGCAATTTTTAAGTACGATCTTGTTCTGAAATTTAAAAAAAGGAAGATCGTTAATACTTTTAATATCTTCCCAGGGCTGCAGGTGGTCGTGGGGGTACTGCCCCAGAACATGCTCAACAGGAATAGAGTAGTTTAGTATGTGATCAAGAATATATTCAGCTTTCTGTTCATTGACCTTAAAGAACGATATCCGCTGTTTTCCGGGAAGCTGCACATCCATGATGGGTTCATTCACACACATCCCTATGCATCCGGTTTGCACAATCTCAGCATCAATATTCTTGTCTGAAAGGTAATCTTCAACAGCTTTAAGAGTTTTACCTGCACCGGCAACCATGCCACATGTACCGGTTCCAATAAAAATTACAGGTTTTGTGACCGTATCCCTTCTTAGCCTTCCCAGTGCTTCTTCACCAGCTGACATCGCGAGGTCGCTCAGTGTTAAGTCAACCGGCAATGATTCTTTTTTACTCGCCACCTTCATAAACTGTCTTTTTTGAAGTGCAACTTTCAAGTATTTCTTTTACTTTTTTGGTGTCAACACCATGAAAATAATCCCCGTTGATGTTGATTACCGGTGATACAGCACAGGCTCCCATGCAGTTAACCACTTCAAGGCTATACATGCCGTCACGTGTGGTTTGTCCCGATTTAATTTTTAGCAGGCGTTCAAGCTCATGTATTATACGTGTTGAGTCACTTACATGACAGGCTGTACCATGGCAGACTTTAATATGGAAATGACCAGGCGGATCAAACCGGAATTGGTCATAAAAGGTGGCTACTCCGTATATTTTGCTGGTTGGCAACCCTGTGATTTGTCCTATACGGTTAATTGCTTCTTCTGAAAGATAGCCCAGCTCATTCTGTATATCCTGAAGCAACGGCAGCAGATTATCACGCTGGACATTCATCTTTCGCCTAATTATTTCATCGAGGATTTCTGACATGTAAGCTCGTTTTATGGCAATTAGACCATAAAGATACTGTTATTCTTTTAACAATGTTATTTTTGTAACAGCTTTTTTCATTATTTTTTTGATAAATTTGCACTAATCTGATTCGGATAAAAATTGTAACTTTACAAATGCATTAAACCGATGGAAGAAAAGAGTGATATTCAGATTTGCCTTGGCAGTTCATGCTTTTCAAGGGGGAATAAAAAGATCGTTAAAATCGTTCAGGATTATATTCTTGAACATGATCTTTCTGGTAAAGTGAACTTCCATGGTGGTCATTGTTTTTCGAAATGTGAGAATGGACCAACAATGCTTGCAAATGGAAAATTCTATCACCATCTCACAGAAGATTCTGTTGCAATTGTTCTTAACGAACTCTTTGGAAATTAACAAATTGCTTTGATGACTGCTCCGCTTATAAATATCGATAACAATGCATGCCAGGTCTGTTACGCCTGTGTCAGGGTATGTCCGGTTAATGCCCTTCAGGTTAAAGTTGACCAGGAACCTCCGTTGGTTGTCGCTGAGCGTTGCATAGGCTGTGGCAGCTGTCTTAAAGTTTGCGCTCCGGTAGCTATTGGGTTTCGTGATTCATGCACTGAAACAAAAGCATTACTTGATTCGGGTAAGAAAGTCGCAGCCATTATCGCTCCAAGTATTTCAGGCGAATTCGATGATATTACTGATTACCGGAAGTTTGTTAAAATGATACGCGAACTCGGCTTCAGTTATGTAAATGAAGTTTCTTTCGGCGTTGATATGGTTGCTGATCAGTATAAGGAACTTTTCAATAGTTTCATGGGTCGGTATTATGTCACTGCTAATTGTCCGCCTATCGTTTCAATGATAGAAAAGTACTTTCCTGAACTGATAGACAACCTCGCTCCTATTATATCTCCGATGATTGCTTCTGCACAACTGGCACGACAGCTTTATGGAGATGATATAGCGGTCGTTTATATTGGCCCCTGCATAGGAGCTAAGGACGAAGCACTTCGGTATCAGGGCATGTCGAAAGTCGATTCAGTACTGACGTTTATTGAATTGCGCAAGCTATTTGCTGAATTCCATATCAAGGAGAGCACTGTTGAATATTCTGATTTTGATCCACCCCTTGGATACAAAGGTTCACTTTATGCCGTAAGTAATGGAATACTGCAGGCTGCCGGATTAAGTGAAGACCTGATGAAAGGAAGCATAATCACTGCCGAAGGAAAGGATAATGTACTTGAAGCCATTAAAGAATTTGACAGCTCAATTGATTTTATCCGTAAACATTTCAACCTCTTTTACTGCGAAGGTTGTCTTATGGGTCCCGGCACTTCATCGGGTGGCAAAAAATATCTGAGAAAAACACTGGTGAGTGATTATGCAAATAAAAAACTCAAAGACTTTAATGTTGATGTTTGGCGCGAAGCCTGTACCAAGCATTCAGCCAATACTGATTTCAAAGCATTGTTTATTGCTGATGACCAGCGCGTAGAGCAGCCATCACCTGAGAAAGTAGATGAAATACTTAAGGTACTGGGCAAGCAGGATGTGGATGATAAAATCGGCTGCTCAAGTTGCGGATATGATTCATGCCGCGATTTTGCCGAGGCTGTTGCAAAAGGTTTGACTAAAACCGACATGTGCATCTCATACTCTATGAAGAGTAAGCACGACTTTATTAAGACGCTTAAGCTGACTAATGAAAAACTGGCCAAGACCCAGGAGGCCCTGGTGGAATCAGAACACAAGGCTCGGCAGGATCAGCAGATGGCTCAGGAGGCTCTTGAAAGAACTTCATCTATGTTGCAGAAGCTTCCAAGTGCCATTGTAATTGTTGATGAAAACCTCAAAGTAATTGAATCAAACCAAAGCTTTATTCATACCCTGGGCGATGAAGCTGCAGAAATTAATGAGGTAATCCCCGGATTAGTGGGTGCAGACCTTAAAACACTATTACCTTTCCAATTTTACAAGTTGTTCTCAGCCGTTTTAAGCAACAATGAAAATGTAGTGAACCGTGATGTCCATCTGGGCGAAAGACTTCTTAACGTCTCGGTATTTTCAATTAAGAAAGGAAAAATCGCTGGAGCTGTATTGCGTGATATGTATCTGCCTGAAGTCAGAAAAGAAGAAGTAATAAACCGCGTAACAGAGGTTATTGACGAAAATCTGGATCTGGTTCAGAAGATTGCATTCCTTTTGGGTGAAGGCGCCGCTAAAACCGAAAGGATGCTGAATTCCATAATTGAATCACACAAAATCAGTAAAAAGGAATAAAATGAGTTGCTTATTTTATAAAGTATATACACTTCACTCCCTGGCATTTAGCCCTATTTTTTGAATGGAAAACCGGTTTTACATAGAAGTCAATGCCGAATTGAAAAACCACCACGAAACCAGAATTTGTGGTGACGTTTTCATCTCACGCCGGCTTAATGATGAAAACCGTATTATTGCCGTGTTGAGTGACGGTATGGGACATGGAGTTAAAGCCAATATGCTGGCAACGTTAACAGCAACCATGGCACTCAATTTTACCCTCGAACACAAGGAGATCAACCGCATTGCCGAAATTATAATGAATACCCTGCCTGTTTGCAGCGAACGGAAAATGAGTTATTCAACTTTCACTATCGTGGACATTGAATTCGAGGGTAAGGTGAGAATATTGGAATACGATAATCCACAAACCATTATCATGCGTGGCAAGAGGGTATTTGATCCTCATTGGGCATGTGTAATGCTTGAAGGAGAAAAAAATGCTGGCAAAGAAATTAAAACCTGTGAATTTACCCCTGAAAAAGAAGACCGGATCATCTTTTTCAGTGACGGTGTTGCACAATCGGGCCTTGGGGGTGGAAAATACCCGTTTGGCTGGGGTCGCGACAATGCCATTGAGTACATTAATGAGCTTATAAACCATGAACCGGATATAGCTGCACCTGATCTGGCACATAAACTTGTGAATAAGGCGAATGTAAATGATGGATATCTCTCAAAAGATGACACCAGCTGTGCAGTAATATACTTCAGGCAACCACGGAAACTGCTCGTTTGCTCGGGCCCTCCTTTTGAAGACCATAACGATAAAGTGCTTGCCGAAAAGGTACGCTCCTTCCAGGGAAGAAAAATTGTCTGTGGTGCCACTACTGCTGATATTATTGCCAGGGAACTGAACAAGCATATTATTGACACCTTTGATTTCGAGGACCCTGACCTGCCCCCTATTTCTATAATGGATGGTATGGACCTTGTAACTGAAGGCATTCTCACCCTGGGAAAAGTAACCGAAATCCTAAAAACATACAATAACAGTACCCGATTAACAAAAGGACCAGCCGACCGGATTGTGAAAATGCTGATTGAAAGTGACGAAATCCATTTCATTATTGGTACCCGTATAAACATTGCACACCAGGACCCAAGCCTTCCGGTCGAATTAGAAATCAGAAGAACAGTTATTAAAAGAATAGCCAAATTGTTACAGGAGAAATTTCTTAAGGAAGTTTCACTTACTTTTATTTAGAGTTATTCATAGTGCTATTGTTTGGCAGGATGATTACGTCAGGGATAATTGTGTCAGGTGAATGCCCTCACTTGAGTGATAAAAAAAAATTAAAATTAAAAACCATGGATATTTATTTTGAAGGTAAAAAGAAAGTAATCGCCGAATATCGCGGACATAAGATCATAACCGATCAACCCGTAAAAGCGGGTGGGGAAGGCAGCGCACCGGCGCCTTTTGATCTGTTTCTTGCTTCACTGGGCACTTGTGCAGGAATTTATGTGAAATCATTCTGCGATCAGAGGGATATTTCCACCGAAGGCATCAGGTTAACACAGGAAACTGTCCATAACCCCGAAACAATGCTGATCAGTGATCTCACCATAACCATTCACCTTCCTGCGGATTTTCCGGCAAAATACAAAGATGCTGTAATCAATGCGGCCAATCTTTGTGCCGTGAAAAGGCATCTGCACAACCCACCAAATATGGTAGTTAAAGCTATTTTAGGATAAGTTGCTATTATGCTGCTTAGGGGTTTGTAAGACAAAAGGAATGCAAAAAAAAGCCGGATAAAGATCCGGCTTTATATTTTCTAGTTGAGCTTTGCAACATCATTACGGCATGCACCTTTGCCCCCGCTCTCACATGAGCATCCGAGCCTTCGACCAGTGGTAGGGTCTACACTACTGCATTGTTTTTTAAACTCGCCACCTTTGATGAAGAACATTTTTATGGCGATTCCGGCTAGTGCAATACCAACCAGTACTATAGTAATCAATAACAACTTAAGTATCATCGTATGTCGATTTAAGAATACAAAATTACGAATTTGAGGGCAATCATTAACAACTTACAGCGGATATTGTTTCCTGAATTCATAACATACAATGGCACTTGCTATCGATGCATTGAGTGATTCAGATTCAGAGGTTAATGCAGCCTTAATGGTTAACCGTCGGGTAACAAACGACTGTACCTCTTTTGAAATGCCATGTGATTCATTGCCAATAACGATTATCCCGAAAGATGTTAATGAAGCTTTCTCCAGCTCTTCACCATCAAAAAGAGTACCATAAACAGGTATATCATTCATCCGGTTCAGATAGTCAGTAATATTAACCCTGTTCAGTTTCATTCTGAAAACAGATCCCATGCTTGCCTGCACAACTTTGGGACTCCAGAAATCAACGGAGTTGTCAGAGGCAACCACCCTGTTTATACCAAACCATTCAGCTGTACGGATAATGGTACCCATGTTACCCGGGTCGCTGATTTGGTCAAGCAAAAGCACAAGTTCATTTTGAGGGTTTGTGACAGGCATTTCAATCGGTATTTTTACCACTGCAAGCACTTTATTGGGAGTGGTAAGACTGCTGATCCTTTCAAGTTCCCATTCTTCAACCAACTCAAGTGACAACTCAGTATAATGGCTATATTCCCATGATGAAGTTGCATACACTGACACCACTTCATGGTTTGATGAAAGGACCTCATCAACCATTTTCACCCCTTCCACCACATATAAACCATGTTCCTTTCTTGACTGTGGTTGTTTTAATGACTGAATAAGTTTTACCTGTGCTTTTGTTATCATAATGCTAAAATAAAAAAATCCCGGCAATGCCGGGATTTTGTATGTTCATTATAACTGGATTATTCAGCAATAACTTCAAAATTCAAGTTAACGGTAACGCCTTTATGAAGCATAACTTTAGCTTTATATTCTCCAACTTCCTTAATCTTATCGCCTTCAATGTGAATTTTCTTGCGGTCAAGATCGTAGTTGAACTGATCTTTAAGAGCTTCAGCAATCTGAATAGCATTAACAGCGCCAAAGATCTTACCGGTTGAAGCAACTTTAGCCCCTACCTTAACGGTAACATTCTCAAGCAGTTTAGCCATAGCTTCAGCTTCATTGCGAATCTTATCTTCCTTGAAAGCTTTCTGCTTCAGGGTTTCGGTGTTCATTTTCCTGTTAGGTTCAGTAGCCATAATAGCCAATCCCTGAGGGATCAGATAATTACGGGCGTAACCGGGACGGACTTTAACGATATCAGTTGCAAACCCAAGGTTTGGTATATCTTTTTTAAGAATTACATCCATGTTTTTTCCTCCTTATTTTAAAAGATCTGCCACGTAAGGCATTAGGGCAATATGACGGGCCCTTTTAACCGCCTGGGCAACTTTGCGCTGAAACTTGGTTGAAGTACCGGTAATACGGCGGGGTAAAATCTTACCCTGCTCATTAACGAATTTCATAAGAAAGTCGGCGTCCTTGTAGTCAATATACTTGATACCGCTCTTTTTGAAACGGCAGTATTTTTTCTTCTTAACATCAACCGCTATGGGAGTTAAGTATTTTATCTCTGAATTTGCCTGGTTTGCCATTGCGCTTAAGGATTAAGAGTTTATAGCCGGTTCGTTGGTAACAATTTCCTGTGCAGGACTTGCTGCCTTGTTTAAACGTTTCTTCTCGTTATAAGCAACAGCGTGCTTATCAAGAGAAACGCTAAGGAATCGAAGAATCCGCTCGTCGCGCTTGAATGCCACTTCCAAATCGTTAATCAGGCTGCCTTCTGACTTAAATTCTATCAGATGGTAAAAACCCGAAGTCTTCTTTTGGATGGGATAGGCCAGCTTGCGCAGACCCCAATGATCTTCGTGGATGATTTCAGCCCCCTTGTCTTTCAGTAGTTTCTGAAACTTTGCAACCGCTTCCTTCATCTGTTCATCAGACAAAACGGGAGTCATAATGAAAACGGTCTCATAATTTTTCAACATGTTCTTAAGTTTAATTGCTATTAGTCCAATAGGTTTTTAAAACGGACTGCAAAAGTACGAATTTATTTGAAATAATAACGGCCTGAGAAGAAAATCTTTGACATTCATACACTTTCTGTATTGAGCGGCCCATCTCTGCTTCTATAATGGCATTCGGCAGTGGAGTATTAATTTCAGCCCTTTCATTTGATTTAATGCAGATGTTATTGCAGCTACGACAGCTGTTGCTGCCGGTGCTATACTGGCTATGCTTGCTGATACAATGATTCCTGAAGCTTTTGAGATAGCTCACAATTATGTCGGTTTAATTACTGTATTAGGGTTTTTATGTGCATTCCTTCTCTCTAAATTTACCTGAAAAAATAATAATGTCTCCCTTCTAAACTGGTGTTATCATTCTTAACAAGAAAAATCTAAAACTTTCATGAGAAACCAGGATACATTGGCTTTTGCCAACAATCTGAAACAATAGAATAATTGGAAAGGAAGTTCTCGTTTGTGACCAGTTAATTATAAATTTATGATATACCTGAACAGCAAGATTGGGAGTTTTTTGTTAATGTGTATGTCTTAATACAACATTAACCTAAAATTTCGGAACATGGATAATCATTCGGAAGATATCAACAAAGGTCCCGCTACAAGTTCAGTAAGCAAACATAGCGTTGGAACAGGTGGTACAAAAATTGATAACTGGTGGCCAAACCGCCTGAAGCTGAATATCCTTCGTCAGCATTCTTCTAAATCAAACCCTATGGGTGAGGGATTTAACTATGCCGAAGAATTTAAGAGCCTCGATTTACAAGCTGTTAAAAACGACCTGAATCACTTAATGACTGATTCGCAGGAATGGTGGCCGGCTGATTTTGGTCATTATGGCCCCTTTTTCATCAGGATGGCATGGCATAGTGCCGGCACTTACCGCATTGGCGATGGCCGTGGAGGTGCAGGAAGCGGACAACAGCGCTTTGCCCCTATCAACAGTTGGCCCGATAATGTTAATCTCGATAAAGCCCGCAGGTTGCTTTGGCCTGTCAAACAAAAGTATGGAAAGAAAATTTCGTGGGCTGATCTTCTGGTCTTAGCCGGAAATGTTGCATTGGAATCAATGGGATTTAAAACATTTGGCTTCGCAGGCGGTCGTGAAGATGTTTGGGAACCTGAAGAAGATGTATACTGGGGTGCTGAAGACAAATGGCTGGGCGCTGATGTGCGCTATGCCCATGGATCGGAGGGTGTTGCCAAGGATAGTGGTGTAACAGTATCTGACGATGATGCTGATGGAGATATTCATTCCAGGAAACTTGAGAATCCGCTTGCCGCTGTGCAGATGGGGCTGATTTATGTGAACCCTGAAGGCCCTGACGGAAATCCTGAGCCATTGGCTTCTGCACCTGATATACGCCAAACTTTCAAACGCATGGCGATGAACGATGAAGAAACTGTGGCACTTATTGCCGGTGGTCATACATTTGGCAAAACCCATGGAGCCGCCAATACTGACAATGTTGGTCCCGAACCGGAAGCAGCCGGTATTGAAGAACAGGGACTGGGATGGATCAACAAATTCGGGAAAGGGAATGCTGGGGATACAATTACCAGTGGGCTGGAAGTTACCTGGTCACAAACTCCCGTCAGGTGGAGCAATAACTTCTTCGATAACCTGTTTAATTTCGAATGGGAACTAACAAAAAGTCCTGCAGGTGCACATCAATGGGTCGCTAAAAATGCCGGAGATATTATGCCTGACGCTCATGACGCATCAAAAAAGCATAAACCAACCATGCTAACCACCGATATTGCTCTGCGTTTAGATCCTGTATATGAAAAAATATCCAGGCGTTTCCATGAAAACCCCACTGAATTTGCCGATGCTTTTGCCAGGGCATGGTTCAAATTAACACACAGGGATATGGGACCTCTGTCCCGTTATCTTGGTCCTGAAGTGCCCAAAGAAGAACTGATCTGGCAGGATCCGATTCCTGAAGTCAACCACGCTTTAATAGATGAAACAGATGTTGCAGGGTTAAAAGTGGCTATTTTGAATTCAGGACTATCAGTATCCCAACTGGTATCAACAGCATGGGCCTCTGCATCTACTTTCAGGGGGTCTGATAAACGTGGTGGTGCCAACGGTGCCCGCATCAGGCTTGCTCCACAAAAAGACTGGGCTGTAAATAATCCTTCACAGTTAGCACAGGTTTTAAAAAAACTGGAGACTATACAAGAAGAATTTAACAATGCCGGTAATAATGGAAAAAAGGTTTCGCTTGCTGATCTTATTGTACTGGCTGGCTGCGCAGGTGTTGAGAAAGCTGCGAAAGATGCAGGATTCAATATCACTGTTCCATTCTCTCCGGGCCGCATGGATGCTTCACAAGAACAAACCGATATAGAGGCCTTTAAAATACTGGAGCCAGTTGCAGATGGTTTCCGTAATTATCTGAAAACAAAATATAGTGTTTCAACTGAAGAACTGTTGGTCGACAAAGCACAACTGCTCACCCTAACTGCACCAGAGATGACGGTACTTATTGGAGGAATGCGTGTATTGAATACAAACTTTGACAACTCCGGTAAAGGTGTCTTCACAAAACGTCCGGAAGTTCTTACCAATGACTTCTTTGTGAATCTGCTCGACATAAATTATAAGTGGAGACCGGAAACAGATGACAATGAAACATTCATCGGCAGCGACAGGAAAACAGGTGAAGAAATATGGACTGCAACCCGTGCTGACCTGATCTTTGGTTCACACTCTGAGCTCAGGGCAATTTCAGAAGTATACGCTAGTGCCGATGCACACGAAAATTTTGTAACTGACTTTATAGCAGCCTGGGTAAAAATAATGAACCTCGACCGCTTTGATTTGAGGTAGGGATATTTGAACTTGATTGATTTTTCAATGTTCTAACATCGTTTCACAAATAAATTCTGCCGCTTTCCCATCACCAAACACCGGTTTGTATTCAATAATGGGCTTTGAAAGGAAATACTCAACCGCATTCGTAATTTTTTCCGAATCAGCATCAGCAACAATGCCGGCACCTGCTTCAACTATTTCTACCCATTCAGTTTCTGTACGGGCAATAACACATGGTTTATTGAAGAAGTAGGCTTCTTTCTGAACGCCACCCGAATCTGTGAGTATCATCATCGAATGTTTCTCAAGGCAAGTCATATCGAGGAATGAAACAGGCTGGAGTATCTTAAGCTTTTCATTTCCGGATATTGATTGATAAAGGGTTGCGTCAAGATTTCTCTGTAACAATCCGGCAGTCCTTGGATGCAGTGGAAGCACAATCTGAAGGTTATGTTTCCTGCTCACGCTGTCTAATGCCTTGAAAATAGAGCTCAGTCGTGCAGGATCATCGGTATTATTATCCCGGTGGATCGTTGCAAGTATGTAGGCATTGTCTTGCAAATCGTAATCTTTAAGAATGGATGATTTTTGATCTGCGATTCCGGCAAAATATAGTGTGTTATCGTACATCACATCCCCGCAGTGATAAATTACCGGATGATCTATATCAGCTTTCGCATGTAATTCAGCGCTAAACCCTTCCTTTAAAAGATTATTATATCCTGTAATTGTTGGTGTGAAAAGCAAGGTAGAAACATGGTCGCACATTATCCTGTTAATCTCCTCAGGCATGCTTTTGTTAAACGACCTTAAACCTGCCTCAATATGCACAATTGGGACATGAATCTTAGAAGCTGCAATAGCACCTGCCAGTGTAGAATTGGTATCGCCATAAACAACCAGGTAATCAGGCAGGTGTTCTGAAAGCACCTTTTCAATCCCTTCAATCATCAGGGCAGTTTGCTTTCCATGCGGACCACTGCCAACGCCCAGATTGATATCAGGCTGTGGTATCCCCAGCTCATCAAAAAAAACCTGCGACATATTGGCATCATAATGCTGACCGGTATGCACAATAACTTCAGTTATCATTCCGGCAAAGCGGTTTCTGATTGCCCTGCTGATAGCAGCTGCCTTAATTATCTGAGGCCTCGCCCCTATGATGGTTACTATCTTCATTTTTAGTGACTAGTGACTAGTGACTAGTTAGTGATTAATTTATTGATTTGAGATTTGAGATTTGAGATTTGAGATTCAAAGTTCAAAGTTCAAAGTTTTGTTCTTTTTTTTACTTCACTTTAGCCTTTAGCCTTTAGCCCTTAGCCTTTAGCCTTGTTTAAATCGCAACCTTTAGCCTTTAGCCTTTAGCCTTTTTTAATCACATCTTGCCTTCATCCGCAAAACTATAATATTTTTCATCACCAACAATAAGATGGTCGAGCACTTTAATGTCGAGGAATTCTCCTGAGCGCTTTATTTTTTCAGTTAAACGGATATCACTATCACTTGGAAATAGTCTTCCTGATGGGTGATTATGGCACAAAATAATGTTTGCGGCATTTTCTTCAAGGGCAATTTTATATATTCTTTTGGGGTCGACTACTGTGCTGTCCAATCCTCCTTCACTAATACACTGTATTGATAATTTCCTGTTGGCTTTATTCAGGAAGAGGACCCAAAACTGCTCATAAGCACAATCAGCGAACTGCGGATAAAGCAATGCGAATGCATCCCTGCTGCTGGTAATTTCTTTATTTTGAGGCACTTCCTGAACCCGGCGTCGCATACCCAGTTCAAGGGCAGCCTGAATCGTGAGCGCTTTTGTTTCACCAACACCCGGTATTTTAATCATGTCATTGAGGGAGAATTTCGATAATGTAACGAGGTTATTATCTGCTTCATGAAGTAATTTTCGGGCGACATCAACGGCAGTAAGTGATCGTGTACCTGAACGGAGTAAAATGGCAATGAGTTCAACATCTGTTAGTGCAGCCTTCCCCTTATTCATCATTTTTTCGCGTGGCTTATCTTCGTCTGACCAGCCTTTAATGCCTTTTTCCATTACTTTAAGAGACTCCTTCATATTAGTATGGTTTAGGCTGCAAATGTATTATTATTGGAAACAAAGAAAAAGGGAACTTTTAAATAAAGCAAAGAAACTTCTGAAGAAAATATATATAAAAAAGAGGCTGTCTCCATTGAGACAGCCTCTTAATATTATAAATCCACTAAGGGAATTAAGCCATTTTGTTAACCAGCCTGGTGAGTTTTGATTTAAGATTACCGGCTTTATTCTTATGAATAATGGTCTTTTTGGCAAGCTTGTCAATCATAGAAATAAGCTTTGGCAATTTTTCGCTTGCTTCAGTCTTGTTATCCATTGAACGGAATTTACGAACTGCATTACGCATGGTTTTGCTGTAATACCTGTTACGAATACGTCTTGTTTCGTTAGCCCGGATTCTCTTTAATGAGGATTTATGATTTGCCATTTTTTTATAATCTTTTTGTTGTAGTCCGTAGGGGAATCGAACCCCTATTACCAGGATGAAAACCTGGCGTCCTAACCGTTAGACGAACGGACCAGTTAGTCGTTTGTTTAGGGACTGCAAATGTACAACTATTTTTGAAACCTCCAAATAGTGCAATACTTTTTTTGCAATTTTCTTACTTATGCCCAAAACACTATATAATACGTTCGTTTACTGCCACTTAAACGCTCAGAAATCTTCAATTTTTACTCAAACCATTAAAAAATATCTCAAATTTTCCCTCCCAGGCTACCTCTATCCTTTAGCCTTTAAGCTTTAGCCCTATTAAGATTACCTTTAGCTCTTATCCTTTAGTCTTTATCCTTTAGCCTTTAGCCTTTAGCCTTATTCAGATTGCCTTTAGCCATACTCAGATTGCCTTTAGCCTTTAACCCTTATCCTTTAGCCCTTAGCCTTTAGCCTTTAGCCTTTAGCCTTTAGCCTTTAGCCTTTAGCCTTTTTCAGATTGCCATTAGCCTTATTTAATTGCGAAAAGCAACTTTTTCCTTTTTCCCTTTTCCTTTAAAATTATTCCTGTATTTCAATATGGTCTCCCTGAAACCTGAAACCTAGCCTTTTACCGGTAACAAGTTTAATGTTTGACGTTGCCTGCATATCTTCAACCCTTACAAGTTTAACTTCATCATAAGGTGGCGTGAGCAGATCGAAATTGATGGTATAAAGTATGGATGATTTAATGATTTCAGTTATTGCCGCTTCATCCAGCACTGATGTGGCAAAGTTATGGTATAACTGCCCAACTTCCCTTTTCCCCTCTATGAAGAAGTGCTTGTCGCGGTTAATAAACACACGGCCAATCATATACCCAAGGTCGTTCAAACGGTTATACCTGAATGAGTCAGCCAGGAAATTATAAATATTAATCACGCCGCAATAACTGCGCAATGGATCTTCATTTATATACTGTGTCTTCATCACTTCATGCATCCTTGGAAACTGAAAGATATTAGTGTGGAGCATAAAAATAAGGACATCACCCCCAAACATAAGTTCCATTTTGTATTCATCATTATCATTCAGTTCAAAAGGCACCTTGTTCAGGGCTTTATACTGCTGCTCATAATCCCTTACAAGATTACCGGTTACTTGCCTGAACTGCTGAAATGAATTGTAAGTCTTCTGAAAAATGTCTTTTTTAAGTAATGCTTTAGCGCGAAGTGATTCAAATACGTTATTTTCCATGGTTGTATAAGAAGATGATAAAGCAAAGGTATAAAAACAAAGATTGTTTCTCAAAAAAGTCTTTGCTTTCCGCGGAAGCTGGTATTTGAACTATCAGGAGACAGCGTTTGCAACGGTAATGCCATCAATGGCACTCGATACTATGCCCCCTGAGTAACCGGCACCTTCTCCGCAGGGGTAAAGGCCGGCGACCTGTGGATGCATGAGTGTATTTTCATCCCGGGGAATGCGAACAGGTGACGATGTCCTCGATTCAACACCGGTCAGGACTGCATCATTGGTGAGGAATCCTTTCATCTTCTGGTCGAAATCCGTGAATGCCTTTTTAAGTCTTTCAGAAAGAAACGACGGAAGCACCTCTTTCAGGTCAGCGCTTATGAGTCCCGGATTGTAGGAGCATTCAGGCAGGGTGGTTGAATGTTTGTCGTTAATAAAATCCACCATGCGCTGCGCTGGTGCTTTAAACGAACGACCGGCCACTTCCCAGGCCTTGTTTTCAATACTTCGCTGAAGCGCAAGGGCAGCAAACGGACCATAACTATTGAATGCAGTCCAGTCCTGAGGCTCAATAGCAACTGCAATACCCGAGTTTGCATAAGGCGAATTCCGGCGGGAGTTCGACATACCATTCACCACTGTTTCGCCGCTTTCAGTCACAGCCGGCACGATAGTACCGCCCGGACACATACAGAAGCTGAATACACCCCTGCCTTCTACTTGTGTTACCAGGCTATATGTGGCAGCGGGTAAATAAGGCCCCCTTTCGGGTAACCTGTACTGAATACTGTCAATTAGTTGTTGAGGGTGTTCAATGCGGACACCCAGGGCAAACGGCTTAGGCTGGATGAGTATTCCCTGGCTGTGAAGCATTGAAAACACATCACGGGCTGAATGGCCGGTTGCAAGAATCACATGGCGGGCACTATACTCGTTGCCCGATGCATCCGCAACCCCCTTTATCTTACCATCTTTTACCATGAGTGATGTCACACGCTTATTGAAATAGATTTCCCCCCCGGCTTCAAGTATCGATCGGCGCATGGAAGCTATAATATTAGGGAGCTTATCGGTACCGATGTGTGGATGTGCATCGTAAAGTATCTCACTATCAGCCCCATGTTCCACGAGTATGCGGAGTATTTCATTAACATTTCCACGTTTTGTTGAACGTGTGTAAAGTTTCCCATCTGAAAAAGTACCCGCACCTCCTTCACCAAAACAGTAATTTGAATCATCGTTGAGCGACACCCCCCTGTTAAGCATGGATATATCGTATTTGCGGGCTTTCACATCTTTTCCGCGTTCAAGTATTACCGGCCTGAAACCACGGCCAATGAGCCTGTGGGCTGCAAATAAACCCGCGGGACCGGCGCCAACAATGATTACCGGGGGACGATTGCCGACATACTGAAGTGCAACAGGCATTATTTTATCTTCTACGGGAATATGCTCACCAATGAAGACTTCAAGTTTGAGCCTGAAGATAACCTTTCCCCTGGCATCGATTGATCGTTTAAGTGGCCTTAAATGATATATGCGTCCCTGAGGGATTCCAAGAACCGACGAAACCACGTGCTTCCATCTGGCCTGGTCATAGGCTTCATTTGGATTAAGTCGTATTTCAATCTCTTTTCGCATATTAATTCATGATAAGCAACCTGGAAATGGTTGTTTTAAAGATACATTTCAATTCAGGTCCCTTCAGGTAAGGGTTGTGCGTTTATTCGAAAGTAAATGAAAGAAGGAACATCTTTGAATTGAAAGAATCAATACCTGAAGTATAAATATTTCCCTCGCGCCTGAGGATATCGCGCAATCCGTAAGCCATCTTGAGCTCTACCCCAAACTTGAAATAGGTAGTATAAAAATCAAGCCCTGCACCTATTTCCGGATAAAGGTCGTTACGTTCAATGGCTACGTTTATGTTGTTATTGCCTTCCTTTTTCTTTGAATCACTGGCAAGGTCAAGGGCATAGCGCACGCCGGCCACCCAGTAGGGCCTCATATTATTGTAACGGCTGCCCTTGAATTTTAAATTCAAAGGAAATTCAACAAAAGTAGATTGCAGTTTTTTATCGATATATACAATATCACTGGTATTATTAAAATTTGTGCTGATCACATAATTGATATCACGTTCGCCAAACGACAGTGAAGGAACAAATCGCAAATCCCAGTTATCAGCAATACGAAGGTTTGATACAATCCCGATGGTGAAACCAAATGCCGGTGTATGCTGCACACTAAGGAGGTGTGCGGTATCAGAGAACAAATCGGGAGTTTCGAGTGAATTATACGCAACATTCTGAAACCCGGGATTTGTTTTGATGGTGAACAGCATTTCGTTCATACCAAGAATAAAACCGAAGTGATATTGGGCATCATCATAACCTGGCAGGTTCCTCACTTTCCGGTGCTGGGCATTGGCCTGGAAGAACAGGCATGAAATAAGTATAAGTGTCAGAACGATCCTTTGGGAATATAATCTCACGGATTTCAATTTTATGGTCATTAACGCAGAAGCGGGTAATTTATTTTAAGATTTCAGGCTGCAAAAATACAATAAAGTACTATTTGTTTCAAACTCAGTTATGTACTGCTTACACTGGCACCTGCAGTGAGCAATTCAATAGCTTCCTTTAACAAATACCTTCCATTAACAGGAACCACCCCAACATGTTCACAAACCAATCCACCTGCTATATTCGAGAGTGCTGCTGTTAACCATGTATCAGTTTTTAAAGCCCTGCATAAAGAAGCAACACTGATTACAGTATCGCCTGCACCCGACACATCGGCTATGTTCCTTAGATGCGCTGGTATATGAAACTGGGTCACCGTACCATCCAGCTCTTCACGGAGAAACAGGCCGTTTTCTGACAGTGTCACCATCAGTGAAACTATATTCTGCTGCTTCTGCCACTCGGCACAGGCACTGCTTATCTTATCAAGCTCCGACAATTCAATTTCCTGTTTCAGGCCTTCCCTAAGCTCCTTAAGATTAGGCTTAAACAGGTCTATATTCTTATAGCAGCTGAAATTCTTCTTTTTTGGATCAACCACCACAGGTATTCCCAGCCTATTGCTCTGGCCGGTAATGTAGTTGATTACATTTTCGGTAAGCACACCCTTATTATAATCCTGAAGTATTATTACTGAAGGTTTCCTGTTGGTGATAATATCCCGGATTTTATCAATGAGCGTTTGCTGTTCCGATTCATTCAAATCGCTATCCATTTCTTCATCCACCCTGAGCAGTTGGGCCTTGTTCCCAATGATCCTGAATTTAGTGGTGGTAATACGCGATGTGCTTTGAATAATGCCTTCGGTACTGATATTGTCTGTTTCAAGCAAATCAATGAAGTCATTCCCCCTGGCATCGTTTCCTATAAGGGAACAAAGAATAGGTTCTGCGCCAAGCGATTTGATATTCAGGGCAACATTGGCAGCTCCACCCAGCATGTTAGACCTTCTGTTCACCAATACCACCGGCACAGGGGCTTCGGGCGATATACGATCAACCTTCCCCCATAAATAGGAATCAATCATAACATCACCAACAATCAAAACCTTCAGCTTTTTGAAATCCTCAAACAGGTTTTCAAGGCTTTCGCGGGAAATATTCATTGTTTCACATTTTGTGGTGCAAAGGTACTAAAAACCGATTTCTACCTTCAGAACAGCCTGCTTTGTTAATGTTTACTTCTAATTAACTCATTATGAAGTCAATGGTTCATCTGATCAGTTACAAGGGGCAGAATATTACCCCATGCATCCGGTAAACGGACTATTCAAAAAATTCGGGTTTGAAATTAACGAGATACAGTTCTTTGGTTGCCCGGGTTACAGCTGTGTAAAGCCATCTGAGGAATGAAGAATCAAGCATTTCCTCTTTCAGGTAGCCCATATCAATAAAAACGGCATCCCACTGCCCCCCCTGTGTTTTATGGCAGGTTAAAGCGTAGGCAAACTTGGCCTGCACTGCATTATAATAAGAATCATTCTTTACCTTTTCTACCCTGGCCTGACGGCCGGGCACTTCGGTATAGTCAAGCATGATCTCTTCATAAAGCCTCGTCATTTCTTCCGCCGGCATCGAAGGTTTCTCAACATTGATCGATTCAAGCAACATCCTGATTTCAATCACATCCATATCAGGGTAGTCAATCAGCTGAACAATCATGTCGGCAAAATGGTAACCATACATTTCCCACTTCCTCAATATCCTCCTCACTTCAATGATGTCGCCATTGGCTATAAATCCGGCCTTTGATGATATGGGAATCCAGAAATAATTGTTTTTCGTGACCATCATTATGTCACCAGCCGATAATTCCGTTTCCCTGAAGAGAAGCCTCGACCTGACTTCGTTGTTAAAGAGGTTTGCCCTTTTGTTTGAGCGGGTGATAATGACGGTGTTTTCCATGCCAAAACGGCTGTAGCATGAATTTAACGCATCTTCAAATTCAGCTCCGTCAATTGATTTAATATCCTTGAAGCCCTTAACATTGAAGAAAGGCGGCCTGGGTTCCTGCAGTTCGGTTTTAGCCCTCAGCAGCGTGGCATTGCTTAAAATACCACTGTATAGCGACTGCCTTACTACTTCATTCAGTTCAAAGGTGCTCACGTCAAGATGGTAATTTTTCTGCAATACCTGGAGGTTCATTGCCGGACTCTCATTCAGCCCTACCGGGGGCAATTGGGCATTATCGCCAATAAGCAGCAATTTGCAGCCTTCATTCCGGTATACATATTCAATAAGGTCTTCCAGTAAATCCCTGTGTGAATAAATACCCGGTTCACCACCCCCGCCGGGCCCCTGTATCATTGATGATTCGTCAACTATAAAGAGTGTGAGTTTATGAGGATTGGGAGCAGGCATCATAACAAGCCGCCCGTCGTCACCGGTCATTGCCCTGTAAATTTTCCGGTGTATAGTGTTTGCCTGTTTCCGGGCATAACCGGCCAGTACCTTTGCAGCCCTTCCTGTTGGGGCCAGCAATACCGACTGCAGCCCGGCAACGGGCAGAACCCTCACCAATGCACTTACAAGGGTTGTCTTGCCGGTTCCTGCATAACCTTTTAACAGAAATGCATGCCGCCTGCCCGGCTCAGAAGGCAATGTTATAAATTCTGAAAGTAATTCAATAACCCTGGTCTGCCCTTCGGTGGGTTCGTGACCTAACTCGTCTGCAATCCTGTCCGACATTTGCCGGGTTGTCATCTCAATCATACAATCAATCTTAAAACGGGTATCCTATCCCGAAATTCCAGTTAATATCCCTGAACCTGAATTCTGATGGCTTAAACATCCGGTCCCCATCAGGCTGGCCGGGATCATAAACCCTTATACCCCCATCCACGCGGAAGATGAACATGCTGAAGTCAAACCTGATCCCCAGCCCCACATCGGCTGCCGTCGATTTCAATGCCCTGTTCCATGTGAATTTACCACCCGGAAAATCAGTCTGGTCGTGCAATAACCATATATTGCCAATGTCAGTAAACAGTCCGCCGTTTAAAAAACTATAAATAGGAAAACGGTATTCTATATTGCCTTCCAGTGAAAGGTCGCCCACCTTTTCAAAAATATTGACATCTTCCGAGTAGTATTCACCGGGTCCCAGGCTTCTGAATACCCATCCCCTCATGCCATTGGCCCCACCGGCAAAAAATCCTTTTTCAAATGGCAGTGAAATGGAGTTGCCATAAGGAATGCCAATTCCGAAAGCAAGCCTGTACACGAGGCGCTGATTCCGGGTAACCGGCCGATAGTATCTTAAATCCCAGTCGGCCCTCAAATACTGGGCATACCTGATATCAAAAACCGTGTACCTGCCATCTTCGTCTCTTTTGGAAGCCGATACCGTACTGATCAGGTTAAATAAATTACCCGCCGGCTCAATGTTGATCCTGAAGTAGGTGTAGTTCTTCCTTTCGGTAAGGTTCTGGTTATTGTATACCCACGAGTACCGCATGGCTAAAATAAGGTGGTTGGTATACTGGTTCAGGAACCGCGGGTCTTTCAGTGATTCCAGTTTTTTGGTGAACACGCTGTCCCTTACAATGCTTACACTACTCAGGTCAACCGGTGAAAAGAAGTGCTTTGATACCGGCGATGCATTCCATTCATAGCTCAGTGATAATTTCGTGAGGTACCGTTCATACTCAGGCCTTATCTCATAGTTGAAACCCAGGCCAAGGGTGGTTTTTGGCCTGGCATTCTGGTTGAGGTTGCGTATCACAAACGGGCTGAGCAGGGTTGGGAATTCAATGCCCGACTCAAATCCCAGTTCCACTGAATTGAATATCCCGAACCGGGTACGTTGCTGGTCACCTATAAGTGAAGGGGTAACCTCAAATGCGCCATATGCCCGTAACCGCAGGTTTTCGGCACCAACAAAAATATTCCGGTTCCTGAAAGTGAGGTTACTGCCCATACCCATTAAACCGGCTGAGTTGGTCACTTCGTAGTCAATTCCAAAGGCATTCACGGGTGCCCGCACAATCCTTACCTCGTAATCAAGCAAATGCGCATCCGCTGCGCTCACACCGGTATCTGCCGGCGGCTTTACGTTAATGGTCACATAGCTGCTTAAACCCAGGTTTTGTATACGGTTATATGTCAGGTTAATGTTCTTCTGGCTGTAGTAATCGCCCGGTTTAACAAACACGGCCCTCGAGAGCGCTTCGGGCCTCAGCTTTACTGAACTCCTGTATATTTCGTAAAAACGGGGTATACCCAGTTGTTTTGTTGCCGTTGTGAGTGAATCGGCCTTCCCCGATAAATTCGCCCTAACCCTGTCGGCCTGAACCGGACCGTACCATGCCAGCGTATCGAAGTTGCGCAAGGTATCACCCGGCCGTGGATAGTCGGTATTGATAAAAACCCTGTTAAACACATACCGCTCATGCTTTTTGTGATCAACAGGCGATGCAATAATGAGTTTCACCTGCGCCAGGTGGTTGGCCACCGATGTATCAACCTCATAAAATATAAAATCGCTGGTAAAGGCATAATACCCTGAATTCTTCAGCAGCTGGGTAATACGGTCACGCTCAGAAGTCATCAGGTAAGCATCGTACTGGTCGCCTTCATTGAGCAGTGATTTGCTTTTAAGGACGATATCCCTGATGGTATCATCCTCTATTTCACGGTTCACCTGTCCGAATTTAAACGGCGTGGTAGTTATTGTTGAATATATAACCCTTGCCCTGCCCCGCCTGACTACAATTGAAGTTTTAACATCCGATTTAAAATATCCTTTGTTGTCGAGATACTGGCGCATGGGCACCAGCGAGTTGTGAACCAAAACAGTATCAAGCAACACCGGCGGTTCGCCAAAACTGCGTACCAGCCAGCGGTTGAAACGGCTCTTCTGCTTTTTCCCGAAAGCATCCCATATCCATACTTTTGAGCGTATAAGCCCCAGGAATTTCTTGTTGGGTTTAGGCTGTGCAAAATTAAGCAGGTCAGATTGCGAAATACCCTGCCGGTCAACCTTAACGGTATTCCGCGTAAGCAGGTACCCTCCCCTCTTCTCCACCCTGTCCGATACGCTGCATGAGGCCAGGATAACCGCCAGGACAATAAAAAATAAAGGCTTATTAATCTTCAACATCAAAAGGAATGGTCATGCAAACTTAAGAAAAAAATAGTAGCTGTCGGTTACCAGCTGACGGTAATCCAGCTAAAACTAATAAAAAAGCCGCTAAAATCGGTTTTTTTTTACTTAAACAATCTCCCAATCATCAGAAGATGAAGTAAAACCTTTATGTTAATGATTGTGCTTAATATCTCTCTTCACAAGACTCCCTGGTTCAATTTTGCAAAAAATCATTCATTATGTTTTAAAGGTAATAAGTCAAAATATCTTTTCGGAATATAACCTCTACTAACTTCTTCAAGTAAAATTGGATGCTCATTTCTGGGTTTGCAATAAACTAAGGTATGGCTTATATAACTCATTAATACAGAATTTGGGAGAAGTTTATTTTTAAGGAAGACAGAATCATTAGAAGTGATGGGAGAATAGAGATCCCATTTACCTTTACAATCTGAATTCAATCTTATCAGTATATCATCTTCATCCAATCTATAAAAATAATTAATATATGAGCATGTATACTGGAATTGTTGTCTTAAAACTGAAATACTAAAAAACAACGTATCCTTATTTGAACAATTGATGACAACAATAAATAATGGTTTGCGATTGTCCCATGACGTGTCTTTAAACTTCTGTTTATAATTGTAAATAAGTTCTCTGTGTTCAGCTTCAGTCAAATATTGAGAATAAGCCATTGAGATATTTACGAAGAATAGAATAATTATTGAAATTTTCACTTTCATGTATTAAAATTTTAAACCATTTAATAAATCATTTATATTTCCAACAGGCTTCCCATAAAATCCTTTAGGATCAAGAAGTCTTGAAGGAACTAAGAACGGTGTAGTCCTCCAAACAGTATTATTTTGTAATGAAATAACTATACAACTTGCTGGTGAAAGTATATATGCATTGTGACTATCGACATCATCAGGCCCATTGATTGTAATTATTAATCTTTCTTCACATGACTCCCTGGTTGAACCAATATAATAACGGTCAATAGTTGAAGAATATAGGATATAATAACAAAAAAGCCGCTAATCGCGGCTTTTTTGTTGTGGGAGCAACAGGGTTCGAACCTGTGACCCCCTGCTTGTAAGGCAGGTGCTCTGAACCAGCTGAGCTATGCTCCCGATATTCGGTTAAGAGGCTGCAAATGTACAACCTTATTTGAGATGTGCAAATTTTTTTTTAAAAAAAAAAGTGAGCCATCTTCAAAACCACCAGCTTTCGATGATTTGAAGAAAGGCTGAGGGGGTCACTTCACCACCGCAACCGTCCCCTTCATCTGCCCGGCTTTGCCTACCCTGTTCTCATAATCAATCACCCAGGTATAAACACCGTTGCCGGGATTCTGGCCATCCCAACCTTTCAGTGGGTCATTGCTTTCAAAGAGTAGCTGTCCCCATTTATTATAGATGGCAAGGTGATAATGCTTGATTCTTTCCAGATTTACCAGTGGTTTGAAGGTATCGTTTAATCCATCACTGTTGGGGGTGAAGGCGTTGGGGACTTTTATGTCGACATAGGTGTCATTCATTACAACGCTTTCAAGATTCTGACAGCCCTCAGCAGTATTGATTAACACCGAGTATTCTCCTTCCTGATCAACAAAAGTGTAATAGGTTGTATCGCCTGTGCTCCATTGATAGGATGCATAA
>DATGXS010000019.1:0-7680 GCA_035298745.1 Lentimicrobium sp. | reverse complement strand
TAACTCAGGAAGGCGAATACACCGTCACCATGCAGACTGAAGAAGGGTGTCGGGCCATAGAAAGTGTCTATATGCTAGAAACTTTCGTCCATATAAAAGTCCCCAACGCCTTCACGCCGAATGATGATGGGTTAAATGATACTTTTAAACCTATAGTAAATACCGAACTGGTAAGGCAGTTTAGCATGAGTATCTACAACAATTGGGGAGAAAGGATATTTGAAACATCGAACGCTTCTCAGGGATGGGATGGAAAGAATGGAATGACAGGGGTGTATAATTGGGTGATAACTTACTCTAATGTTGTGGGGAAGATTTTTCAGATGAAGGGGTGGGTGGTGGTGGCGAAATAAATCACAACACGCGTAGCACCTCACCCCGGCCCTCTGCTCAAGGAGAGGGAGCCCCTCGTAAGTGACTGAAGAAGTTAGAGTTAATACAAGCAATAGAAAAACTAAAATAAGTAATCAAATTCAGAAGACAGCATCCAATATTGTCATTTATTGCCGATTTTTATTGTTATGAGAAAAAACTCGTGGTTGAAGTTGACGGCTCAGTGCATGTAATTTCAGCGACCGCTGATAATATACAATTGAAGGAATAAAACGAGGGGCTTCCTCTCCTTGGAATAATATTTATTCATGGAATAGTTCATCAAAAAGCTAAAAATTACATTTTCAGCATAATTAACTTTTTATTATTTTACCACAGGAACTTTAAATATTTCGGATTTAATACCATTTTGAATATTTATTAAATATAATTGGGCTGAATACTTAAATTTAACATAAGCATATTTTTCACCACTGGCTAAACAAATGAGATCATTTGTTGCAGGTAATGTTTCACCTGATTTTGCGCCGTTTGCGGACAGATAATAAGCTTAGAAATATTATCAATAAAGAGAGAAAAAGAAAATGCTATTCTCAAATATATTTAAGTAATCTTCTTTATATTTCTCAAAAAACCTATTCAAGAATAGAGTCGGGACATGTAGAAATTAGTTTGAAAATTTTCCTAAAGCTTCTATACATTTTGGAATTAAATCCACTAGAAATTCTGAAAGAAATAGTACAAGGCAAATCATCATGGGATAAAATAAACATCCGTGAAGAAATCTTAACAGAAGAAAATATTAAACTCAAACGAGAAATAAATCAATTAAATGAGTATATTCAACAACTGATTTTGCAAAATAATAAATTGTTGGAAAAACCATGTTGTTTAAAATAGATTAACCAATAGCGATATGAAAAAGCTATTAATTAAACTGGCAATTTTTCTTTATCTAAGCTGCATTTATTCAAATTACACATTTGCTCAAGGCAAACAAGCCAATACCTGGTATTTTGGATTTCATGCAGGTTTAGATTTTAATCAAGGCATCCAACCTGTTCCATTAACAGACGGTCAAACCTACTTTCCGGATTTAGGATCTGGAGTTGCTACTATTTCAAATGAGAATGGCGAATTACTTTTTTATGGAGATGGTTGTACAATATGGAATAAAAACCATGTGATCATGAAAAATGGATCAATAATGGGTAGTGGTTCAACCCAAGGAGCTGTTATTGTTCCTGATCCGGTAAGTCCAAATTTGTACTATTATTTCAATTTCGTTTCTGACATGGCACAAAACCTTCATCTTCAGTATTCAATAATTGATATGAACGGCGACAATGGCAAAGGTGAAGTGCTTACGGATAAAAAATGTATACGATTATTTAATAATACGAGCAGTCACTTGAGTGCAGTGATGGATATAGGTACCAATAGTATTTGGGTCGTTAGCCATGAGTTCAATTCCAATCGGTTTCTGGCCTTTAAAGTTACCTCAGATAGTCTTCATACAGTACCGGTCATTAGTTCTGCAGGTTCAATAGTTGACAGTCACACCGGTTACATGAAAATGTCTCCTGATGGGAACATGGTTGCCATAGCTCAATATGGTGGATTAAGCACTCTGCCTGTTTCTTTTGAGATTTTAAATTTTGATGTGTCCTCAGGTATTGTTGATCAGAGTTTTTTCGTTCATAGGGATGGTTCTTTTTTTGGTCTGGAGTTCTCTCCAAATAATGAACGTTTTTATGCCTTAGGCGATTTTTTAGACTTTTATCAATATAATTTAAAAGCTGGCAATGCTCAGCAAATCCTTGATTCTGAAATCGGATTAACCGATGTATATTTACCTAGTTCAGCGCTGCAATTAGGTCCTGATGGCAAAATTTACCTCGACGGGAGTAATGGTTATTATATTGGGGTTATAAATGAACCTAATGTTCTTGGTTTAGGATGCAATTATTCTGATAATGCAATCTATCTTAATGGTGGTATATGTGTTTACGGTCTGCCATCCTTTATCCAATCATATCTTAACGATCCTGTATTTAGTATAAATCAACATTGTTCCGGGCAATCAACACAATTCATAATAGCAAATCTTAATGGAATTGATTCGGTTGAATGGAAATTCAATGATCCGGGTAATGCTCCTAATGATACTTCTTCATTGTTTAGTCCTGTTTATCAATTCTCAATTGCCGATACTTTTTATGTTGAATTAACTGTTCATTCAGGATTTATTGAGAAAACAGTTATGGATACAGTAGTTATCTACCAAACACCAACCCCCCAGCTTCCCAATGATACTACTTTTTGTGCTGATGAAACAATTGATATTTTATTGGATGCTGGGGCTGGCCAGTCCTACTCATGGAATAATGCATGGCCAAATACAAACCAAACTTACCAGGTCACCGCTCCCGGTACCTATTGGGTGCGGGTCTTAGATCATAATTGCGTTGGAAGGGATACCATTAATGTGATTCAGTATCCGGAACCTTTAATCGACACTACCAATATCTCATATAGTGACGCCAGCTGTGGACAGTCGAACGGCAAGATTGAAGGAGTTCAGGTGTCAGGAACTTTTTCAGGAATCAACTGGAAAAATAATTTAGGTGTTACCGTGGCAACCAGTCCCGATTTAACCGCAGTAGAAGCTGGTATATATTTCTTATATGTGTATTACGGTGACAGTTGCTATGTCAGTCCTTATGAGTTTGAGGTCAAAGATCTGAATGCACCAATAATCTCTGATATCATTCCAACGCCCGACCATTGCAATCTGGGTATGGGTAAACTGGAAGTATTTGCCACAGGACAGGGCATTTTAGAGTACAGTCTGGATACCACCAATTTTAATCCATCAAATGTGATTTCAGGACTCGTTGCTGGTGAGTATTATGTTACAGTGAAGGATGTTAATGGCTGCAAGGTTATGAGAGCGATTGAAGTTTCTAATATTGATGGTCCAAAGATAACTGATTCACTCATAACACTTGAACATGGATATGCCGGCGATGGAACAATCACAATTGCTGCTTCAGGCGACAGTCTTTATTATGTTATGGAGGGTGGAAACAGCCAGTCAAGCGGATATTTCTCCGGACTAAGTTCCGGTAGTTATGCAATAAAGGTCGTTGATAAATGGGGATGCGAGCGGTGGGTGTATCTTACGGTTGAAAGGCAACCGGGCATTTTACTATCAGCCTGGGCAGGCAACGATTACAAGTGCAGGGAAGAACTGGCCTATAGTACCATTACTGCCGGTAATTTCATCAATGTACAGCAGTTTAAAGCAGTGCTTAAGTATAACAATGCCATGCTCAGCTGCACCGGTTACCATGCATCGGCAGAATTCCCTGTTGTTTCGGTTACAACCAATCCGGGCACTGTAGAAGTGTTCTGGCAAAGCAGTATTCCCAAAACACTCCCCGGCAATGTGCCACTGGTCGACCTGATCTTCACCACACAGAACTGGGGAGTAGCAGATATTAAATGGGATTCAGTGTATTCAGAATTCACCGATGGTTTTGGTTACAGGATGGCCGATTCCCTGAATCCAGGTGTTATCACTATCAACAACCCGCCGCTTCTTGAGAACACTTCACCCAAAACCGAATTCTGTGAAGGCGAACAGGCACTGATTGAATTTAACTACACCGGAGGAACTAACCCTGTTAATCTTGCATGGCAGACCCCTGATAATTCAACTGTACAGGGTTTAAGCTATGCGATTGATTCCATTAAACTAACACAGGCAGGCACCTATACCATAATTGCAAGTGATGCCATTAACTGCAAAAATACTTTGAGGATTCCAGTGACAGTTTATGCAAACCCAACAGCCGGCTTTGAGGCAGTTGACACTATCTGGTTTGAACACTCAGCTCAATTAACTGCAACCATAGGTTATTCCTCCTACCAGTGGAACACAGGTGATACCTCGTTCTTTATCACTGTTGACAAAGAAGGCAAGTACTCAGTCCTTATGGAAACCACCGAAGGCTGCACCGCCTTGAGTGAAGTAATAATGGCTACAACCATTGTCCCGATTCATGTCCCCACTGCCTTCACACCAAATGGCGATGGATTAAACGATAACTTCAGGCCGGTAGTTGACATAGAGCTCATTAAGCGCTACCACCTGTCTATCTACAATAAGTGGGGACAACTGCTCTTTGAAACCTCCAATCCCAGCAAAGGATGGGACGGTAGCATGGCAATGGAAGGGGTTTATGTTTGGGTGATTGATTATGAGAATAGAGTGGAGAAGGGGTTTGAGATAAAGGGGAGTGTGAGTTTGGTCAAGTGAAAAAATAAAAAGCAAAAATTCTTAAGTTGGCATACTTCTATTCTTCATCAGACTGGAGTGTTAATTTTACCATCTCAGTTGTATTGGCCGGTAACCGGTAGAACTCAGATTGCATTAATTCACCGCTATAACTATTCGCAAGCCTTACTGTTACTACCACATCCCCATTGTCGGGCACTGCAATTGAGGTAGCATGACTGGTAGTGCCATTACTGAACAATCTCTTTCGCAATCAGATCCCTCATTTCAAGGAAAACCGGCCTCAGCGGACTATCCCCGTCGGTTCCGTAGTTTACTATCATTGCCATGATGGTATTGTGTTCAGGGAAGTAGAACAGGTCGGCACTATAGCTTAAGTCACGACCACGGTGGCCCCATGCATAATCCGTGTCGGGGTTTCCTATATCAATAAAATCCTTAAAGCAGGAAACTCCCAGGAGCTTTCGACTTTCAACATCAGGATGAAATACCAGCATTTGGTCGAGTGATGCCTTGGTCAGCAGGGTCTTCTTCACAAACAGGGCATCCATGAAAAGGTACATATCCCATACATTGGAATACACGCCGCCATATCCATTGCCGCTGCCGGTGTTCCACTGGGTTAGATTCTCAAGGTTGCCATTGTTGTACAGGTCATAGTATCCCTGAACAATGCCTGTCTTTGGCAGGTCATCGTGCCAGTAATAATAAGTATCGTTCATGCCCAGCAGGTCGATCACTTCCTCATGCAGTATAGCCGAATGCGGCTTTTTCGTGGCTCCTTCTATTACCATGCTCAATAGCAGGTAGTTAGTATTTGAATACGCTGCAGTGTCTTCAGGATTGAATTCAAACATCGGGTCCTTACCATATACATACTTCAAAAGATCATCACTGGTCCATTTTTTCGAAGGATCATTCAGCACCTGCAGGTAGAAGTTCTGGTCTTCAATCACTTCATACAGCCCGGCCGTATGGTTCATCAGGTTCTTGATGGTAAGCTGCTTATCACCATTACCAATCTTATCGAGTGTGCTCTGCGGGATATACCTGTTAACCGGATCATCAATTGAAAGCACCCCTTTTTCCTGAAGGCGGAGTACGGCAACACCAAGCATCATCTTGGTAATGCTGGCAATCTTCGACACCTGGCAGGGCTGCATCTTTATGCCTTCCTTTATATCCGACAAGCCGGCAGTGCCAATAAAAAAACCTTCATCATTCTTAATGAGCAGCGAAACACCCGGTAATCCGCGTTTCACGTAAGTGTCAATAATTCCCTGATAAATTTCACTTTTAGGATTTGCATGATAGATGGCACTATCCTCTAATGCGCAAGCCTGTGAAGATGGCTTGCTTATTTCGTCCTCAGCACATCCTAATAAAAGAAAGGGGATGACTGATAGTAGTATTTTCACGATTTGGGACATGGTAGTCGTGTTGGGGCAGATTTTTCCTCACTGCCTGCGTTTTTAAATAGCGTGAATTGCATACCCACCGACAAAATGCCGTTTGGCAGCAGTGGTACATAAGATCTCACAAAAGGCATCTGCAGCCTGAAATCGTAATTGACAAAGAACCGCCTTACATTGTACCTGTATCCGGCATCATAACCAAGTCCAACACCAGCACCTCCCACAAAATAGGCCCTTCCCAGCCCACGGTTATAATCCCAGGTCCCATTCTCCTGTCGGGTGAATCTTTCGGTAAAAAGCAGGGCATGCATATAACCGGCATGGAGAGATAATTCAGCTGAGAACTTCCTGATATATTTCCTGTACCCGAAATGAGACGTCAGCAGCATGGCCTGATTAACATACCGGTGATGGAAGTAACTGAGTTCAACTGTTTGAAACCACTTACCTGTATATACCTCCCGGCCACCCATATCAAAAACATTGATATTCTGGAACAGTGGGCTCCTTATGGTTTCACGCCAGCCAAACTCATAGCCCAGTGAAATACCGGGATGGATTGGCTGATTAAAAACTGCGGTTAGTGAGGCGGGTGGCATCAGTGTGGCATTGTTAAGCACACTGATAGAAAAGGGCTTTGATTTCCATGATTGGCCATATATTAAAACCGGCAAGGCTAATAGTATGAGCAGAATTAGTTTCTTCATTAACCGGAATGTGCTAAATTTCAGTTACGCTGAAGTTCAGAAGTATGGTTTAACAATGGCTGCAGCGCTTTGATCAAAGGTATACTAAATTTCTTTATTTTTAGTTTTAAATAACACATTTTGGATCAGTCTATGAAAAACATCCTCTTTTATACCGGCAAGCACAGCACAAAGACCAATTTTGTTCTTTTTGTAATGCGCGTTGTTGCAGGCTCATTCATCATCACCCATGGATGGGGCAAGGCCTTAAAAGTTATAGAAGGCCCGCCTTATGATTTTGCTGATCCAATAGGACTGGGTGTCCCGTTATCACTATTCCTTGCCGCATTTGCCGAATTCCTTTGTGCTGTACTTATCATTATGGGATTAACAACCAGGCTTGCTGCAATTCCACTTATAGTTACAATGGCTGTAGCGGCATTCGTTTCCCATGCCGGAGAAGCATTCTTCGCAAAAGAATTGCCGCTGCTTTATCTGGCTGTTTTCTTCACCATAGCAGTACTTGGAGCAGGGAAATACTCACTCGATTATTTGATAAGAAGAAAGAAAAGGTAATGGCAGGAAGACGAAACCTACCTGCCCAAACCAAATTTAACGTTTACGGAAATGGGTTTCATTATCAACCTTTTTAGGTTGTGAGATTTCCTCATTATTCAACTGCCAGGCAACTACGTACGAGTGATAGTTAAGTGCTTCATTATACACTTTACTGAAATCGTTATCCATTTTTATGGATTGTTCAATACCTATACGACCGGCTTGTGAGCCGGTTCTCTTATCCTTGTAAATTGCTGTTGCCCCCATCGTTTAGTTTTTTAAGTTTGCTAAGATAAAATTACTCTAAACCAGAGCGTTAGTCAAGTGTTGAGGATTAAAATCGGATTAATTCGGCTGAAGTAAAAAGGAAAAAGGCCTTCACTCA
>DATGXS010000018.1:0-35190 GCA_035298745.1 Lentimicrobium sp. | reverse complement strand
TAACTCCGCCCTTCAGGGCGGAGAAAAACGCTCTCTCACTTATTATCGGGGCTTTAGCCCCAGAAAAACGTTTTATCTGGGGCTAAAGCCCCATGTGATTGTCGTAAACGTTGTATCTCCGCCCTAAAGGGCGGAGTTACTGGTTTGATTCACCAAAAAAATAGAGACGCAATGCTTTGCGTCTCTATTTTTGCATTTGAATTTTTACCGTTTATTTCAACGTAAACGTCAGTTCCTTTACATCCCTTGAATTGCCGCCAACAAATACCTTGAATTCGCCAGGCTCGGCTACATATTTCAGATCAGCGTTGTAAAATTTCAGGTCATCGATGTCAATGGTGAAAATTACCTGGCTCGATTCACCTTTTCTCAGCATGATCTTCTGGAAATCTTTAAGCTCTTTTACCGGTCGTGTGATACTTCCAACCACATCGCGTATGTATAGCTGCACAACTTCTTCAGCATCATAATCGCCGGTATTGGTTACGCTCAGGCGAACTTCAAGCTTGTCGCCGGCGGTCATGGTATTGCTGCTCAGTACAGGGTCTCCGTAGCGGAAATGGGTGTAGCTTAAGCCGTATCCGAAAGGATATAACGGATCGTTTGAAATATCCAGGTAGTTTGAGCGGAATTTCTGGAACCATTGTCCTTCAGCCAGCGGGCGCCCGGTGCTTTTGTGATTGTAATATAAAGGTACCTGCCCAACGCTCTGCGGCCATGAATTGGTAAGTTTCCCTGAAGGAACCACATCCCCGAAAAGGACATCGGCAACAGCATAACCGGCTTCACTTCCACCAAACCAAACATTCAGTATGGCAGGTATATTCTCATTTTCCCACTTTAATGCCAACGGCCTGCCGGTGAACAGAACCATAACCACAGGTTTTCCGGTTGCCAGTAAAGCTTTGAGCAACTCGCGCTGGTTTGCCGGCAGCTCAATATCAGAACGGCTCGACGATTCACCGCTCATTTCAGCAGCTTCACCCATAACAGCCACAATCACATCTGAAGCAGCGGCTACTTTAACAGCATCGGCAATCATAACATCCTGCGGCCTGTTGTCCCAGCCGGTTGGCTTGCCAAATACACTAACGCGTGCTTCGGTGGCTGAATCGCTGTATACGTTTGATCCTTTTGCATAAGTGATGGTCCCTGCTTTTCCAAGTACTTCTTTAAGTCCCTGAAGCACTGAAATGCTCTTTTCAAAATCGGCGGCAACACTCCAGGTGCCCGGCATATTCTCCTTTGCATCGGCCAGCGGACCAATAAGTGCTATTTTACCGCCTTTTTTCAACGGCAGTATGTTCTTTTCATTCTTCAGCAATACAAAGCTCTTTGAAGCAATCTCGCGGGCAACTTTCCTGTTGGCGGTAGTATATACTTCGGCGGCAGCCCTTTTGGGATCGGCATATTTATAAGGGTCATCAAAAAGGCCGAGTTTATATTTGGCCTCCAGCACCCTGCGGCAGGCCAGGTCAATCTGTGCCAGTGTAACCGACCCGTCAGCGAGCGATTGTTTTAATGTGGTGAGGAATCCTTCACCAACCATATCCATGTCAATGCCGGCCATAAGTGCCCGGGCCGATACTTCTTTCAGGTTCCCTATTCCATGGTCAACCATCTCGTTTATACCTGTGTAATCGGTAACCACAAATCCTTTAAATCCCCACTGGTCACGCAATATGTCGGTCATAAGCCATTTGTTTGCGGTTGCGGGGACTCCGTTGACTTCATTGAATGAAGCCATCACACTGCCGGCACCTGCATCAATAGCCCCCTTATAAGGCAGAAGGTATTCGTTGTACATCCGCACCGGACTCATATCAACCGTGTTATAATCCCTGCCGGCTTCGGCAGCGCCATAAAGGGCATAATGTTTCACGCAGGCCATAATAGTGTTATTGGCTTTGAGGTCGGTTCCCTGGTATCCGTGAACCATTGCTTTTGCCATCTCATAGCCAATGAGCGGGTCCTCACCATGGCCTTCCGCAATGCGGCCCCACCGTGGGTCGCGACAAAGGTCAACCATTGGCGAGAAAGTCCAGCAGATGCCATCGGCACTTGCCTCCTGGGCAGCTATACGCGCACTTTTTTCAATCAAACCACGGTCCCATGTTGAAGCTAAGGCCAGGGGAATAGGGAACACTGTCTGGTATCCATGTATAACGTCCATTCCAAAAATAAGGGGAATTTTAAGCCTGGTTTCTTCCACAGCCACCTTCTGCACCGCCCTTATTTTATCAACGCCCTTGATGTTGAAAAGCCCGCCAACGTTGCCTTCCTTGATTTTTTTGCCAATATCGGAATTCGACGCCTGGCCGGTAGTGATATCTCCTGCGCCCGGTAAGTTCAACTGACCGATCTTCTCTTCCAGTGTCATTTTCTTCATAAGGCCATTAATGTAATCATCCATGGCTTTATCGCCCGATTGAGCAAATCCAAAAGAAAACAGTGTGACAAACAGAGTCAGCAGTGTTAGATTTTTCTTCATGATTCTTTATTATTTGAGATTTGAAATTTAATTTAAAGTTCAATGTTCAAGGTTCAAAGTTCAAAGTTTTGTTCTTACATGGTTTTCATCTTTCAGCTGTTACTAAACGTTCAGAACTCTGAACATTGAACATTGAACATTGAACATTAAACATTGAACATTGAACATTGAACATTGAACTTCTACTCAACTTTAACTATTTGAGTTTTTCCGGAGACCCCATTTTCATTAACTGCTTCTATGCAAAAATAGTAAGGCTTTTCTTTATCCATCGTTTTTAACCAATATTCATTCGCGCCATAAACCATTATGCAGTTATAAAGTTTACCGGGTTCAACGCCCAGGTATATATTATATGCGTAGGCATTGTCGACCTGGCTCCACTTGATCCAGGCACTGCGCTTGTCCTTTTCAGTCCGCAGCACAATAAAGTTCTTTACCGTATCAGGCACAATGCTATGACCGTTCCCAAAAACCCTCAGTCCGCTTATCGCGAATTTACCAGTCGGCATCTTAATGTTTTCCAGTTTAATAAACCGGGCTTCAACCGGTTTTTGCAGTTCAACATAGTCGTGGGGCACATCAGTGGTGTTTTTGCTCTTGTCTATCAGCACCTGCCACTTTTTGCCATCCTTTGAATGGTAAACCTTGTACCGGTGGTATACCCCCGCCGACTTGCCCAGGAATTCAGCATCCTGGTCGGCATAGTTGATTTGTATTGCCCTCACGGTTGAAACTTCCCCCAGGTCAGAGGTTATCCACTCGCCTGCATTTGCCGTCCTTGCACTCCAGTAGGTCTGAATCTTCTCATCAACCGCCTGGTTGGCATTGTAGGCCCCCAGTGTTGATGAAACTGTAACCGGTTTATTGTAGTTGAGCAGCATCCATCCCGTGAAAGCCCCTTTCAGGTGATCAGCTTTGCCTGTGGGCAGGTAATAGGGATAATCGCCGAAAGCAGTATTGCAATACATAACGCCGTCGGCATCAAAGCCTGCAGGCCACAATCCATTCCTCCGTTCAAAGTTGTTTTTCACCGAAATGGCAATGGTCGATATATGCCAGTAGTTGCCCCAGTTATCCTGAAAAGTAGAACCATGACCGGCACCACGTGCAAAGCCGCCGGGCTTGTATGAAAAGGGCAGCGACTGGTGAACGAAGTTATCGAGCGGGTTATCAGAAACGGCCACACCGTCGGCATAACCGCTGAATTCTGTCCCCGGGGCACCATACTGCAGATAATACCTGCCATCATGTTTGGTCATCCAGGCGCCTTCAATAAAAGCATCAAGGAAAGTATTATCCATATACTCACCGAACCTGTGCCATCCATAGCGTTCGCCATCAAGCAGCAATAACTCTTTTCGTGTCCCGAATGGCTCAAAGGTTTTGCGGTCAAGCCGGATGCCATAGATGGGGAATTTATTGCTGCTGCCGTTGTACATATACAGCTTACCGTCGTCATCAACAAAGAAATCAGGGTCCCAGCCGCCAATCCTCAATGAATCCTTCGCTTCCTTCCAGATGCCCGATTTCGGGTCGGTGCTCATCCATACAGGGAAGTCGGAAGTATAAGTAGAACCAAAAACCAGCATCGTATCACCCTGAACCCAAACCGCAGGCGCGCACAAATCATCGTACCCTTCGTTGTATGGCTTAAGGAAATGACGCGGGATAAAATGCCAGTTCCCCAAATCATGGCTCCACCAGTAGCCCCACTGGTTGGTCGAAAAAAGGTAATAATCACCCTTATACTGAGTAATAACCGGATCGGCAGTAGCCCTGTGCCGCCCCCCCTCCGAAAAATTGGGAATAGGGGTGTAGCCGTAGTCGAGGTTCATAGGGTTGCAGTAAGTGGCTTGTTGGGAGGAAGCCGCGATTACTGATAAGAGAAAAATTGAAAGTAGAAGTATTCTCATTTTTTTATTTCACTTTGTGAAAACCTAATTTTTTCAAACCTCCCTGCACTTCGGGGCAGCTCATGAAGAGGTTCCATAAAAGACCGGTACGGTAGTTTTCAATCATCACAATAATAGGGCCCTGGTCTATGGCCAGATGCGATTTGGCATACCAGCCCTTTGTTTCGTTGAACGAATCCACAAACCCATACTCACTCCATATCTTATCGCCAAGGTTATAATAAAAATTCCTCAGCACCTGCATCGAATATTTTGGCGTATACGGAAACGACGAAAGGGCGGCAGTGGGTGTTATCACCCCAAGGTCATTGTCAGGCGCATGCGCATTGTAACCGTCCTGGTTGTCGCTTGCCGTCAGTCCCCAGCAATTCTCACCATATCCTGTATATTTAAGCGGGTTATCAATACAATAAGCCCGGTTAATGAGCGTGTGGTTGGTATTCTGTTCCCAGTAATTCGCATAGGCATCTTCCAAACCGCGGGGATCAAGACCCAGGAATGAATAGTGGGCAAAGAACAACGGACCACCATAGTCAAATCCCAGCGGCAGCTTTATCCCGTAAAACTCCTTACCATTCCTGAAAAAGTTACTGCGGGTCCAGCCTTCATGGTACACCTTTGCATCAACCGGGAACCTTTCGGCACAGGCAGCAAGTACGTATGTAATAAGGCACTCGTTGTAGCCCCTTATCGGGAAATCCATTGCCCACCCGTTGTTGGGACTCCAGTGCCAGTAAAGCACATTCTGGCCGTCTTTTGTAAACCAGCTCCATTCCACATCATTCCACAGCCAGTTGATGCGGTTCCTGAGCTCCTCTTCGGCAGGACTGTTACCGTCGAAATACTGCCGTGCCGTCAGCAGTCCCTGGAACAAATATGATGTTTCAACCAAATCGGCACCATCATCCTTCCTGCTAAAGGGAATAGTCACACCGGTACTTCCATTCATCCAGTGCGGGAACACCCCATGGTACGACTGTGCTTTTGAGAGGAACTTTACCATTTTAAGCAAATGCTGAGCTGCCGAATCCCTAGAGATCCAGCCCCGGTGAACGGCCACCACGGTAGCCATAACGCCAAACCCCGTTCCGCCGGTAGTCACCACCTCGTTTCCATAGTCGTAAGCCACATTGCTGCGTTCCCTGGCCATTCCGCTTACCGGATGGGCGAAATCCCAGAAATACCTGAAAGTTTGCCGCTGAACCACATCCAGCAGCTGGTCATCGGTTAAACCGGGAATTATACCAACAACAGGAAGCGTATAGGGTGTACCGCCACCGTAACCTGAGTTTTGCGCTTTAAGCGAAAAGGCAAATACCAATGCGGTGAATATTATAAGAAGCTTCTTCATTTGAAACGGGGGTTTTTATTGATTTACCAAAACAACAGTCTCACCGAAATTATGTTGACATATGCATTTTCAAAGATACGAAATTCCGGAATTCCCAA
The DNA here is from genome assembly GCA_035298745.1 of Lentimicrobium sp. Classification (GTDB taxonomy): domain Bacteria; phylum Bacteroidota; class Bacteroidia; order Bacteroidales; family Lentimicrobiaceae; genus Lentimicrobium. The sequence goes on along the minus strand of DATGXS010000018.1, from coordinate 29,334 downwards.
TTCCATTTTCCACATCTGCCCCTCAACCCCCGACCCCTTCTCCCCCGCGGGAGAAGGGGAGAAATTATTATATTTGTTATGAGAAGTGATGATTTCACATTTTAAGCAAGAAATAAAGTCTTCAATCATACATATACTCTGCAAATAGGATGTATTGGATGGGAAGGTCATACTTATGAATAGTTATCATTAATTATGAAAAGAACTCTGACCATATTAATAATTCTCATACAGACACTCTCCGGTTTTGGACAGTATGCAGGTAGAAAATTTGTTTTCCAGAATGAGAGCCTCGCTTTTATTAATGATTCATTGTTAGATTTCACATTCATTAGTAATGGTTGTTTGGAAAGAACGCTCAGGGGAGTTGGGAAATATCAAATAAAAGGCAACCAATTAGTGATCCAAACAGTTCGCCAGGATTCAATCAAGCCATATAAAATTGAACAACAAGTAATTTCACCTGAAACTGACTCAACGACTATTTATTTAAGATTTGCCAATAATCAAATTCCAATCAGTAATGCTCAATATTATTTGCTTGATTCAACATTTAAAAGTTTAGGCTTGGGTTATGCAGATAAAAAAGGAGTAGTACATATTAAAAATGATCCCGGAATACTTTTTTTGAATATTTATAATGGTAATAATGTAAATGTATCCTTCAAGGAATTATACGGAAAGATTTCTTTTATTTCAATGACAGCCATTCGCGTTTTAGAAAATGAAAAGCTTCTTTTTGACTTTGAAGTTTCAGGTAACAGCATATGTTTGACGGGTCCTTTACCTTTGCCTGAAAACCGCAAAGAAAATGCAAAGTGGAAAAGAAGAATTTACCTAAGCATGATGACAAATTCCTGGCCTTGGAATTGGAGTTTTAGACATAACCACATTCATGATCCTAAACGACACTGCTTGAATGAAATCTAGTTTCTACTAATTATTGGTGGGATTTCTTTGCTATTCACTTTTTTATCATCGACATGCTTCTCTCAAGAACTGACGACTCTGCTTCCAGTTGGTATGGTTATGACAAAAAAAACATGACCCATGCGACGGTCCCCGAGTGGAGCTGGTGTTGTAACAGCAGCGAAGCTGCAAGTTACAATGCCAAAGCGCAATCTAGGGGCGTTGGGATTAAGCGAAGCAGCCAGGAAGAGCGAATCTCCTTCTTAAGAGTAATCCAATAAATGGCGTTTTTCCTTAAAAAGGGATTTAAGTATCTGGTATAAATTTTTACTGTATTTATTATACATTTGTGTTGGAGAAGCGATGATTTCACATTTTAAGCAAGAATTAAAGTCTTCAGTCATACATATTCTCTACAAATAGGATGTATTGTATGGGAAGGTCATACTTATAAACTAGTTAGCACACATAAGAATAAAACAATACAGCATAAATAATGTAAGATGGAGAAAGATAAAATACAGATTTATCTGAATAATTTTAGAAGACTATTTAGTCCATTTCTTAAAAGAGATATTAATTTCAGGACTGTCGTTTATCCTGCAGATAATGGGGCAATTGTAGAAATTAATTTTAAAAAATTTGCTCCAGTGAAGGATGAGTTTAGAAAAAATGAGAAATCATTAACTGACTCATTGAAACGAATTGAACAACACTCGTTTGGTGGAAATTTAGATGGATTTCAGTTTAAAGGGACCAATTTCATTTTAGAGGGTGAAAAGATTTACATTATTAAGGATGATGACTCTAATGAATGGACTATTGAAAAAGCAAGAGAAGATGTATTTAAGTTACTAAACCCTCAAAATCCTCGATAACATGAAAATTGGACAGATTGAGGGTACTCCCGAAGAAATAAAAGGTCTTTTTGATAATAATGGACTGAATCTTGCACAATACATTAATGCAAATCAAGCAATTCCAAATCCAAAGAAACATGGAATTTTTTTGACTATAATAATTATTGCTTTTGTAATACTGAATTGTTGCCTATGGATTTTTGATTGTCCAGATGCTGTCAAGAAAATTTTAATAGTATTAGATTTTACCACTCTTGCAATTGCTATATTTTTAATTCATCAGAAATATGATAAATATGTATTGAGTGGCTTTTCAATTTTAATCGGCATGACAATTATGAGTATATGTCTAGGTTATTTGACTCCAAAAGAAGCAATTAAAAAGATTGAGGACAAATCTCCCCTAAAAGAGAAAGAAAAATAATTATGTATGCTAACATTTTGTATAAGTAATGGCAGGCGAAGTGGTAAATATCAAAGTTGGTAGCCGCTCAAACTGCGTAACGGTTTGATAGGTAACTACCACGCAATCTGCCACTACTCATACAATTTACCGTTAGCGGTTATTTTAAAGGACATTCTACATGACAAAAGAAGACTATAAATTTTATGTTCCTTACTTGGGGACACTTTTAATTTTGCTTAGTGCTACTAAGTTGACAATTTATTATTCATTATTTGGACTTAACATCACATCCTATTTAGAATTCTCTGAAATTCTGACTCTATTTTTAAATGACCTTTTGTATTTCATTGCAATAATTTTCATTCAAAACCTGTGGATGTTTTTAATGCAACCTAACACCGAACTTGAAAATATATCCAAAGGTCTTCACGACACTTTAATAGAAAAGAATCTATTTAAACGAATATTGGCTTATGCGATAAATGGAATTAATTTATTGCTTTTGACATCACTTTGGATTATTGGAATTCCGTTTTGGCTTTGGCTTTCTAAACTACCATTCACAACCTATTTATATTTTTTCTACGCAATTCTAGGTGCACTTTTACTTTTGACAATAATTTACGAAACTCGTAGACAGTGGTTCATTAAATTCAATGAACATCCCAAAATGATTTATACAAATCTTGCAAAACTTTTTATTATTTTGCTTGGACTTACAATGTGTTCAGCTTATCAAGACTTTGAATCTGTAAAAACAAATAAAAAATATTTAGGTACGACAATTAAACTTTCTGACAGGAATGTATTGAGTGACAGTAGTTATTATTACATTGGCAAGACAAAAAATTTTATTTTCTTTCACGACCAAAATAAACAGACAAATGACATCTTTCCAATGAGCGAAGTTAGAATGTTGACCGAGAAGAAAAACAACCGCTAACAAAAACTATATGTCAATTGCCGTTTCCGTGCTGATAACAAGCTGTGTAGCCCGCAACAGAGGCTGTGCGGCTCGACAGGAAAACCGCCCGCAGTCGGCAACTGCATATAGTTCCAAACCTTATTTTAAAACAAACTCACAGCTATGAAAATTACCTGGAAAGATTTATCTATTGATTTTTCAAATATGGACAGCAATAAGCTGATTGCCGATTGGATTTGGTTGATAGGAAATGACAAAAAACCTATAATGATTTCTTGTATTGGTGACATGTTTTTACAAGATAATAACGATAAAATATATTGGCTAAATGTTGGCGAAGGATTACTTGATTTCGTATCTAATAGTTTTGATGATTTCAAATTAAGATTAAAAGATGATTCTCAGGTCGATGAATGGTTTATGATTGGATTGTAACATGCGATTTAAAGCAATGAGTAGGACAGAAGCTTTTTTAAAATTTACTTAGTACTTTTACCTTCCGTCTGTTAGTACGTTATGCGTAATTTCCTTTTTCTGTCAGTCGTAATTATTCTCTTCCCGGTAACGGGTGTTGCACAGTCAATACAGGGTACCATAAAAGATGCGCAGGGCAATGCCATTCCGTACTCAACTATATATATACGTGAGCTTTCGCTGGGTGCGGCGGCAAACGACGAGGGGCAGTTTTCGGTAAGTGTGCCGCCGGGCAGGTATGTTTGCGTGTTCCAGAGCCTGGGCTACCAGCCGGTGATCAGGGAAGTGACGGTGACAACGAAAACCGAGGTGCTTGAGATTGTGCTGGCCGGTATGGTATACGACCTGAGCGCGGTGGTTATTGCGGGCAAAAAGGAAGACCCTGCCTATGATATTATACGCAGGGTTATCGCGAAAGCGCCTTATTATGCGGGACTGGTGAAGTCGTACAAGGCGGAGGTATACATAAAGGGCAGCCTGCACATTAACTCCATTTCAAAGGTGGTGAAGTGGCTGGCTAAGGATGATATTAAGGAATTGAAGATCAGGGAAGGTGATACTTACCTGCAGGAATCGGTAAACAGGGTTGACTTCATGGCACCCAATGTGTACAAACAAACGGTGGTTTCGTTCAGGAATACCTTTCCGGAAACGGGAGGCGATATGTCGGCCAACGCCATTGGTTTTATTTCGGGCAACATATATACGCAGAACGGGTTTGGGGCCGCTTTTTCGCCGATTAACCGGGGGGCTTTCAACTATTACCGTTACCGCTACGACGGGAAGGTGCAGTACGATACGTATGCCATACATAAGATTACGATTCTGCCGAAAGGGGAGGGGTCGCAGTACGTGAAGGGAACGGTTTATATTGTGGACAAGCTCTGGTGCGTGAGCAACCTTGATATTTATAAGGAAGAGCAGCTGGGCGTTAAGCTGTACCTGACCCAGAATTACAATGAAGTAAAAGAGGGTGCCTGGCTGCCTGTTTCGAACCAGATAAAGGTTGATGCCGATTTGCTGGGCAACAGCGGCACCTTCAATTACCATACGGCCATAAGGTATAATGAGCTTTTTGTGAAAAGTGAATCGCAAAAGCCCGCATTGCCACTGGCTGTCCGCCAGGCTGATAAAAAGGCGGTTGCTTATCACGAAAAGACGCTGAAACAGATTGACAGGCAGCAGCAGAAGCTCGACAAGCTGCAGCAGGAGAACGACCTGAGCACCGATGAATCGTACCGCATTGCACGTTTAAGGCAGAAACAGCAGGAACTGAGGATTAAGGATTCACTCAGGTTTAACCATGAGTACCATGAAACATATAAACTGGAGGCCGACAGCAATGCGCGTATATTTGACAGTACCTTCTGGAATAAAACACGGCCTATACCGCTTACTGCTTTTGAGAAAGAGAGCATCAGTTCATTTGATTCAACCAGGAAGGCAGAAGTAAAAAGCGACAGTGCAAAGTTCAGGCCGGGGGCATTTGCCCTGAAGGTTCTCCTTGGTGGATCATTTATAAACGACACCACGTACAATTTCCGGTCGAGGGGGCTCATAAACCCGTTCAGCCTGTCGTTTGATGTGGTCGACGGGTTAAAGTATTACACGAGCTTAACTTTCAGCAAGGTTGAGCGCGATAAGAGAGAGTACGGGTTTCAGCCCATGCTTGGGTATGCCTTTGGAAGCAAGCGTGTGATATGGGAATTGCTGGCCTACCGGCGATATAATCCGCTGAAGCGCGAAACGGGTTTAAGGATGGGGCAGCAGACTTTTGATTACAATCCGGATGGCATCCATCCGCTGGAAAGCAGCATTGAAGCCCTTATCTTCAGGGAAAATCCCGCAAGGTTCTATCATGCCTCGTACCTTGACCTTCACCTGAAGAGTGAGATTGTGCACAGCCTGTCGGGTTCGGTAAATATTTATGCAGCCGATAATTCAGTTATACAGAATGTAACTGGTTACTCATTCTTTTACAAGGACAGCAAGGAGTATGAGCCCAATGTGCCCGATAATTTCAACTACCGCATGAAGGACCATCAGGACCTGTCGCTGGAGTTTGGGCTGACCTACCAGCCAATGCCTTTCTATTACGTCAAAAACGGCATTAAAGTGCCATATCAGCGGTTTAACGACCGCCCTGAATTTTCGCTGTTGTACACAAAGGGAATTCCCCTTGGAATGTTTGACACCGACTACGATTTGCTGAAACTTATCATACAGCAGCAAAAGAGGCTGGGCATATATAACCGGCTGAATTACCGGTTTGAGGCAGGGTATTATATCAACAACAAGTCGATGTGGTTTCCGCAGTACCAGCATTTTGCAAAGCGGCCACTGATAGCCGGGGTAAAAGAGTTTTTCCCGTACTTTTTGCTGATTGACAGTTATCGCTTCAGCACGAACGACAAATATGCGGTTTGCCACCTGCAGTACAAATCGCCCTTTATCATACTAAAGCGGCTGCCGGTATTAAGGAACAGACTATGGAATGAGAATTTGTTCTTCAGCTACCTGTATACCCCCGAGACCATGAACTACATGGAAGCAGGTTACGGAATAGGGGGACTGATCTTCAACCTGGGCGTTTTCACCGGCTTCCGTGGCCTCATCTACCAGCAAACCGGAATCCGCATGGCATTCACCATCTTCGGTTCAAAAGAAATCTCATTATAAAAAATTAACCAGTCACCAGTCACTAGTCACCAGTCACTAGTCACTAGTCACTTTCTTTCAGATCTGCGGTTCAAAATTCTCCACATCAGATGATTTGGCATCTTCCATGATGACATCATACGCATAGCCATGGCCGAAATCCTTATTGAGGATGATTTTACCCTTAAAGGTAACAATCTGGCCCTGGGCTAAAGTATCAGCGGTAGTTACAGTAAGGTCATACTGATCGTTGAACTTCGAGCCATCCTGAATATGCGCCCAGTTTTTGCCCATAATCTTCTCGTTGTACTTAACGATCACACCCCTTACAATCACTTCCTGTCCGTTATATTTCTCCTTGTCGCGGAAGAGTTCTTCAATTGAGATACCGCCATTGGCCTTTTTAATATCGAGGTCAGTAACCTGTCCCGGGGTTAGTTTGCCGGGTGATACGGTATTCTTCTTTTCATAGGAAAGAGCGGCATCTTCAACGAACATGATAGACGGGAAGGTCTTTTTGATTTCTTTGCTGGTGAAGTCTTTCATTTCGAAAGCCCTGGTATAGTAAATCAGGTCGCCTTCCTTAGCCTGCAGCGGGTTGGTTGCCATCCAGAACTTCTGGTCATTCTCAAACACCTGGAAATAAGAATATGATGAACCCTGAACCGCTTCTATAACGGTAGCTGCATGCATACCCTGCGGAAGATCTTCAATCTTTGCAGTTTTACGCTGACAAGCAACAAATGATAATGTTAAAATGAATAAATAAAGTGAGATCCTGCGCATTTGTTAATGTGTTATTGTTTATAACTTAAAAATTAGCCACTTTTTCCTTTTTAAAACCCGACAACCTATCTGACTAACAATTTGCCATTAAAAGTCCCTTTTTGTGAAACAAAGTTCAGAAAGTACTGACCTTGCTTAACTGTCTGTTTATTAAAAAGCAAAGAAACAGGAAAAACCGTTTGGTTTGTCGTGTTTAAATAAATTTGTGAGATTTTTCTTCCCGATAAATCGGAAACGGTGAGCCATCCTTCTGTTTTGATGTCAGTGCTGAATGTAACTGTTCCGTTTGCTGTTACAGGGTTTGGACTAATAGCAAGAGGTTTAAACTGATCCTGCTTTGCCGATTCAATCAGTACCCATATCGGAAGAAGGTTGTTATTCTGGTCGATCAGTGTATCACTTTCGCCTACATAAGCATTCATATAAGTAGCCGTGCCCTCATAATTACCGTATGGTACCTGTGGGAAGATTATTGAATCAGTCTCCATAACACCATCATATGCCCCTTCAGGACCTGTAATATGAACCACAGCGCCAAACAGGGGGTCATATGATCCCATGCTGTAAACCTTACAAATGAGGTCTCTTCTGAGCATCAGTAGCTGGAAATCCTGACCGGTGCTACCACCCGGCAGTATTTCAACTGATTCGGTTGCCGGCTGTGTATAAGGGTGTGATGCCGTAACCTGTATGGTTCCAACGGGAAGCTCAATCAGATAATCGCCGTTTGCATCGGGATGTGTTGTTGCGTTGCCTGCCGTAACTGCAGCCAGCGTTACATCGGCCATATTACCCTCAATCGTGACCGTTCCGTACAAGAAACCGGTGGTTGGGAGCAATGACAGGTTGAAGTTTACGTTTTGGGTGGTCAGTCCGGGCTGAACACTGATATTTGCCTGCATCTGCGGGGTATAGCCATCCAGGGTGGTCCCAACATCCCATGTGCCGACACCGACTTCCATACTATAATGGCCGCTGGCATCGGGATTGGTTGTGGTTTGACCAACTGAGATTACCGTTTGGGTAACATCTCCATTTCCATTTGCCAGAGTTACGGTACCTTCAATATATCCCGTTGTTGGAACGGCTACCAGGTTAAAATCAACACCAAGGGTTGACTGATCTTCAAGGACTGTAACATTGAATACTGTGTCAGGATAATAACCACTGAGGCTGGCGATCACATCATAAGTGCCTGTTTGAGTCTGCAGGAAGTAATCGCCGGTAGGGTCAGGATATGTAGAACTGACGCCTGTGGTTACAAGCGCTTGAGTTACATTGCCGTTTCCCCCGGTGAGGGTAACATGTCCCTGTATGCTGCCATAACTAAGCTGATAGGGTCCTAAAGTGCCTTCTATAGAAAAATTCTGAGCATAAATATCACTTGCACCGTTCCTGTTATCCTCCCAAACGGCAACCCACTGGTCGGAAGCAAACTTGCTCATCACCACATGCCCCTTTGAAGAACTTACGGAGCTGACAGTGATAAATTGTGATGGCCATACAAATGAACCATCGGTACCGATGCGCATTGCTTTAAGCTGTGAATTCAGGCTTCCCTGTGAATAAAGCACCACCATATCGGTTGCAGAACTTTGTGCATCCTCGGGAGTGATAGTGCCTAAAGTGAGCGGTATAAAGGTCATGCCCGAAGAACCCCACATTCTTGAACCCGAAGCAGACAATTTCTGTCCGAAAATTCCATTGTAGTTCTGGTCGGCATCCATTTCATTCCAGAAAACATAAATTTCAGATGATCCGGCAGGGAGCGCCAGATTTGCGTAATAGTGGTTAAAACCGCTGGCAGTAGAAGCTTCCACACCATTGGCCCCAAACAATACCTGTCCGCTTGAACTGATGTGCTGAACGAAGATAGATGCCCGCTGGTTATTATCCCTGTCGTCATGCCAGGCAATATAAAAACCGTCACTTCCGTCGTTGATAAACGGAAAGATCTGAGTCCAGGAGGAAATGCCGCCGGCTTCCGAAATCACTGCAGGAGAAGCCCATACTGCGGTTCCTGAACTGTTGTATTTCTGCGCATATACATGCCGTGTAGGATAGGGAGGATTTCCGGCATCATCAAAATACTTCATAATAAAATCGTCGGTACCAACGGGGAGCAATTGAGGCCAGCTTAAGCTGTTAGTTGCAGAAAGCGTAATACCATCATTCCCCCATTGTTTAGCACCGGCAGCATTGACCTTTTGCATGATAATCACATCATCGGAAGACCAGGCAAAAATGGCATTGCCGGCAGCAGTAGTGGTAACCTTGGGTGCCGCATTAAACGCTGAGTTGTTTGATAAAGTCACCCCATCGGCTCCCCAGACAAAGGCGCCTGAAGGAGAAATGCGGTACCCATAAACATTCATATTCCCGTTCCTGACATCATTGTAGGCCAAAACAGCGTGATTGTTGACATCGGCAGTCATATCCCAGTCAGTAACCCACGAATCGGTTGTATGGTTGCTGATGAGTAAACCGTTATGTGCCCAAAGTTCATTACCCTGACTGTCGAGCAGTTGAAGGCGGACATCATAATTACCTGTTTCGTTTGACAGAAAGGCAATAAAAATATTTCCGTTAGGACAAACAGCTATCTTGGGAATAACCTGTTCACCTGCCAGGTCAGCAATAACATTGTTAACAGCAGGATTTGTGCTCCATTGTGCAAATGACGGAATCACTACAAGAGCAAAAGCTAAAAATAATAAGTAGTTCTTTTTCATTGTGTCAGGGGAATAAATCAGGTAATTTATAATTTTTTTTGTAAAGATACATCAATTCATATCACATGTAGTTAGTGACTAGTGACTAGTGACTAGTGACTAGTTAGGGGTAACTCCTTGATTTCGCTGCGCTACACTCGGGACCCGGGGTAAAGTAAAGGCTAAAGGCTAAATTGAAGGCTCCGATTCTTTTTACTAAACAGTCACCAAGCAAACGCCGTGCGTCGAAGTGTTCCATTTCTTCCTTTTACTAGTCACCAGTCACCAGTCACTAGTCACCAGTCACTAGTCACCAGTCACTAGTCACTAGTCACTAGTCACTAGTCACTAACCACTAACCACTAACTTTTTCCTTTATCCTTATAAATGGTAAGAGTATTATTGATACTTTTGCTTCAATTTATAACGAGTCTAAATAATAACTAATGACACTTGCCGATCTGGCACCGGGAGAAAAGGGGATTATTACCAAAGTAAAGGGTAGAGGTGCTTTTAGAAAAAGGATTCTTGAGATGGGTTTTATCTCAGGCAAAGAAGTCAGTGTAATTCAACGCGCTCCCCTGATGGACCCTGTTGAGTACAACGTGATGAATTACAATGTCTCGCTCCGTAATTCGGAAGCCAGGCTTATCGAGATACTTACTGAAAATGAAACACTTGAACATCACCAGGATATAGTTGTTGCTTCGCGTATTGGCAATTTATTTACTGCCACCGTCCAGCAAAAGAAAAAGACAATTAATGTTGCCCTTGTCGGAAATCCAAATTCGGGTAAGACTACTTTGTTTAACCATGCCTCAGGATTAAAGGAGCATGTAGGCAATTATTCCGGGGTTACCATTGACGCAAAAGAGGCAAAGTTCCGGAAGGGTGACTACATTTTCAATGTAACAGACCTGCCAGGCACATACTCAATTACTGCCTATACTCCCGAGGAGTTGTTTGTGCGCGATTTCATTATTGACAATGTCCCTGATGTGGTAGTCAATATTATTGACAGTTCAAATCTTGAGCGCAACCTGTACCTCACTACCCAGCTTATTGACATGGATATCAAGATGGTGGGGGTTTTGAACATGCATGATGAACTGCTTGCCAGCGGAAACCAGCTGGACTATGAGCGACTGGGGTTGCTGCTGGGGATGCCTTTTGTACCTACTGTTGGCTCTAAAGGCAAGGGAGTGAGCGAATTACTGCAGAAGATCATAGATATTTACGAAGACAAGGACACCACGTACCGTCATATTCATATCAGTTATGGTCATGTTATCGAACCGGGGATAAACAGGATACAGGATCTTATTTATAAATCATCGAGTGAAGGATTGATAAACAGGGTTTCTTCCAGATTTCTTGCCATCAAACTCCTTGAAAAGGACCGTGCAACAGAGGTAGCACTGGAAAAAACTGACAATTTCAGTCTGATCATGTCGGCTACTGATGAAGAAATATCACGCATTGAATCTACTTATGGCCAGGATACCGAAAGCATAATTGCAGATGCCAAGTATGGATTTATTGCAGGTGCACTTAAAGAGACTTATAAGCAAAGTGCGGTTGCCAGGCGGAAGAATACAGAATTGGTTGACAATGTTGTAACACACAAAGTTTGGGGCATTCCTGTGTTTATCTTCCTGATGTGGCTCACTTTTTACGGTACTTTCAAGCTTGGTGAATATCCCATGCAATGGATTGAACAACTGGTGGAATTAATTTCAGCAGGGTTATCATCCATTATGCCTGCAGGGATGTTAAAAGACCTACTCATACAGGGCGTGATTGGTGGTGTGGGAGGTGTGATAATATTCCTGCCGAACATACTTCTGTTGTACCTCTTCATTTCACTTATGGAGGACACCGGTTACATGGCGAGGGCCGTATTTATCATGGATAAGCTGATGCATAAGATCGGTCTTCACGGTAAATCATTCATTCCGCTGGTTATGGGATTCGGGTGTAATGTTCCTGCGATTTTATCAACCAGGATTATTGAAAGCAAGCGCGACAGGCTGATAACGATGCTGATAAATCCGTTTATGTCGTGCAGTGCCCGTTTGCCTGTTTATATCTTATTTATAAGCGCCTTTTTCGCAAGTTATCAGGGCACTATTCTCTTTGCCATGTATGGGATAGGGGTTATGATTGCCATTGGGTCGGCTTCATTATTCAAAAGAACCCTGTTCAAAAAAGCGGATGTGCCTTTTGTAATGGAGCTCCCGCCATATCGCACACCAACCATCAGGTCACTTTTGAAACACATGTGGAATCGTGCCGAACAGTATCTGAAGAAGATGGGTGGGGTGATACTTATTGCATCGATCATCATCTGGGCATTGGGATACTTCCCGCGAAAAACATCGGAAGACCAGGTTTATGAAGGTAAAATTGCTACCATAAGAAGCCAGTATGCCAAAATGATCATGCAAACACAACAGAGTAAGAATGTTATTAAAGAGCTGAAGCAGAATAAAAGCGCTGATGTAATCAATTCCTTGAAGCAAAAAGAAGAATCAGAGGTTAAAAACATTGAGCTTGAGCATGAGAGTCACCGCCAGCTGAATTCTTTCATCGGGCGATTGGGCAAATTTATTGAACCGGCTATGGCACCGCTGGGATTTGACTGGAAAATGAGTGTTGCCGTGCTAACAGGTGTTGCTGCCAAGGAGATTACAGTGGGGACATTAGGCGTGCTGTACCAGGCTGAAACATCGAATGATTCACAGTCGTCACTTATTTCAAAACTTCAGCAGCAGAAATATCAGGAAGGACCCAGAAAAGGGCAGTTTGTATTTACCCCCCTGGTTGCATTCAGTTTTATGCTCTTCATTTTGATTTATTTCCCATGCGTAGCTGTGGTTGCTGCCATCAGGCGCGAGTCAGGGGCGGTTAAGTGGGCGGTTTTTGTAGTGGTTTATACTACTCTGCTGGCATATATGGCATCGTTGATTGCTTTTCAGGTGGGGATTTTATTTTTATAAAGGTAAAAAGAAAAAGTAAAAAGTGGAAACTCTTGATAATTGGATTACCGGAAATCAGTCACTGGCATTTTATGCCATCATGCTATGCTCGTTTCTGTTTAACAGGTTGCCTTATGCCGGTGTTTTTTTCAGGACAGTAAACACACTGCTCCATGAGAGCGGGCATGCCATAGGCGCGGTACTTACAAGTGGCGAAGTTGTTAAGATTGAACTTAATAAAGATACCAGCGGTATCGCACAAACAAAGAGCAAAAGCAAAACCAGTGCCTTCATTACCTCTTTTGCCGGTTATCCATTTGCAGCTGCAGTTTCATCAGTCTTGCTTGTACTGTCAATGAACGGACAACATAAAATGGTGGCATTTATACTGCTTTCGCTGGTAATACTCAACCTGATGCTGTTTGTGAGGAACACTTTTGGTGTAATCTGGCTGTTACTGTTTTCAGGCCTGATTATTGTTGCCGTTTGGTATACAAATGATGTTTTCCTGAAGATACTGATGATGTTTGTTGCAATGATAGCATTTACTGAAACCATATCGTCAACAATGCTGATTACTTTTTTAGCCTTCATGAAGCCAAAACGGTCAGGTGATATGGCAAACATGCAAAAGACAACCGGAATCCCGGCAGCTTTCTGGGGAATTGTAAATTGCGCTGTCGTGATCTGGATGGTTTACTATACAATTATGCACTATTTCCCCGATGTTAAGCAATTTGCGGTATTATAATATTTAAGAGAGGATGGATAGATAATATGGAACTGATACAGGAAATTTTAACCTATTTGATAGTAGGAGTCGCTTTTTTTATTGCGGCAAGGCAGTTAATCAGAACACTGAACCCTAAAAAGTCAGCTTCTCATTCGTGCGGACCTGCCTGTAATTCATGTGTTTCAACTGATCTTAAAAAAGGTGAGAAAAGACTGATATAGTTGGTCAATATCATTTACTATCTTTGTTAATCTCAATTTGTGCTATTTATGGTTAACAAACAGGAATTCCTCGACACATACAATTACTTTGATAAGGAAATTTTAACTGAAATCATTGATATTTTCCTCAGTGAATATCCCGGACGGTTCGAAAAATTATATAAGGATATTGAATTGCGCAACTACAATGACCTGCGTTTTGATGCCCATGGCCTGAAAGGGGTGGTGGCCACATTTTGTGCCCCTGAGGCAAAGCAGTTAGCCTATGAACTTGAGAAAGCAGGTTCCTTATTTATGCAGAACAATGGTGAAGGTTTCAATGAATCAGAAGTCACCGGCAAAATAGATATGCTCAGAGATTGTGTGCATACAATGGCTCAGGAACTGCAGGAAATAAAGGACTCCTTGTAAACTATTTATCAGACAACGCATCCAGACGATTTAAGCCCTGAATAGCTTTGTCGTCATTGATTTTCATTCTTAACACTGCCTGATAATCGGTTCGGGCTTCTTCAGTCAATCCCGACAGTTCCTTGGCATATCCTCTGTTATATAAGGCATCCGCGTACTCGGGATCAATTTTAAGAGCCCTGCTAAATGCATCAATGGCACTCTGGTAGTCGCCTTTATACACCAGGTATATATAACCAGTATTGTAGTGGGCGAGTTTAAAAGTTGAATCAACCTGAATGATCTCCTGGTAAACGCTCAGTGCCTTATCGGGCGCCCCGTTCTCCTGATAGTGCATTCCAAGGATGTATAGCGGGTCAGGTGATTTGGGTTTCAGGGATGCTGCATTTCTCAGATAATCAATTGCCAGCGGATTGTGCCTGAGGGAGAACAGAATGCCCAATTGTTTCAGGGCATCATAATGTTTTGGGTTCTTTGACGCAGTAGCCTGGTAGTTATCGATAGCTTTAATTGTATCACCCATTTCTTCATTGGCCAATCCACTGATAAAGAAAGCCTCTGCATTATTGGGATTCTTCTTCAGTGCTTCACGCAGGGCAGTAAAGGTCTGCTTATAGTCGCTCATAGTGAGGTATATACGGGCAATGCTGACATCAACATCAGAATTATCCGGTGCAAGTTCCTTTGCTTTTTTCAGGGCATCAAGGGCCCGCTGTGTTTTGCCTGAATAAAGGTAAACCTCTGAAAGTGCCATATAAACAACAGCATTCTCTTTATCTAAATCAAGTGCTGCATTAACATCAGCCAGTGCTTCGTTGAATTTATTGTTGTGCGCATAATATTTAGCCCTCGCAATGAGCGGATCAACCTTTCCGGGGTTTGCAGCAACCTCGTTTGTAAGTTTGGTAAGGTCATCAACTATGGTATCAGTAACCTTCTGCTTTTCCTGTTTGGTATTCTGATTTGGCTTGCAGGAGATTATGAAAAGAGAGATTGTGAGAATAACAATCAGTAGTGAGGATATCTTAAAATAACGGCTGGTCATAAAGGCGAATTCTATTGATGCGCAAAGGTAGGAAAAAGGTAAAAGGGAAAATGGAAAAAGTGACTAGTGACTAGTCACTAGTCACTGGTCACTAGTCACTAGTCACTAGTCACTAGTCACTGGTCACTAGTCACTAACCACTCCCTTTATAAAGCTTCCACTTTCAGGGCATTTCTAACCAGGCCTTCAAGTTCTTCAGCTAGTTCAGGATTGTCGGCAAGTAATTTTTTGACGCCATCGCGACCCTGGCCCAGTTTGGTATCACCAAAGCTAAACCATGACCCGCTCTTTTTTATAATATTTTTATCAACGCCAAGATCAATAATTTCACCAATTTTGGATATACCTTCCCCGAAGATAATGTCAAATTCAGCCTGACGGAAAGGAGGGGCTACCTTATTTTTTACTACTTTAACCTTAACGCGGTTTCCGACAGCGGTTTCATTATCCTTGATCTGGCTAATACGGCGGATATCGATTCGTACTGATGCATAAAACTTGAGTGCATTGCCACCGGTGGTAGTTTCAGGGTTGCCAAACATAACACCAATTTTTTCCCTCAACTGGTTGATGAAAATACAGCAACAACCTGTCTTACTGATAGTAGATGTTAATTTACGCAATGCCTGCGACATAAGGCGGGCTTGCAGTCCAACCTTTGAATCGCCCATTTCACCTTCAATCTCACTACGTGGAGTAAGTGCGGCAACAGAGTCGATAACAATAATATCTATTGCACCCGAACGTATAAGGTTTTCGGCAATTTCAAGTGCCTGTTCACCGTTATCGGGTTGTGATATCAGTAGTTCGTCGATATTTACGCCAAGTTTTTGTGCATAATAGCGGTCGAATGCATGTTCTGCATCGATGAAAGCAGCAATGCCACCTGTTTTCTGTGATTCAGCAACAGCATGCAGTGCCAGTGTGGTTTTTCCTGATGATTCAGGGCCATAGATTTCAATAACCCTTCCTTTGGGAAAACCGTTAACTCCCAGAGCATTGTCAAGCGAAATAGAGCCTGTTGAAATAGAAGGCATTTCTTCAACCGGTGCCCCACCCAACTTCATAATTGCTCCTTTCCCATACGACTTCTCAATCCGGTCTAGTGTAAGCTGAAGTGCCTTTAGCTTCTCACTGTTGACTTCTTTTACTTCTTTGCTCATAAATTCAGTGTGTTAGGTTGTTAGATCAGTTAATAAGCAGTACTGACCAAAGGTATAAAAATGTTTCCAAAATAATCAAATCACTTTTATTTAATTATCTGTGAAGCGTGATTTTTTGTGTCGACTTTTTCAATCACTTCCGTGATGGTTAAATCTTCATCGGTGACAAAAGTAGTCCTGTGAACGCCATTGTATGTCTTTCCTAAAAACTTTTTTGGTCCCCAAACGCCAAAAAGATTCGACAATGATTTGTCGGTATCAGAAATGAGTGGAAAAGGGAGGCCGTATTTTTCGGCAAATTTCTGATGTGACCTGGTGTCATCAGGACTAATGCCAATCACATTATAGTTGTTCCTGAGCAAAACATCATAATTATCCCTGATATTGCATGCCTGGGCAGTACAGCCGGGTGTCATGTCTTTTGGATAAAAATAAATGACCGTTTTTTTGCCCTTTAATGTTTCGTTGCTAACCGGATTGCCATTATGGTCAGTTGTGTTGATTTCCGGTAGTTTGTCGCCTTCTTTTAACATGCTCATTTTCTTTAAATTGATGATTTATCTAATGCGGTTTCAGCTGTATGCTTATGATAAAACTTACATACCTGCCTTAAACCACATTCAGGGCATTTAGGTTTACGTGCTATGCAAATATACCTGCCATGCAGTATCAGCCAATGATGAGCAATGTTGAGCTTGTTTTCGGGAATGTACTTCAGAAGTTGTTGTTCTGTGGCAAGCGGAGTTTTGGCATTTACGGTGAGTCCTAACCTGGCAGCTACCCGGTGCACATGCGTATCAACGGCAAGCGCCGGTATTTCAAAAGCAACCGACGCAATCACATTGGCTGTTTTCCTGCCAACACCGGGTAATGTTTGTAACAGGTTAATGTCTTCAGGTATTTTTCCATCAAATTCATTAATGAGCTTATTAGCCATTCCAAGCAGGTGCTTTGTTTTGTTGTTTGGATATGAACATGACCGTATAAGGCTGAATACATCTTCTTCAGTGGCTTTTGCCAGGGTAAACACATCAGGAAATTTTTCGAAGAATGGCGGAGTTATAATGTTTACCCGCTTGTCGGTACATTGGGCTGAGAGAATTACAGCTACCAGCAGTTCATACGGATTATTATAGTGTAACTCAGTTTCGGCAACAGGAACATTTTGCTCAAACCATTCAATGACTGCTTTAAATCGCTGTTGACGTGTAAGACTCTTTGCCATATTATTTAACTGAATTCAACATACATCAGGTGCAATGCGTATAATGCTTTTGTAAGTGCCGGTCCCCAGTGTCCGGCAAAGGTTGAATAAACTTCATGAACAGCATTCTCCCTGGCATCTTTCATGTTCTTTTGATAGAGCATTATGAAGTCCTTCATATCCTGATAAATATCGGCAATACACTCGGCAATACTTGCTTTCTCGGCTTCGGTATCTTCATTGTGCGGGTCAGCACATATCCAGAAATGGTCGTTTGGATACAGTTTATTCCTTAGTGTGTTGAATAGAAACTCCCAGTCTTCTTCAAGGACAAAGCGTTCATTCTGCTCAGGGTTAACTGGCGTAACATCCTTTATTAATGAGCCTTTCAGATAAAGCAGCGGGATGATTCTCCTGTAATAAGTGATGATGTCTTCTTTTGAATATTCTTCAATTTTCTGGGTAAAAAGACAAAATTCATTAGCTACTGTAAGCAACTCAATCACCTGCCTGGCGTAAACGGGATCGTTTGAATTATTCATTGTTTCCATTCAAGATAATTATCTTAGGGAATGCCTCCTTTTAGGTCATTCACACTTTATTTACAGTGCAAATTTAAGCTTATTTGTGTTTCAACTATTTCTGCCACTGATTGACAATCAAAAAGCATGTTAACCGGGATCAATAGCATGTTAACCGGAACATTCCATTATTTGTATTCCACAATTTCAGGCTTATTGATCAGATACTGATCGAGGCCGATGGAAGGCAGGTCAGAAAAGAGTAGTTCAACAGGAGCTATTCCATTTGGAGCAACAGGATGCCACGCAAAGGATATCTGGAAGGCAGAAAAAACAAGGTTTTCATTCCTGAGCCTTATTCCCAGTCCCAACGCCGGATAAATAGACTGGTTTACAAACTTTTCTTTAACAGGCGCAATCACGGCAGCTTCAGCGAAAAAGAAAGGTGCAAACCTGAAGCCAAGAAAATAATAGGGAGTAAAGACAACTGATTCAATTCGTCCTCTTAATCTTTGGTATCCCAGAATATCGTATTTGTGAAACATATTTCCTGTATTTCCGTCATTGATGGAAATGCTGCCTGGTATGTTTCTCAACAGTCCGGTGGTATAACCTATAAAACCGAAATTCCTTATACTGCTCCTTCCTGAGGTGACCAGGGGTGAAATGATTTTTAATTGCGTTTTTAGTACGCCATCTTTGTAAAACCCATCCTGCAGGTATCCTCCGATTTGTAGATCAAGTCCTAATAATCCTGCCAAAGGTGTTGGTTTCAGGAAACTTAATTTAATTGCCGAATAAGGCCGCTTTTCCAGTTCAGTATTCTCAAATCCGAAAATCAGCTCTATTTTATGACCATAGGGTATATCCTCAGTTCGGCCATAACCATAAAGCATATTGGTACGGTAGTACTCGCTTCGCACAATATTAAAACCAAAAAGCAGCCTGGTGGTATTTACAAAAGGAGCAATATTGAGGACCGAAAAATAAGGTGCATCATAAAAATCAAGCTGATAAAGCCTTCCTGTTAAAGCCACCTGTTGACGTCTCGACGAGATATTCTTTAACCTGTTGGTAATCACTGCATATCCTAACCAGGCATCAAACAACCTGTTGCTATAACGATACCTGTCAACTGAACGGTCGTTATAAAGCCAGCCCTGGTTGAATGACACGATTAAGCCGCCTGCATATTTTATTTCAGGGGTAATAAAAGGCCTTGTGATGTCAATTCCGATTCTTCTGTAAACAGGGGTGTTCGTCCATCCTACATTGAAATCAGTAAAAGTTCTTCTGATGTTTCTTATGATATAATTGCCCTCACCCAGATAAAAAGATGGACTATAATTGTGGTCATAAACAAATGATTGGCTCAACTGGTGTCCGAAACCAAAGATGTTCTTATTGTAGATCCTTAAAGAACCATTGTTAACAGAATTGATTTTTAAATCGGCTCCCAATGGAAAAATATCCTTAACAACAAGGATAACATCAACCGAATCGCGACCTACAGGATCAATAATAAACCTGGCATCTTCAAAAATAGGTGCTGATCTGATTATACGTTCATTATCAGAAACTTTCACAGGGTTGAATCTATCACCGACCTTAAACTGCAAATAATTTCTGACTACCGATTCATGCGTTTCAAAATGTAAGTTATTGATTGCTTTTGTTAAGCCCCCGGTTTCAACATAGATTGTGTCATAAATGGAATTGCCAAAAGGCTTTAATCTAATGACCCTGATTGATCGGATATAATCGTTCCTGAAGTGCCTGAAAATGGCGTTGGCAGGAAGCGTATTCATTTCAAGTTGATTAACAGGTATCTGGGGTCCCCGGAAAATGAGAGGGTACAACTGCTTGTAGATATAACCACTGTCGGCTTTATTTTTCAGCTTCCTGTAAAATTCATCTGAAGCTTTTATGCGCTTCATAAGTTTGCGGTGTTCCTGTCGCGACATTTCACCGTTTCCATTATCAAAAGGCAAGTAGAGGGTATCCCCGTTTTGTGCAAAAACGTGTGCAGGCAATCCTGTCAACAAAAGAAAAATGAGCAGAAAGCAACTTAACAAACCTGCGAAAAAGGGTACCTTCATTAGGTTGTGTAATTTAACACTAAGATATCAAACAAAAGCCGTTCCTTTTTATTCAATTGGAAGTAAAAAAAAAGTGACTAGTGACTAGTGACTAGTGATTTGGAGTCTGAACTAGCAACTAGTTACTGGCAACTAGTCACTTAAAAGGCCCATCCCGAGAGATGAGCCTTTTCCCCAACACTTATGAAAACAATACTTAAACTCTTTTCTCTTTGATTCTGGCCTTCTTACCTTTTAGGTTACGCAGGTAGAAGATACGTGCTCTGCGAACAACGCCATGTTTGTTAACTTCAATCTTATCAATGAAAGGTGAAGTGATCGGGAAGATTCTTTCAACTCCTGTGTTGCCCGATACTTTGCGGACTGTGAAAGTCTGTGTGGTGCTTTCACCTGAACGCTTTAAAACCACGCCCTGGAACTGCTGGATTCTTTCCTTATCACCTTCTTTGATCTTATAGTGAACGGTAACGGTGTCGCCTGCTTTAAAGCTGGGGAATTCCTTGGTAACCACGAAGGTTTCCTCAACATACTTCACTAATTCCTTCTTGCTCATTACTTTAGGTATTTAATTATTGGCGTTTCTGAAAATGAGTGCAAATATACGGAAAAATATTTTTAAGAAACAAATGGGGGAGTAAAATTTTTCTGAGTGATTAGTGATTGGAAAAGGAAAAAGCTAAAAGTAAAAAGTAGTGGCCGTAGGGACAGGTCGGGACCTGTCCGAGCATGATGGCAGTTTAGTTTTTGCCAGCATGTAATGCCATAAGCTTGAAATTGGAAGGAATCTGGAATCTGGAATCTGGTATCTGGAATCTGGAATTTATTCTAACAATCCCGGCCTTCTTTTCTTTGTACGCTCAATGGCCTGATCTAAATTCCACTTCTTGATTTCCTTCTCATTTCCTGACAAAAGAACTTCAGGCACTTTCATTCCTTCATATTCGGCTGGGCGGGTATAGACCGGTGGGCTCAGCAAACCATCCTGAAAAGAATCGGAGAGGGCAGAGGTCTCATCACTCAATACCCCTGGTATGAGCCTTATTATACTGTCAGTCAACACGGCGGCAGCCAGTTCACCTCCTGAAAGGACATAATCACCAATAGAAATCTCGCGTGTGATATATTTTTCCCTGATGCGTTCATCTATACCTTTATAATGTCCGCATAACATTATGATATTCCCGTGAAGGCTCAGCTGGTTGGCAATCCCCTGATTTAACAGCTCACCATCAGGCGTCAGGAAAATTATCTCGTCGTATTGGCGTTCACCTTTAAGTTTTTCAATGCAATCGGCAATTGGTTGAATCATCATCACCATTCCTGATGTAAAGCCAAAAGGATAATCGTCAACATTCTTATGTTTACTGTTGCTGTATTCGCGGATATTATGGATGTGAATCTCCGCGAGGCCTTTTTTTACAGCCCTGTTGATGATTGAATGGCTGAAAGGCCCATCAAACATCTGAGGAAATATGGTGAGAATATCAATTCGCATGCTGTTTTCAATTGCGAGGCAAAGTTACCCTTTTTGTTCTTTACTTTGCAGGCTGATTATTCAGACCGCCTGATTGAATGAAAGCTATATTTAAAGTCGATTGGTTCGTACCTGCGCTGTTGTGTGCAATTTTCCTTGGCTGGCTATGGCCGGAGGGAGGAATTGGAACTGGCCCATTTTCAGTGAAAGCACTCTCAGGCATAGGGGTGTCTGTTATCTTCCTGCTTTACGGTTTCAGGCTGAACTTCATGACAATTATCAGAAGCATGTCGAACTGGCGATTGCATCTTTTAGTCCAGTCGGCCACATTTCTCGTGTTTCCTTTAATTGCCATAATCGGACGATATACAATTGGTAATGATGGCTATTTGTGGCAGGGCATTATTTTCCTGAGCGTTATGCCGTCAACTGTTTCCTCGGCTGCGGTACTTGTTTCACTTGCCAATGGGAATGTGCCTGCAGCATTATTTAACAGCAGCCTGTCGAGCATTATCGGAATAATACTGCCACCAGTCATGTTAAGCGTGTTGCAGGGGACTTCTGGCGGATCATTTGATCCGGGGGTTGTGTTCTTTAAGCTCTTTTTTCAGATACTTTTACCCATAATTGTTGGGGTTATGCTAAATCCGGTCGTCGGCAAAACTGCAATTAAATACCGGAATTTTACGCGTTACTTTGACCAAACAGTAATCCTTTCCATTGTATATTATTCCTTTGCCAATTCTTTCTTTATTAACCAGTTCAAAGGATTGTCGGTATTAGACATTGCAGCACTCATTGGTGCGTTGCTCCTGATTTTTGTATTGGTTAACTTCATCATTTACCTCATATCGAAGAGACTCCGGCTTACAAAACCTGATATGATAACGGCATTATTCTGTGGCAGCACGAAATCGCTGGTACACGGAAGCACTATGGGGCGCATCATTTATGCAGGCAATCCGGCCGTTGGGGTTATAATCCTGCCAATACTCGTTTATCACTCGCTTCAGTTGATGATGAGTAGTTTTATGGTTGGAAAATTAAAGCAATAGTTCAAAAGTAGTTCAAGGCCTTCGGCGTTCAAAAGTTGTTCAAAAGTTGTTCAAGGCCTTTGGCGTTCAAAAGTTGTTCAAAAGTTGTTCAAAAGTAGTTCAAGGCCTTCGGCGTTCAAAAGTTGTTCAAAGCCTTTGGCGTTCAAAAGTTGTTCAAAAGTTGTTCAAGGCCTTCGGCTTTCAAAAGTTGTTCAAAGACTCCGAACGTGTTGGAACATTGAAAAACATTGGAGACACAATGCTTTGTGTCTCTGTATTCATCTACATAGAACTATTTTGAACAAGATTGAACCACATTGAACTATACTTTTACAATCACTTTACCTTTTTGTTTTCCTTCCAGCATAAGCTTAAGCTCATCGGGAACTCCTTCCAGTGTGACTGTTTTAGCTATCTCTTTCAAATTTTCAGGTTTGAGTTTTTGGACAAGATCCCAAACCTGGAGTCTTTTAGCCATAGGTGTTTCGGCTGATGCAATGCCTACCAGGCGCACCGACCTCAGGATAAACGGGAATACTGATACATTCAGCGTGTTAGAGGCAATCATACCGCAATTTGCAATGATTCCATGCTCTTTGGTTGAGCGTATGGCAGTGGAGAGTATATTGCCACTAACGGTATCAAGTACTGCCGCCCATTTGCCTGAAAGAAGTGGGCGTCCGGTGGTATCATCGGCTTCTTCGCGAGGGATGATTCGCTCTGCTCCAAGTTTTTTGAGCCATTCTGTTGCCTCTGGTTTTCCTGATACAGCTACCACATGATATCCGGCTTTTGCAAGCATGGCTATGGCTATTGAACCAACAGCGCCTGTAGCCCCTGTAACAAGTATCTCGCCTGATTCAGGTTTAACCCCATGATTAATGAACTCATATATTCCAATGCCGGCAGTAAAACCTGATGTGCCAAGAATCATTGCTTCTTCAAAAGAAAGATCTTCAGGCTTCCTGACGATCCATGAAGCCGGAACCCTGATATATTCGGCGAAGCCACCGCTCGTGTTCATTCCCATATCATACCCTGTCACAATTACTTCATCGCCTTCTTTAAATTCAGGCACTTTTGATTCAGCGACTACTCCTGAGGCATCAATGCCAGGTGTGTGGGGGTATTTTTTAGTGATGCCCCGGTTACCTGATGCGGAGAGTGCATCTTTATAATTTAGTCCTGAGTAGTGAACTTTAATGAGCACCTCATTGTCAGGAAGTTCTGAAATGCTTTTTTCTTTCAGGCTTATCCACACTTTCCCATCGGCATTTTCTTCTGCTACCAGAGCTTTAAATTTAGTTTCCATGAATATTTTAATTGTTAATTTTGCGCCTCTATAAGCAATGCAAAGATCATAAACTAAGTTATAAATAATACAACAAATGGCACTAAGGTTTATAACTGCCGAAGAAGCAGCAGAATATATTAAACACGACGATGTAATTGGATTTAGTGGGTTTACACCTGCAGGATCAGTAAAATCAATCCCTGTTGCTATAGGTAATAAGGCAAAGAAAGAACACGCTGAAGGGAGGCCTTTCAAAGTTGGTGTTATAACCGGTGCTTCTACTGGCGATTCACTTGATGGATCACTGGCTCGAGCTGAAGCAGTAAAATTCCGCACGCCCTACCAATCGAACCCCGACCTTCGGAACCTTATTAATGCAGGAAAAGCCGATTATTTCGATTCACATCTTTCTGTAGTGGGACAGAATATCAGGTATGGCTTTCTTGGTAAGATAAACTGGGGAATTATTGAAGCTTGTGATGTTACTGATCAGGGGGAGATTGTTCTTACTACAGGGGTAGGTATTTCACCAACCATTTGCCAGGTTGCCGATAAACTCATTATTGAACTTAATGCTTTTCATCCTCAGCAGTTAAAAGGCATGCACGATCTTATGATAGTTGCTGACCCGCCTAACCGCAGGGAAATTCCTATTTATAAGCCATCTGACAGGGCCGGTAAAGAAGTTATTAAAGTTGATCCTTCAAAAATAGTTGGCGTTGTTACAACCAACCTGCCTGATGAAGTTGGCGGTTTTGCTGAAACAGATGCTGTTACCGATCAGATTGGATATAATGTTGCCGAGTTTCTGTCAAAAGAGCTCAAAGCAGGCCGAATTCCATCTTCATTCCTGCCTTTGCAATCGGGAGTTGGTAACATTGCCAATGCCGTTTTAGGTGCTTTGGGGCGCCATAAAGGAATCCCTGATTTTCAGATGTATACCGAAGTAATCCAGGATAGCGTTATTGACCTGATTGCCGATGGACGCGTAACTTTTGCCAGCGGCTGCTCACTCACTGTATCAAAAGACCAGCTCAAAAAGGTATACGATAACCTGCCATTCTATCACGACCGGATTGTACTCAGGCCTCAGGAAATTTCTAACAGTCCGGAAGTTGCCCGCCGTATTGGTATAATTTCCATAAATACTGCCCTTGAAGCGGATTTATTTGGTAACATAAACAGTACCAATGTAATGGGTCGTAAAATGATGAACGGAATTGGAGGCTCTGGTGACTTTACACGCAATGCCTACATCTCCATCTTCACTTGTCCGTCTGTTGCCAAAGGAGGCAAAATCAGTGCCTTTGTGCCAATGGTGTCACATACCGATCACAGTGAGCATTCAGTGCAGATAGTGATTACGGAGCAGGGGGTTGCTGACCTCAGGTCGAAATCACCAAAAGCCAAAATGGAAGAGATCATCAAGAATTGTGTACATCCCGATTATCGCCGGGCACTCACTGATTATGCCCATCTGGCAGGTGATACACATACACCATGTACGCTGTCGGCAGCTTTTGGGATGCATCTTGAATTTGAACGCTCAGGCGATATGAGAAATGTGAACTGGGGCGATTGTTTCAAAAAATAACTTCCTGATCTGAAAGGGTGTACGGAATTTGAGTAATATTGTCTGGTGGTTGGAACATGATGGCAGTTTAGTTTGTGCCATTATGTAATTCCCAAACAAAAAGGAAAAGAATGGAAAAACCATTGACAGATTATGCACCGGCAGAAAAAGCCTCAAATACGGAAATTGAGTTATCATACCATGCTCTGAAAAATAATCCGCTTGTGAGGCAGTTCCAGGAAGCCATGCCCGACCTGTCGATGATACTCAATTCTAAAAGGCAGGTTGTATATGCCAATCAGAACCTCATCAAATTTCTTGATATTGAGGATTATAATTTGCCGTTAGGACAGAGGTTAGGCAATCTGCTGAGCTGTGTTAATTCAGAAGATGAGCCTAATGGATGCGGAACAACAAAAGCATGCCGTTTTTGCGGGGTTGTCAATGCCATTGTTGAGAGCATGGATACATCAAAACCTATCGTAAAAGAAGCTCGTATTTCAGCAACAATAGAAGATGATGAAATTACTTCTTATGACCTTAAGGTTAAAGCAAGTCCTTTGGAGCATGAGGGAGAACAATATACCATTGTTTGCATCAATGATATCAGTGACCGCAAAAGAAGGGCTTTCCTTGAAACTTCTTATTTATCTGAAATGTACGGGGTTGCAGCTGAACTTTCTAACATGGTATCTTCTATAAATAAAGAAGAGCTTGACAGCGATAACCGCACTATTGTTGAATCAGCAGAAAAGGTAAATAATGAAATGATCACCGACTTACTGGCTCAGAAGATGCTCAATGAGGCTGAAGAAGGTGAGCTTAAGATTCAACCGGCTATCTGTAATTCAGTAAAAGTGCTGAAAGATTTACAGGAATACTTTGTAAAACAGGAGATTTCGCGTGATAAAACTTTCTTCATTGATCCCTTTTCACATTCCATCAGACATCAAACCGACCCTGAAGTCATTCGCCGTATTCTTTGCAATATATTAACTAATGCTTTTGAAGCAATAGGTCCGCAGATGATTGTTAAAACTGCAGTTCGTCTCAATGATAAGTATATAAAGTACAGTATTTTTAGCCCTGTGAGCCTTACGGAAGAAGCCAAACACCAGATCTTCCAGCGTTCATTTTCAACCAAAGGGTCAAACAGGGGACTTGGTACTTATACTGCCCGGTTGCTCACTACAAAATATCTTAAAGGGAAAGTATATTTTAACTCAGATACCAACGGAACAACCTTCTTCGTAGAGTTGCCGCTCAGCCTTGAAGTGTAGAACCAGGATTAATTGTATCTGAAGCCTGCTGGTCCTTTTCCTTTTCCTTTATAATTGGTTTCAGGTATTCAGGTGATATAAATCCTTTAGAAATAGCATGTTTCGCAGCAGCTTCAGTATCTTTTACCAATATCATTTCAACACTGAACTCATCCTGTATTTTCTGTGATATTGTTTCTATTTCTGCAGCATGTTCTGGAATTCCCACATCGCGGATATAAATTGCAAGCACCCTGCCGGGAAACTGCCGCACAATTTCAGCGTAAACCTCAGGGTCGTGCTGGCCGCTATCACCTATAAGTATGAATTTAAGTTCTGTAAGTGTGCTGAATAATTGATAAAGTACCTGTTGTTTATGGTTTTTCTTCACAACCATTAATTTCAGGGGATTAAGTAACCTGATCTTCATTTCGCGCAATAACAGCGGGCCTTTGGGAATTCTGTTAAATTCAATGAATTCATACAACAGGTCATACAGGTTCCACTCACTGTTCGACAAATAGAAAACAGGATTTGTGATGTCATCTGAGGTGCCTTGCTGAAGTGCGGTATAAAAAGCAGAAACACCTTCAAATGGCATTCGCGTGTGCGCATTATTAAAAAGAAGCAGCTTGAGTTTAGTGAGCTTTTGTGTGGCATACGATACTATTATTGTATCGTCGATGTCAGAAATTACGCCAAACTGCGACTTATTATTAACGACCATAACTTCCGACTCCACTTTTCCTGAATTAATATCAGGGTAATAGTACCTGTTATTTTCATTTATGGTAAGATTTATAATGGCCTTTTGCCATCTTTCGGCGCTGATCAATTTGCCTGAATGATTGAATTCACACCTGAAGATTCCGAATTTATCGGTTCTAACAGTTTTGCTCATCCCATTATATTCAACAGTTACATCAAAATCAGCAACATCTTCAACCAAATACCTTTTTACCGTTGCAAGGATATTTTGCCATCTTGAAAAATGTTCGGCAGGTTTAGTAACAGCAAAACTTCTAACTACTTCACCCATGATGAAAGTGTTGTTATTGTCACCATAGCCTATATAAGGAATGATCTTTGGCGAACCTAACCATCCCGACTTACGTTTTAATATAGAACCTTTGGATGAATCAAATTGATGTTCAAGCTTATCTGTCCTTTTATTTTTCATTTAGTTGCCAAAGTGAATAACACCGCAAACGTAAACGGCAGACAGAAATGAATGTTTATTTCATTACCCGAATTGCAACATCATAAAATGGACAGAAAACAAATACTTTACGTTATTAACAGGAAGTCAGGAGCTTCTGAAAATGATGATGTCGTTAATGAAGTCACTAATAAAATGGTTGAAATAAACCATCCCTTTGAAATCTTTCACTTAACAGGGGAGGATGTTTCAAGCAGGCTGAAAGATAAAATAGCAGGCTACAAACCTGATACAGTGGTAGCTGCAGGCGGCGATGGAACAATTAACCTGGTTGCATCAGTGCTCAGCGGGCTGAATATAAAGCTTGGAATAATACCTCTGGGATCAGCAAACGGACTGGCAGGTGAGCTTGGTATACCTGGCAAAATTGACGATGCACTAAACCTCATCCTTATGGGAAAAACCAGGCCACTTGATGTCATCAGGATTAACGAAGATCATATCAGCCTGCATTTGAGTGATGTTGGAATTAATGCCCGAATCATCAAAGAATTTGAAAAAGAAGGTAAACGGGGATTAAAGGCATATTTCAGGCATTTTATTAAAGAACTTGTTAAGCCACAACGAAGCTTTTTATGCACAGTTACAATTGACGGGAAAAAGCACAAGCACCACTCGTACATGACCCTGATAGCAAATTGCAACAAATATGGAACAGGTGCTGTCATTAATCCTTCCGGAAAGTGGGATGATGGTATATTTGAAATAATTGTAATACGCCCTTACCGGAACTGGATTCTGAAGAGTTTCATAGGTGCATTTACCGGGACATTTAACCTGCAACCTCACATTGAAGTATATAAAGGTAAATCTGCTGTAATAAATGTAACTCCCGCCCAGGAACTGCAGGTTGATGGTGAAACTCTCGGAAAATTCAGCGAGTTACGGTCTACAATCGTTCCTCATGCTTTGGAAGTTATTTGTTAAAGATTTGAGATTTGAGATTAAATAAGGCTAAAGGCTAAAGGCTAAAGGCTAAAGGCTAAAGTTAAAAAAGTGATTGGTGATTGGTGATAGGCATCAGCGTTCAATTATTGCCTCCCTTCTCCTTGAGGAGAGATTCTGTGTTCACTTCCAAATGATTTTTAAAGTTTTTTACTATATTTGTTTTTGTAAAAGCGGATATAATCCAGCTTGTGAGCAGTCGTCTTAGGGGCGGCTGCTTTTTCATTTTTAGCTAGAAAGTATATCAGCAATCAGCTGTTAAATAATGAATTACAATGATCTAGGTTTAAACAACCGTTACCAATTTGTTAAGATAAGTTGGATCATAAGCCACTTCTTTCTTCCAAAGTGTATAGATCAGTATCAGAAGCTTCCGCTGTATCGCCACATAACTTTTCATCTTCACCTGTTGCCTGGCATACAACCGATTAT
>DATGXS010000017.1:0-1622 GCA_035298745.1 Lentimicrobium sp. | reverse complement strand
TTTTTTTAACTTTTTTTCCGCTGCCCTCTAATCTCTCAATGAACTCCCCGCTTTCTGCATCTAGTGCGTGAATTGGGACTGCAAAAGTACACCCTTTTACATTATCTCCAAATCTTTTTTGAAAATTTTTCTATCTTTTTTATCCCCTTTGCCAATCGAATCTGATTTTCAGACAGCTATAACATGAAGAAATTTGATCCCCTGAGGGAGGGTTTACAAAACTTTCATTGTCCCTGTTTATACAGGTTTTAGCTAATTGGCTAGATTATCAACAAGATACATTTTAAAAGGTTTAATCCCTTGTTTCAGAATACGTAATTTTTTTCTTCCTCTTTTTGATGCAGGTAACTTATGTACCCTTTAACCAGTCATGATCAATAGCTACTTAGCCACTAGTAAGTTATTCGCCAGCTACTAACATATTATGGAATACATTAACTACATCCTCGTCACTTTCAATTTTCTCAATAAGTTTTTCAACTTCAGCTTGTTGATCAGGTGAAAGTGTCTTGAGATCATTTGGAATCCGTTCAAAAGCGAAAGTCTTTATTTCAAAGTTGTTTTCTTCCAGATATTTCTGGATAGGACCAAACGCAGTGAAATCAGCATAAATCATCAATTCACCCTCCTCATCCGCAAATACTTCTTCAACGCCAAAATCAATCAGTTCAAGTTCCAGTTCTTCCACTTCGAGGCCTGGTTTCATCGTGACTTTGAACGAGCATTTCCTGTCAAAGAGAAAATCGAGCATGCCCATTGTACCAAGACTCCCGCCATTGTGATTAAAGTAACTCCTTATATTAGCAACCGTGCGGGTTGGATTATCGGTGGCTGTTTCAACGAGTACAGCAATGCCATGAGGGCCATATCCTTCATAAACCACTTCCTTATAATCGGCTGAATCCTTTGAAACAGCTCTCTTAATAGCTCTTTCAACGTTTTCCTTTGGCATGTTTTCACTCTTGGCATTCTGCATCAGAAGCCTGAGTTTTGGATTCATAGTAGGATCAGGGCCACCGGCTTTAACGGCTATTTCAATGTCTTTACCCAACCGGGTGAATACGCGGGCCATGTTGCCCCATCTCTTCATTTTACGTGCTTTACGGAATTCGAATGCTCTGCCCATCGGTTATTTATTTGAGATTTGAAATTTGAGATTTTAGATTTTGGATTGGTGATTGATGAATAGTGTGATTAGAGTTCTGTTCTAATTCAGTTATACTTTATTGTAATCTGCAAAATTACAACGAAAAATTGTACCAATAAAGCATGGTTTACAGCAGAATATTAGAGCAGTATACTCAGGAGGTGTGATTAGGCAGAATACGAATGCAGTGTAATCAGATAGTGTAAAACTCATACACTTATATATAATAGCGCAACTAAACTTAATACTTTGACAAAATTTTTGTCTAAGTGTCAGTCTTTGAGTTATTAAAGAATTCTATAGCCTAAGCGAAAAAATAGGCCAACAATTTTATATCGAAAAAGCATTTATTTTAATAATCTTCATTATATTTGACTATCCAAAAACAATTTGTTATGAGAACACTATTACTATCCTTCCTCATTTCTGCACTAACATTACAGTTTGCTGGTGCTCAGAATCATCCACCGGTGGC
>DATGXS010000016.1:0-34968 GCA_035298745.1 Lentimicrobium sp. | reverse complement strand
TTTTTTTAACTTTTTTTCCGCTGCCCTCTAATCTCTCAATGAACTCCCCGCTTTCTGCATCTAGTGCGTGAATTGGGACTGCAAAAGTACACCCTTTTACATTATCTCCAAATCTTTTTTGAAAATTTTTCTATCTTTTTTGCTTTAACACCCTGGCACAACTGATTCTCAGTTACCTACACTTTAATAATTTCTTTAACAATTTCAATTGTCATGTTTTTTCCCTATCAGTTTAGCCACTTAACTCAGTATCATTTATTCCCTATTCACCTTTAACCCTAACATTAAAATAAATGTTACTATATTTATAACCATATTGATTTGCAACAACATGTGTAAAATGACTAAACCAGCTTATTCAATCTTACTTCTAGCATTCCTTTTATTTAATGCATTCTCTATCAAGGGGCAGGAAGATAAAGAAACTCAACTGAATACTGATTTGGACAATCCAACGTTTAAAGACAGGCTGGTATTTGGTGGCGGATTAGGTCTTCAATTTGGAACTGTCACTTTTATTGACATTTCTCCAATGGTGGGTTATCGACTGACTAAAAAACTTGAGAGTGGTGTGGGTCTTACTTATAAGTACTACAAGTACAATGATTTCTATAAAAACCTTACAACCGGAGAAAAAATTGACCTTAAGAGCCACATGCTGGGTGGTAGCGTTTACACTAGATATTACTTACTTGACAAAATCTTTGCTCATGTTGAATTTGAGCGACTGAACTACAAGTATCAGGATATTTATGAATCAGCCGGACAGATTGTGCGAAAGGATCGTAGTGACTATGTCAGCAGCCTTTTTGTGGGTGGTGGGTTAACTCAACGGCTTGCCGGTCGGGCAAATTTATTTATAATGGCATTATGGAATCTAACGGAAGAGCCAAACACTCCATATAATAACCCTGTTATTAGAATGGGTGTTCTTGTAGGCCATTGATTTTTTAATCTATTACAAGCTTAATATTTGTTCCAAGCCTCACAGTATTATGTATTTCCACCAGTGAATCTACTTTATTGACTAACTCAACAATCTCATCTCTTGAAAGTGTGGGTGCATCTACTTTTACATTGTAAATTATATTACTGGCAGCCTCACCCTCTTCACCAAATTCGCCGCTAACAGACACATCTATGGAATCTATTTGCATGTTTTTCTTTCCTGCCTCGCGATAAATATCATTACAAGCACAAGTTGCAATTGCCGCAAATAAGAGTTCACCTCCATTTATTGAAGAGCCCCTGCCTAGAATTTTAGGTGCAATGGCAAGCTCTTTTTGATTTCCATTAGTCTCAACCAGTATAACATTTTGATTTAGACTGTTTGTTATTCTTGCTGAAATTTTCATAATCCTTTTTTGATCAGAACAATTAATAGACTTCTATTTCATCAACAAATAACCAGGAATTAGCATTAATACCTCTCCAAACCGGGAGTTTGCCGTAATTAATTACTTTCACTCTTAAATATTGAGTTTTAAGCGCATGGGGCATTTTAACACACAAAGATGATATGTAAACAGGCTGTTTTTCACCGGCTTTAATATTGGATAATGAACCTGCAGTTATGTAATTCACACCATCTTCTGACACTGAAACTTCAACCGCTTCTGGCGCTATTATCCAGCTTTGATTATTATCAAGGTATCCCACTTTTACCTCATTTACTGTTTGTATTGTGTC
Source organism: Lentimicrobium sp. (assembly GCA_035298745.1). Taxonomy (GTDB): domain Bacteria; phylum Bacteroidota; class Bacteroidia; order Bacteroidales; family Lentimicrobiaceae; genus Lentimicrobium. The sequence goes on along the minus strand of DATGXS010000016.1, from coordinate 33,279 downwards.
TAATATTATTATAACATCCAGATCTTTACCCCACCAGCCTTGCCATAACATTTGATAAGCAGTGGTTCCTTTAACACCATCAACAAGGCTCTGAAGTCCATTTGCCTGATATGGATCATCGGGCAGTAAGGTATAACTAACTTTCGCACCAACTGCTTTATCATGAACTATTCCATTTGCGAAATAATCTTTCATGGTATTATGGTATTCTTCTGGTGAAAGACTTGTTTCATGAAATAATGAAGGTCCGTTTACAAGTGCCCTATCGACCAGATCGTTAAGTAATTGCATATTGGACTGTTTCAGCTGGTGTGTACCATCTTTTTCAAATATCCAGTCATCACTAAACGGCAGTGATTTAGATACTTCAAGCCATGCATATCTGATTGATTGCATAGCCATTTGTACTCTTTGAGTCGCAATACTATCATTTTTACAAGCTTCTAGAGCATAGTTAAACAGTGCAAAATAATTTTTAAGATTTGCAGGTGACAAATAACCTGTTGAGTGGGTAAACGGAGGCTCATAAAGGGTAAGTGCTTTACCTGATTTTGCCAGGTTTTGTGTCATCTGCCTAATGTATTCATTAATAAACGGCCCCGCTTTCAATCCGTAATAGCCAATTATAAAATCACTCATCAAGCTATCGGCGTTCATGAATGGATTCCACATAAGTTTTGACAGCAAATAACATCTCAGCTCACTGAATTCACCGGAACTGCAACCCCTTAATCCTTGCTCAAACATCATCTTAACTCCGCTTTTCGCGAATAACTGAAGGTTTGGTGCCAGCACTTGAAAATTAGGAAAGGGGGCAAGTAAATGAGAAAAGTTAATCACATAGTCCCAGACAAGAATATTATTAGTGAGTGTTGACCATGATTTGAGATCATTATAAAAGCTTCCTGCCAACGTATCTGATTCAATTGGTAAATTCCGGTTACACTCAATTGTGCAAAGCATAATATTTACATTGGTCAAAGGCTTCGTTATAGCCGGTGCTTTGCGCGTATATTGATATGCAAGGGTAGAAATTACTTTATCAGGAAATCGATTGGCTACCTGATTAATAAACCTGATTAAGGTTCCTGATGGAGATCCCTCTATGGAATCTATAAAACGACATTTATCACATTCACAGTAGTTAAAATTATCCATCTGACTGACAGACCAATATTTTGCAGATGGATTTGCTTTTATCTCATTTTCAAGATTTTGGCAAACTATTTCAAATACTTCAGGATTACTCAAACAGGCCTGATCGCTCATTCTTATGCCATTCCGAAGGGCAAAGTATTCAGGATGTTCTTCAAACAACTTGTCAGGCGGTAACAATTTATGCATGGTATGAACCCATAATCCCCATTCCTTTGATACCGGCCAGGAAGGATTTTCAGTATCCTTAGGAGAAGCTGAGAGTTTATGGAAGTCAATATAATCCTGAAAAGTAGCTTCATAATAATAAGGTGCCCTGAATGCGAACGCTGGTGCCTCGAATAAATCCATTTCAGGCACAGCGAGTGTACTCATTGATGGGATAACAATTGCGTTATGAGCATAAAATCTTACTCCTGCATACTTCTCCATAAAGGCATATACACCATTCTCAAGGCCTTTAATAGTAGTAGCAGAAAAAAATAAAAAACCCCGATTTTCATAGATACTAAATGCCTCACCAAGTATATCCTTATCTTTTATTTTATTGAACTTAGGGTAATTTGGCAACTCTTCAGGTGATATCAGATAAAAAGTAACCTGATAACCTCCTATTAATGTTTTAATTTCTAATTCAGTCCCTGTGATCTCCCTGATATACTTATTAAAAAGATTGGCAACTCTTAACAGCGAATCATTGTTAACCTGGGCTAACATTGCAACCGGCTTACCATTTTTCACTAAAACAAAGTCATCAGCACAACTTGGCTTTATAAATAATACTAAGATTGCTAAAACAATTATTGTCCTCATGTATTCATTTTATTAGTCAAACTCAATTCAAGTATTCCATAATTGTACTTACTCAAATCCGCCTTTTCCCCTGTAAAGTTTAACTGGCCCGTTGAGTTCAACCTTCAATACCGTCAAATACTGGTCTTGTAAATTAGAAGGTATATCAATAAAAACCAAACCCGGAACAGGACTCCATGATATTTTGCCGACCACTTTTGCCTTAAGTTCAACACTTGTTCCAACAACTGTAACTTTCTTGATGGAACTAGTTAAACCTTTGATTAACACATCACTCCTGTCATCCGTAAACAGGTAAAGCACTGTTGAATCTTTTGATAATGAAGTAGCACCATGAAAATGACCTTCTGGTATTCCGGCCAATGTATTAAAAACAGCTTCTTCATGTTTCGAAGTCCATTTGCCTAATTCCTTCAAAATATTTATTTGCTCTTCTGGTATAGTTCCATCTTCTTTTGGGCCAATATCAAGCAACAGGTTTCCACCTTTACCTGTAATTTCCGATAATATTGTAATTAGTTCTTCAGGTGTTTTATATTCAGTATCTGAAGGCTGATAACCCCAGCTTGTATTCATTGTTAGGCACAATTCCCAGGCTTTATGAGGTGCTTCAATGGGAATATTCTGTTCAGGTGTATCATAATCCCCGAAGCCAGCTAATCTTCCATTAATAATTGCTGAAGGATTACTTGCCAATAGCAGTTGCCTGATTTCAGCTGCGTGCCATTCATCAGCTGTGTGCTCCCAATCACCATCAAACCACCATAAATCAGGGTTAACCAGTTTGAGCAATTCGTTAATTTGTCCCTTATTGAACTCCACGAAAGTGTCCCACTTTTCAGGATGATCTTTAATTTCGTACTTATTCTTATCCCTAAGGAATCCAGGATAATCAGGAGATATCCAATCAATCAGCGAATAATACAATCCCACCTTAAGACCTGAATTTCGCAGTTCCTTTATAAAAGGCGACAGAACATCTCTTTTTGCTGGTGATCTTTTGGGAATACTCAGATCATTTTCGTTAGTATTCCAAAGAGCAACGCCATCATGATGTTTTGAAGTAATGACTGCGTACCTGGCTCCACTCTCTTTAATAAGTTTTACCCATTCTGCGGGATCATAATCTGAAGCACTAAATCGCTCAATTTGCTTGAGGTAATCATCATGCGAAATTCGGCCATTGTGAAATGACCATGATTCTGAAACTCCGTCAACTGCATAAATTCCCCAATGGATAAAAATGCCAAGCCGTGCCTCTTCAAACCATTCCAACTTAGCATTGTCATCAGGTTGTGCAACACTTATATTCCATGAAATAAGAAATAAAGATAGGGCAGTAATTATCTTCCTCATATCAGAGCCGTTTTAACGGATAAATATAAGGAATCTATCATTTAAACTCTGTTACTGTTTTTCAGCAGATAAATTAATCAATTGCTGCAGGATGTCAGTATCAACATCAGCTAGTTTATTGATGTAAAGGCATCCAACACCGGTTTTAAACTTGCCGAGTTTACTTAATTCGCTTTCATCAATAGAATATAGATGCAGATAAAGCGAGAAATTCGCCTTTCGTGGGGAGAATCCTATCTTTAACCAATCGACTTCCCTTCCGGTTGAGGGGCTTTTATATCTTTTATTCCCAAATCCTATTATTGAATTACTCCATAGTACAGGCTTTTCACCGGTAGCTTTTTTCATCATCTCAAGCAATACGAAACAGTCCTTTTTCTTACTTTCTTCCTGAAATTGATTAATAAAATCTTCAACACTTAGTGCTGTCGGTTTGGTCTTTATTTCAACAAGTTTTGATTTCTTTTCAGCCATTCATTTTTATTTTACACTTAGAAATTTGAATCATTAATAATTTTCGTAATTACCGGTTAAAAATCAGGAATATTAATTGAAAAATCACAAAACCAAAAAATCCAATGAGTATACTTTTCAACCAATTGAGTTTATGAACAACTCTCACAGAAATAGGGAATAAGACAAAGAAAGCAATGAAATAGACAGAATAGCAGGTCCACAGTAATGTCCTGAATATTGTTGGAGAATTCATGGCAATTTCATGTTGCTTTGCATTGATAACTCCAACAGCGCTAAAAAAACTCATTGGCAAATCATGAATAAGCCCTCCCCACATTGCAATACTTATACTAAGTGAAATTACAGCTAATGTTTGTTCAAAAGTGCCGGTTCCTTTGGCTGAACGACTTAATATATGGATAAAAGTAGTTGCAGTCCACCATGAAAGAATCATACTTGGGGCAAGAAGAAACCTGTTAATTTCATAATAATCTGCTTTTGAAATATTTAACCAGGGTGTTAAAGTGGAAGGTGCTCCATGGGCTATCGTAAGAAAAATGTACATTATAGTATAAGCCACGATTGGAATTGCAATGTACAAAAAGCTCAATGAAAAGTACTTTTCATTATTCAATAACTTCTCAAATGAACTAGTGGGTTTAATAATGGTTCTGAAATAGGGTAACATACTATTTTTGGAGTTGGTTTTCATGGTTCTAAAATTTCTTATTCGATAAATCGCTTCCTACCCTGACGAAATTATAAAGATCAAATGAAATTATCAAATTTAGATAGTATCTCATTTAAATGCAGAGGGTTGTCTTTAAATTAAGACAACCCTCTGCATTTAGAAAATTAACGAATCAGGATTTGGGAACATTCTTTAATATTTCCAATGTCAAATCCCAAAACTTCTTCACCGTTTCAATATTCAACCTTTCATCAGGAGAATGGGCACCTTTAATGGTTGGACCATATGAGATCATATCCATTTTAGGATACTTCTCTCCTATTAACCCACATTCAAGACCTGCATGTATGGCAAGAACTTTAGGGGCATTCCCAAACAATTTCTGGTACTCAGCTTTTGCAATTTCAAGTATTTCAGAATTTGGATTAGGTGTCCAACCAGGATAACCCTCACCATGTACTGATTCTGCACCTGCAAGGTTAAAAACAGAGGCAACCATGTTAGCAATATCATATTTGGATGATTCAACTGAGCTGCGCTGACTGGTTGTGATTTCAATTATTTCACCTTTAGTCCTGACGGCTGCAAGATTTGTTGAAGTTTCAACAAAATTTGTAATAGTCTGAGACATAGCGATTACACCATGCGGACATGCATATAAAGAATTTAACAGCTTATACTGAACTTCCTGACTCAATACTTGCTGGGGCATTTCAGCATCTGAAATCTCAACTTTGAGATCAGGCTCAGTGATGTTAAATTCAGCCTTAACCGTTTGATTGTATGTTGAAATATACTTTTTTAAATTATCGGCTGCATGTTTTGATACGGTCACAATAGCTTCACCTTCACGGGCAATAGCATTCCTTAGATTACCAGCATTAAAAGTTGCAACCCTTAATTCATATTCTTTAGCAGTTTCCCAAAGTACACGGTTAAGTATTTTATTGGCGTTGCCTAATCCTTTATTAATATCATCACCTGAGTGACCGCCTTTTAGACCACTAACTTTTATACGAAATGCGACTGAAGTAGCATCAGGTTTCTCATAAGAACATGGAAGAGTTATTACTGTATCCATTCCACCAGCACATCCTATAAAAATCTCACCTTCATCCTCTGAATCAAGGTTAAGAAGGATATTGCTCTTCAAAATTGTTGAATCAAGTCCAAAGGCACCAGTAAGTCCTGTTTCTTCATCTATTGTGAAAAGGCATTCAATTGGTCCATGCTGAATATCTTCTGATTCAAGAAGGGCTAACTGAGTGGCAACTCCAATTCCATCATCAGCACCAAGGGTGGTTCCCTTGGCTTTAACCCAATCTCCAGCAATATAAGGCTGTATCGGATCAATGTCAAAATCATGTACAGTATCGGAGTTTTTCTCGCAAACCATATCAATGTGGCTTTGAAGAACAACCGATTTGACATTTTCCATACCTTTAAAAGCCGGTTTTCTTATAATTACATTGCCGGTTGAATCAACAATAGTTTCTAAACCGTGCTTTTTACCAAAATCTACCAGGTAAGCAGCTATTTTTTCTTCTTTCTTTGAAGGACGTGGGATCTTACAAATCTCTTCAAAGTAATAGTACAATCTTTCAGGTTTCAAGCCTTTTAACACTTCATTCATAATTTATTGAATTTGTATTGAATTTTTCGATTAATAATTTAACAGTAACTAAACTATGCATTATAGTGATCAAACCAATGCAGATAAATTTAGCACTTAAACCAAACTTCAGCACTGATTAGAGTACTCTCATTATTGATTAATACAGGTTTTTTAGAAGTTTAATGGTTAAGACAGGATCTGAAGCACTGAAGACTGTATTCCCGGCTACCAGTATATCCGCACCAGCTCTGACCAGAAGGGGGGCATTATTAAGATCAACACCACCATCTATTTCTATCAAAGCTTTAGATTTTCGGGCTATTATTAAATTTTTTAAGCGGGAAATCCGGTCATATGTCTGTTCAATAAATTTTTGACCACCAAAACCAGGATTGACAGACATTAATAATACTAAATCAACGTCTGCAATAATATCTTCAAGCAGATTGATTTGAGTATGCGGATTCAATACAACTCCTGCTTTCATACCCAAAGCTTTTATTTGCTGAACGGCTCTGTGCAAGTGAGTCACTGCTTCAAGGTGGACACTAAGTATATTTGCTCCGCAATCCCTAAATGATTCAAAGTAACGTTCAGGTTTAACGATCATAAGATGCACATCAAGTGGCTTCCTTGCATGCCGGCTAATTGCTTTAATTACCGGCATTCCGAATGAAATATTGGGAACGAATTCGCCATCCATAACATCAACATGAAACCAGTCAGCTTCACTATTATTAACCATTTCAATATCACGGGCAAGATTTGCAAAGTCGGCTGAAAGCAGAGAAGGCGCTATAAGGTGTTGACTCATATCACTGAATTTATTGCGAAGGTACAAAATTTTCAAGCCGCTCCATTTTCATGTCCCCTCAATAGCAACACCCAAACCACCAAACAATATCACTAATTACCAATCACCAAAAAAAAACCCGGCCATTCCGCCGGGATTTTTTTTGTTAACCTAAATAAGTTTTGAGGATCTTACTCCGCGAAGTGTGCTTTAATCGCCTGATCGCTTTTTCTTTGATTTGGCGGACACGCTCACGTGTAAGGTCAAAACGTTCTCCGATTTCCTCGAGAGTTAAAGGATGTTCTCCTCCGAGTCCAAAATATAAACGGACAACGTCTGCTTCACGACAGGTTAATGTTGAAACGGCTCGTTCAATTTCCTTTCTCAATGATTCATAAAGAAGTTCAGTTTCAGGGGTTGGACTATCGTCACTGCGCAACACGTCGTACATGTTATTATCTTCATCCTGTACCAAAGGGGCATCCATCGATACATGACGACCTGAATTACGCATTGATTCCTTAACTTCGTTCTCGCTGATCTCAAGGAGTCCGGCTATCTCATCATAGTTTGGTTCGCGTTCAAATTCCTGTTCCAACTTGGCGTAAGCCTTGTTGATTTTGTTGATTGATCCAATTTTATTCAAAGGAAGCCTGACAATACGTGATTGTTCGGCAAGAGCCTGAAGAATAGACTGACGGATCCACCATACAGCATAAGAAATGAATTTAAAACCTCTCGTCTCATCAAACCTCTGTGCTGCTTTTATCAAGCCAAGGTTCCCTTCGTTGATCAGGTCAGGTAAGCTTAATCCCTGGTTCTGGTACTGTTTTGAAACAGAGACCACGAAACGCAGATTTGCTTTTGTAAGTTTTTCAAGTGCTTGGCGGTCGCCTTGCTTAATTTTTTGAGCAAGTGCAACTTCTTCGTCAGCCGTAATCAACTCAACCTTACCGATTTCCTGCAGGTACTTGTCAAGCGAAGCAGTTTCGCGGTTTGTAACCTGTTTAGTAATCTTTAATTGCCTCATTTCTCCCTAATTTATTCGGCAGATAACTGCATCTGATTGGTTGTTTGTATATAAATTTTACTAGTTATTCTCTTCAGGTTTCGGGAGTAACACCTTACGTGACAGCTTAAGTTTCCCGGTCTTACTGTCGATTTCAATCAGTTTAACATCGATCTCATCGCCAACCTTCAACACACTTTCCACATCTTTAAGTCTCTTGTGGTCAATTTCAGAGATGTGCAATAACCCATCTTTTCCCGGCAATATTTCCACAAATGCACCAAAAGTGGTGATATTCTTAACTACACCATGATAAATCGTTCCTATTTCAGGAATTGCAACGATGCGTTTGATTTTATCCATTACAGCATTGATTGAATCCTTATTATTTGAAACGATATCAATTATTCCAAAATCACCGACTTCTTCAATAACAATAGTTGAGCCGGTTTCACGCTGCATTTCCTGAATGACTTTTCCACCAGGTCCTATAACGGCACCAATAAACTCTTTAGGGATAGTCATCTTCACAATACGTGGAACGTGAGGTTTATAATCTTCACGAGGCTTGCTTATAGTCTTCTCCATTTCATTGAGAATGTGCATCCTGCCTGCTTTTGCCTGATCAAGTGCCTGGGTAAGTACCTCATATGGCATTCCATCAACTTTAATATCCATTTGGCAAGCAGTGATTCCATCGCGTGTACCAGTCACTTTAAAGTCCATGTCACCAAGATGATCTTCGTCACCAAGAATATCACTCAAAACAGCAAACCTGTTGGTTTTTGTATCTGCAATTAATCCCATTGCAATACCTGAAACAGGTTTAATGAGTTTTACGCCTGCATCAAGCAAAGCCATAGTACCCGCACAAACAGTTGCCATTGATGATGATCCGTTTGATTCAAGGATATCACTTACAACCCGTATAGTATAAGGATTAATGTCAGTACCTGGAATCATTGGTTTTAATGCCCTGAGAGCCAGGTTTCCGTGACCAATTTCCCTACGTCCAACACTCAGCATTTTCTTGACTTCGCCTGTTGAGAATGGTGGAAAGTTATAATGCAGAATGAAATTGACTTTACCATCAATTACTGCTCCGTCAATTATTTGTTCGTCGAGTTTTGTTCCGAGTGTTACTGTAGTTAAAGATTGAGTTTCACCACGGGTGAAGATTGCTGACCCATGGGTTGCAGGCAAATAATCAACTTCACACCAAATAGGTCTGATCTCGTCGAGTTTACGACCATCGAGACGCTGGCGTTTGTCAAGTACAACGTTTCTAACGCCTTCTTTTTCAACATCATGAAAATAGCGTTTAATCATGAATGCCTTTTCTTTAGCTTCCTCTTCAGTAAGAGTGGCTATGAAATCAGCCAGGATCTGTTCGAATGCATCCCCACGTTCATGTTTTGAAGTAGGATTACTTGCGATGGCAACTATTTTATCATAACAGAAATCATGAAGCTTAGCTCTTAACTCTTCATCATTAGTTTCATGGTTATATTCACGTTTTGGAGATGATTTCTCAACCATCTGAGCCAATTCAATCTGAGCCTGACATTGAAGTTTGATAGCATCATGAGCAAATTTCAGTGCTTCTATCATGTCAGCTTCTGACACTTCTTTCATTTCGCCTTCCACCATCATAATATTCTCCATGGAAGCAGCAACCATAATATCGATATCGGCTTCAGGCAGAATTGATGCAGCAGGATTAATAACCAAACTACCATTTATTCTGGCAACCCTGACTTCTGAAATAGGACCGTTAAAAGGAATGTTACTTACCGAAAGTGCAGCTGATGCAGCCAGGCCGGCTAATGCATCAGGTAAAATATCGTTATCAGAAGAAATAAGGGTAACAATTACTTGAGTTTCAGCATGAAAATTATCAGGGAATAAAGGTCTTAAGGCCCTGTCTATCAGCCTTGAAATCAGTACTTCATAGTCTGAAGGCCTGGCTTCTCTTTTAAAAAAGCCGCCTGGGAAACGGCCGGATGAAGCGTATTTTTCGCGATACTCAACTGAAAGTGGCATGAAGTCAACATTTTCAGCAGCTTCTTTTTTTGCTACAACAGTAGCTAATAACATGGTATCGCCCATACGAACTACAACTGAGCCGTCAGCCTGCTTGGCTAACTTACCTGTTTCAATAGAGATAGTCCTTCCATCTCCAATGTCAAATGTTTTTACTATTCCTTGCATATAAACTCTAAAATTATTGAGGTAAATTTCGATAAGACAGGGGTGACAAATTTTCCAAGGTCACAAAATTACTCTTAAAATACATAAGTATGAGAAAGCGAAAAAATATTTACCTCTTAAGACAACAAAAAGAGGCAACCTGTTTAATTGCCTCTTTGATATATTCTTCGAAGGAAGGATTACTTCCTGATATTTAATTTCTTGATGATCTCCCTGTAACGCTCGATATCTTTTTTCTTCAGATAAGCAAGTAAACTTCTGCGTTTACCTACAAGCCTTACTAAAGAACGCTCAGTACCCAGATCGTTCTTATTAATCTTCAGATGGCCTGTAAGATGCTGAATCCTATGGGTAAAAAGAGCAACCTGTGATTCTGGTGAACCGGTATCTTTAACGTCTTTGCCGTTTTCGGCGAAAATATTCTTCTTTACTTCTGAGGTTAGATACATATCTTTAAACTTAATGGTACTTTTTTAACGGGCTGCAAAAATACTACATTATTTTTTATTACACAACACTCCTTCAACTTTTTTTTCCTTTAACTTTTTTCTTCTTGTTGACTCACATTGTTGACTCACAATCACATTTTATTTTTCAGGTATAATACCCCCCGTAAGCCTCAGCATTTCAATCTCAAGTAATCGTGCCTGATATATGAGCGTGATATACCGATCGTGAGCAATCAGAAGATTCTGTTGGGCTTCCCTTATTTCAATTCCTGATAACTCTCCCAGCCGATATCTTTCATTAGCAATATCAAAATTGGTATTTGCTGTTTGAAGGTTTTCCCTCTCAAGTTCAATATTTTTTAGTTTATTACTATATACACTATAGGTTGATAGGAGTGCCGCATTAGCTTCAGCAAGGTATGTCTCGTATTGTAGATTGGCACTTTCAATTCCAACTTTGGCATTCTGTCTTTCACGCCTGTTATTGAATCTGTCAAGAATAGGCATGCTGGCTGTTAAACCATAATTTAATCCATCTGAGCGCCCTGATCTCAGAAAACCAGATTCACTGGTTTGGTTATTAAAACTATAGCCTGCTGTAACTCCCAGTTCAGGAAATATTTTGCCCCTAACATCCCTTAAATTCAATTGGGCCATTTCAATATTGCTTCTATTGATTAAGATGGTAGTATTATTCTGTTCCATAGCTGACTTAAGCATACTTAAATCAGTTGTATTTGCAAGTTTGATGGAATCTTCAACTGTAAATAATTCACCGGCATTCCGTCCTAAAAGAAGGTTCATTTGAATAGTAGCTTCGGTGATCTGATCATTCAGGTCAAGTAATTGTGAAATATCAGCATTCATATCAACTCTTGCCTGAAGTAGTTCAAGCCGAGAGCCGGCACCAATTGACAGTTTTTCATCTGCGATATTGGTTCTTGCTTTACCAAGTTTCACTGATTCTTCAAACATGCGGACTTTTTGTTGCAATTCAACTAACTGATAATAAAGTGACAACACTTCACTAATAGTATTCTCCACTTCTAATCTTGTTTGCAGTTGGCCGGCCTGCAATTGTTTTTTTAGAATATCATATCCGGTAAACATTCTTAAGCCATCAAAAAATGTCCAGTCAAGTCCTATTCCAGCATTAAAAGATGATGATTTAGCATTATCTTTTTCATTAACACGACCATCGAGATATTCTTGTCTGGTATTCTGGATACTGTTATTTTGAGCTGCTGATGCATCTATCACTGGCAGAAAGCCTGCATTCCCAGCTGATAGGTTATTTTTCAAAACCTCGTTATTAAGTTTTGACAGCCTGACTGAGTAATTATTTTCAAGTGCTATTGCTACAGCCTGTTCAGCAGAAAGATGCTGGGCTTCAACCTGAATAAAACCCACCAGCAAAATCACTGCTAAAAGAAATCTTATTACCATAATATTGTTTTTTGCAACGATTGCAATACTTTATTTATCATCTTCCTTCTTTTTCAATCTCTTTTTCAGCGGCCGAAACTTCATCCCTCAACACATGACCAGCCTTTGAAGAGATATAATCATACATGGCCGGAATAATGTAAAGTGTCAGGGCTGTTGAGAACGTTAAACCTCCAATGATGGCAATACCCATAGAAACCCTGCTTTCACTGCCGGCTCCCAACGCAAGTGCAATAGGCAGCGCTCCCAAAATTGTTGATAAGCTGGTCATAAGGATAGGTCTGAAGCGACTGGCAGAAGCTTCCCTGATGGCATCACCCCTGCTTTGACCATTATCCTTTCTTTGATTGGCAAATTCAACAATAAGGATACCATTTTTTGTTACTAGTCCAATTAGCATGATAATTCCAATCTGGCTAAAGATGTTTAATGTTTGCCCAAAATACCATAATGACAATACTGCACCAGCTAAAGCAAGAGGCACAGTAAACATGATTATCAAGGGATCGCGGAAGCTTTCAAATTGCGCCGATAGAACGAGGTAAATAAGAACCAAAGCCAGTACAAAAGCGAATAACAAACTCGAGGAGCTCTCAGCAAAATCCTGTGATGCCCCTGCCAAAGAAGTAGTATAAGTATCATCCAGAACCTTGTCAGCTATTCTGTCCATTTCTTTGATTCCATCACCTATAGTGAGTCCCTTTGCGGGATTTGCAGAAAAAGTTGCAGAAGCAAAACGATTATATCTGAACAATTGCGGTGGGTTAACCCCTTCTGAAATTGTAACCAGATTATCTAACTGTATCATCTCATTCCTGTTATTCTTCACATTTATAGACCTGAGGTCGAGTGGTTCGCTGCGATAACCTCTTGACAGTTGTCCTATGATCTGGTATTGCTTTCCATTCATTATGAAATATCCAAACCGTTGTCCGCTTAAAGCAAATTGAAGTGTTTGAGCGATATCAATTACTGAAACACCAAGGTTGCGTGCTTTTTCACGATTTATCTCAACTTGCAGTTCTGGCTTATTGAATTTGAGGTTAAGATCAACAAATTGAAATTTATCGCTCTTTTGAAGTTCCCCCATAAATGCAGGTATCACTTTTTTAAGCTTTTCAAGATCAGGAGCCTGCACTACATATTGAACTGGCATTCCTCCTCCCCCACCTCCAATCGATTGTTCCTGTATTACAAAAGTCCTTGCACCACTATACTTGGTCAGTTTAGCTGCCACGTCATCTGCTATTTCCTGTTGTGATCTTATACGTTGATCAGGTAATGATAACCGCATTCTAACGAACCCTGTATTAACAGAACTTGAAGCACCAAATCCAGGAGAAGTTATTGAAACCATTGCTTCTGATTCAGGGACCTCTTTTAGCAAGTATGAAGTTATTTGATTCATATACTGGTCCATGTATTCATATGTACTACCCTCGGGAGCGGTGGCAACCACACGCATACCTGATCTGTCTTCAACAGGTGCTAGTTCAGATTGCAATAATTTACCAATGCCTACTATAACACCAATTGACAAAATGAAAATGACTATTGCCATCCATTTGTGACGAAGGAACCAGTTAAGTGAGTTTACATACTTATTATTTAATGCAATAAAGAATGGTTCGGTTACATTATAAAACCAACTATGTGTTTCACGATGTTTTAGAATCTTTGTAGCAAGCATTGGTGTCAGTGTCAATGCTACAAAAGCAGAGATAATAACCGAACTAGCCATAACAATACCAAACTCCCTGAAAAGCCTTCCGGTAATTCCCTGCAGGAAGATAACCGGCAGGAATACTGCTGCCAGCACAACTGTGGTTGCTATTACTGCAAAGAATATCTCGGCGGTTCCTTCCAAACCAGCTTTCAATGGAGGAACCCCCTTTTCAATCTTGGTATAAATGTTCTCAAGTACTACAATTGCATCATCCACAACCAGTCCGATTGCCAGAACAATTCCTAGTAATGTTAGAACATTGATAGTAAAATTCATAAGGTACATTACAAAAAATGCCCCTATCAATGAAATCGGAATAGCTATAACTGGAATAAGTGTTGTTCTCCAGTCGCGAAGAAAGAGGAAAATAATAAGTACAACAAGGAAGAATGCCAGATAAATTGTTTGCTCAACTTCAGTAATTGATTCTCTTATATACTGGGTAGTATCAAATCCGTAACTTAATGTTATATCAGCAGGAAGATCTTTCTTAATTTGATCAACTCTCTTATAAAATTCATCAGCAATCTCTATATGGTTGGAACCTGGTTGTGGTATCACAACATTGCCAACCATTGGGATTCCGTTCATTCTTAGGATTGATCTTTCATTTTCTGATCCCAACTCAGCATATCCAATATCGCGAAACCTGACTATCCTGTCACCATTCTGAAGTAATATAAGCTCATTGAAATCTTCCGGACTGATTAAACGCCCCAAAGTTCTAACCGTTAATTCAACGCTGCCGCCTTCAATTCTTCCCGATGGAAGTTCGACATTTTCACGTATTAAGGCATTTCTAACATCTAATGGGGTAAGGCCTGATGCGGATAACTTAAAAGGGTCCATCCATAAACGCATGGAATATTTCCTTTGACCCCAAATAGCGATCTCACTAACTCCCGGAATTGTCTGCAATCTTTCCTTAAAAAGCCTTTCTGCTATTTCACTGAGTTCAAGCAGTGAGCGTTGTTCACTTCTTATACTCAGGAAAATAATGGGACTGGCATCAGCATCTGCTTTGGAAACAATTGGTGGGTCAACATCCTGGGGCAGATTTGCGATTGAACGCGAAACCTTATCACGCACATCATTTGCTGCCGTTTCCAGATTAACTTCAAGGTCAAATTCAACCCTGATGGTGCTTCTTCCATCCCGACTCACGGAAGTAAGTGACCTGATGCCTGCTATGCCGTTTACTGATTCTTCAAGTGGCTCTGTTATCTGAGATTCAACAACATCGGCATTGGCCCCAATATATGAGGTACTGATTGTAATAATTGGTGGATCAACACTTGGGTATTCCCTGACACCTGTCGAAAGTAATCCAATCCCTCCGAAAAGGACAATTACAACCGACATAACAGTGGCAAGAACCGGTCGTTTTATACTTATTGACGAAAGACTCATACTATTTCTTTGAGAGATTTGAGAGTATTACAGGCAAACCCTCACGCAGTTGGAGTATACCGGTAGTAATAACCGTATCCCCTACCGATAATCCACTGGTAACCTGAACCATATCAGTTGTCCTTATGCCAACTGTAACAGGCGATTGAACAGCTTGACCTGATTTGTAGCGAAAAACTTTATAGCCGCCTAATTCAGGAATTATTGCCTGCGCCGGAACTTGTATAGCATTTTGCATATGATTCAATTCAAACTCAATCCTTGCAAAACTGCCTGGTCTTAATTCCATGCTACTATTGGGATAAACTGCTCTTACACTAACTGAACGGGTTTCAGGATCAATTGAAGGTTCCACTGCATAAACACTGGCCTGATATTTTTTATTGATTCCTTCAATAGAAAAATTAACCTTACTATCTTTTCCAACTGACTGTGCAAAGCGCTCGGGGATTGAGAATTCTATTTTTACAGGCTGCAATTGAGTTAGTGTGGCAATTTTCTGACCTGCAGTTACATATGCTCCGACACTAACCTGCCTTAAACCAATTGTACCTGTAAAGGGTGCTATGATCTTTGCTTTGTTTAATTGTGCTTCAACCAGTGAAGCTTCTGATTTAACAGTATTGAGATCAGTAAGTACCCTATCGTATTCTTCCTGGCTTATTGCTTCTTTTTGTAAAAGACTACGTGAGCGCTGTTCTCTTTCTTCGGCAAGTTTTTGATTATATTTTATTTTTTCCAGTTGCGCTAATAATTCTGTATCATTGATTGTAACGAGAACAGTACCTTTTTTCACTTCTCTGCCTTCAATAAAATTGATTGCAGTTATTCTTCCAGCAACTTCTGCACTTAAAATAACCTGTTCATTTGCCATAACAGTCCCGGTTGCTACAATCCTGTCTGTAAGACCGCCGGCAATTACTTTGTAAACTGAAACAGGCAGGGCTTCCTGGTTTCGCCCACCTTGTTGGTCAACCTTTGGTCTGGCACTGGTTTTGCCTGAAAACCAACCGGCTTTATAACCAATGATAACTAATAGCACCATGGCAATCAGACCATAGATAACAACTCTTTTCAAAGTTTTATTCATAAACTTTATTTAATAGGAGAATTCAGAATTCTAATAGCAACGCAAAACTAAAACAATCGTTCAAAATAACACGCAATTTCTGATGCATGTCTGTATCTTCATTATTCAAAGATACTCTTTATAAATATTGACCTGTAAATCATGTTTTGGTTAAACTTTCGTGCACAAATCTATCTCTCATGTTAGACACTTTCATACATTATAATAACCGTTAAGAAGTCAGTTAAAATTAAGTTTTGCCTTCATAGTGGGGTAAATCATAACGTTTTGAGTAATTATAAGAGATTATGGCCTTCGGATTACTTATTGTTTAAATTTTATCGTCTCCGGTTAAACAAAAACATTAATAAACTGTTATTTAGGTCATTGATCAAATTAAAATGGCAAAAAAGAAAGTAATTGTAATAGGAGCAGGTTTCTCCGGTATTTCGTCAGCAGCATATCTGGCTAAGGAAGGATTTGCGGTAACTGTCCTTGAAAAGAACAGTATACCAGGCGGTCGGGCGAGAAATTTTACTTCAAACGGTTTTACTTATGATATGGGCCCAAGCTGGTATTGGATGCCTGATATTTTTGAATCTTTTTTTGCTGATTTTAACCGCAAAGTTTCTGATTATTATGAACTGGAACGACTTGATCCCGCCTATAAGATATTCTTTGGTGATCATGAGGTTAAACTTCCTGCTTCAATTGAAGGTATTTATGAACTTTATGAGCAAATTGAACCGGGAAGCAGTAAGAATTTAAAGGTATTTCTGAAAGAAGCTGAGTACAAATACCGTATAGGGATAGGTGAATTTGTGCATAAGCCAAGTCACTCAATGAGTGAATACATGAGTTGGAAAATCCTGAGAGCAGGATTAAAGCTTAACATGTTTAGCTCATTTGCATCTTATACCAATAAATATTTCAAGAGTCCGACTATCAGGAGGATGCTCGAATTTCCTGTTCTTTTTCTTGGAGGTACCGCTGATACAACGCCTGCTTTATATAGCCTTATGAATTATAGTGATATGGTGCAGGGAACTTGGTATCCCAAGGGTGGAATGTTTAAAGTGGTTGAAGCTATGGTTAAAGTGGCTGAAGAACTTGGGGTTGAATTTATTTACAATGCAGAAGTCGATCACATATCAATTAACAACGGAAGAGTGACTTCAGTAAATGCACAGGATAAGGCTTTTGAAGTTGACCACCTGATTGCAACCGGCGACTATCAGTTTATTGAACAGAAACTATTGCCAGCTGAGTACCGGAAGTATTCAGCTGATTATTGGGATAAGAGAGTGCTCTCCCCTTCATCAATGATATTTTATCTGGGTTTCAACACTCGGATTCCTGAATTGGAACATCATACTCTATTGTTTGATGAAGACTTTGAGGAACATGCAAAATCAATTTATGACAATCCGTCATGGCCTGATCGTCCTTCAATTTATGTAAGTTGCACATCAAGAACAGATAGTTCAGTTGCTCCACAAGGCCATGAAAATGTAATGATCCTTATTCCGGTAGCACCTGGATTAAACGATTCTGATGAAATCAGAATGAAATATTACAACCACGTAATTATGCGACTTGAAAGATACACAGGTCGCAAACTAAAGGATAACATAGTATACCAAAGGATTTATGCTCACAGAGATTTTGAAACTGATTATCATGCTTTTAAAGGTAATGCTTATGGATTAGCCAACACATTGCTTCAAACAGCATTCCTTAAACCAAAGATGAGAAATTCAAAGATAAGCAATATGCTATTTGCCGGACAGCTTACTGTTCCCGGTCCGGGCGTTCCACCAGCCATAATATCAGGTGAAATGGCTGCAAAAGAGATTATTAAATCACAACCAGTTAAACACCTTGCCGTATGAAAGATCTTTTCGACAGTGTTTCAAGAAAATCAAGTAAGATTGCTACAAACACATATTCAACCTCATTTTCATTGGGCATTAAATTCTTCCATAAGAGGTTCCATGATCCAATATATGCAATTTATGGATTCGTAAGGGTAGCCGATGAAATTGTAGATTCCTTCCATGACTATAACAAAGCAGAGCTTCTGGATAGGTTTCGTAAAGACACCTATCTTGCTATAGATGAAAGAATAAGCCTCAATCCAATTTTAAACAACTTCCAGTGGGCAGTCAACTCGTATAATATTGAAAGAGAACTAATTGATAAGTTTCTTGATAGCATGGAAATGGATCTTCATAAAACAGAATACAATCCAAACTCTTACAAGGAATATATTGTAGGTTCTGCAGAAGTGGTTGGTTTAATGTGCCTGCGTGTTTTTTGCGAAGGAAATATTGAAAAGTATGAATCACTGAAATCACCTGCAATGAGTTTAGGATCTGCATTCCAGAAAATTAATTTTTTGCGTGACCTTAAAAACGACTACCATACTCTTGGCCGTTCGTATTTCCCTGAAATTGATCTTTTAAGATTTAATGATGAAACCAAGCGTATGATTGAAGAAGATATTGCTCTTGATTTCCATAATGGACTTGAAGGAATCAGGAAGTTGCCAAAAGAAGCAAGGTTTGGCGTTTATATAGCTTATGTCTATTTTTACAACTTATTCATGAAGATAAAAAGAGTTAGTTCTTCGCGAATCTTTATGGAAAGAATAAGAATTCCAAACAGAACCAAATATAAACTGCTGTTTACATCATTTTTCAGACATCAATTCAATATGTTTTAGCTATATGATGAGAACCGGGTTTATAATCACAATATGCATACTGCCGCTGTTTGTTTTCAGCCAACCGGTCAACATTGAATATGCCCGCAAACAGTATTTCACCATGTCGGCCGAAAATTGTAATAGTTTGCATATGATGGATAAATTTGAAAAAAATCCTCCAAAAGAATCTGTATTGAAAGCCTATTTTGGGGCAGCTTCTGCTGCAGCACCCGAGTGTGTTGTTAACCCAGCCTCCAAACTCTCAATGTTTAAAAAAGGCAAAAAACTAATTGACCAGGCTGTAAAAGAAGATCCATCAAATTATGAAATAGGTTCCTGAGATTTGCAACACAAGATAAGGCGCCCGGGTTTCTGGGATACAATGACAATCTTGATGATGATAAATTATTCCTCATTTCTAACATCAAAAAAGCAGGTGCTTTGTATGGAAATGCTTTTTTCTTTAAGGAAATGCTTAATTTCATGTTAAATTCAGAATCAGTTAATCAAAAAGAAAAGAAAATCGTTAAAGATTATTTAACTAATACAACTAATTGAAATGGAGGAGCTTGTAATACTTGTTGATCAGAATGACAATCAAACAGGGGTGATGGAGAAGATGCAGGCGCATATTGAAGCCAGGCTTCACAGGGCGTTTTCAGTTTTCATCTTTAACTCTAAGGATGAACTCATGCTCCAGCAAAGAGCATTAAGTAAATATCACTCACCAGGTTTATGGTCTAACACCTGTTGCAGCCACCCTCGTCCGGGAGAAAGCACTTCTGATGCCGCTCACCGCAGGTTGGTTGAAGAAATGGGTTTTGATTGTCAACTCACAGAAGTATTCAGTTTCATTTATAAAGCACCTTTTTCAAATGATCTTACTGAACATGAATTTGATCACGTTTTTATTGGTATTTCCGATGAACTACCAAAATTAAATAAGGAAGAAGCTGAGGCATACAGAATGATTACACTTCAGGATTTAAGAAAAGAAGTTGAAAATAACCCCGAGGACTTTTCTATATGGTTCAGAATTGCTTTTGACCGTGTTGAGAAGTATTTCAAGACACTTTAATAATAGATCTGTGAGAAGGTATAACCTTCTCCTCAAATATTTTAAACTCTAAATATCATGGAAATAGCTATTAGTATATTTTTAGTTGTTGCCGCATTCTTTTTTATGGAATTCATGGCCTGGTTTACTCACAAGTATGTGATGCATGGTTTCCTTTGGGTGCTGCATAAGGACCATCACATAAGGGATGGCAGGAAGATAGAATGGAATGATGTTTTTGCGATCATTTTTGCTGTTCCATCAATACTGGGAATTTATTTTGGGGTTGTCAATTCAAATGGATATCTGCTCGGTCTTGGAATAGGTATTTTATTATATGGAGTCGCTTATTTTCTCTTCCATGATGTCTATGTTCATCAAAGGGTTCCGCTATTTAAGAAGTTCTCAAACCGTTATCTCAGGGCAACAGTTAAAGCACATCTTGAGCATCATACCCCACATACTCACTCAAATTTTGGATTTTTGATTGCTCCCTGGAAGTACTACAAAGAAGCGTTCAGAAATAAAGAAAATAAAGAAGTTTTGAGCTAAAGTGTCGTACTATTTTTTAATTAATCTGGCATCAATTTCCATCCCATTAATTGTGGGATTCGATAGACGGCTTAAATTCTATAAGAAGTGGAAGTACCTGTTTCCTGCAATGTTAGGAACAATGGTTGTTTTTATTCCCTGGGATATGCTTAAAACTTCAATCGGAGTCTGGGGATTTAATCCACGGTATCTTCAGGGAGTTTATCTTTATAATTTGCCAATTGAAGAGGTGTTGTTTTTTATTGCAATCCCATATGCCTGTTTATTTACCTACCATTCGTTTGACTACTTTGGTCAACAGTCATTGGTCAACGGTCAAAAGTCAACTAATAAGGAAAAAAAAGGGCTGTTTCAATGGTTGAATTCAAAACCACAATTCTTTAAAGTGCTTTCAATATGCATAAGTATCAGTTTACTGGTAATTGGACTTTTAAACATATCACGCACATACACTTCGGTCACATTTATTGCTACAGGGGTTTTCCTGTTATGGCATACAATGTTTGTGAAGGACAACTATTTAGGGATGTTTTATTTCACATACCTCATTATCCTTATTCCATTCTTTATGGTGAATGGTGCCCTAACGGGGATGTTCACCCCTGAACCCGTTGTTTGGTATAATGATTCTGAAAACCTTGGCATCAGGTTGGGGACAATTCCAATTGAGGATACCGTATATGGTTTGCTTCTCATATTAATGAATACAACAATATATGAAGCTTTAAAAAAGTAAATACTATAAGTAATCTGAGATATCTATCAGATCGAACTGACTCAACCTCCATTTAACCTCCATTCAGCCTCCATTTAACCTCCATATAACGTGCATTCTAAGGACCATCTTTAAATGCATGCTAAATGGAGGTTAAATGGAGGTTAAATGGAAGTTGAATGAAATGGATCTATAAGAAATCTCAAATAAATTAAATAAAAAGAGGCAGTCTCTTATCGAGACGGCCTCTTTACTTATCAACATAATCAATCAACCATTAACATAATCAACTCAACTCAAAAAGGCATTTTTCCTTTTTCTTCTCATTATAATCCATGTTACAATGCCAGCTACTACTAGCGTATTTACGGTAATTTTTCTTATTGCGCCTAACCTGTTAAACTTCCATTCTGATTTCCATCCACGCTCTGCAAAAAACTTTGGAAAGTATCCACGCGATATATCTGCAATTATACCTTCAATTACATTTATTCTGTCAGCCATCACCAGAGGTATCCACCGGGTATAACTTGACTCTGAAAATTTAAAAGCAAAGTTTCTTATTATGCCGCTTAATCCCCTTGGCGGAACTGATGTTCCAAAAACTGCAGTAACGTTTGGTCTTTCAACTGACCTCAATACTTTTACATCCACTTCTTGTTGAAGGGGGCGTTCCCATGAATAGCCTGATTGCTCTTCATCAGTTCTGTCTTTCATCGGATATGTGGGGTCATTTTCAACATCAGTATCTATTCCCCAACCTTTTATATGGCTATTATCGCCACCCCGTATATTCCTGAAATCTTCAGGTTTAGTCTGATCGGTTATTTTCATTGTCTTTTGCTTTGAAGTTCATTACTGCTATTAATTTTCATTCGGTCAAAAAAATCACTTCACTCTTTCAGCCTGCAGGTAATAAAACCGTTTTTATACACTGATCGAGTTTCCTTGAGAAAATGTGATATGCATCAGCAATTTCTTCAAGTGGCACACGGTGTGTGATTATTTCTTTAGGATTTAATACTCCGTTTTTTATGTGCTCAATTAGCTTAGGCAGTAATCGTTTCACTGAGGCCTGATTACCTCGAAGAGTGAGTCCTTTATTTACCACATTCCCAATTGGAACAAGAGCATCAATAGGGCCATACACTCCTACAATAGAAACAATTCCACCTTTCTTCACAGAATTAATTGCCCAATGAAGAGCAGTAGTTGAACCACCAGAAAGTAACAGTCTTCGGCCAAGCAGTGTATTTGTGTTATTACCAGCAGCTTCACCACCAACGGCATCAATGCAGACATCGGCACCCAATGAATCGGTCATCCTTTTAATGAAAACCACAGGGTCACCTATCGATTTAAAATCATAGGCTTCGCATTGCGCATATTTTTTAACAAAGTCAAGACGATAGTCTATGTGATCAATTACCACCACACGACCCGCACCAAATAACCAGGCACATTTTGCAGCCATTATACCAATTGGGCCGGCACCAAAAATGACCACAGTATCTCCTTTTTGAATTCCACCCATTTCGGCTGCCTGATAACCTGTTGGGACAACATCAGTTAACAGCACAGCATCATCCAGATCCATCCAATCAGGAATAATCGTTGGACCAACATCAGCGTAAGGAACCCTTACATATTCAGCCTGTCCTCCATCATAACCACCAGCTGTATGTGAATACCCGAAGATTCCACCTACAGCAGTAGCTTCAGGATTTGATTCATGGCAGTTACCATACAATCCTTGTTTACAAAAAGCGCATTTGCCACAGGCAATATTGAAAGGCACGATGACCATATCACCAACCTTCAAATTCTGAACCAATGATCCGGTCTCAACAACTTCTCCTATAAATTCATGGCCAAAAGTCATACCTACCCTTGTGTCAGGCACCAGTCCATGGTAGAGATGAAGATCAGACCCGCAAATACAAGATCTTACAACCCTTACAATAGCATCATTCGGATGCTTTATTTCGGGCATTGGTTTATCATTATCAAGCCTGACACGATAAGGCCCACGAAAATTCATAGCTCGCATATAGTTCCTCCTGTTTTCCGTTTCAACAAAAAAAGATAGTTACGTCTTATTTGTAACTTGCTGATACAGAATTAACTAAAAGAAGAACTTTTATGTTCACTTACTTAAGCTCTGAAAATCATTTCCGGTAGGATTCTGGAAAACTTTTAATTCAAATTCAGGAATTGAGGCCAGAATATGATCGAAAATATCTGATTGAATATCTTCATATGATTTCCACTCCTGAATACGGCTAAAAACATATATTTCCAGTGGAATACCATTTTCACCGGGTTGAAGCTGACGAACCAGCATGGTCATTTCGGGATTAACCCATGGATTTTGTTTAAGGTACTCAGCAACATAAGCTCTGAAAACACCTATATTGGTCTGCCTGCGGCCATTCACAAGTATTGAATCATCAACCTGGTCTTCAAAATTGTGTTTAACAAGTGCTTGTTGTGTTTGATCAATATAGGTCCTGAGCAATTTAATATTTCTGAATCTATCAAGCATTTCAGGAGTACAAAATTTAACACTGTTCATGTCAATACTGATAGACCTCTTAATCCTCCGGCCGCCTGATTCTTCCATGCCCCTCCAATTAATAAAACTTTCTGACACCATCGAATAAGTAGGGACCATGGTTATGCTCTTGTCCCAGTTCTGAACTTTAACTGTTGTCAGTGAAATTTCACGTACTTCACCATCAGCACCGGCTTTAGGCAAAACCACCCAATCGCCCTGCCGCACCATATCATTGGCTGATATTTGGATTCCGGCAACAAGACCAAGAATCGGATCTTTGAAGATTAATAAGAGGACAGCTGAAAAAGCACCAAGACCGGTTAAGAGATAAATTGGTGATTTATTAAATAGTAATGATATAACAATGATAGACCCAATCACATACAATATTATCTTAACTACTTGGATATACCCTTTTACAGGTTTTGATTTAGAAACTTCAAAACCCTGATATATATCGTAAACAGCATTAAGGAATTTACTAACCGATGCAATAAAAGCAAAAATCATGATCACACGGTTAATGAGCAGAACCCATCGCAGGAATTCCGGAAATTCTGTTAAAGTATAAGGGGCAAATACATTGAAAAGTACTGTTGGAACCAGAAGTACTCCTTTATGAAATACCTTGTTATTGTATAATGCATCGTCCCAGGTTACTGAAGTGCGATGCGAGATCCTTCTTACAACTTTGAGGACCAATAACTTGGTAATATAGTATATAGCAGTGATAACAATTAGAAGGATCAGAAAATCAGTAAGATCTCTTACTACAGAAGTTATCTCATTTGAAAAACCAAGTCCCAAAAGCCAATCTTTTAATTGTTGTCCAAAATTCATCATAAGAAATCCCATCTTACATAGCACTTTTTAATTTTACAATTTTAAGTGGTTGATCATGCCTGTACAGTTTGAAGTCGTATACAGTAGTGTAGGCACTATCGGGTAAAAGCCTTGGATCGAGATAGTAAAAGTCAGTAGTATTAAAGTCCTGATATTTATGTGTAAGCAACTGCATTTTTCCCAATGTGATATAAAAACTGGTAGCATGCTCTGTTTCGCTGTCTTTAAAAATATAAAGTTTTTCATTACCGGTAACTTTCGCGGCTTCTAAAGCGCCTACTTTGTGTTCCTGGAAGTCATTGAAACGAGGCGGGATAATGAACCAGTCAAACCCAATCCTTATAATTAGCATAGCTGCGGCAAAAATAACAAGACGTTGATCTTTAATTTTGATGAACAAAAAGAGCATAAGCCCAACCCCAATAAAAATAATAGAGCCTTTGATCAATGCCATGTTAACCCAGCCTGTTTGTTTAAGAAAGGGTAATAATATTGCAGCAATTAACCCAAGTACCAGCACCCCTCCAAGGAAATATTCTATGATTTTACTCCGCTTTCCCTCAACTTCTGAATCATTATAGAACATGTATATAAGTACAGTAAAAATTGGCGGGAAGAGCATGAAGATATATCGCGGATAAGTTTCAGGCGAAGTCCAGTAGATTAGAATGTTAAAGATGAAGACAAAGAAGTTGAACTTAAGAAAAGGATGCGACATTGCCGTTGAAAGAAATTTCCTGCTTATAAAGAAGATGCCCAGTATTGACCACGGGAAAAAATGATAAAACATTTCAACGGGGAATGTGAAGAGGTGGGTAACAAATCGCTTCCATCCATAGTTGATAATGGTCCTTTTTTCTGATTCACTAAATAGTGTAGTGAACACATTATCTAATACATTATATTTTGCATAGAAGTAATAGTAAGTTCCAATTATGAGCAAAATTAACCCTATTCCTGCAAAATTCTTCCATGAAAAAAGCCTTTTAAATTCTTTGTTATAAGTGAAGAAAGTAAGCAGTGTAATTGCCTGAAATACCAGGGATGGCAATCCTTTCATCAGGAAAGTGATGGCAGTCAACAGATATGAGACAAGGAAAAGTGCCAGATACTGTTTTCGCTTATGAAAGAAATAAATGCACATAAATGAAGTATAAACCAATGCTGAAAAGGTAATGTCAATTAACCCAAGGAATGAATCCCAAAACAGTATTCTACCTGAGGTGATAAATAGCATGGCAACAATAAATGCCTTCTTGTTTCCTAGTTCTTTCCTGACAAACAGATAAATTGATAAAGCAAAAAGTATAAGGCCAATCACAACAGGAAGTCGTAAAGTGAACTCCGAATAGTTGCCAGCCATCTTATAAAATGCAATTATTATCCAGTTATAAAGAGGGGGTTTATTGTAATAGAATTCACCATTGATAGTTGGCGTGAAGTAATTGTCGCTGATCATCATTTCAAGCGCAACAATAGCCCGTGTAGGTTCATCGGTCGGAAAGTTAATTGCCAGATAACCAAGGTGCCATAACAATGCCGGAAACAGCATTGCAACACAGAATAAGTATAATACCAGGGGATTAACTTTCAGGTATTTAAGAATGCCCATCAGAACATTTTTCATCCGCTAAATTTTGCTCTATAGCCGTTTTTAATTAGGTAATCCATTATTTTCTGCCTGAAATCACCTTGAACAAGAATTTCCCCATTGGTATATGAGCCACCTGCAGCACATAGATTCTTTAACTTTTTAGCCAGGTCTGCCAAATCTTCTTCTTTGCCGATAAAGCCTGTGACAAGGGTAGCTTTTTTCCCACCCTTCAATTTCTTATCCAGCATAATCCGCAAATCCTGTTGTTTGTTTGGCAATGTCTCCGATTCCTGAGGTTCATTACTCTTATACACAAAATCAGGATTCGTTGAATATACAATTCCTGTTGGTTTACTTTTTTTCCCGCTCATACAAATTTTCGCGAAAGGTTAAGGTACGATAATTTTTAAAGAACCTGGATTTACCCTTATATTCAGATCTTTGCCAACTTTCATTGGTTCACCGTCCAGGTTGATCTTCCTATTCTTGCTTCTCAATAATGTCACTTCCTTTGCTTTAATTATCTCAAGATAACCGGAAGTATCCAGCTTATTCCTCCATAACAATCCAAGAATGTATGGGGCTGAAATAACAGGAGCCTTTTGAACAATACATACATCCACCAACCCATCTTCAATGGAAGCAGCAGGAGATATTACCGTATTATAACCAAATTGGTTACTATTGGCAAAACTTACGAACAATGCTTTTCTGTTTACCGTTTTACCGTCAATTACCATCTTGTATTTCCTTGGCCTGTATGAAGGATATGCCTGCAACGCAATATGAAAATAGGAAAAAAAACCACGCCTGCCAGCATTTGCAAATTTTTTGGCAACTAAAGCATCAAAACCTACACCGGCTATCGAAGCAAAAATTTCATCATTGACCGTTACAGTATCTATATCTCTTGTTTTGCCTTTGGCAATTAACTTAATACTTTCATCTACATCAAGGGGGACATTAAGGTATCGGGCCAACCCATTACCTGAACCGGCAGGAACAAGGGCAAAGATTGAAGTGCTTCCAAAAAGTCCCTTAATTACCCTATTAGCGGTTCCATCGCCACCAACAGCAACAATTATATTCACACCAGCCATCGAAGCATCCCTGCTTAATTCAAAAGCATGATTTGAAGACTCGGTGTATACAAACTCGACAGCATATTCTGACGCATCAAGGTGCTCCATTGCGGCTTTTTCAATTCCTGCTTTTTTGGAATTGCTAACACCTGATACAGGATTGATAATAAACAGTACTTTCTTGTGCGTTTTACCTGACATATTCATTTGCTATGCAGGTGCAAAGGTAGTGAGATTGGAAGATTTTTAGGTGTTGGATTGCTATTTAGATATTCCATGTCTATTTTACTAGCAATTGATAATCTATCTTAAAAGGTAAAGTTCAACAAAAAAATAGGCTGTCCTTTTCGAGACAGCCTATTTTTTTAAAATTTCAATGATTATTGCTGAACAACAACATCAACCTTAGCAAGGTCACCTCTTGAATAAAGGTCAACTACTTTTATAAGACCAAGTTTTCCTGATTCAGTCTTGAACATAACAACCTGTCCTTCAGTAAGGTTATTAACCTTAGTTGTCTGTGAACCCATTTGGAAAACTGGGAACTGGAAAGATGTTGTAATGGCATCAAACTGCGCTACAGTAATATCGGTAGTATTAAATCTTGTTTGATTCTTATTAGTCCATAAGTTTAGCTGAAGATCATTTATTGTATTAGCGTCTGTATCATCAGGTGAAGCAATTGTGTTTCCGTTTGTGGTACCCTTGAAGAATAAGAAGTCAATCTTAGCCTGGTTACTTACAGAAGTTGTCAATTGACCACGTGTGTAAACAATGTTCTCAGTAGATGAATAGAAGCTACCTACTGCATCGTTCCATGAGCCAAGTTCTACATTACTATATTTAACAACCTGCATTCCTGCATCTTCAACTGTAATGTTAAAGCTTTTCTCATCCTTGTTTCCATCTTTATCCCATAGTTCAAAAAGAAGGCGAGCTTCGCCAACACTGGTAAAAGTAAGTTCCTGATCATAATTGAAGTTTGCTGAATTAAAAGTACTGTCTAAAATAGTTGTAGCAACATTATTAGAAGTAATTGAAAATTTAAACCTTGTAAGGTTAGCATCCCCACTTGTGCCAGTAACACCCACTAAAATTGGGTCTTCTACCTGTATTGTCTTATCTGTTGAGGTATAAGTTGCACCACCTTTTAAGCTAAGTGATGGACCAGTGGCTGTTTCATCTTTTGAACAAGATGTTACAAAAATTGCGCTTGAAATAAAAAGCATTGAAAGCAGCAGATTCCATTTTTTCATGACGGATAATTTTTTGTTTGTAATGATTG
This sequence comes from Lentimicrobium sp., assembly GCA_035298745.1. Lineage (GTDB taxonomy): Bacteria > Bacteroidota > Bacteroidia > Bacteroidales > Lentimicrobiaceae > Lentimicrobium. Next base: position 4,688 of record DATGXS010000016.1, on the reverse strand, counting down.
TGTAGTATGTTAATAATTGATTGTTTCTCGTAACACAAAGACCATTCCACATTTTGACATATGTGGCGAAATGACCTTATTTTTATTACCCCTTTTATTTCTTTTCTTACTTTGTCCAACTTTTGCTATTGCAAAGTTACTAAATATTTAACAAAGTAATGAGTAATTATCGAAATATCTTTTGTTTCTGTCACAATTTGACAAAACAAAACTGACATTTCAATGCCATCTTAACAAAGATTGTTGCATTATGTTTCTCATGAAACACATTGTGGTATTATGTCAACACAATAACCAATAAGGCTAATTTTTGTTGATTTATTAAAAAAGACAATGAAAATTTATTCCGGAATAAGCCAACTTATTGGCAATACGCCTCTGGTGGAGCTTACAAGAATGGCAGCAGGATTACATGCAAAAATACTCCTTAAACTTGAATCACATAATCCGTCCTATTCTGTTAAAGATCGTCTTTCACTTGCATTAATAGAAGATGCAGAACAAAAAGGATTAATAAAACATGACACAACTATAATCGAACCTACCAGTGGAAATACAGGTATAGGATTAGCCATGATATGCGCTGAACGTGGATATAAGTTAGTTGTAACAATGCCCGAAAGTGTGAGTGTTGAACGAAGGATTATCATTAAAGCCTTTGGAAGCGAAATAATCCTCACACCAGCTGACCTGGGAATGAAAGGCGCTATTGCGAAAGCTCGTGAATTGCACGATATGAATGCTAATTCATTCATACCTTTCCAATTCTCGAATCCTGCAAACCCCGAAAAACACCGGCAAACAAGTGCACAAGAAATTTGGAATGATACAGATGGTAGTGTTGACATCTTTGTTGCAGGTGTTGGAACTGGTGGCACAATTACTGGTGTTGGTGAGGTACTTAAAAGCAGGAAACATGATGTGAAAATCGTTGCTGTAGAACCTACAACCTCCCCTGTTTTGTCGGGTGGCGAACCTGGTAAACATAAAATACAGGGAATAGGTGCCGGTTTTATTCCCGATGTGATGAACATGTCTATTATTGACAGTATCATCCTCGTTTCAGAAGAGGATGCATTTAATACTGCTAGGAGGATAATGAAAGAAGAAGGAATTTTATGTGGGATATCATCGGGAGCTAATGTTCATGCTGCTATGGAACTTGCTTCCATGAAGGAAAATACCGGCAAAACTATCGTAACTATTATCTGTGATACCGGTGAACGGTACCTCAGCACCGACTTGTTTAAAATCTACGCATGATGATCAATGATGATTTCGAAAAAGTGGTCAACCAATTATGTGACCTGAATAAAAACAGCGAGCTATACCATATCCCCTGGCATGAAATGGACTTGCCTTCAGCTGGTGAACTTCAAAAACTAGTCGATATTCTGCGTGAGATTTTATTTCCAGGCTATTTCGGAGATTCAAAAGTTCGTGCTGAGACAATTGAATATATCATAGGTGCACGTCTCCATACTGCACTTTCAATACTTACCAGGCAAATTAACAGGGGCTTTTGCTTTTATTGCCATGAGCCGAATCAATTATGCAGTGATTGCAAGGAAAAGTCTATTTTCATGTCCAGAAAGTTCATTGAAAAACTACCCGAGATTAAACAGCATCTGGCATTGGATGCTAAAGCAGCCTTCGATGGTGATCCTGCAAATCCACATGTAAGTGAAGCTATTTTCTGTTATCCAAGTATGACAGCAATTACGTATCATCGTATTGCACATGAACTTTATCTGTTAGGAGTACCACTTATTCCGCGAATAATTAGTGAAATTGCCCATAGTCAAACTGGCATTGACATACATCCCGGGGCCCATATCGGTAATGGATTCTTTATTGATCATGGAACAGGGGTAGTAATCGGTGAAACTTCGGTTATTGGGAATAATGTTAGAATTTACCAGGGTGTAACACTTGGTGCTAAAAGCTTTCCTGTTGATGCCCAGGGAAATCCTTTAAAGGGGATTCCCCGCCATCCTATCGTTGAAGATAATGTTATTATATATGCTAATGCCACTATATTAGGACGAATTACCATTGGGAAAGGCGCAACAGTGGGCGCCAATGTTTGGGTTACTGAAAGTGTAGCACCTGGTACAAGAGTTGTCTTAAAAATACCCATCTAAGAATATCTTCCATAATATTCTTATATTCGCCTCTCTTTTCAGCTAATCCAATACTTCAATGAGCAAAATACTGGCCATAGATGATGATTCAATTATCAGGACTTTGCTAACAAATATGTTGCATAAGGCAGGTTATGATGTTATTACTGCAGCAGATGGTAACTCAGGGCTTAAACTTGCACTGGAAGAAGACCCTGACGTAATAATTACCGACTACCAAATGCCGGGCATAGATGGTATTCAGCTTCTGGAGAATGTACATAATACCCGACCATCGTTACCTATAATAATGTTAACAGCCCATGGTGATATTGCACTCACCATAAAATCAATGCAGGCTGGTGCATTTGACTATCTTGAGAAGCCTATCAAAATAGATGAAATGCTTCCTGTAGTTAAAAACGCCGTTGAACTGGCAAAGCAAAGCAAAAGCATTAAGGAGAATATTCCAACCTCTTCGCTTAAAGCTATTGAAGAAAACACCTTTATTGGCAAAAGCCCTCTAATGCGTGATATTTTCAAAAACATTGGCAGAATTTCTATTATAAAACTGAATGTACTTATCACAGGTGAAACCGGCACAGGAAAAGAACTTATCGCCCGGCTTATCCACCATAGTGGTATTACACGTGATAATCCGATGGTGGTTGTTAATTGTGCCTCACTATCAGACAACTTGTTGGATGCAAATCTCTTTGGATATTGCAAAGGCGCTTTCAGAGGTGCTACACAAGATAAAAAAGGAAAATTTGAATTAGCCGGAGAGGGTTCAATATTTCTTGATGACATCTCGGAACTCTCAGATATCAATCAGGCCAGAATCCTGAGGGTAATTCAGGAACAGGAATTTGAGAAAGCAGGTTGTAATGCTCCCATGCCCATGCGGGCACGTATAATCGCCTCAACAAACAAAGACCTGGAATCACTTGTTAAAGCGGGAAAGTTTAGAGAAGAACTTTTCTACAGACTTAAAGTCTTCACTTTCAACATTCCACCACTACGTGTCCGAAAAGAGGACATACCCGATCTTGTAAATCATTTCATCAGCAAGAACAACCGCCGGCTTAATAAAAAGATAACAAAAGTATCTGAAGGTGTAATATCCATGCTTCAGGCTTACGACTGGCCGGGCAATGTCAGGGAATTAGAAAACACCCTATTACAGGCTATGGTAATGACACGTGGAGATGTACTTGAAAAAGACAATGTTGTAATTACCAGTGTTCTTGAACCATGGTTTAAGTCACAGCAGAAAAACCTTTTATCACTAGAGGAAATAGAGAAAATACATATCAGGCATGTGTTGGAGGCAGTTAACTGGCATAAACAGGATGCTATTGAGATTTTAAACCTTACACGCCCCACCCTTAATGCCAAAATTGAGAAATATGGCATCAGAAAGGCTGCAGTAGAAGACGTTTCGTCAGAAATATAAAATGCAGCAATTACCTATTTGCTCAAAATAGTGTAAAAAAATTTTACGTTTATAACTCATTAAAGGTCGATGTAAAATTTTTTTACATTTATTTTGCAATCCAAATTTTTTTTAAACTGTTTATTTTCAGCGTTCTAGCAATTTTCTTCAAAAAATCTTTGTCTTTTTTGATGCAAATATTTGCATTCTCGCAAGTTGTAAATATACTTTTACAATGCTGATAAACCAAGCTGAAAAATGAAAATCGGTTTCGTAATTATAACTGTAATAATGCTCCAACTAACTTACCTGACGGTTTCAGCTCAGGTTAAAGTAACTGGTCATGCAACTGCAGAAGTAGTTGAATCTGTATCAGCGCAGAATTCACTAAATAACCATATTAGTATTGAAGGCAGCAGCACTTCAGTTGGCCTTGGAAGTATCAGATTGAGCGGTGCCATAAACTCAGCATACGATGTACAGGTCAATAATACTGTTATTACTAATGGAACAAACAGCTATTCCATTGAAACAGGTTATAATGAAACCACTGCTAATAATGATGTAAAGACAAAAGATATCACTCTATCAGCCATGATAGACAATAAGATAATGGATGGCGATTATGACGGCAGGTTGACCGTTATTGTTTCTTATAATTAAGCTTTGATTGAAGCTTCTCAGAGCAGCTGTTGGTAATATGGGGTTACGGCAGCTGCTTCTTCTTTTTTCTGTCTCCAGTCCTGCGTTTTCAGTCTTCAACTTTTGTCAACACTTGACACAACTATTTAAGTCAACTTTAAGTCGGCCTTCAGTCAACAGACCATTAGCACTAATTTGTCCTAAATTGGAGCTATGTGTCCCGTAATAAATCAGTTTATTCATTTTATCAGTTTGGCATGCATGGTGTCAGAAGGAAAGAAGTGTCACAAAAACACATTTTAAACGCTTGATTATTTGCATGTTACAATATTTTCAATACAATATCACAACTTTGGCATAAGGAAATTGGCACGCAATTCGACTATAGTATTGCAACTTCAAACAAGTAAACAAGCAAACAAACAACAATAACAAAAAAATTAAAATCCCCCGCAATCATGAAAAAATTAACCGCTCTTTTCGTAGTA
>DATGXS010000015.1:0-42660 GCA_035298745.1 Lentimicrobium sp. | reverse complement strand
CACAGTTTTTGAAATCTTTGAAGATGAGACCGGCAGATTATGGTTTATAAGCTTTCCATTTCAATTATCCTACTACAAGAACGATTCCATTCATCCATATAAATTCAATGATAAATTAAAGGAATTGGCGGGGCATGGACTGATACCACTTAAGAAATCTTTTTATGTTAATTCCAGGGATGAAATCACTTTCAGCTTTTTAAATGATGGAAAAATCTTCAAAATAAGCAGAAATGGAAAATTGGATATTATAGAAGATATAACAGGATCTTTAACATCAGTAAAAATTAGAGAAATTGATAATCATTTGATTGCTGCTCAAAATGGAATAAAATTAAAAGGGAACTTTTTGCTTTCTTATAAAAGTGCTGAATTTAATTTTTTCTCCACAATAAAGAATGCAAATGGCAAATTCTCGTTTGGAAACATAATGATGGAGCTTACCAAGAGAAAGCAATTAATTTTCGTCAGAAATGAATTTTTAACTCTATTATATAAAGACGGATCATATAATATCCATAACCTCAAAGATAGAATACTATGGATGAATACTGAAAAGGACACTTCAATTTGGATTGGAAAAGAAAACGGTGGAGCTGAAAAATATATAATTCATGGTTCAAATATTTTGCTAGTCGAAAAATATTTAGAAGATTTAGGCAAAGGTATTTCATCTATTTTCTCCGACAATGAAGGTGGAACATGGTTTTCAACATTAGGTTCAGGTATATACTATTTACCATCAAAAGCTTTTATATCATATACAAAAAGAGATAAACTCTCTGGTAATAACGTACAATCGATAGAGATATTTAGAGATACTGCATATATTGGTTCAGATAATTATTCACCTGACATGTTAATTGATGGTAAAATATATAATCTTAGAAATACCAAAAATGATGATAAATCAGTGAATATTCTGAAAGCTTTTAGTGATGATAATCTATGGATTGGTTCAAAAACAAATCTCTTTCTATTCAGCAATAAAAGATTTAACAAGATATTGAACAATCATCCAAAAATCATTAAAAATAGTCTTAAGAGAAAGTACATTTTCAGCATAAAAGACATATATCCGCTGTCACCGAACTCAGCTCTATTAGCACAGATGAGGAGCATTTCAATTGTTGACAGTGGGAAAGTTGTATATGATTCATATCTTGATGATAATATATCATTGAGAGTAGAAGCCATTGAAAAAGAAACAGGAAACTCCTATTTACTTGGAACTTTTAATGGACTATGGAGATTTTCAAACCGGAAACTAACATATATCGGTAAAGATTATGATCTTTTAAGGAAGAGAATAACAGCTATTATTGTTCTTCCAAATAATAAAGGATATGTAGTAGGAACAAAGGGGTTTGGTATCATTATTAAATTAAATGGTAAATTTTTCACAATAACACAAACTAATGGACTATCATCTAATTCAATAACTTCACTTGCCTTAAACAATAACATCCTTTGGGTTGCAACTAATAATGGTCTGAATAAGATAATTATTAATAGCTTTGGAATAAATCCAAAAATTGTTGTATTTCTCAGAGAACAAGGACTTATCTCTAACGAAATAAATAGAATAAAAACAAAAGGCAAGATATTATATATAGGCTGTAATGGAGGTTTAACTATTTTTGATACAGAAAAGTATCTTCCTCTTAAAAATTCTCCTCCTATTTTTATTAATAATTTAAGTATTCTGAAACAAGATACAGTTATTAAGAATGGATATGAATTAAAATACAACCAAAATTTTATCACAATCCGTTATGGAGGTGTAAATTTTAGAGATGCTGGTCAATTGTTGTATAAATACAGGCTGATTGGTTTGAGTAATAAATGGGTTTATTCAAGGAACCTGCAAGTGGAATATGCTTTCCTTCCCTCAGGAAATTTTAAATTTGAAGTCTATGCAATCAATTCCGAAGGTCTGATAAGTCTGAAACCAGCCACCTTGGAATTTCGAATCAAACCTCCCTATTGGAAAACATGGTGGTTCATATCTTTTAATTTATTAGTCCTTCTTTTTCTTTTCTATACATACTTTAATCTCAGAATTAAAACCCTTCGTAAGGAACATAGTCTCCAGAGTGATATTAGCAGATATCGGGAACAAGCTCTTATAAGGCAGATGGATCCTCATTTTGTTTTTAATTCGCTAAATAGCATTCAATCGTTCATCATAAGAAATGATATTATTTCATCGACTCATTATCTCTCAAGATTTGCCCGATTAATGAGAGTTATTCTCAATAACTCGCAAAAACAATCAGTTAGAATGAGTGACGAAATCGATGCTTTAAAACTATACATGGAGCTTGAATCAATGAGATTTTCGGATAGATTTGAATACGAAATAACAGTTGATCCAACCATTGATACAGACTTAACTTATATACCCCCATTTCTTGTACAACCTTTTGTTGAAAACTCTATTTGGCATGGTATCATGCATCTTGATAGACCAGGCTATATTCATGTTGATTTTTTAAAAGATGACCTCCAAATCATTTGTACTATTGAAGATAATGGAATTGGTAGAACTAAATCAATGACCATGAAAACTAATGTGGAGAAAAATAGAAAATCACTTGGTATCTCAATTGTTGAATCCCGTTTAAATCTACTTAGTGATTATTACAATCTTAAACTGAAGATTATTGTGACTGATATTGTTGACTCTAAAAATATTATTAAAGGAACAAAAGTAGTCATTAATGTTCCCATTCTGAGATAAGATAATATGCTGTACAAAGGCCTTCTAGTTGTTTAAATTGCACTATTCCCATTTTTACGACAATTACATAACATTTTCACTTCCTTACTCGCTTATCAGGGCGGGAAATCCTGGCTATTTGCTTGATTAATGTTGCACGATAATCTTCATGGTTTGATTTAGTTCAGTTATTCCTTTTGATGATTTATTCAAAATGTTTACTAAGTAAATTCCATTTGGATAAACACTCATGTCAATAATATGCTTATTTGTATTCAATATCAGATTTCCTTTCAGGTCCCAGACCTTAATATTTGTAATGATACTTCCGGAAAGAGTTAATAATTTATCAACCGGATTAGGATAGAGTGAAATCTTGTTTTCAAATAGCTCCCCATTAGTTGGAGTTGTATCAGGCTCCCAGTTAAGTGAGATTGAGGAGAAACTCGGAACATTTGCAGGGGTGAGCATCACAGACTCTAGCGATTTTTCAAAACTAAAAGTGGTGAAGTTGCCCGTTCCGTTTTTGTCAGTTAATTCCATTCTAATACTATATATGCCATCAGCAACAACATTACCATTCACATCGGTGCCATTCCATGTGCAAGTTCTTGTTGAATGGCTTGATCTTGTGGCACCTGTAATAGCATCAACAACATTATATGGGCTACCTGCTTGTGAAGTTGAAGCCTCCCAAGTATTTAAATGTGTCATCCTGGTTGCAGCATAAGCCATAAGCGTTTTTACAAAATGGCCTTGCTCGTCTTCAATCCAAATTGCAATAATGTTCTTCGGTGCATAGTTGCCACCTGCTGTACTAGTAGCCACAGATACTGTTAATAAACCTCTGGTCTGACAAAAAACAGAAAGGCTCAAGGCAAAAAAAATAAAAAGAGTAATGTTTTTTTTCATTTTTTTATTTTTATTTCATTTTAATAATCTTAGTACTAACTATTGAATTCCCAATTTTAAGTGATAATGCGTAAAGTCCAGGCTCAACTGGTAGACCTCTGTAATTCATACCATCCCATTCAATTTCATCCCCTTTTAAATCCAGCTGGCATACCAGTTTACCTTCAATATTATATATAACCAATTGCAGCTTTTCATAATAATTTTCATTCTGAGGTATTTTGATATTAATACCCGCAATAAATGGATTAGGATAAATCAACAATGAATCATTTTTTATTGCCCAGGTACTTGTTGTTCCATTGAATTCATAAGCACCAATATCAAGTCGATTGTTATATACTCTGATATTGCCGGCTAAATCAATTGGTGGCAAGTTAAGGAAAGAAGGATCATGAGTTCCAGAGTCAATACATAATGAATTTGATATTAGCATAAATGGGAAATTACCACTACCATAAAATTGCGGATCAACATTCAAGTTGTTCAAATACTCACCGTGATAACCCAAATGTGCACCACTGCCTTCAAAATTAATAGTATCACCTTCAATATCACAGTTATAGAAATTGGGAGCTGAGAAAACATCCCAGATGTAAACACTCTGACCGATTCCTAAATTACCCCACATTATTGAATTATACATCTTGGGAGCAGCAGAATCGTTACAATAAAATGCCCCTCCATAAGAAGATGAATTTCCTGTTACAGTAAAATTTGAGAACACAGGAAATGAACGGATACAACATATTCCTCCTCCAAAAAACATTGCTTCGTTGTTTACAACCAAATTATTGGCAAATGTATTTACAGGAGACGATCTCAATACCCCTAAAGCCCCTCCAAGTCCGCTGAAATTGCCTTCCATTATATTGAAATCAAATTTAGGATTGCTGTTATCGAATGATACACCTCCTCCAACTCCTGTTGATGAATTTTTTATGAACTTATTCCATTGAATGATCGCTGAACTATACATTGAACAGATTCCACCTCCATAACCATAAATAACCCCTTCAGTATTTCCTGAAAAATTTAAATGAAAAGTACAATTCCTAATAATGATATCAGCCTCTTTAAGATAAATAGCACCACCTGAGTAATATGAATAATTATGATAAAAAAGACAGTTGCTTACCCTAATTTTATTAAATCCATATACCATTATGGCGCCACCATAACTATTCAATGAATCCTCTGTTGCCTTACCATACTGGAAGTTGCAATAAGTGAAAATTGAAGAATCCTGAAACGAATTAAGCTCCCGGAAACGTATGCCAGACCATCCGCCTCTGCCATGAATTTGATCGTGAAATTCTGTAGTATCGGTTGGCTTAAAGACAATTGTATCTGTTAATGTTCCTTCTGCATTAATACTACCATAAACATCAATCCTATAAAATCCCTGAAACAGAATCAATGAACCCGGATTTATAGTAAGATGCTCGTTTTGTGGGATAACAAGATTTCCTCTGACAAATACAGTATCAGTATTCCAATTACCTGCTACAATGCCATTTACAGTTATTGATGTTGAGTAAGAAAAATACGAAATAGAGAGCGCTAATGATACGAGCAGAAATTTTTTCATTGTATTTCTTTAAGAAAGTAATTTTCTTTTTCTTAAAATCAATAATCCGAGGAATGTTAATAATCCATTCAATATCAATAATTCAAATCCGAATTTATAACCAAACCACACAAAAGAATTGTCACTTAGAAAATAACATATAACCGGAGATAACAAAGCAATTAGGGGAACCCATTTGTCCTTGATAGAAAATTTTGTAAAGAGCCCAAATGAATATAGTCCCAATAATGGGCCATATGTATATCCAGCAATTGTAAATAGCTTATCAATCAATGCTTTATCATAGAATGACCTGAAAGAAATGATAACTCCGAGCATTAAAAAGGCAAAACCTATATGAACAACGTACCGAATATTCACTTTTGATTTTTCAGATAACTTTTCATTTTTATGAAGCCCAAGGAAATCAAGACTAAAAGAAGTTGTGAGTGATGTCAATGCACCATCTGCACTTGGAAAAGCAGCAGAGATCAATCCAATGAAAAATATTAAACCTGCAGCAGGGCCAAGAAACCTGATAGCAATAGTTGGAAAAATATCATCTGTACTCGTAAGAGCCGAAAGATCAATGCTTTTCTGAGTAGCATATATTTGCAAAGCAGCACCAAGAAACAAAAAGATAAAGTTGGCTGCAACAATGATGAAACTAAATGTTATCATGTTCTTTTTTGCATCGCCAATATTTCTACAACTCAGGTTTTTTTGCATCATCTCTTGATCAAGTCCAGTCATTACTATTGTAATAAAAATTCCACTGAGGAATTGTTTCAACCAGTTATTTCTGGGAGTCCAATCAGTAATTATTATTTTAGAATAATCGCTGTTAAAGACTCTTTTCACCAATTCAGGAAAACTGAAATCAAGATCTTTAGAGATGAGAACAATTGATAATATTAGCGCTAATAACATGAAGGTTGTCTGAAGAGTATCAGTCCAAATGATTGTCTTAATACCACCCTTGAAAGTATATAACAGTATTAGTGTAATAAAAACAAGCACTGTCAACCAAAAGGGGAAGTTCCATGCATCAAATACAAAGTGTTGGAGAACATAAATAATAAGAAACATCCGTAAAGAAGCGCCCAGCACTCGGGAGAGTATAAAATAAAATGCTCCGGTTTTGTACGACCAGAATCCAAAGCGTTGCTCAAGATACGTATAAATGGAAGTAAGATTAAGCCTGTAATACAATGGTAACAGGACGTTTGCAATAACAATGTACCCAAATAAATAACCAAGTGCCACCATGAAATAACTAAACTGGCTGGTTCCAACCCATCCCGGCACTGACATAAAAGTAACACCTGACATGGAAGCACCTATCATACCATAAGCTACTACAAACCATGGAGATCTCTTATTGCCAATAAAAAACCCCTCACTGGTAGCCTTACGTGCAGTAAAATATGTAATGGTAAATAGAATAATAGTATAACCTAAAAAACAAATTAGAAGAGCCGTTGGAGTCACCTGGGTAAATTTTTACAAATTTAACATTTCCAATATTATACTGCTTAATCTGAATGACTAAAACATTTTAACTAAAATTCAAAAATGAACCTAATTTAAGATACTTTTGTGGCCTTTTACGAAAAAATTATGATAACTACAGGTAGCAGCAAATTAAAAAAACTTAGTGTTGCAGGAGTCATTATATCTTTGGGTATTGTATTCGGTGATATCGGAACCTCACCACTTTATGTTCTTAAGGCTTTCCTCAATTCAGCTGGGAGTATCAACTCTGAAATAACTTTAGGAATACTTTCTTGCATTATCTGGACACTAACTATGCAGACTACAATAAAGTATGTTCTCATTACTTTAAAAGCAGATAATAGGGGAGAAGGTGGAATATTCTCATTGTTCGCACTATTAAGACGTAGAAGGCCATGGCTTTTCATTTTTGCCATTATTGGGGGAAGTACAATGTTAGCTGATGGAATCATAGCACCTTCTATTACTGTTTTATCTGCCGTTGAAGGATTATCTCTTATAGATCCAGAGGTGCCAGTATTATCAATAGCAATTGCAATTATTACAGTACTATTCTTTATTCAACAATTTGGTACTGCATTTATAGGTAAATCATATGGTCCCATAATGTTCATCTGGTTTTCTACTTTGGGAACATTAGGGTTATTTAATGTTATGGGAAATCTTGAAGTTTTGAAAGCATTCAATCCATTATATGCATTCAGGCTTTTAGCTGATCATCCTGGTGGATTCCTCCTGTTAGGAGCAGTTTTTCTTTGCACCACGGGAGCAGAAGCCTTATATGCTGACCTTGGTCACTGTGGAATAAAGAATATAAGAGTTAGTTGGGCTTTTGTTAAAACAATGCTAATCCTCAATTACCTTGGTCAGGGAGCCTGGATAATAAATAATGTAAACGTTTTATCTTCAAACGTTAATCCATTTTATGCAATTATGCCTCAATGGTTTCTTCCTACTGGCGTTGTACTTGCTACCATGGCTGCAGTAATTGCAAGTCAGGCTTCAATCACAGGGTCATACACACTTATAAGTGAAGCAAAATCTTTAAACTTTTGGCCAAATGTAAAAATTAAGTATCCTTCGCACGAGAGAGGACAAATGTATGTACCCACAATTGCCTTTGGATTATTCGTTTGTTGTATTCTTGTCGTAATTTCCTTTGGAAGCTCGTCAGCACTTGAAGCAGCATATGGATTAGCGATCACAATAACAATGCTCATGACTACAGTGCTGGTGGTCTTTTATTTGATAATGAAAAAGAGACCTCTGTGGATAGTTGCCATTTTTGCAATGGTTTACCTTACCATTGAAGGGTCTTTTCTGATCTCGAATTTCAGTAAATTCTCACATGGAGGCTGGTTTACCATTTTGATGGGATCAATTTTAACTCTTCTGATGTTTATAATGTATTATGGGCGAAAGATTAGAAACAGATTCATCTCATTTTATAAGATAGATCCTTATTTGCCAGTGATTTCTGAAATGACTCAGGACGATACTATCCATAAATTTGCCGGCAATCTGGTTTACACAACCCATGCGAATAGTACACGTGAGATAGAGGCAAAAACTATTGATTCAATTATTAATAGAAATCCTCCAAAAAGAGCAGATCATTATTGGTTTCTTCATGTAGATATTGTCGACGATCCTTTTATGAGAGAATATAAGGTGACTGAACTATGGCCTGGTAAGATTATCAGGGTTGATTTTTATTTAGGATTTAAAGTCCAACCCCGAATCAATGAGTATTTCAGGCAGGTTCTTACACATATGGCTGAAGCCGGGAAAATAGATCTTTATAGTACTCATCCATCATTAAGAAAACATAATATACTCTCTGTTTTCACCTTCATTCATATAGATAGAAGTGTAATAAAACAAACAGAACTGGCCTATTTTGACGGACTTATTTTAAATCTGTATTATTTATTAAAGAAGATAGGTTTAAGTGATATTAAAGGATATGGGCTGGAATCAAATCAGGTAATTACTGAGCACATTCCCCTGACTATTCCGACAAAAAAAGCTAAGACTCCACCAATTACACGGAGATTTTAGATCTTAAACAACACCATTGGCATACTTACGTAGTTTTCTGGCTTCAGAATATGTTACAAGTTTCTGAGATACCTTATCCCAAAGCTTCAATTTGTAAGTACCAAAAGATTTCCATAAAGTAATTGGTTTTACGCTTTGAAATACTTCATTTTCTTTATAACACTTCTCAAGATTATAATTTGGAATCCCGGAGCTCAAATGATGAATATGGTGAAATCCAATATTGCCTGAAAACCACTGTAATACCCTTGGAAGCTTGAAAAAAGAAGATCCTGAAATGGCTACTTTGTTATATTCCCAGTTTTCATCATCATACCAATGCACATCATCAAACTGATGCTGTACGTAAAAAAGATAAACACCAATCACTGCTGCAAAATACATAGTCATAACCTGAATTATCAAATATGTTTTCAGTCCTGCAAAAGCAGTCACAACAAGTGCAATGGCAAGAATCCCAATATTGGTCGCATAAACACTATATTTTTCTTTTCTCGAGTGACGTTTTCGGGTAAACCTGTTCATGACAATAAAACTAAAAGGTCCTCCAATAAAAAACAGCATAATGGGATTCCTGTAGAGACGATAAAACAGCCTCCTTTTGGGAGATGATTCCCAGTATTCTTCTGTTGTCATGGTCCAAACATCACCAACACCTCTCTTTTCAAGATTACCAGATGTTCCATGATGTATTCTGTGTGCATTATGCCACCAATAGTAAGGGGTTAAAGTAAGAATACCCATTATAGAACCCACCATATCACTTGTGTATTCTGATTTGAAAAATGCACCATGGCCACAATCATGGAATATGATAAAGGCCCTCATAACGAATCCTGAAGCCACAATTGATAAAGGAACAACAAGCCACCATGAAATACCGGAAACAAATATCATCACGACCCATATCGCCAGATAAGGTACAACTGTATTAATTATCTGCCAAATACTTTTCTTTAGATCGGGTTTCCGGTAAGGTGCTATAAGTTTGAGGAGTTGCTTATTGTCAGTTTGATTAAATTCTTTCATAAATTAGGAATAAAATGACAATCAATCAATTGCCATTACTTAACTACCTATTAACCTCAAATCTTGTCTTTTGTTGAAAACAAAAAAAACAAAAAAACATAAAAAGAGGGGTCATAAACGTAATCAATTAGTCATAGCACTAGAATCGCTGGGTTTGCGTATGTTCTTAAATTATAATCTGTTATTGAATTAGTTTAGGTTGGTTCCAAAACAGAAACTGGTTAACCTCAATATTTATTCCAGCTTGTTATTTCATCTATTGTTTTTCTCTTTTTTATCCTGGTTTCAGATGCAGGATAACCTAAAGTAATCAGTAAAGGTACCCGTTTACTGGATGAAATCTCCAAAAGCTTTTTAACCTTTTTTTCGTTAAACCAACCAATTATGCATGATCCCAAACCAATATCTGCTGCCTGAAGACACAATTGATTTACAGCCATACCAATATCTAAAAGATAATACGGTTTGTCTTTTAAAATACTGCCAACTGATGACAAGATATTTTGCTTCTCGATAACGACGGCAATAATCAACGGTGCCTGATGAGTGAACGCATTCATTCCCATTGAGTGAGCACAATCAGCAATTTGCTCCTTTAGTGTCTGGTCATCCACAACAATAAACTTCCATGGTTGAGAATTATTGGCCGAAGGAGATAAACGGGCAGTTTCCAGACATTGCATGATTTTCTCTTTCTCAACTGCCTTGTTAAGATATTTTCTATCACTTTGTCGCCTTATGGCCAGTACACTAAAATCCATATTAGAGTTTCTTAATCTATACAATTCAACCACAACAAATATATTAATTACTACATTTGATTCCTTTCAGATTATAACTGTATAAGAGAAAAACATGTTAATGAACTATTATGTAATACCAGCCTCATGAAATTAAAAATCACCTTTCTGCTTATAATTTATAGTTTAGCAATTTCAGCTCAAAGTCAGTCAATTACAAACTTGTCTGCTTTTTCAGGCGACTTTACAAATAGTTCGTTTGGAGAGAATACCTTCATTTTTAATCCTGGTATGGATATGAAAGATATTCAGGCTCTTATTGATACACTGTACAATCAACAACATCCCCGAAGCAGTGAGTTTGGAAATAATCGCTATGCTTTACTTTTTATGCCAGGAAATTATAAGCTCGATATTAAAGTGGGATATTATACGAGCATTATTGGTTTGGGAGATTCTCCTAATGACGTACTTATTGACGGACTACTGATCTCAAAAGGTGAGAAAAATGGAAATGTAACTTGTAATTTCTGGAGATCAGTTGAAAACATAACACTCAATTCGCAGGGCGCTTTGCATATCTGGGGTGTATCTCAGGCTGCACCAATGAGAAGGGTTCACATTAATGGTAGTATACAGTTACACGACAATGGTTGGGCAAGTGGAGGATTTCTTGCAGATTCAAAAGTTGACGGTACCATTTTTGCTGGCGGACAGCAACAATGGTTTACCCGCAATGTTGATATGTCTAAATGGGACAGAGGAAGCTGGAACATGCTCTTTATGGGAGTGACAAATACACCCGAAGATAAGTGGCCTGATAATCCTTATACAGTTATTCCCGAAACTCCTCTGATTCGTGAAAAACCATATCTTACCTTCAATGGAAAAGACTTTGTGATAAAAATTCCAACCATTAAAGTTAATAGTAAAAGCATAGATTGGTTGAGTGAGATAAGAGATGAAACTTCTTTAAAAATAAGTGACTTTTATATTGCCAATCCTCATACTGATGACGCCAAAACGATTAATACTGCACTTGCCTCAGGTAAACACATTTTTTTCACACCCGGAATTTATAACCTTCTTGAAAGCATTAAAGTAACCAGGTCTGGGACAGTAATAATGGGGATAGGTCTTGCAACTCTCTCGTCTGCGAATGGCAATAAAGTATTGGAGATTTCCGATATCGATGGGGTATCAATTTGCGGATTAATACTCGATGCAGGCAAGATTTCATCAGAAACATTAGTTGAGGTTGGAGAACCCGGATCAAAAAACAACCACTCAGCTGATCCAACTTTTCTTTTTGATATTTTTACCAGGGTTGGAGGTTATGGAGAGGGCAAAACGTCGAGCTGTATGATCATCAATAGCAATGATGTATGTGTCGATCACACCTGGCTTTGGCGAGCTGACCATGGTAATAATGTAGGATGGAATGAAAGCAAGACTAAGAATGGACTCATTGTTAATGGTAATCGGGTTACAGTTTATGGTTTGTTCTGTGAACATTTCCATGAATACCAAACCCTCTGGAATGGCAATGACGGAAAGGTTTATTTCTACCAAAGCGAAATGCCATACGATCCACCAACACCTGAGGCATACAGGCATGGATCTTTCAATGGCTACGCCTCATATAAAGTGTCAGAAAAGGTTACGTCTCATGAAGCATGGGCACTTGGTATTTACTGTGTTTTCTTTAAAGCACCAATTATTGTTGATCAGGCAATTGAAACTCCTTCAATTATTGAAAAAAATATTCACCATAAATTAATCTACTGGCTTTATGGAGGGAACAAAGAAAGCAGGATCAATAGTATAATAAATGGTAAAGGGGGTCATGTTGATTTGAACACAGTAAAATCTGTTATGGAGTAATTATCGACTAACGATAGGAATGAATTCAACCTTTTAATCCCATTACTCTTTAAGTTCGTCATGAGCATTTGGAGGATAGAGTTCAGGATATTTAAGATGTAAAATTTCAGGTTGCATGTAAATAAGATTATATCCTTTGGCCGGAAGATCAAAATAATCTCTTATTCCAAACGCAAGCGCTTCGCCCATAGTTCTCATATCAGAAGGTTCAATCCAGCGAGGATAATATCCTGACCTGCCATATGTCATTTCCATTGTCATGGCCATTACCTGATCATGGTAATTAACCCACCACCAACTTTCAGGATAAGTTTTACCAGCAAAACTACTTCCCCCTTCTGCAGAAACCGGTTCAATCATGTTATACCCATAATTAGAAGCAAATGCATTTATGAACTGCAATTGCTTATTCCATAAAGAGGCTTCAACATTTGAATATCCTTTTTCCTCTGGTCCAAAATGTGGAAAAAAGAACGGCCTTATATCAGGTTCACTATTTGAAGCATGTAAATTCAAGGCAATAGAAACAGCAGGACCACCGTCAGTCATCAAACTTTTTGCATACTGATGAATAATATCAACTTCAGGGGGAGTATCTTCAGTCAGGTTTAAGGGGTCTGCTACTTTGTATGTCCAAAGCATTTCAAGATTTTCAGATTTTGGAGTAGACCGATAATTTCCTGCCACTACTCCATCAACATTCTGCATCGGAAAAATGTGAAATTCATACCGCTTGAGCATATCAATAGCCTCAGCTCGCCCTGATAATAAAAAATTTACCATTCCTTCAATCAGAAATGAAGGTGGTGTTTCAGCAGGGTGAGTACGTGCGTGAATAAGGATTCGCTTCTTATTTTCAACCGGAACAGTGAAGTCAGTTATCCTGATAAGATAAACCGGATTACCAAGTTGTGTGGTCCCCGGTTTACTAACTTCCAGGAATGGATTACCTTCTATAGTATTTAAAAAGTTCTCAAGGTCTGTAAGTGTGTATGGATAAAACATCGCTATCCATACCTTCGACTGATTAAATGATTTTCTAATTATCAGTTCATTCTGTGAATTTTGACTAACCTCATCATCCTTAAATCGAACCCATTCTTTTTGATCATGAGAATACACCGGAACATAGTAGTATGGCCAACCTGAATTGCCGATCTTAAGTGTTATGACGGAGTCTGGTAAATTATCCATTCTTACGTACCACCAGCTTCGCCATGAATCAGGAAGACTTTCGTTTCCATTATCATCAACAATATTCAATTCCCATTCAGTATTTGAAATCTTATTCACCGTGCCAACACTTCCTGATTCAAAAGAATCAGTCAGTCCAGCTGGCAAAATTTCTGGTTCATCATGTTCCTTTTTACAGGCATTTAAAAGAATAGCTATAGCCACAAACAGTAGAAACTTTTTATGAAATCCCATCATTGAATTTAATAATCAAGTATTCATCAAAAATAGCTTATTTCTACTTTGCGATCCATTTATTATATTTGCTATGAAATTGTTAAATCCCCACTTAATGAAAAAAACCTTTCTCATTAGCACATTTATAATGACCATCATTCTGCTATCTGCAATTTTCTTTTTATCAGGTTGTGCAAATAAAGAAGTGGTCACTGAATGCCTTAAGGGCCATACTTATGGGTTCTGGTATGGCTTATGGCATGGCTTAATTGCACCGGTTGATTTAATACTTATGCTTTTTAGGGATGACATCACTGTTTATGCACCTAACAACAATGGCATCTGGTACGCATTTGGATTTGTTCTTGGTAGTGGTGGTTGGGGATTTCTAGGTGGCAGATCAAAAAAAAAGAAATAAAACAGCATTTCATTCAAAGATTACCCGCTGCTTTCATGTACTTAATTTTTGTGATCCTGTAATCTGCCCACGACTCTATTTGTTCAGCCCATGCTTTTTGCCATTCAGCCTGAGCTGCAAGTAAAGCTGTAATAGTTTCAAGTCCTAACTCGTACCGGTCTTTTACAACTTTTACATTTTCAGCTGCTTGTTCTAAAGATTTAGCCATAAGTTGGGTGCGGAAACCTGCGTCTTTCAACAAAAACCGGTATTGCTCTTTTTCGAGTTCCATGAGATGATGCAGGTTATCACGCTCATTTTCTGCTATTTTAAGATCGGCTTTGGCTGACTCCGTTTTATGATATCCTTCACCCCAATGGAACAGTGGAACCGAAAGTTGGGCAATTACTGATGTATTAGCAGAGTTAAAAAGTCTTTCACCATCCATCTCTAAACCATTAATATAACCATAAGTTACAGCAACACCCATATGAGGCAGATAATCAGACCTTATTAGCTTTACTTGTGCACGCTTCATTTCTATTTGCTTATCAAGTAACCGGTAATCAGGCCGGTTCACTATTGATCCTTCAATCAGGCTTATCTCTGATTTAATATCATTTTCCTGGTCAGCCTTATCTGGTATAACCAGAGTTGAAATAGGTAAACCTATAATATTGCACAAGTTCATTGCAGCAAGAGCATGCCCATTTTGAGCTTTTGATAGCATGAGTTGAGCTTCATTAACTTTAACCTGAACCTTAAGCAGATCATTATTCAGGGTGAATCCTGTAGCATTTGCATCTGCTACTTGTTTTTCGACTGCTTTCACAGTCTCAAGATACCTAGTTGCAACCACTTCAAGTTCTGTGGCCCTTACAAGTTGCCAATATGCTTCCTCAACCTGCACCATCAAATTTGATGCACACAAATCGGAATTATCCGAAGCCATTTTCCTTGCAATACCAGCCATTTTCGTCGCAGTCAGTATTTTAAATCCTGTAAATACAGGTTGCACTGCCTTCAAGCCAGTTGCATATGAGCCATCAATCTTAACTTTTAATTCCATTGGAGGCAGCAGAGTATATTGTTTAAAAACCGGATTACCATCAGGCCCAATAATCATTTGGCCATTCGGATCTAGTAACAGGTTTGGAACCAATTTACCTGTTGAGAGATCGGGAACATAGGTTGGAAGGTATGCACCTGAAAAATTATAGATCAGATCCCTATTTGTAAATAGTGCATACCCAAAGCCTGAGATATTTGGCAGGTAATTAGACAATACCGCTTTATATTCATAATTAGCTTTTTGTTCGGTTAATGAAGCATTGGCTAATGTATAATTGTTCTTTCCTGCCAGTTCCCTGCAACTGTCTAATGAAAGAACTACCTGGGCCTGAGTATTAAATACTGTCAGCACCAGGCTAAGTAAATATATTTTTTTCATGATTGGCGTGAAGGTTTTATTTTATAGAATACAGCATAAAGAACTGGTAGGAACACCAATGTAATAATTGTACCAACTATTAGTCCACCCATGATGGTCACTGCAAGTGATCCAAACAAAGTATCGCGCAACAAAGGGATCATACCTACTGCAGTGGCGACCGAGGCCATCATTACAGGCCTGAAACGCAATGCAGAGGAGTCAAGTAAAGCTTTTCTGGGTTCTATTCCGGAAACTATCTGCCTACCAATTTCGTCAATAAGTACAATCCCATTTCTGACCATCATCCCAATAATACCTAGAGATCCTACAATTGCTACAAAGCCGAATTCTTTTCCAGAAATGAGCATTCCAAAAACCACCCCAATTATTATTAGAGGCTGGCACAGAATAATGATGAGTGGTTTTTTGAAATCCTTGAAAAGCAAAATAAGTATAAATACCATCAATATGATTGCGAGCGGAACCTGTTTGAAAAGATATTGTTTTGCTTCACTACTTGCCTGATACTCTCCTGCCCATTCCATCGAATAGCCCTCTGGCATCTTAATTGTTTCAATATCTTTCTTGATCGCTTTCCTGGCTTCTTCTGTCAGAAATCCTTGTGCATTATTACATTGGGCTTTTATTGCGCGTTGACCATTATGTCGTCTTACAACAGGTTCTTCCCAAGTCATAGATATACCCTTAGTCGCCTGACTTAATGGCACAGGTGATATACTTGATGATAACATGTCTTCCCGGGAGAGAGATCCGGTCATCATTCCCTGAAGATTTTCTTTATCGATTGCGGGTGTTTTTGGTGATAGGCTCCAAACAGGAATATTATCAAGCTGCTTTACACGCTTTCTGTCAGCATCAGTAGTATGTACATAAATCGTTTTACGGTATGTCCCATCATTAAAAACACCCATCGGAATTCCATCTGTGGCTGAAAGTAATGAAATTCCAACATCACTTCTGCTTAATCCAAGATTACGGGCGACAGGTTGGTTATAATTTACATTTATCACCGGAGTCTGGTCCTCCCAATCATTGGTAACCAATGTTGTAGCCGGATTTGATCTCATTATGTCCTGTGCCTTTTCAGATAGGTCTCTTAAAACTGCCGGATCGGGACCCGTAAACATAACTTCAATAGGAAACTTTTTATACATAAGGTTATACCTCTTCGCCCTCACAAAAGCTTCAGGACAATTATCAGTTAACCACTGTTGTAAGGAAGGCATTGAATCAACCAGAGTTTCTGCATCATTATAATCAACAATAAGCTCCCCATAACTCAATCCTGGTTCAGCAATCGATCTAACCAGATTATATCTTGAGGGAGTACCACCAATACTTCTAACCACATTTACAATCTCCTTTTTTGAATGTAAATGCTTTTCAATCTTTTCGAGATTGTTTTCAACGGTTTCTGATGAAGTACCTTCAGGCATTTTATATTCAATATATAACTGACTGTAACTCATATCAGGGAAAAAAAGCTGAGGCACAAGGGGGATGCATGCTACACTTATTGCCATCAACACAACTGCTAATGCAATGGTTACCGTTTTATGATCAAGAGCCCATGATAGCACTGATTTAAGTCTGCGATATGGTTTTGAATCATATGGATCTTTATCGCTCATGCGAATATTATCGTGTCTTATGCGTCTTTGAGCCTGAATTGGCACCTGAACCAAGGCTAATATCCAACTTAAAAGAAGTGAAAGCGCCAGTACAATAAATAAATCTCTAACATAAACGCCAGCCGTGTCAGGAGATAAGAAAATTGGGAAAAAAGCCAGAATGGCGATCAAAGTAGCTCCCAACAACGGCATGGCGGTTTTTTTTGTCATATTAGTATAGCACTCAGGTGCTGGCACCCCACTTTTTAAGTCAACCATAATACCATCAATAATCACAATAGCATTATCTACTAGCATCCCCATCGCAACAATAAATGCTCCTAATGAGACTCTTTGCAAAACACCATCTACCATATTGAAAAATGGGAAGGTGCCCATTACTGTAATTACAAGTAAAAAACCCAGGATAAGCCCGCTTCTGATGCCCATTGTGAACATCAATACAACCACAACTATGACAACCGATTCAATCAAATTTCTTGTAAACGTCGATAAGGAAGCTCTTACAATATCAGGTTGAAAGAAAACTTTATGGAAATCAATTCCTAAAGGAAGACGGGACGACTGAAGTTCAGAAAGCCTTTTCTCAACACTCTTGCCTACTTTGGTGATATCAGTCCCATGTTTTACGGCAATTGACAAACCAACAGCTTTTTGACTGTTCCAGAAAAGACTGTTACGAACAGGTTCTTCTAAACCAATTGAAATATCAGCTACATCTCTTAAGGTGAGCTGGTCATCTTCATGACCCTGGATTATAAGATTTTGTATATCTTCAATTGACTTATATTCATCATTAACATTTACTTTTAACCTGTAATCTCCTGAATTAAAATAGCCCGCATATACTGTTTTATTATGAGTATTGAGTGTGTTAAATATTTCAGCGGGATAAACACCCATGTTTCCAAGCTGATCTTCTTTAATATTGACATTTATACATTCATTACGCTTACCATACAGAGCAATTCTTTCCACTCCTTTGACCTGTTCCAACTCACGTTTTACCATGTCGACATATTCTGAAAGTTCCTGTTCTGAGAAGCCGTCAGAAGTAATGGCATAGAACATTCCATAAACATCACCGAATCCGTCAAGAACCATTGGTTCTCTTGCACCTGCAGGTAAGGAAGACTGAACATCAGAAACTTTACGCCTCAACATATCCCAGGCCTGCTGAATTTCCTTTTCATTAAGGGTACGATCAAGTTCAACGGTAATTTGTGATATATCATTAACTGATTTTGAATCTATGTTAGCCACGTTATCCATAGATCTGATAGCTTTCTCCATCAGGTCAGTCACCTCAAGTTCAACCTGATGCGCAGAGGCACCCGGATAAACAGTAATGACCATAGCCTGCTTGACTTTTATCTCAGGGTCTTCAAGTTTACTCATAGACCAGAAGGAAAGAATGCCCCCCACAAGCAAAATAGCAAGAAGAAACTGGATAAGAGGTTTATTTTTTAATGCAAATACTGATAGATTCATTTTATCTCCCTCCTGCCGGTCATTTAATATTTCCAAGATTGCTCACTGACATTGGGTCAAGTTGACGTACCTGCATTCCTTCCTTCAGAGAATGGATACCCGCTGTTACAATGATGTAATCATTGTTCAATCCACTTGTTGCTACGACTTTGCCATCACCCGTAATATTTATTATCTCAATAGGCCGCTTTGAAACCTTTCCATTTTTTATAACCCATACATAACACTTGCCCTTATCTCGAACAAGTGCTGATAAAGGAATTGTAAACCGGTCATTATTTGTTACCGCAAACTTTATTATCACGTCAGCTGTCATTCCTGGTGTAAGTAATTCATTTAGTTTTTCATCTAAGAATTTAAGTCTTACAGTATAGAGCTGATTTAGGTTGCCTTTAGGGGCAACGCCAGTCACTTCCATAGGAAACTCTTTACCCGGTATGGCATCAACCCTGGCAGTGTATGAAATCGCTGATTTTCTTCTGATAAAATCTGATGCGGCAATATTTATTTCGATTTCCGGCTTTTTTGAACCAACAAGTGAGATAACCTGCATCCCGGCACCAACGGTTTCACCCGGTTCAAACATTCTTTTCTGAACATATCCATCAAAAGGAGCTTTAAGCCTTGTATCAGCAAGTGCATTTTTATGTGCCTCTAACTTTGCTGTTATCTGTTGCAACCCATATGTGGCTTTATCATTCTCACTGGCAGAAGCACTCCCCCGCTTGAATAATTCAATTACCCTGTTGGCATCGGCACTCACACGATCATATTCAGCCTGTGTAGCTTCAAGTTGTGTGCGGTAATCCCGGTCATCAAGAATTGCTATCGTTTGTCCTTTCTTTACAAAGTCACCTACTTCCACAGGAATGAAGCTGATAGTCCCTGCAACCTTGAATGCTGCATTAGCTTCTGCACCCGGTTTTACTCTGCCGGGATAAGTAACAATATTCCTTCCATTATCAGGTTCAACCAATTCAGTCCTAACAAATACCGGTTCAGCCGGTAGTAGCTGTCCACGGTCACAAGCCATGGACAGCATTCCGGTGAACATAACCAAACAAGTGAAAACTTTAACTTTATAATTCATTGTCAACTTTCTTTTTTCGGCAAAAGTATCCATGAGTTTAGGCATTCTATACGTCTATAATTCCTAAAAAATGGTAGAAAAGTCGTTTTATGAAATTTTAACTAACTTTGTTTAATGTTGAATTATCCGCAAATTGATTTCATCGCAGTAGATGCGGCAGGTTACGAAGCCGCCTATATTACCTGTTTTCCCGTTAATAGCAATAACAATGGGAATAGTATAGCCAATGAAATTCAAAGCAGGTATGGTGGGATTTTTGCTTTTTTCTGTATTACGGGTTCTGTTGAATTCTCACTTAATGAACATGTAATCAAATTAGGTGAAAAGAGAATGTGTTCATTTTTTACCTCTAATTTATACGGGCTTATTGGGTGTTCTGATGATTTTTCAGGTTATATGCTTTTCATTTCATCCTATTATATCCTAAATATTGATTCACACATAGCAATCACATATTTCATAAATAGTTATTCTGAGCCATTTCTGCAGTTGGAAGAGAAGGATGCTGATAATTTAGAATTGCTATTACATCTTGCAGCTGAAAGATTGAAGAAGAAAGAAGGAAATTTTAATAGAGAGCTTGTCTATCATATGCTCATGATACTCTTGCATGAATTGGTGGATATTTATGAGAGAAAGCAACGAACAGATAAAAAACGTCCAAGAGAAGAAAGCTTATTAAAAGATTACCTGATACTGGTAAATAAATATTGTGAGAAAGAACACAAATTGGGATTTTATGCTCATAAACTGGCCATAACCCCAAAGCACCTATCACTTACCGTAAAAAAACTAACCGGGCGTACAGGAGCTGAATGGATTGATTATGTGCTCCTTTTGAAGATAAAACGCATGCTTCTAAATTCACCACTCACCATACAGCAAATTTCAGATGAATTTAATTTCCCTGATAATTCAGCCTTTGGAAAATATTTCAAGGCTAATACAGGCATTACACCCCGGCAATACAGATCAATTTAAATGTGTTTTTTCTTGATAATCAAGAATTTTCATCGTATATTTGAGAAAACCTAATAACAGCCGTTATGAAAAAATCAGGTAAAGGAAGAATAGGAAAGTACATTATTGCTCTGCTCCTGGTACTTATCGGAACATGGCTTATCAGGCATGCAGGTGGTCAGGTTTATGGATATTTTATAGGTGTAGTATTTTTTATAATGGCAATTACTTCCATTGTCGATCATGAGTATGTAGTAAAATTTGGAAGCACTTAAAATATTGATTCACAAGTAATACTTATAATTCATGTTTTTGATGGGTTGCCATATTATAAGCTAAAACAGCTTCAGTAAAAGGTGATAGTATATCTGTTAAAGTATCATAGGTGCCTTTTCCTGATAGTTCATCTGCAACTTTTTTGACCAAAGCTAAAGTAGCCTTCATCAAACTTGAACCCATACTCAAACGGGCAACACCTAAATCCTGAAATTCGCGAACTGAAGGAATTAATCCTGAATTCATTGCAGGATTTCCAAGAATATTAATCGGGGCATCTATCTCTTTAACCAGTGTTTCTATAGTTTCTTTTTCCCATACAGGTTGAATGAATATACAGTCAGCACCAGCTTCATGATACTTATTACCACGTTTTATAGACTCAGACAAATTCTCCTGATGTGAACCCGTTGAAGTATAAAATGAATCAGTCCTGGCATTAATAACTAAGTGAAAGCCCATTGATTCGGATAATTCCCGAATAGCTGAAATTCTTTCACAAAATTCCATCTCGTCAATTAACAAAGGGCCCAGGTTAAAACTATCTTCAATATTTATCCCTACAATACCTGCTTCAATAAACCTTTTAACTGAATCAACTACTTCATTCGTATTTCTACCATAGCCGGCTTCAATATCAACAGTTACCGGAAGCTTAACTGCCTTTACAATCCCTGTAATTACATTAAGCATTTCTGATAATGTAATCACTTGACAGTCAGGATAACCTAAAGATGCCGCTATACCCATACTTGTTGTTGCAATAGCTTTATAGCCGCATGCTTCAATTAATTTTGAACTCCCGATATCCCATGAGTTTAAAAGAACCAATATCTCCTTATCATGGTGATATTTCAGGAACATTTCTGCTTTTTCTTTTTGATTTATTGGAACCATTTCGTTGATTTTGAAAAATGATATATAAAGTTACTATTTCTGATATAATTTGTCTCTAAGAAATCAAATGTATTACTGAATAACTAAACAAGATTGTCACTTAATTTTCCAACTATAAGTTACAATATTACTGGAGGCCAAAATATACGAAAGCGACTTATTATACTTAAAACTCAATTTGACATGCATAGCTGAAATATCTTGTTTTAAAAAATTAAATTTCGTATATTTGAGCAAAGGATGTTCGAAAATATCATAACTTCTTTCCTACCAGGGTGTACCATAATTTGCAAGTGTTGCTTTTATTTATTGTACAATACCAAGGAGGTAAAAATGAAAATCTTCAAAAAAGCAGCAGTCCTCCTGTTGATGCTGAACACAGGATGGCTTTATGCACAGCAGGATCTTGCGGTAAAAACTGTACCGGCGGAACAGCAGAAACGGCTTGATCTGATGAAATTAAAGGGTGTTGACGCTTCTCTCACCATTCTTCCCGTGAAATTGATGAACCAGCACTGGGACAGGGTCTCAGAAGTTGTTGGTGCTATTCTTGAAGAGAAAGGTTTAAAGAACATTGAGGTTGGGACAAGCATCTTCATATATGAAGAAAGGGCAAGTGTTAAGGCCATTGCCGATTCACTGAAAAGTTTTTTACTTAAAAACCCAGCTACTACCGATTACATCCTGTATGCAGAAATGAATGGTGACAATAATCCACCTCCGATTGATGAGCTTTTTGGGCTCGTGGTTGATAATAAGGGTGAACTAGTATGGAGTGATTTCCTTAATTCAAACGATAAGGTATTCACTGACGTAGATGACCCTGACCCCATGGGTTATTCAGTTTTACTTACAGAGCGCCTGGCACCATATTTCGGACTAAATGAAGAGACTGCCCGCAATGCAAAGCCCGGTAAGATGGCAGCGAAAATGAGGGAGAGAAGCGGTCTGCCGCCTGAAGAAGAGATGATTGGGATGCATGAACGTGAAAAAGCATTGCAGTCAGGTTTAAAGGAGTCGCAACTCGTGGTTTTCCCGTTAAGGGTAATGAGGCAGTCAGACGACTATGCCACCGGGGAACTGGTAAAACTGGTCAATGAAGGTGGTTTAAGTAAAGCCTTGATTTCCAAGAACCCATTGCTTCTAAAGCCCTCAGTACAAGATCCCAATGAAATGAAAGCACTTTGGGACATGGCAAAACAATTCAGGGATTACCTCAAAACGAATCCGCAAGAGGGTGATTATTTCCTTTATGGTGATTACGCTTTTACCCCCGATAACTGGCAGGCGGGTTATGTACATTTTGTTATCTGCGACCGTAATGGGGAATGGGTTGTTGCTGACCTCCAGAATTCAGAACAAACTGACTATTACAACGTAAAACCTGTTTCGGTTGAAGACTGCAATAAAATTCTTTTCAACAGGCTGGTAAATTACACGAAACTTAAGGTTGTGGATATTATCAGGGAAACTATTGAATCCAAAGGAATCAGTGCCGCAAATAAGAAATTCAAAGAAGTATCTGGCAATGATGAATACCTGATCTCTGAAATGGAGATGAATATGCTTGGATATGATTACCTGAATAATAAAAAGTATGATGAAGCAATTGCAGTTTTCAGGATGAATGTCGAAGCCTTCCCGGATTCATTCAATACCTACGACAGTCTGGGAGAAGCTTATGCAGCTAAAGGAGATAAAAAAGCCGCCATTGTGAATTATGAAATGTCGGTAAAGTTAAATCCAGGCAATCAGAATGGAATTCAAATGCTGGAGAAATTAAAAAGCAAATAAAAATTGGCACATTGACGCTTAGTAAGACCTATTATTTGATATGTATGGATAATGTCAATAAATACTGGGGCATCCGTTGGATTGCCAGAGTAATAGCAACAATTATTATAGCTATTGTGCTGTTCATCGTGATACAGGAGTATCTAGAGGAGCTAAATCACGGGGAATCTCCTTTTAAGGCTCTTTCATCATTGGCAACTTCGGCCTATCCAATGTTGTTTGAATGGATTTTGACAGCCTTTGCAATCTTTGGTTTAATAATCGCCTATTGGAAAGAAGGCTTTGGCGGGATCATTTCTTTGGTTTCTTTTCTAGTCTTGTTCTACCGCTTAAGCAGTGATGAATTCAATGGTTTTATTGTTGCTGCAATTTTAATTATTTCAATTCCCTGCGTTTTGTACATTGTTTACTGGTGGAAAATGCAAACCCGCAGTAAGAACAAATAGCGGAAATGGAACCATTGTAGTTGAATGGCTTATTGTATCACCTATTCCTGGCTGAGTTTACGACATAAAAAAAGCCGCTAAATAGCGGCTTTTTTTGCTCCCCCTGCTGGACTTGAACCAGCGACCCTCTGATTAACAGTCAGATGCTCTAACCAACTGAGCTAAGGAGGAATATTGTTTCCCTCGAAAGGGACTGCAAAATTAAAGGTTATTTCTAAATAAACAAGAGGCTGTAGAATTTTTTTTTGAAAATAAATCAGCAGATGGCCCAGAACAAACAATTTCAGTAATCAGAGGATCCACCAAAGAATTTTATTAATCGAGGTAATACAATTCTGACCTCTCCCCTCTTGCCAGAGCCTTTACAATTGTGCCATTTAAGGTAATCCCTTTATTGGTAAAAGCTTCATGCAGTGTTTCAAGCGCTTTTGATGGAGTGTTATTTTCTGCGCTCAGATGACCTAAGACTATATGTGATATGTTTTTACGGTAGTTTTCGGCAAGGAATTGGGCAGTATGTGAATTGCAGAGATGACCTGTCGGACCATGTATTCTTTCTTTCAAATGGGCAGGGTATGACCCAAAAAGCAGCATATGTTCATCATAATTTGATTCTATGAACATTGCATCACACTGTTTCAGGTATTTGGCAGCATTATCACAGATATAACCAAGGTCTGTTGCAACGGTGATACTTTTAATGTTGTTAGAGATATGATAGCCAACCGAGCCGTGTGCATCGTGTGATGTTGGAAATGCTTCAACGGCAAATCCTCCTGCCAGGTATCTCTTAAACGGTTTGATTTCACGATACATTGATTGGTCAACATCAAAAGTGGCTCTATTTCGCAGTATCCCCTTCCATGTGCCTTCAGTACAGTAAACCGGAATCTTATGATGTCTGGTTAAACGGGTGAGTGCACCAATATGATCTATATGGTCATGCGTAATGAAGATACCCTTAATTCTTCCTATTCCAGCACCTATTTCATCAAGCGACTTTCTGATCCTGCGTGCACTAATGCCAGCATCAACAAGAATTCCTTCTTCTTCAGAACCGAAATAATGACAATTACCACTACTTCCGCTTGCAAGTGTGCAGAATTCAAAGTTGTGCGGAAATAAGGTGGCGGGCATTGTACTGACTTTAATAATAGAACGCAAAAGTATACAAAATTGCTCTTTCTTAACGGATTAAAGCCAGGTATTTGAAAACGAAAGATTTGAAGAGTGTTGTTTTCATCAGTATCTTATCAAAAACAAAGATCCCAAGAAGTGCTGTAACAATACCCAGTATAACGTCAATGACATAATGGTGACCCGAATAAACAGAGGCAAACCAAATTCCCAACATGAACACAACAAACAACCAATTGACCTTTCCCAATTTATTTTTAATACCATAAGCCATTACAACTACCGGGTAAGCACAGTGAAGAGACGGAAGGGCCGCAAAAACGTTCGAATTCCTGGTATAAATACTACCAAAAAGCTGCAAACCTATATATTGATCAAACCTTGTAAAGCCGGCTGCATTTCCATGAATTGCTGTATCTTGAATAAAGCCATGAAGGCTGACATACCAGGGTGGAGCAGCAGGATGCAGATAGTATCCTGCAAACCCAATGAGATTTACAAGAAGAAAAGTTAATGCAAAATGCAGATATTGCCGTTTGTTAGATAAATAAAGAAAAACCGCAAAAGCCAGTGGTACGGGAATCCAGTTAATGTAAAATAGTCCGCTTATAATGTCAAGGGCTGCATTTTGATTTAGGCTAAAGAATTCGTTCGGTGTGATTTTTATGCCTTGAAAATTGAATCCGAATAATGAATTCTCCAGTGAATATATCCCCTTGATATCTATATCATTAAAGAGGTAATTAGGGAAGACTTTCAGAAAATCATAAAGTACCCCGAAGATCACAAAAACTGTAAATGCCAGTATAAATTTCCTGGTATTAGGAGTGATCCAGATTAATAAGTTATACCCAAAAACAATAAATAAATTTTCAAATTTCAAGCCAATGAAAAGATTTACAATAAAAAGGTAAAATAAAGATCCTGCAAAAGATATTAACCTGGTATCTTTTGCAACTTTGATTAATATTGATTGCATCTGATAGGCCCATTATTATAATTTCGTCCCATTATTCTTATTCAATCTTATTGCCGATTGTTTGAGTATGCCTGATTACTGGCTTCAAACAGTTTTGCACGGCAACTTCTGAGCCGGTTAATTGCAGTAATGTTTGAAAAAACAGCCACGACCATAATAGGACCTGTGAAAATCGATATAGTTTCAAGGTATTCAACCGGAAAGCCCCCAAAGTGCAGGGCTTGATTTCCTCCGCTTAAAGCGGCAACAATGCCACATATTAAACCTGAAAAACCAATCATAATTATTCTTTCAGGCCGTTGCATGAAACCTCCGCTGCATTCTATACCAATACCTTCAGCACGTGCCCTTACATAACTCACCATCATAGAACCAACCAGGGCAATAAATGCAAATAAAGAACTAACTAAATAACCTTGTCCGACAAGGTAATAACAGATACCTAAAAACATGAGTAACTCACTATAACGATCAAGCACTGAATCATACAATGCCCCAAACCTTGATGCTTTCTTACCAATCCTGGCCACCTGTCCGTCGAGCATATCGAATAAACCTGCAAAAAGCACTAAACCACAACCCCATCCTACATATGACAGGTCACCCTTTGCTCCAAATTCACCACCGTAGATAAAGACCGCTGCTGCCACAACATTAATTATCAAACCAATTGTAGTAACCACATTTGGAGTAACCCCTATCATGACGAGGAACCTGACAACAGGATTTAAAATTAAATAAAGGAATTGCTGAATTTTATCTCTTGCCCGCATACTATTTATTTACCCTTTTTGTGATTTGACTATTATGTTGAGGCATACTAAAAACAAATTTGCGCTGAAAATTATAATTAAAGAGAAGTCCAACCAGAACGGCTGTTATCATTTTTGAAACAATATAATTAAGATGCATTAAGCTCGTCATAAGGAATACACTGGTGATATTTAATAAACTACTACAACACCAGTTAATTAAGTATAATCCTAATTGCTTTAAAGCGGGAAACTCCCTGACTCTGAAAACCCAGTGCCGGGCAATTATAAAATTTGCGGCTCCACCTGTAATAGTTCCAATAGAAGTACTAATTAAATACCAAAAACCCGCAAGCTCAGTCAAAACAATTGTAATCGTAAAATCCACCAGAGTCGAAACAAATGAATTCAGCTGAAACCTCAGCAACCTGTTTAATGAACCTACTTTCATCGTATCTCCTTCAAAATAATGAAAAGTACTTGTGTTGCAAGATTTGCATAAACCCCTGCCAGAATATCATCGGCCATAACCCCGGTTCCACCTTTTAAGTTCTCCGTCTTTCTTATTCCAAATGGTTTAAAGATATCGAAAAAACGGAAGAAAACAAATGCCGGAACAACATACCATAGATTAATTGGTAACCAAAGCATACTTACCCACATGCCTGCCGTTTCGTCTATTACAATCTTTGATGGGTCTTTGCCCCATAGAGGTTCTAACTTATTTGAACCAATAATGCCAATGATTAACGAAGTTAAGATTAATCCCGATAACCAGATTTGCGGATGATTGGTATATTTCAATATAATAATTCCGGGTAATAATCCACCCAAGGCCCCCATGGTTCCAGGAGCAACCGGCAGGTAACCCAATCCAAATACTGTTACACCTAATTTCCAGGCACCCAGTTTATTTTTCCTCATAATAGTCGAGTCCCAGATGAGTAATCAGGCTTTCATCCATCAGGTATCGAAGGGTATTCTCTAATTTCATAAGCTGCCTGAAAAGATCATGTTGTGGTTTCAAGCCCTCGCCAGCCTGAGGTGTTTTAAAGAAGAACGACAACCATTCCTGTATTCCATTCATTCCAGCCCGTTGGGCAAGATCTAGTAATAAAGCAAGATCTAACACAATTGGAGCAGCAAGAATAGAATCACGACAAAGAAAATTAATCTTTATCTGCATCTTATAACCCAACCATCCGAATATATCAATGTTATCCCAGCTTTCTTTATTATCACCACGGGGTGGATAATAGTTGATCCTGATTTTATGGTACAAATCATTATATAGATCGGGATTAAGTTCAGGCTCAAAAATTAAGTTGAGGCTGCCAAGTTTTGAAACTTCTTTGGTTTTAAAACTTTCAGGATCATCCAGCACTTCACCATCCCTGTTTCCTAAAATATTTGTTGAAAACCATCCATCCACACCAAGATTACGTGCTTTAAGCCCTGGGGCAATTATTGTTTTCATCAGGGTTTGTCCGGTTTTAAAATCCTTTCCGCAAATAGGCACCCTTTCCCTTTTTGCAAGTTCAATCATTGCAGGAAAATCAAGTGTAAGATTTGGAGCGCCATTGGCAAAAGGAACCCCCATTTTTATGGCAGCATATGCATATATCATACTTGGTGCAATAGCCGGATGGTTTTCAAGCATTGCATTTTCAAATGCTTCCACGGTTTCATGAATGTCGCTCTTTTCAAGGTAAACTTCAGTTGAAGCACACCACACCATAACGAGCCTCGAGCAGTTATTTACTTTCTTAAATTCTTCTATGTCAAACATCAGTGCATGTGCAAGGTCCATTTTTGTGGCAGCTTTCTTAACATTAACACCGTCAAGTTTATGCACATATTTTTTATCGAAGACCGCCTTCATTGGAATAATGTCCGATAGCTCATCTTTAAGCATATTTAACAGGTCTTTTTCAATTACACCTGCATTCATAGCTGATTGATATGCATTATCTTCAAAAATATCCCAACCCCCAAATGCAATATCATTCAAATCAGCCAGTGGAACGAAATCTTTAACGCGTGGGTTTCTGTTTTCAGGTCTTTTGCCTACCCTGATATTGCCAATCTGAGTATAGGATCCAACCGGCGCAGCTATGCCTTTTCTTACCGCAAGCACACCGGCGATGAATGTTGTTGCAACAGCTCCCAGTCCGGGAAGCAGAATACCAAGTCTTCCTTCAGGATTCTGAATGTCTTCTTTCATAATAGTTATATTTTAAATTCCTTAATAAGTCGTTTAAATTCTATAACCATCCTTTTTCCTTATACCAGGCCATTGTTTCACCGATCCCCCTTTTAAGTTCAAACTCAGGAATGAACCCAAGATCGGTTTTAACTTCATTAATGTCACAACTCCAGTCAGTAGCTGAAAGTTCCTTCATCTTGTCACTATTTATGACAGAAGGTTTCCTGGAAATAGTGCTGTAAATGTCGCCACATAAAGCTACGAATTTTGCGACAATAACTGGCACAGTAATACTAATAATTTTTTTATCAAGCGATTCACTAACATACCTTCCAAAAGAACGATGGTCATACAAGTAACCATCAGAAGCGAAATATGATTTATTTCTACATGAAGATTCCATAGCATCAATGATTAACCGGGTAAGATCCTTAACATAGATGAAGCTCAGCTTGCGGTCTTTAGTACCTATACGCATGTCATAGCCCCTGTTAATAAGCTTTACAGCTTTGTGGAAATCTTTATCGCCCGGGCCATAAACGGCAGTTGGCCGAATGATTATATAATCAATAATGTGCTTCTCCCTGATATATTTCTCTGCCAGAAGTTTGCTCATTCCGTAATGCGATACAGGCCTCTCATTTGTTGATCCGCTGTTGTTTCCGGCGGTTAACTCGTCACCTCTTATAATTGGCCCCCGGGCAGCAATACTACTTACAAACACAAATTTCTTCGGTTTTACTGAGGGTTCAGAAAGCGCAAGCAACAAATTAACAGTATTACTAAAATTAACTGTTGTAAATTCCTGTCTCGACAAGGTCTTGGTGACCCCGGCATTATGAATCACATAATCAAGTTTGGGAATACCCACAAGAACGCTGAGCATACTAACCGGATCACTGTAATCGAATGTAAGAATTTCAACTTTCTTCTTTGTTAGTTCTGAGATATCAGTTGATTTTCTAACTGCAACATAAACATGATAATCCCTTTTGAGTGCTTCATCCACCAAAATGGTACCTATGAATCCACTGGCGCCGGTTATCAGTATATTATACTTTGATTCCATTCTCGATTCCATTCAGCTTTTTGCCGAAACACCTTCTGCGCAGATGATTCCGGCTCATGAAATCATCAAACATCAAATATGCCGCAATGTTCTTTTCAAGTGCATGACTTGATACAGCTGTCTTGACCCCGTTATCTATAAATGCCTGCATCAGCTCAGCAAAGAAAATAGCAGGCAGTCCTTTGTTAATGTACTTTTTCTTAACCCCTTGCAACAAAATATCAACGGTATCATTTTTACGCATAGCTTTCATCAGATGAATGAAACCGAATGGAAATAAACTGCCTTTGGCTTTTATCAATGCTTTAGAAAGAGAGTATAATGCTAAACCGAAACCTG
Source organism: Lentimicrobium sp. (assembly GCA_035298745.1). Taxonomy (GTDB): domain Bacteria; phylum Bacteroidota; class Bacteroidia; order Bacteroidales; family Lentimicrobiaceae; genus Lentimicrobium. The sequence continues at coordinate 11,900 of DATGXS010000015.1, read as the reverse complement.
CAACATCATCATCTTCATCAAGAATAAAGCAAACAAACTTTGGATTTATCAGTGAAAAATACATATCGGTGTAATAATCCATCTGCTTGTCGGTAAGTGGTACATAACCGTAAAGTTCAATGAATGATTCATTCATTGTTTGAAACATCTTCTTTGCATAAGGCAGCAACTCCTTTGACTTCGTAGCCTGTAAAACCCTCAGGTTATATTTTTGCTTAACGATGTCGGCAATACGTGTTATCCTTTCGGGAACAGAATCAGGGACCCTGATCTCAAATTGAATCCAATCAACCTCCTTCTCATACCCCAAATTTAAAAGGTGCTGAGGATAATACTCATAATTATAGAGAACAGCCTGAGTGCCAATTTCATTAAATCCTGAAACGAGCATGCCTTCAAGGTCCATATCAGTAAAACCAAGCGGGCCATGTACATGATCAAATCCCATGCTTGCAGCCCATTCTTCAACGGTTTTCAATAATGCTGAACTTACCTCCACATCATCAGTGAAATCTATCCAGCCAAACCTTACTGAATTTTCATTCAGGAGTTTGTTGGCACTGGAATTGATTATGCCGGCAATTCTCCCAACGATCTTCCCATTCTTATAAGCAAGCCAATATTTCGCCTCACAATAATCAAAAGCCGGATTCCTTTTTTTATCAAGAGATCCCTTCTCAACATAATGAAGTGGTGGAACCCTGTATGGATTTCCTTTATATAACTTATCAGGGAAACAAATGAACTCGGTTAATTGAGATTTAGTGGCTACTTCTTTGATTTCAATCATGGGGATGTTTGTATGTGTTTGTTATAAATCAAGGACAAAGAGGAATTCCAATTGGATAAATTTATGGAAAAGTAGCCGTTTGACAAAACTTTTGAATAATTATTAATAGTTGGTCGGAGCCAGAAAAAATTCCTATCCATTTCCTGCCCTGGCAGTAAGAATACAACCTCTCTTAATAAGTCCCATTTGATGTTTTCTGGGAGACATAAAAAATTAACTCCATTCTTTAGAATGGAGTTATGTGCAGAAGTAAAGTGTTTTAAGAGAGAGAAAGTATTAATTGATTACCACAAACTTATAAGCTTTATTATATTCAGCAGACTGTAGAATCAGCATGTAAACACCTGGCTTTAACTGATGATATATTGTATTTTCAGAATCATGCTGAAGTGTATATTCACCAACAACACTTCCATTCATACTGATTATACGGGCATCGGCTGGCAATGTTTCAGGCTTGTTACACCGTATAATCAACCGGTTATCAGCCGAAATGAGGCTGATTGCATTGCCGTTTCGGGTATCTTCAAACCCTGCTGTTTCAAGTCTGTTACTCGTTATATCCTGCCAGGTGTTAACCGCTTCTTCCAGGACGGTAACAGATATTTGCAAAGCTCCGGTTACCACATTATTAAATGTTAATTTGCACTCTGCTGCATTGATATATTCAACCGATTCAAGAACAATACTTATGGGAGCGTCATTGATTACAAATTGGTGGGTTTTTAAATCATTATTCCTGAAATAATCACCCAACAATACAAGTGAGATAGTATTTCCCTGCGCTGAAATGTTGACTGCAGGATTAATCGGGGTACCCGGTAAATTAGAATCGAGCCAGTTGGCACGTCTTATAACAAAATTGCGGAAATAATCAACTTCATCCTCATAGGTATTGTTCTGCCAGTCATAATTTGGCCAAACATAAGTACCCAGTATTGTCCATCTCTCATAATTCCGGTTTTTTGCCGCACTAAGAACATTGGTTAACGAATCAATTGTTGTGTTGATTGAAGTATTTGAAAAGCAACTGCTGCGCAATCCTTCCCATCTTGTTTTTGCAAGGTTGCGGAAGTATGGATCTTCCATCAATCTCTTCCACCAGTACATTATGCTATAATCCCAGGTTTGGATATCGTTATAAACAAAACCTGTATACCCAAGTCCCAATGTCCAGTAATCCACATTCCCATATCCTAAATTGAAATCCCAGACCGGACCGGCGTACAATTTACCACCGGCTTTATCTTTTTCTTTATAGAAGTACTGACTCAACCTGTATTTATCAACCTCTTTTGACAATTCAGCCATGATCATAAAATCAACAAATGAAGGAACATCAAAATACTTTATGTAACCCGTGTTAGGATTGCCAAAAGAAGGTGAAACAAGTGCAGTTTCTGCAGATGTGACAAAACTTTTGATATAATATCGCTGCGGATCTACAATCTCATCTCTTTCAGGATAGAAATATTGGAAAGTTGGTTTTATGGTATTATTGTACGGAGGAGAAACTTCAGATTTCCAGCCATCATGGTTATAAACAAAATCATTTGGCCTCCAGTCAACTGCCAGGATATAACCACCGGTCACATCTTCACCTGAAACCTCATCGGGTTTCAAAGTGCCAATATCAACCCGGTTTTCTCCCTTCTTAATTTTTTCAAGTAAAACATACACGCCACGGTAATCACCATTGACCACCAATTCTACGTATTTGGTTCTGGAAGAGTATATGTCATTCATCTTATGGTTCATCTCAAAAGAGAAGACATCACGCAACATTGATTTGTCAGTATATGGGCCATATAAAATCCAGTCACTTTCGGCAGGCATGCCTAACAGGGAAACATCAAGGTCTTCTCCCAGACTGTTCCTTGTTTCGACACCAAAAGATTTTTTCGGAAACATCTGACTTGAGTGACCTCTGGTTTCAATACCAATTCTCCCGTAAAAACCATTGAAAGGATCAGCCAAATGGTTCATCTGCCCTTCGCCATTGTCAATAATACCCATAGATGCATCTATCTTGTAAGCATCAGGGATCCAGACATTGTATGTATCAATTACAACTATTGGCAAATTTGATTCAACCGGCTGAGGATCAGGAATCATTTTTATGACATCATCAATATACCATTCAATACCGGGTGTTGTTCCCTGGAAGTCGTAAAAAATCACCAGAGTTGTCAGATTATTATAATACAATCCTGAGAAATCAAATTCAAGATCAGACCACTGCCCGGGAACAGGAGTTTGTGTTATTTCCTGCCATTCGCTGTTATCCTGATTCTGAAATTTAAAAGTTACACTTCCTCCCGTACCCGGTGCAAGAACTTTTACTCTGAAATGGTGATAAGAATCAAAATTCATTGGTTCAGTAAGTTCATAACTTATATTGTCCCATTGGTTTTCAGTAGTAACAACACTATAGCAATGTGCTGAAGGATTAACACTTCCGGGCAGAGGATTAGCCACAACTTCGGCCGATTGACCATAAAGCACCCAATTTTGGCTGATACCATCCCAGTTTGACAGTGTATCGCAGGTTTGAGCGAAAGAAAATGACCCATTAAGAAATAAAAAAATGAATAAAAATGCCCAAAGCAAGTTATTGTATTTGAGTTTCATGGCTGATAAAATGACGTGGTAAATTTATGCTTTTCATTATTACATGTGTAGGTGATGAAGTTATTTTGATAAATTAGCGCATCAACTTTAGCAAAAACCGTCTTTTATGACGAATTGGTACCAGAATAACCAATACCGCCTGTTGTTCAGTATAGGACCGGTGTCTGCCTTTGCAGCATATTTCATCAACCCCTTTTCACTAACCCCTGAAGCTAATAAAGCTGTTGCTGTAGCCATTCTTATGGTGATCTGGTGGATTAGTGAAGTATTACCAATGGCTGCTGTTGCCCTCATTCCGTTAGTTTTGCTGCCACTACTTAAAATAAGTCCTATTGAAGAAGTGGCCAAATCTTATAGCAATCCGGTTATTTTCCTCTTTATGGGAGGCTTTATGATAGGCCTTGCTATTGAAAAGTGGAACCTCCATAAGCGAATAGCTCTACAAATAGTAAGGCGTACCGGTACAAGCGGCGACAGGATCATTCTTGGTTTCATAATTGCAACCGCTTTTCTGAGCATGTGGCTGAGTAACACAGCAACTACCATGATGATGTTCCCCATTGCATTAAGTGTTATAGCTGTAATGCGTGAAAATGAGAAACAAGGCAAAGGAATGAATAATTTCGCCCTTGTTTTGATGCTGGTGATTGCATATGCCAGTAATTTTGGTGGAATGGCAACAGTAATCGGTACACCCCCGAATGTAGCTTTTGTTGCTTACATTGAAAAAAAGTATGGTTATACAATCCAGTTTATCGACTGGATGATGCTATGCACTCCATTGGTTATTGTATTATTGATAATGCTTTATCTGGTTCTTACTAAATGGCTTTTCCCAAACAGGATTAAAAAAAGCAACGAAACAACCGGCCTTATACATAGTGAATTAGCTGCATTAGGGAACCTAACCGGAGCTGAAAAGCGTGTATTACTAATATTTTCAATAACTGCATTACTCTGGATTACTAAAGACCTGGTTAATCAGTTAAAGCTTTTTAAGCTTGATGACAATATGATTGCTATTATAGGAGCACTTGCGCTATTTGCTACTCCTAGTGGCAAGGACCATAAGAGCAAAAGCAAAATGCTCCTCAATTGGGAGGATACCTCAAAAATGGCATGGGGAATTCTTCTCCTGTTTGGCGGGGGTATTGCTTTGGCCGGATCTTTGGAAAAGGTTGGGGTTATGGAACAGATAGGCTCATGGCTGGCAGAATTCAGCAACATGGGTAACCTGATGCTTTTACTTGTAATTGTGGCTGTTTCTATATTCCTGAGTGAATTGATGAGTAATGTAGCACAAGTCATAGTGCTGGCACCAGTATTAGCTGCACTTGCTGATGCCCTGCATCTTGACCCGCTTCTGCTCGGAATTCCAATGACCCTGGCAGCAAGCGCAGCTTCTATGCTTCCTATGGGAACACCACCAAACGCTATTGTTTTCAGCAGCGGCTATATCAGGATGAAAGATATGATAAAGGCTGGCTTTGTTATGAACCTTGTCAGCATTGTGCTGATTACTTTATTTGTCTGGCTGATTTTACCATTAATCATGCACATTGCCGGGTAATTTTGTATTCTACCCAAGATATTCCGGAATAATTCTGATTAAAATCCTCTTATCAATTATTCAAATAACTAACTTTATAAATATTTACACTCCAAATGCAGATTGCTTATGTTTTGTGATATTTTTGCGCTGATTTTCAGAAAGACTGACAATCAATTCATAAAGTTTTTAAAAAGGATGGTATTGATGAGAGAAAGAACTTACTTACTCGTCACACTTCTACTTGGAATCACTTTTTTTTCATGTACTAAATCAGACCCTGATACCAGTACAGATCCTGCAAACCTCTCTGTAACGGTTGCTACTGATTCAAATGATGTGTATAAAATAACGGTTACTGCCCATGCTGACAATACAATCGAGTATCGTCTGCATATTGATGAATCAGCAACTGCCGCTTTGACAAACACTTCAGGTACATTTGAATATGGATTTACTGAACAGGGTGACCACAAAGTAGAGGTCAGGGCATATGGAACTTCAGGAAAATATATTAAAGAAATAAGAACCGTTACCATTGGAAGTAACGAGGTTCCTCTTGAAAACGGTTATTTCACGCCCATGACATACGCTGGTATGCAATTGGTTTGGAATGATGAATTTGATGCAAGCACCATCAATGCTGATTATTGGTCATTTGAAACCGGGGCCGGCGGATGGGGCAACAACGAACTTCAGTATTACAAAAAAGAAAATGCCTGGACTGAAGGTGGAACTTTAATTATTGAAGCACGGAAGGAAAATGCACAAAGCAGTGCTTACACCTCAGCCAGAATGGTTACAAGAAACAAAAAGACATTCCAGTACGGCAGGGTTGACATAAGGGCTTTATTACCTGAAGGACAAGGTATCTGGCCTGCACTATGGATGCTCGGTAATAATATTTCAAGTGTTGGATGGCCCAAATGCGGTGAAATTGATATTATGGAGATGATTGGAGGAAATGGACGAGAAAATACTGTTTACAGTACACTTCACTGGGATGATAACGGCCATGTTCAGGCGGGTGGAAGTTTAAAACTGCCAACTGGCACTTTCAGTAACAAATATCATGTTTTTAGTATGATTTGGGATGCAACAACCATGAAATTCATGGTTGACGATCAGCAATCATATATCATCAATATCACGCCTGCACATATGTCAGAATTTCATCAGCAATGTTTCTTCATTTTTAATATTGCTGTTGGAGGAAACTGGCCGGGATATCCAAATTCAACTACTCGTTTCCCACAACAGATGAAAGTAGATTATATCAGAGTATTTCAGAATTAAAAAAATCAAAACAATCAATTATACACACACAAACCGTAAAAATCAACAGATGAACAAAAAGTTTCGAAACCTCATGTTGCTGCTGGCTTTGTTACTGAATGCAAGCTTTATGTTTGCACAGTCGCATAAGATCACCGGCAGAATACTTGATGGAGAAACAGGAACAGGGCTTCCGGGAGTAACCATCGTAGAAAAGAACACAACCAACGGTACCACAACCGATATTGACGGTAAATACAGCCTCACAGTTTCATCACCCGATGCAACAGTGGTAGTTTCCTTTATTGGTTACACCAAACAGGAAATAAAGGTGAATAAACAAACAACAATAAATGCAACCTTAGAACCTGAAACAACCGATTTAAGTGAAATCGTTGTTGTTGGATACGGTACACAGAAAAAGAAAGTGGTAACCGGTGCAATTGCTTCAGTGAAATCAGAAGAAATTGTAAAAACACCAGTAACAAGATTTGAACAGGCGCTTCAAGGTAGAACTGCAGGTGTTCAGGTAACAAATACATCTGGTCAACCGGGAGAAGGACCTGCAATAAGGATTCGTGGAACAGGTACAACGGCTGACTCAAGGCCATTATATGTTGTTGACGGGATTACTATGGAAGATGGGCTTGACTATATCAATCCAGGTGATATCGAATCAATTGATGTTCTGAAGGACGCTGCTTCAGCTGCAATTTATGGAGCACGTGCCGCAAATGGTGTTATTCTGGTAACTACCAAAACAGGTAAATCCGGGAAAATGAACATATCGTATTCAGGATATAAAGGCGTACAAAATACATGGCGCAAACTTGATATGTTAAATGCAAGTGAGTATATGATGCTAATGAATGAAGGTGCCAGGAATGCAGGAATGGAAGAAAAGTTTGATTTAAATGAAATTCCAAAATATGACACCGATTGGCAGGAAGAATTATTTGAGAAAAATGCACCAATTGAGAGTCATGAAATATCTGTTATGGGAGGTGCAGGAAAATCTACTTATTTTTCATCATTGGCATTCTTTAACCAGGAAGGTATTATTGGTGGTGATAAGTCTCACTATCAAAGAATTTCTGCAAGGTTTAATTCTGATCATCAGGTGAATAAGAGAATTCATTTTGGCAATACTTTATCATATACACATATTTTTGCTCGTGGAATTGGAAGTAATGAGTCATTTAATGGTGCCTTAAGCAGTGCCTTGAATTTAGATCCATTAACCCCGGTTTTCGAAACTGATCCTGAAATATTAGCTCAGAGACCATATTCAGATTATCCGGTTGTTACTGATGCAAATGGGAATATATATGGAATTTCGACTCTTGTAAATGCTGAAATCGTTAATCCACTTGCCTTGCTGGAAATACAACATGCAAAATCGATAACTGATAAGTTGGTAGGTACAATTTTTGGTGATTGGGAGATTATTGACGGTTTAAAATTTGGAACCAATTTGAGCCTTGACCTTGCTTATAATGTAAGTGATGGATACGATCCATTATTTTACTTGAACAGTGCTCAGAATAATACTGAAAAAACAAGGGTGCGCAAGACAATCAACCATTGGGCTACATGGAAGTGGGAGAATACTTTAAGTTACACCAAAAAAATTAATGAGCACAAATTCTCCATCATGGCTGGTACTTCAGCGAGTAAATTTAATTATGAGAACCTGTATGGTTTCAATGTTGACGTTCCCATTATTGACCCCGACAATGTTTACCTCAATATGGCACTTGGCGATGAATGGGAGGCTAAAGGTGGTGCTTCACATGCAGCATGGGCTTCCACTTTTGGTCGTTTAACTTACGATTTTAAAGAAAAATATGCTTTTACAGCAATTGTTAGACGGGATGGTTCTTCTCGTTTTGGACCTAACTATAAATATGGAGTCTTTCCTTCAGTAGGTTTTTCATGGGTTGCAAGTGATGAATCTTTTTTTCCGGTGGTTAGCTGGTTGAATACCCTTAAGTTTAGAACTTCATGGGGGATAAATGGAAATGATAAAATTGGAGAATACCAATTTCTATCAACTATAGATAAATCAAGAGGATATATTATAGGAGGAACTAGGTTAAATGGAGCATCTCCTTCTTATTTTGAAAATGCTGATCTTCACTGGGAGCAGTCAAAACAAATTGACATTGCGCTCGATATGGAATTATTCAATAACCGATTAGTTGCAACTGCTGACTATTATATTAAAGACACAAAAGATCTTCTTGAAATTGTAGCAATTCCTGCTCATGTTGGTAATGCTGCTTCTTATGCAAATGTTGGAAGTGTCAAGAATTCAGGTGTTGAATTGTCTGTTAATTGGAGAACTGTAATAAAAGACTTCAAGTACAGTGTTGGAGTTAATACTGCATATAATAAAAATGAAATGATAGAAATCGCCAATTCTGAAGGAGTCCTTCCAGGTGCTGGTTTTGCAGTTGCAGGAATGGTAACTCGTACAGAAGAAGGCTTACCAATTGGATATTTCTATGGGTACAAGACTGATGGAATTTTCCAGGATCAGAATGACGTCTATAGACATACCGATTCAGAGGGTAATTACCTCCAACCAAATGCAAAACCAGGGGATGTAAGATTTGTCGACGTTAATGGGGATGGTATTATAAGCCCACTTGACAGAACTTACATTGGTAGTCCTCATCCAGACTGGACTCTTGGCTTTAATGTAAATGCATCCTATAAACAGTTTGATTTCTCTATGTTCTGGTACGGCACTTATGGCAATGAAATTTTCAATGGCAGTCAAAGGCCTGATTTAAAATACCTGAATCTTACAACCGATGCTCTTAATAGGTGGACTGGTCCGGGAACATCAAATGAGGTTCCTAGATTTACATTAGCTGATAATAATTTTAATTCACGCATATCAGATCTTTATATAGAGGACGGATCTTATCTGAGACTCAAAAATATTCAATTAGGTTACACTTTTTCTAAGAGACTTTTAGATAGAGTTGGTGCTGATACTTTCAGAATTTATTTTTCTGCTGAAAACCTGTTAACCTTGACTAATTACACAGGAATGGATCCTGAGATAGGGGCGCGTGGATCATTTGACATCGGAATAGACAGAGGAATATATCCTCAGTCAAAGACATTCAGGATTGGTACAACTATCACTTTCTAATTTAAAAAAGAATTATCATGAACTTTATAAAATCAAAACTTACTAAAATAATGCTGCTAAGCTTGCTATTTACTGGCTGCAGCGATGATTTTCTTGATTTGCAACCACTTGATAGGGAAGTTACTTCAAATTTTTATAAAACTGAAGAACAAGCAATGCAAGCATTGGTTGCAGTATATGATGTTTTAGGTTATGATGATACACCTGGTGTGTCGTGGGCTCCAGTTTTGACCGTTTCTGACATGTTATCGGATGATTCTTATGCTGGTGGTTCTGATGCTAATGATGGGATGGAAGAAGATCAACTTAACACCTTCAACATTCCTACCACTAATGTACTGGTACATGCAATCTGGATTAAAAATTATGAAGGTATCTACCGTGCTAATAAATTATTAGAAGTAATTGATGGAGTTCAAGCATCTGATGAATTTAAGGCTCGACTAAAAGCAGAAGCTAAATTTCTTCGTGCCTTCTTTTATTTTGAGCAAGTTAGTTTCTTCGAAAACATACCATTGCTAACTTCAACAATTAAAGGACCTTCAGAATATAAACAACCACAGGCTAATCCTTCAGATGTTTATAACCAAATAGCCCTGGACTTAACCGAAGCTATGGCTGATCTTCCTGCGACTATTCCGGCTGATGAATCAGGCAGAGTTAGCAAATGGGCAGCCAAAGCGCTACTGGCTAGAGTATACTTATTTTATAATGGGGTTTACGGTCAGGAACTTAAGGCTGGTGATCAAACTATTGATCGTACTTCAGTAGTTAACCAACTGGACGACCTCATTGCCAACAGTGGTCATGATTTGTTACCTAATTATGAGGATAATTTCAAATTGGCCGGTGAGTTTGGTGTTGAATCTGTTTTTGAAGTTTCTTATGGTGATAATCTCCCATGGTGGGATTGGGGTTATGTTAGAGGTGGCGATGGTAACCTGGCTGCCCAAATGCAGGGTCCGAGAGTTGGAAATTCAAGTAAATGGAATCGTGGATGGAGTTTTGCTACAGTTAGTCAAAAACTTGTCAATGATATAAAGGATGATCCACGATATCAATGGACTGTTTTAAGGGAAGAAGAATTAGACGGTACTCTTGATAAAGGATATCAGCATACAGGTTATTTCTCAAAGAAATACAGTTCAGATGCTGAACATTGGGGATCAGGTGGACAATTTGAACTTAACCGCACATGCAACCGAAGAGTAATACGTTTTTCTGATGTACTCCTTATGGCTGCTGAACTGGGAAGTCCAAATGCTCAACAATATCTCGACAGAGTTAGATCACGCGTTGGTCTGAGTAGTATTCCTGCAATTCCCGAAAACATATATAAGGAGAGAAGATTGGAATTATCATTAGAAGGCATCAGGTACTTCGATCTTATCAGAAAAGGTGTTGATTATGCTGATTCACAATTATCTTACTCAGGTATCAGAGGTCCAAAATATATTGGAGACCAGCAAATATTTGATGTCACATTTAACAAAGCATCTCGCGGATTCATGCCAATACCACAAACACAGATAGATCTTTCAGGTGGAACTTTTAAACAAAATGCAGGTTATTGATTAGAGTAAATAAATAAATAAAAGAGGCAGCCGAAACTGCCTCTTTTTTTATTCCTTTAACTTTTTGGTTTCTAATGCGATTAGCCTAATTTTGCACCTTTGTAATTTATTCCTTTTTATTCTCCTAAATCTCTGTTAATGAGCCTTGTTATAGTTGGTACAGTGGCATTTGATGCAATTGAAACTCCATTTGGTAAAACCGACAAAATTTTAGGTGGTGCGGCCACATACATCAGTATGGCTGCGGCTAAATTGTATGATAAAGTAAAAGTGATATCCGTTGTTGGGGGCGATTTCCCTGATGCATATATAACTCTTTTAAACCACGAAGGCATCCAAACTAGTGGTATAAAAGTGATTCCTGATGGAAAATCCTTTTTCTGGTCGGGGAAATATCATATTGACATGAATACCCGTGATACCCTGGTGACTGAGTTAAATGTGCTTGCTGACTTCAATCCCGTTTTGCCAGAAACATACCAGGACTGTGAGTACCTCATGCTAGGCAACCTTACTCCTGCTATCCAGAAAAGTGTCATCCAACAGCTGCCTGTCAGGCCAAAACTGATAGTGATGGACACTATGAATTTTTGGATGAATAATGCACTGGATGACCTTCATGAAGTTTTAACCATGATTGATGTGCTGACCATCAATGATGAGGAAGCAAGACAACTTTCAGGCGAATATTCACTTGTTAAAGCTGCAAGGAAAATTCTTGCCATGGGACCTAAGTTTTTAATAATCAAAAAAGGTGAGCATGGTGCTTTATTATTTGATAAAGATGAAGTATTCTTTGCACCGGCTATGCCACTTGAAGAAGTGTTTGACCCAACAGGTGCCGGTGATACTTTTGCCGGCGGATTTATAGGTTTTCTGGCAAAGACTGATGACATTTCATTCGAGAATATGAAA